>NZ_CP027116.1:3281165-3937399 GCF_003431975.1 Bacillus pumilus | reverse complement strand
AAGGCTTCTCCCCCCTCCTTTTCTTTTTAAAATGACCAGTATCAAACTGTTATAGAACACGAAAAAGAGCAAATGGTCATAACCATTCGTGCACATACGTTGTTGAAAACAATTAATATAGTAGAAAAACGTCTTTTCGACAAATTACACAGTCTGTGGATAAACAATTCAACACCCTGTGTAATAACTTTCCACAGCTTATCCACAATTTGTGGATAACATAAATAGGTCAGATAAGTAATTAAGAGTTAAAACACAAATATAATATCAAAATAAACGAGATGGCGCAATGGGTGTCACAAACTTATCCACACACTTTACATCCTGTTGAAAAATAATTATCCACATCGGTTATTTGTGTGAAAAAAATGTCGATAATGGGTGTGGATAGTCTAAATGTGCCGGAAAAGTATCCACACTCTAGATTTGAAGGCCTTTTAGGAGGAAAAAAAGAATAAAATGCTGGAAACTGAAAAAGAAGGTTTCTTCGTTTGATAACTTATGTTATGCTTATAAGGTTGATAATAAGAGTTTTATCATTGATATTGACAATCGATGGGTTACACAAATATAATGAGTTAGACTGTCTTAAACAGCTATTCCTCAGGGAGGTGTCATAAATGAAAAGAACGTTTCAACCAAATAACCGTAAGCGTAGTAAAGTTCATGGCTTCCGCAGCCGTATGAGTTCTAAAAACGGACGTCTAGTTTTAAAGCGACGCCGCAGCAAAGGTAGAAAAAAATTATCAGCTTAGGCCACTGAATAATGTCAGTGGTCTTTTTTACATAAAATCGTAAATGAACTGTCAGTTTTTATCGGAGTGGAAGAAAACATGAAGAAGCGAAACAGGCTAAAAAAAAATGAAGAGTTTCAAAAAGTGTTCAAAAAAGGTCAATCAATGGCGAATCGCCAATTCGTTATTTACCAGCTGGATCAACCAAATCAAGATGAACTTCGTTTAGGATTGTCTGTCAGTAAGAAAATTGGTAATGCAGTCATGAGAAATCGAATTAAACGACTGGTCCGCCAAGTGTTTTTAGAGGAAGGTCATAAGTTAAAGCAAGAAAAAGACTACATTGTCATTGCACGAAAACCAGCGAGTGAATTGACCTTTGAAGAAACAAAGAAGTCTCTCCAACATTTATTTAGAAAATCCGCTGTTTATCAACAACAACCGAAAAAGTCTTCGTAATAGAAACTTTCGTTGAATCAATTTTTAAAAGCGCTTCCTTCATCTAGTGAATTAAAATGAAACCACCACTTTGTAATGAAAAAATGTTACCATACTGATTAGGTGAGTCACTTTCGTAATCAATTCCAACTTAAATAAAGTTTGAAGTAATGGGAGGAATCTTGTTGAAAAGGCGATTATTACTAATATTTAGCTTGATTGGCGTGTTGGTTCTATTGGCTGGTTGTACACAAATCAATGAACCAATCACATCAGATAGTAAGGGATTTTGGAATTCGTATATTGTGTACCCTCTATCTCAATTAATCACGTACATGGCGAATTTGACTGGTGAAAACTACGGTGTTGCGATCATTATTGTTACACTGTTAATCCGCTTGCTCATTTTACCATTAATGATTAAGCAGTTAAGAAGTACAAAAGCGATGCAAGCATTGCAGCCTGAATTGAAAAAGCTTCGTGAAAAATATAGCTCTAAAGATCAAAAAACTCAACAGCAGCTTCAACAGGAAACAATGGCCCTTTTCCAAAAAAATGGTGTCAATCCTTTAGCTGGCTGTTTCCCAATTTTAATTCAGATGCCAATTCTAATTGGTTTTTACCATGCGATTATGAGAACAGCAGAAATTAAAAAGCATACATTCTTATGGTTTGACTTAGGTAGTCCAGATCCGTTGTTCTTATTACCAATTATTGCGGGTGTCGCGACTTTCATTCAGCAAAAGCTGATGATGGCAGGAAATCCTTCGGACAACCCTCAAATGGCTATTATGCTATGGGTGATGCCGATTATGATTATTGTATTTGCTATTAGTTTCCCAGCCGCACTTTCATTGTACTGGGTTGTAGGGAATATTTTCATGATCATTCAAACTTTAGTGATTAAAACACCTCAAGTAAAATTAGATACAAAAGAAAACGCTGGCGGGAATAAAAAATGAAGGAAATAACTGCTGTCGGTCGCACAATCGAAGAAGCAGTAGATTCCGGACTTAAACAAATTCAGCTTCTAAAAGAAGAAGTAGATATCAAGATAGTAGACGAAGGAAATAAAGGTTTTTTGGGATTATTTGGTAAAAGACAAGCTGTAGTCAAATTGATAGAAAAGAGAAATGCTCTTAAATTAGCTACACAGTATTTAGATAATATTGTTAAATCCATTGATCCTAAAGCGAAGATTATTTCCAAACAGGAACCGAAAAAGATTGCTTTCCACATTGATGGAGATAAAACGTCATTAATGATTGGAAAAAGAGGACAAACTTTGTACTCTTTAGAAACATTGGTACAGTTAGTGTTTAATCGTTATTCTGATCAGTATCATCATATTACCATTGATATTGGAGATTATAGGAAGAAGCGACAAGAAGCACTTGAACAATATGCTCTCAAGACAGCAAACCGAGTTTTAAAAACGAAGAGAAAGGTTCATTTAGAACCGATGCCTTCGAATGAACGAAAAGTGATTCATGATACAATTGCCGCATTTTCTAAGGAACTTGCAACAGCATCGGAAGATACAGGCAGTAAACGTCATGTTGTGGTGCTGTATAAAAAATAGCAGAAAGGCTAAGATTCAGCAAAGCTGGATTTTAGTCTTTTTTTATTGAAAAATTGTCTTTCTATAGCAGATTCATCCTTTATTTCTAAAAAGTTAGTGTGTGAAATGAATGGAAAATGCCATTTTTACAAGTCAGTAAGAGGAGCAAGGCGTTTAAATTTATTGGTTTTCGGTGTAAGATGTGAAGATAAGTGAAGAACGTCGTTATTCACATGTGGATAAGTTAAGTGTTAAAATAGATAGGATGTAAAGCTGTGGATAATTAGATTTGGAACACTTTCACTTCGCTTTCATTTATGGTATCTTTAAATTTTGGATTAAGCGTTTTTGATATAGAGATGGACAATGTCCATTTAATAGATAAAGAATGTCTATTAATTAGAGAAAGAGGTGAATGAGAAATGGATACAATTGCAGCAATTTCTACGCCGATGGGTGAAGGAGCAATTGCGATTATTCGTTTAAGCGGGCCTGATGCGGTACAAATCGCTGATCGGATGTATAGAGGGCCGAAGGAGAAAAAACTTGTTTCAGTGGATTCTCATACCATTCATTATGGTCATATTGTAGATTCAAGTACTGATCAAGTAATAGAAGAGGTCATGGTGTCAGTACTACGAGCGCCAAAAACATTTACGAGAGAAGACGTTATTGAGATCAACTGCCATGGCGGAATTGTTACGGTCAATAAAGTATTGCAGCTTGCTTTAAGAGAAGGAGCAAGATTAGCGGAGCCAGGTGAGTTCACAAAACGTGCTTTCTTAAATGGAAGAATAGATCTTTCGCAAGCAGAGGCCGTCATGGACTTGATTCGGGCAAAGACAGATCGTGCGATGAACGTAGCAATTACTCAAATGGAGGGACGCCTTTCCGGTTTGATACAGCGGCTGCGCGGCGAGATCCTGGAAACACTGGCGCATGTAGAAGTCAATATTGATTATCCTGAGTATGACGATGTTGAAGAAATGACACATCGCGTTTTAGTGGAAAAAGCGACATCGGTCAAAAAAGAAATTGAGTCGCTGCTCATGACTTCTCAGCAGGGGAAAATTCTTCGAGAGGGCTTATCTACTGTGATTATAGGAAGGCCGAATGTTGGAAAGTCTTCCTTGTTGAATAGTCTTGTACAGGAAACAAAGGCGATTGTGACAGATATTCCTGGAACTACGAGAGATGTCATTGAGGAATATGTGAATGTAAGAGGTGTACCTCTTCGTCTAGTTGATACTGCTGGGATACGTGAGACTGAGGACATTGTTGAGCGTATAGGGGTTGAACGGTCTAGACAGGTCTTAAAAGAAGCTGACTTGATTTTACTCGTGCTCAATTATAGCGAAGAATTATCAGAAGAAGATATAAAGCTTTTTGAGGCTGTCTCAGGTATGGATATCATCGTAATTGTGAATAAGACAGATCTTGAGCCTAAGCTTGATGTAGATAAGGTCAAGCAGTTAGCGAAGGATCGTCCGGTGGTCACCACATCATTATTACAAGAAAAAGGCATTGATGAGCTTGAAATGGCGATTCAATCATTGTTCTTCACTGGCTCAATTGAAAGTGGAGATTTAACGTATGTAAGTAATACAAGGCATATTGCTCTCCTTCAGGCAGCAAAACAATCTATTGAGGATGCTCTTGAAGGAATTGAAATGGATATACCGATCGACATTGTTCAAATAGATTTAACACGCTGCTGGGAACAGCTAGGTGAAATTATTGGGGATGCTGTTCATGAAAGTTTGATTGATCAGTTATTCTCTCAATTCTGTTTAGGAAAGTAAAGGGAGGAACATAAGAAATGGGTTATGAAGCTGGCAATTATGACGTAATCGTCGTGGGTGCCGGTCATGCTGGAGTTGAGGCTGCTCTTGCTTCTGCAAGACAGGGCGCTAAAACACTTGTATTGACTATCAACCTCGATATGGTTGCTTTTATGCCATGTAATCCGTCCGTAGGCGGCCCTGCAAAAGGGATTGTCGTCAGAGAAATTGATGCACTAGGCGGAGAAATGGCACGAAATATAGATAAGACGCATATTCAAATGCGCATGCTGAATACGGGGAAAGGACCTGCTGTCCGTGCGTTAAGAGCGCAAGCAGATAAGTTCCAATATCAGCATGAAATGAAAAAAACAATGGAAAATGAACCAAACTTGACCATGCTGCAAGGTATGGTGGATCATTTAATTGTAGAAGATGATGAATGTAAAGGTGTTGTTACACAAACAGGTGCGAATTATCGTGCGAAGTCTGTTGTGTTAACGACTGGGACTTTCTTAAAAGGCCGCATTATTTTAGGGGATCTATCGTATTCAAGTGGTCCTAATAACCAGCAGCCATCAATCAAATTATCGGATCACCTAGCAGAGTTAGGGTTCGATTTGGTTCGTTTTAAAACAGGAACACCTCCTCGAGTGAATAGTCACTCGATTGACTATAGTAAAACAGAAATTCAACCAGGTGATGATGTCCCGCGGGCGTTCTCCTATGAAACGGTTGAATATATCACAGATCAGCTGCCATGCTGGTTAACATATACGAGTTTAGAAACACATCAAATTATTGATGAGAATCTTCACCGTTCTCCAATGTATTCAGGTATGATTAAAGGAACTGGTCCTAGATACTGTCCATCTATTGAAGATAAAGTGGTTCGTTTCAATGACAAACCGAGACATCAAATTTTCTTAGAGCCAGAAGGTCGTAATACGCAGGAAGTTTATGTTCAAGGGTTGTCTACAAGTCTTCCGGAGGATGTACAGCAGCGTATGCTTTCAACCATCCCAGGACTTGAAAATGTACAAATGATGAGAGCGGGTTACGCCATCGAGTATGATGCAATTGTACCTACTCAGTTGTGGCCTACACTTGAGACGAAGAAAATTTCTGGATTATATACAGCCGGTCAAATTAATGGTACGTCTGGTTATGAGGAAGCAGCAGGTCAAGGAATTATGGCAGGTATTAATGCAGGAAGAAAAGCATTGGGTAAAGAAGAAGTCATTTTAAGCCGATCTGATGCATATATCGGTGTTCTCATTGATGACCTTGTCACAAAAGGAACAAATGAACCTTATCGTCTTTTGACATCCCGTGCAGAGTATCGCCTGCTTCTTCGTCATGACAATGCGGACTTAAGATTAACTGAACTTGGCCATCATATTGGATTAATTTCCGAAGAAAGATTCCAAGCATTCCAGCAGAAAAAAGAAGCCATTGAAGCAGAGAAAAAACGTTTATATTCTGTCATCATCAAACCTACAGCAGAAACACAAGAATTTATTCGTTCATTAGGTGGAAGTGAGCTTAAGGACGGTATACGTGCAAGTGATTTGATGAAACGTCCAGAAATGAACTATGAATCTGTCGTGACATTAGCTCCTGCTGAAACACTGCTTCCTTCTGATGTGAGTGAGCAAGTAGAGATCCAAATTAAATACGAAGGCTATATTGAAAAGTCACTCCAACAAGTAGAAAAGCTGAAAAAAATGGAGAATAAAAAGATTCCTGATCGTATTGATTATGATGCCATTAAAGGAATTGCAACTGAAGCGAAACAAAAACTGAAAGAAGTCCGACCGCTTTCTGTTGCACAGGCTTCTCGTATTTCAGGCGTTAACCCTGCTGATATTTCTATCCTTTTAGTGTATTTAGAGCAGGGACGTATTGCGAAGATAGCAGAATAGAAAGGATGTCGGCATGAACATTGAACAATTTACAGCAGCACTAGAGGAGAAAGGGATGGCCCTTTCTCCTGTGCAGCTTGAACAATTTGAAACTTACTTCCACATGCTTGTAGAATGGAACGAGAAGATGAATTTAACGTCCATTACTGAAAAGGAAGAAGTGTATTTAAAGCATTTTTATGATTCAATTTCAGCAGCATTTTTTATTGATTTTCACAAAGTGACAACGATTTGTGATATTGGAGCTGGTGCTGGTTTCCCAAGCATTCCTCTTAAAATTTGCTTCCCTCATCTACATGTGACCATTGTTGATTCTCTTCAGAAACGAATTACGTTTCTCAATGAGTTAGCAAAAGGGTTAAACTTACAAGATACTACTTTTTATCATGATCGTGCGGAAACGTTTGGACAGCGTAAGGAAAAGCGTGAAAGCTATGATCTTGTCACTGCTAGAGCGGTTGCACGTTTATCCGTCTTGAGCGAACTATGTCTGCCCCTTGTAAAAAAGGAAGGCTTGTTTGTGGCATTAAAAGCATCTGCTGCTGACGAAGAAATGCAAGCAGGGAAAAAAGCCGTTACTGTCCTCGGGGGAGAGGTTATTGAAAAGCATTCCTTTGTTCTTCCTTTAGAAGAAAGCGAACGGAACATCATTGTCATTGAAAAGAAGAAACAAACACCAAAAAAATATCCTAGAAAACCAGGAACACCTAATAAATCACCAATAGAAGGTTGATCATGTAAAAGGTCGGTTTTTCTTCAATATTTAAGATTTTACAGAAGGAAAAAACATGAGAAAATAGAATTATAAAAAGGTAGTTTTTAAAGGTGGTGTAGGTTCATGAAGCATTCACTCTCACGCTTCTTCGGGCTTGGTGACAAAGAACATCCTGAGCGTGAAACCGAAATAGAGGCAGAGATTGCTGAGCATGATACATTAAAGGAAGAGATACAGGAGCTCCCGGTCGACACAATTTTGCCAAACCGTTTTCAGCCACGCACCATTTTTTCAGAAGAAAAGATACAAGAGCTGGCCACGACGATTCATACCCATGGCATTATCCAACCTATTGTTGTCAGACCAACAGAAGAAGAAGGTAAATATGAACTGATCGCCGGCGAAAGACGTTGGAGAGCGGTACAGACTCTTCAATGGGAGAAAATCCCCGCTATTATAAAAGATTTTACTGATACGGAAACGGCATCTGTTGCATTGATTGAAAATTTGCAAAGGGAAGAGCTCTCTGCTATTGAAGAAGCTCATGCTTATGCACGTCTATTAGAGCTTCATGATTTAACACAGGAGGCGCTTGCTCAGCGCTTAGGCAAGGGACAATCAACTGTTGCAAACAAATTAAGACTTTTAAAGTTGCCTGAAGAGGTACAACAGGCCATTTTAGAGAAAAAAATCTCTGAAAGGCATGCCCGTTCACTTGTACCCCTAAAGCTTCCAGAATTACAAATCACGCTATTGCAGGAAATCATCGAAAAGCAGCTCAATGTGAAACAAACTGAAGAGCGTGTAGTGAAGATGCTTGAACAAAAAACAGATCGCAAACCGAAGCCAAAACGTAAGGCGTTTAGCCGTGATACACGAATTGCGATGAATACCATTCGTCAGTCTCTCCATATGGTTGAAGACAGCGGACTTAAAATAAATACCGAGGAAGAAGAATTTGAGGAATTTATCCAATTGACGATTCGAATTCCTAAATAGAAAAAAGCTGATGAGAGCCACTCGTCAGCTTTTTTTGTTGCTTTATTTTCTACATGCTTGATATTTACTTATTATATATAAATTGGTAAAATATGATTTTCATAGTAGGAAGGAGGTGACAACTACTCGATGAAAATGAAAAAGACTACTTTTGCTATTATCTGTTATTTACTATTTTCTTTTTCTCTTTCAACAAATGAAACCATGGTATTTGCTGTGAATTCATCATCAGCTCCTGCCGAAGAAAACCCGGTGACCAAAAAAGAACTGAACGTTCTGAAGAAACAAGGTGCTGTGTCTAAGGAGGTCACTGTACAGCAATTAAATCAAGATCAAGCGTCTCAGGACGATACGATCGAATTGATTTCAGCTGACGATGATTTGAAGGACTATGGCTTACGGCAAAATAAGCAGGATGAGATGGTGACGGATGAAAAGCCGCACACCATCAAGCATCTTTTAGGAAAGCCGTACCCTGGTACTGATATTATGCCTAAAAAAGGGGATATATTGGTGACAAGCACTGGCGCTTTGAATGGTTTAATAGGTCATGCAGGTATCGTCATTAATGAAAAAAAATATGCTTCCATTCCAGGGTTTCGACAGCATCCTGAACTTGATTCCATTCAAAGTTGGTTTCGTTATAGTGCCAATACGAAGGTCATTCGAATCAATCAAGAGGAAACAGCAGATCTAGCAGGGGAATGGGCACATGATTATGTGACAGCACATCCAAAGGCGCGATACTCCATCACTATGTCCATCCAATCACTCGATCCGACGTATTGTTCAAAAATTGTGTGGCAGGCCTATGCCAAAACAGGTGACGCTTTAGGACAAGCGACATTTACCATTAAAACCCCCTATGGTTTCTTAAAAAAGAGAAACTATCATACAGTGACTCCTAAGGTCATTGTGAACGAAGGCCGTAAAATTGGTGGATTAAATTTTTGATATGTAACCCTCACTTTGATGGAAGTGAGGGTTTTTTATGTATAGACAATCCTTGAAAAAGATATATCAATATATTTTTCATTGTGCCTATTTTCGTTCATTCGAGTACGAAAATAGGTATTTGCTGACGAATTTATAATAGAGAAACAAAAAAAGCAAACGTTTCATACTTTTTTTGATAGAATAGGAAGTATGAATGAATGAGAAACTTGTTAAGTTGAAAGTGGGTGACATCGTGGGAAAAATCATAGCGATTACCAACCAGAAGGGCGGCGTTGGGAAGACGACAACTTCTGTTAATTTGGGTGCGTGTTTAGCATACATAGGCAAGCGAGTGTTGTTAGTTGATATTGATCCGCAGGGCAATGCCACGAGTGGTATTGGTATTGAGAAGGCCGACGTAGAGAAATGTGTGTACGATATTTTAGTTGATGATGCAGATGTTCTAGATGTCATTAAAACGACAGAGGTCGAAAATCTTGATGTTATTCCTGCGACGATACAGCTTGCAGGGGCAGAAATAGAGCTTGTGCCTACGATCTCACGTGAAGTGAGGCTGAAGAGAGCACTTGAATCTGTGAAACAAAATTATGATTATATGATTATTGACTGCCCGCCATCACTTGGATTGCTGACGATTAATGCGTTAACTGCATCCGATTCCGTTTTAATACCTGTACAGTGCGAATATTATGCGCTTGAAGGTTTGAGTCAATTGTTAAATACAGTTCGTCTCGTGCAGAAGCATTTAAATACGGATCTTGCCATTGAAGGTGTCTTATTGACAATGCTTGATGCACGTACAAATCTTGGGATTCAGGTCATCGAAGAAGTGAAGAAATACTTTAGAGATAAAGTCTATCAGACCGTGATTCCGCGGAATGTAAGACTGAGTGAAGCGCCTAGTCATGGGAAGCCGATTATCTTGTATGATCCACGTTCAAGAGGTGCAGATGTCTATTTAGACTTAGCAAAGGAAGTGGATGCGAATGGCTAAAGGTCTTGGAAAGGGTATTAATGCACTATTTAACAATGTAGACTCAAATGAAGAATCTGTCGAAGAAATCAAATTAAAGGATCTGCGTCCGAATCCATATCAGCCAAGGAAAACGTTTGATGATGATGCATTGTCTGATCTCAAAGAATCCATTCAGCAGCACGGTGTTTTACAGCCGATCATTGTCCGTAAATCGATTAAAGGCTATGACATTGTAGCAGGCGAGCGCCGTTTCCGTGCAGCACAACAAGCTGGTCTGACAACGATTCCTGCAATCGTTAGAGAATTTTCAGAAACGCTGATGAGAGAGATTGCCCTTTTAGAAAACCTGCAGCGTGAAGATTTATCTCCATTGGAAGAAGCGGAAGCCTATGCCTCTTTGCTAGATCACCTCAGTGTGACGCAAGAGGAATTAGCGAAGCGATTAGGCAAAAGCAGACCGCATATTGCGAACCACCTCCGTCTTTTGACTTTACCAGATGAAGTACAAAAGCTGATTGCTGATGGAGCGCTATCGATGGGACATGGAAGAACATTGCTTAGCTTGAAAAACAAAAAGAAGCTGGCGCCATTGGTTAAGAAAATCGTGGATGAGGGGTTAAACGTACGTCAGGTTGAGAAACTTGTTCAGCAGTTAAACGAAAATGTTCCACGTGAAACAAAGAAACAAGAAGCACCAAAGGATCGAATCTTGAAAGAAAGAGAGTCTTTCTTACAAAACTACTTTGGTACTTCAGTGACGATCAAGAAACAGAAGAAAAAAGGGAAAATAGAGATTGAATTTCTCTCTAACGAAGATTTAGAAAGAATTCTCGAATTGCTTTCTACGAGAGAATCAGCAGAGTGACCATCTTGATACGAGATGGTCTTTTTTATATTCTCCCAGTGATATTTTGAATAGGGGAGAAAAGAGACCGGTTTTTTTCTCTTGTCCAATCCATTTGATCAATGTGAGATAGACTTTCAGAAAGTGTATTGGCCATAGACATGACAAGATGGAGACGGGTGTTTTGGAGAACGAAGTATTCCATAAAGCCGCTCACATTGACGATCCCATTAATATGAATATCTCCTACCTCTGGCAGCTCCTTTTGTACGCCTGCTCCTGGCTTTAACGGCCCATCTCCAATTTGGAAGGAACCTACACTTTTCACTCTGCCTAAACAGGCATCAATCGCCACAATAAACGGATGTTTATGAGCTTGTTCAATTTCAGCGAGCTTTTCTTTTAGATTGACAGCATGAACTGGGTCAGAGAGTGTTCCATATACATGAAGCTTTTTCAAATCCAGACCGGAAAGCTTTGCACCAACAAGTGGACCTAGAGAGTCGCCAGTTGAGCGGTCGGTGCCAATACAAACAATGGCAACGGGTCTTTTTCCTGCTTTCTGAAGATGCGAGAATAAAATACTTTTAAGTTGTTGAATGGCATTTGTATCCGTATGGGACACGTATTCTTTCACCCTATTTCTAAAAAAAAGACCGTTCTTGCTATTCATAGGTCTCACTTCCTTGTCATAGTAGTTAGTAACAGTATACGGAAACAAGCTTAATTCTATACCTATGAGGTGATGTTTGTGTGGAAGGCTGGTTCAAGGTGGACGCTTTTAATTTTAGGAAGCTTAATAGGGGCGGGGTATGCTTCCGGCCAAGAAATTTGGCAGTTTTTTGGCATTGATAGCGGACTAGCCATTCTACTGTTTACATTGATGTTTATGCTGTCTACCTATGTGGTGTTGAAAATCAGTTATGAGGTGCGTGCCGATCACTTTGTGCCAGTGCTAGAGCGGCTTGTCGGTCCATGGCTGGCTAAAGTGTATGACGTTTTAATTGTCCTTTATTTATTCACGACAACGACGGTCATGATTGCCGGTGGCGGGGTGACGCTCGAGATGTATCATGTGCCATTTTGGGTGGGTATCGGTGCATTTTGTCTGTTTTCATTTATGATTTTTTTCTGGGATGTGAAAGGGCTCTTATCTGTGAATGCTTTCATTATACCAATTTTGGTGGCGGGTCTCATCTATGCGTTTGTTTTTTATTATATGAACCATGATCATATGTGGCGGATTGATTTTGGGCAGCAGTACAATTGGCCTGCCAGCATTGTCTTTGCTTCTTTGAATATATTATCTGTTGTGGCCGTGCTGTCTTCGGTTGGGAAAGAAATGAAGGGACTTGGAGAGGCCAAAGTGGCGAGTATATTAAGCGGTCTCATTTTTGGAGTGATCTCGTACGTATATAACGAAATACTAGTTGATATATCTGGGAGCCTATCAGCAGAGGGCATTCCTTTGTTTACAGTATTAGAAGGGGCGCCAACGTCATTGTTTGTGTTTATGACTGTTGTCCTTTGTCTAGCCATTTATACGACGACAGCCGCTGGTTTATTTGGTCTATCCAGCCGAATGCTCTCTCTTGTACGATTGCCTCGCTGGCTGGTTGTGCTGGTGATGCTTCTTTTGATGGCGCCTTTGACATCACTTGGATTTGCAGATTTGATTGCTTTCTTGTATCCGATATATAGTTTATTGAATCTTTATTTGCTTGTCTGTTTAATGCTATATCCGATTTTAAGTAAAAAGATATTTTCCCGCTCTAAAAATTATATTGATAAAATAAAATAAGCACATCTCTTTGTTAGAGCTGTGCTTATTTTATCCGAATTGAATCAATGGCTTCCTTAATATCATCATAGACGGGCATTTGCTTGAGACGCTGAAGGCGTTCTTCTAATTCTGAAATGGCTTGTCCCTTTAAATGCTGGGAAATGTGTTGTTTGACAATGGTTGTCTGGTTGATCATGTCTTCTGTTTTTGCCAATTGATACTCCAAGTGCACGCGAGTGTTTGATAATTCATCATGCAGCCGCATTTTGAGCAGCCGTTTTAGATCCTTTCGCTGTCCTTCTCTGCGCATGGCTTGTATCGCAGCCATTTCTTCAGGGGACTGCGTTTGTGTGTGCGGTGCCGATTGATTTTCGAAGACAGACATGGAGCGGCGAGCACTTACATTTTGCAAGAAACGCTGGGCGTCACTAGGAGGCTTATTTTGATTGATCATGCCGTGACTCCTTTCTTAATGAATACCCATTTGTACTGCAAGGCGTCTATCTGCCTTGGCGTAGTCATCACCCATTGTGTACATATGTCTTGAAAGGGTAGAAAGTTCCTGTTCGTAATCTCTTAGGGTGTACAGGGCATTAAGCTGTTTGTCGTGTGAATAAAAGGAGGAATGATGTTGTTCCATCCTCACTTCCTCTACCAAAGCTTCCACATCACTAGGACTTAATAAATCATAGTGGCCAAAGCCGACGAGTCCTTTTAGCTCTTGTTTTACATGCTGGACGGCGTCTTTTACACTTTCATCGATCCCATCGATTCTCTCAAATACAGTGTGAACTTCATGTTCAATAATGCTCTGAAGATCGTAGGATGAGTTTTTCAGTAAATGGGATTTTATGATAATTTCAAGACCGCTTTGTGCATATGCACGTCCAGAATGAATTTCTTGCAACAGCATAGCTGTAAAACTTGTATTATGATCAAGCTGTTCATCTAACATACGGGCAGATCCATCTTTATGGAATGAATACCCATTTACTTTATAGCTCCCAGAAATAAGAGCTAAAAAAGCGTTTGTATCAAAGGATTCGTTCCATTCTATATTCATAGACGAAAAAGCTGATTTTAAAAAGGTGTCAATTTCTCTTTTTTTATATCTAACGGATTCTTGGGCGGCGTCTTGCTGCCTTGGTGGTACGGTGTACTTCACTTGACCAACCCCATGATCTTGACGATTGAGTAAACCGACATAATGACTAGGTTGAATATATTCAGTCAATACTCGTGTATATTGACCTTGCTGTGCCTTCTGCTGAATTGAAGGCGACAGACTGCTCCATATATTTGGGCTATCAAAGGTGACGGCTTTTTTGACAGCTGGCTGTTCTGTTGCAACATAAGCACAAACAGCACCGGCAAGTGCTTGTCCAGTGAGATAGATACCTGCATTTGGATGCTGCTGACAGACTTGCTCTATGTATTCCTTCCCTTTAAAAAAGGCATGATCTTGATTGCCCTCAAGGGACTTCTTTTCAATCGGATAGGCATAATCCGTTTTGAGCAATGACTGTGCCGCTGTGTGTATATCTTGTGGCGAGGTCACTGTCGTTTGATTTGGCAGTGGACAGTGAAAAGCGACGATGAACTCATCTGATTGTTCCGGCTGCATCGTTAAACCATATAATTGATGATCGACTTTGAGAAAATCGCGGACAGTGAGCGTTTGCTGACCTATTTCTATCGTATGGTGCTGCTGGTAATTGTCTATGTTTCCAGCATGATCGGATATGATTTTATATTCTTTATCAGTTAATCTATCCTTTCGATTGACCATCGTACCTGCTCCCTCACATAACATTTATGCAGATATCATAAATCAAAAAATATGGAAAAACCACAGTGATCTACCAATAAAAACCTTTTGACCTACGGTGTTTGTGACAATATTGAAAAAAAGCGGAGTTTAAGTAACTATTGGTCACAAATAAAATGATCTAAAAGAAGGGTTTTTTCTATAAAAAAGAATAGGATGAACGATTGAAAGAGGCTCTTTGTTTTGTGCATTGCTCTTCATCGCCGTTTTTTTGTACAATAGATTCAATGAAGTGAGCAAGAGAGGTGAAGGCTGATGGCAGACAAAGCGTTTGGGTTACACGATGTCGTAGAGATGAAAAAGCCCCATCCATGTGGTGTCAATCGGTGGAAGGTCATTCGTTTGGGCATGGATATTCGCATTAAATGTGAAGGCTGTGGACACAGCGTGATGATTCCAAGAAGAGACTTTGAACGAAAAATGAAGAAAATTCTCGTCAAGCATGAGGAGCCAACTGCTTAAGTAGGCCTCATGCTTTTTTTGATGAAATTCGTCTTTTGTATAGAAGAAGCAGATGCAAATTCATGTTTTAAAGCACTGATTTCTTCTTTTTGGCAATGTTTCTTCTATTAATAATGCATAACGGTGAGCTTGTCTTTTCATGTAAACCTACTTATAATTGCTCTAGGTTCATATTACGCAGTATAACGAGCACGTTTTATATAGAGGAGATGAAAGAATGGCTTTAACAGCTGGTATTGTTGGCTTACCTAACGTCGGGAAGTCAACGCTATTTAATGCAATTACACAGGCTGGAGCGGAGTCTGCTAACTATCCGTTTTGTACCATTGATCCAAACGTGGGAATTGTAGAAGTTCCAGACGAAAGATTACAAAAGCTAACAGAATTGGTGCAGCCTAAAAAGACAGTTCCGACTGCTTTTGAATTCACTGATATTGCTGGTATTGTCAAAGGAGCTTCTAAAGGTGAAGGTTTAGGGAATAAATTCCTTTCTCACATTCGCCAAGTAGATGCGATCTGTCATGTGGTGAGAGCTTTTGCAGATGATAATATCACACACGTATCAGGTAAGGTTGACCCTGTGTCGGATATCGAAACCATTAATTTAGAATTGATTTTGGCTGATGTAGAAACAGTTGAAAAGCGTTTGGCTCGTGTGAGTAAGCTTGCGAAACAAAAGGACAAGGAAGCGGTAGCTGAATTTGATATTTTGTCGAAGCTAATGCACGCATTTGAAGCTGGGCAATCGGCAAGATCTGTAGAATTTACGGATGAGCAGCAAAAGCTTGTGAAACAGCTTCATTTACTGACATCTAAACCAGTTCTTTATGTAGCGAATGTGAGTGAGGATGAAGTAGCGGATCACGATGGCAACGAATATGTGCAGCAAATCCGTGAGTTTGCTTCTGGTGAAAATGCTGAAGTCATCGTCGTTTGCGCAAAGATTGAGTCTGAAATTGCAGAGCTTGAAGGAGAAGAGAAGCAAATGTTCCTTGAAGAGCTTGGCATTAAAGAATCAGGTTTAGATCAGCTGATCAAAGCGTCTTATTCACTTCTTGGGTTAGCTACTTATTTCACAGCAGGTGAGCAGGAAGTACGTGCTTGGACATTTAAAAAAGGAATGAAGGCACCAGAATGTGCTGGAATCATTCATACGGACTTCGAGCGTGGATTTATTCGTGCTGAAACAGTTGCTTATGAGGATTTACTAGCTGGCGGAAGTATGTCTGCTGCAAAAGAGGCAGGAAAAGTCCGTCTAGAAGGTAAAGAATATGTAGTGAAAGATGGAGACGTCATTCATTTCCGTTTTAACGTATAGGTTCTTGTCATAGGCCAAGTAATTTGTTATAATATACAATTGTGAGTAATATAATTTATTGCTCCTTGCCCGTTTAGGGCCGCTTAGACCAAAAGGAGGTGCAATCAGATGAGAAAGTACGAAGTTATGTACATCATCCGCCCAACAGTTGACGATGAGGCTAAAAAAGCAGTTATCGAGCGTTTCAATAACGTGTTAACTTCTAACGGTGCGGAGATCACTGGAACAAAGGATTGGGGTAAACGTCGTCTTGCATACGAAATCAACGATTTCCGTGAAGGCTTCTACCAAATCGTAAACGTTCAATCTGACGCTGCAGCAGTTCAAGAATTTGACCGCTTAGCTAAGATCAGTGACGATATCATTCGCCACATTGTTGTTAAAGAAGAAGTATAAATCATTGAAATATATATTTAAAGGTGGTCTTTCAATATGCTAAACCGTGTTGTATTGGTCGGAAGACTAACAAAAGACCCTGAGCTTCGCTACACGCCTAATGGTGCGGCTGTAGCCACGTTTACTCTAGCTGTGAATCGTACGTTTACGAATCAATCTGGAGAGCGTGAAGCCGATTTCATTAACTGTGTTACTTGGAGAAGACAAGCCGAGAACGTGGCTAATTTCTTGAAAAAAGGAAGTCTTGCCGGTGTAGACGGTCGTTTGCAGACAAGAAACTATGAAAATCAGCAAGGACAGCGTGTCTTCGTGACAGAGGTTCAAGCTGAAAGTGTTCAATTTCTTGAGCCTAAGAGCGGCGGTGCTGGTTCAGGTGGATACAGCGGCGGTGGTAATAGCGGAGGCCAGTATTATGGCGGTAGCCAAAACGATCAGAATCCATTCGGAAATGAACCAAGTCAAAATCCATATGGCAATCAAAGCAACCAACAAAATCGTAATCAGGGAAATAGCTTTAATGATGACCCATTTGCGAATGATGGTAAACCGATTGACATCTCCGATGATGATTTGCCATTCTAATTGATCTGAAAAAATGACTAAAGGAAAGGTGTGAAAACAAATGGCAGGTGGACGCAGAGGCGGTCGTGCGAAACGTCGTAAGGTATGTTTCTTTACTTCTAACGGTATCACGCACATCGATTACAAAGATGTTGATCTTCTTAGAAAGTTTGTTTCTGAGCGTGGTAAAATTTTACCTCGTCGTGTAACAGGAACTAGCGCTAAGTATCAACGTAAATTGACATTAGCGATTAAAAAATCACGTCAAATGGCATTACTTCCATACGTTACTGGTGAGTAAGTCGTTGACTTAAAAGCGGAGAGCCTCGAGCTCTTCGCTTTTTTTATTTGTTTGACGAAGAATCTCATTTAAATTGGTTTGAGCTGTTTTTGGTGGGCATCCTAGGGGAAGTATGTAAAAGAGACAGTTTGTTCTATACAAATACGGGGTCGATCTGTCATATTGGTAGTCTAGAAAATAATTGCAGTCAGGGCGTGGGAAGATGATTGAATTTAAGAAGGTATCGATGCAATTTTCTGATGACCTCTATGCCGTTCAATCGGTTGATTTGGAGATTCAGAAAGGTGAGTTTTTTGTATTCATTGGACCTAGTGGAAGCGGGAAAACGACGACATTGAAAATGATCAATCGTCTCATTTCTTCTACAGAAGGTGAAATTTACATAAAGGGCCAAAATGTAAGTGACTATGATATGTATGAGCTACGCTGGGATATTGGGTATGTCCTGCAGCAAATCGCTCTTTTTCCTCATATGACCATTGAAGAAAATATCGCTGTGGTGCCAGAGCTTAAACAGTGGAGCCGGAGCGAGATCAATAAACGTGTCGATGAATTGATGCAGATGGTTGGGCTTGATCCAGCTATGTATCGACATCGAAAGCCGTCAGAGCTGTCTGGCGGACAGCAGCAGCGTGTCGGTGTGGCACGTGCTCTTGCGGCTGATCCAGAGATTGTCCTCATGGATGAACCTTTTAGTGCGTTAGATCCACTGACGAGGGAGAAATTGCAGGATGATCTGCTTGATTTGCAGCGCCGTATTCAAAAGACCATTGTCTTCGTGACACATGATATGCAAGAAGCCATGAGACTTGGTGACCGAATTTGTATCATGAAGGAAGGTAAAGTGGTGCAAATTGGTCGTCCAGAGGAATTGGTTCAATACCCAGTCAATGACTTTGTGCGAGAGTTTGTCTCAGGGGCTGCTCGCCATGTGGGACATCAAGCGTTTGAGTTAGAGACCATAGCTAGACCAATGACTCAGGAGGCTCTTTTAGGCTATGAAGTTATTTCAGCACATGCACCGCTGGATGATGTCTTATCTAAATTGGCAAAGCATGAGGAATTGGCTGTGGAAAAGGATGGGGAGCGAATGGGTCTAGTGAATCGTCAAGCGGTGATTCAGTTTTTAGCTGATTTTCCTAGAGAGCGGGGCGAGTCACATGAATGATTGGACCAGTGTGTTATGGGACCGAAAAGAACAATTGGGTCACGCCTTACTAGAGCATATTCAAATTTCTTTTATTGCTTTATTTTTAGCGATTTTGATTGCCATTCCATTAGGTATCTATTTAACGAGGGTACCGAAGCTAGCGGAGTGGGTGATTGGGGTGACGGCTGTCTTGCAAACAATTCCGTCGCTCGCGCTGCTTGGCTTGCTGATTCCTCTCGTTGGGATTGGGCAAGTTCCTGCCATTATCGCGCTTGTCGTCTATGCCCTACTCCCTATTTTAAGAAATACATATACAGGCATTCAGGAGGTCGACCCTTCCCTAAGAGAAGCGGCTCTCGCCATGGGAATGAATCACCGCAAACGGTTATTAAAGGTGGAGCTGCCTCTGGCCATGCCAGTCATCATGGCTGGTATCCGAACTGGGATGGTTCTCATTGTGGGGACTGCCACTCTTGCCGCACTGATCGGAGCTGGAGGATTAGGAAGTCTGATTCTACTTGGAATTGATCGAAATGATATGTCGCTCATTGTCATCGGCGCCATACCAGCTGCCCTGCTCGCTCTCTTATTTGATGTCGTGCTGCGTACTTTTGAAAAAATATCCTTTAAAAAGACGTTGATCTCTGTGACGGCTTTTGCTGTGATTGCAGGAGCAGTTGTCGCGGGCCCATTACTGTTTCAACAAGAAAAGAAAGAAATCACCATTGGTGGAAAGTTAGGGGCGGAGCCTGAAATTTTGATCTCAATGTATAAGCTTTTAATTGAGCAGGATACGGATATTCAAGTCAATCTTAAGCCTGGTCTTGGCAAGACGTCCTTTGTTTTTCAAGCTTTACGCTCCGGTGATATTGATATTTATCCTGAGTTTACAGGTACTGCAATTTCTGAGTTCCTTAAAGAAACAGCGAAAAGCACAGATAAAGAAAAAGTGTATGAGCAAGCGCGGCGCGGTTTGGAATCATCCTTTCAGCTCCGTCTTCTTGAGCCGATGGCTTACAACAATACGTATGCTTTAGCTGTGCCTCAGTCGCTGGCCGATCAATATGATGTATCCAATATTTCAGATTTAGGCAAGATCAAGAATCGTATAAAAGCTGGTTTTACGTTAGAATTTTCTGATCGTCAGGATGGGTATCGAGGTATTCAAAAGGTCTATCAATTCTCCTTTGACGATGTGGTCACGATGGAACCGAAGCTTCGGTATCGAGCCATTCAAAAAGGGGATATCAATTTGGTCGATGCATATTCGACAGACAGTGAATTGAGACAATATAAATTAAAGGTGCTCGATGATGATCAGCATGTTTTCCCGCCATATCAAGGAGCACCACTGCTAAGGCAGGATACATTAACTGAGTACCCTGAGATTGAGACCTCTCTCAATAAGCTTGGTGGCCAAATCACAGACGATGAGATGAGAGAGATGAATTATGAAGTGAATGTGAAAGGTAAGGAAGCATTTCAGGTAGCGAAAGCCTATTTAAAAAAGAAAAAATTATTGAAATAATTAAGGAAGAGCAGGTCTGTCATGTATCAAGCAGATCTGCTTTTTTAAAAGAAAAAACAAAAATTGTTGACATTTATTAAAAAACATCATATCCTTAATTCGAGATAAATATATTTTTTTGATTTAATATCTCGAATTCGAGATAATATAAAGGCGTCAGTAAAGACATAATGAATAGAGGCTTGTTACTTCATGATTAGGAGGTCATTAGAAGTGAAGAAAACTGAAGGAATTCACCATATTACAGCCATTGTAGGGCATCCTCAGGAGAACGTTGATTTTTATGCAGGTGTTTTAGGGCTTCGTCTCGTGAAAAAGACCGTGAATTTTGATGATCCGGGCACATACCATTTATATTTTGGAAATGAAGGAGGAACTCCAGGAACGATTATTACGTTTTTCCCTTGGCCAGGTGCTCAAAA
The DNA here is from genome assembly GCF_003431975.1 of Bacillus pumilus. Lineage (GTDB taxonomy): Bacteria > Bacillota > Bacilli > Bacillales > Bacillaceae > Bacillus > Bacillus pumilus_N. Next base: position 3,916,720 of record NZ_CP027116.1, on the reverse strand, counting down.
AGGACAAATTGGCGCCGGTCAAGTCGGTGTGACGACATATGTTGTGCCGCCGGGCGCTTTCTCTTTTTGGAAAAAACGTCTAGAGCAATTTGATATTTCTTATGAAATGGTTGAACGCTTTGGTGAAGCCTTTCTCTCATTTGAAGATCCACACGGCTTGTTAATTGAACTTGTAGAGCGTGCGGAAGGGAAACAAAATGAGTGGACATTTAACGGAGTCACACCAGATGTTGCGATCAAAGGATTTGGCGGAGCGGTTTTGTTAACGTCACAGCCTGAGCAAACGATGCAGCTACTCGAAAAAACAATGGGTTTTGAACGAGTCGGAGCAGAAGAGGACTATGTGAGATTCCGTTCATTTGGTGAGATTGGCAATGTGATTGATGTGAACAAAACACCTGTTGCACGAGGACGTATGGGTGTTGGGGTGGTGCACCATATTGCATGGAGAGCAACAGATGATCAGGATCAATTAGATTGGCAAAGACATATTGCGCAAAGCGGGTATCAAGTGACTCCTGTGCAAGACCGAAATTACTTCAATGCCATTTATTTTAGAGAGCTTGGCGGCATATTATTTGAGATTGCGACTGATCCTCCAGGGTTTGCACACGATGAATCAGTGGAAACAATGGGTGAAGCATTGAAACTGCCACCTCAATATGAGGCGCAGCGCAGTCAGATTGAACAAATTGTACTGCCAATAGAAGTGAGAGAGTTGAAAGGGAAAGGAGATGCATGATGAAACATCTTTTTCGAAAAGGAAAGAATGAACAAAGACCTGTTTTGTTATTACTGCATGGTACTGGCGGAACGGAAGAAGATTTATTGCCGCTTGCCGATTTAGTAGATGCGGACGCTTCTGTTCTTAGTGTGAGAGGAAATGTGTTGGAAAACGGTATGCCGCGCTTTTTCAGACGTTTGGCAGAGGGTGTATTTGATGAACAGGATTTAATTGAGCGGACAGAGGAACTGTATACATTTATCGGCGAGGCAGCAGAAGAATATGGGTTCGATCGTCACAATGTCGTCGCTCTCGGATATTCCAATGGGGCGAACATTGCAGGAAGTCTTTTATTCCATTACGAGGATGCGTTAAAAGGAGCTATCTTGCATCATCCAATGGTCCCGAGACGCGGGGTTTCAATGCCTTCATTAGTGGGGAAACAAGTCTTTATAGCAGCTGGTGAAAATGACCCAATGTGCCGTCCAGAGGAATCACAGGAGCTTGAGCAATTGCTTCAGGAGGCAGGCGCGTCTGTTACACTTCATTGGGAAAATCGTGGACATCAGCTAACGAGAGAAGAAGTCGATGCTGCGGCTTTATGGTATCGTCGTCAATTTTAAATAAGGTGGGGAATACAGTTGGGATTCTTACAAAAACTTTTTGGACAAACCAATCAAAAGGAGATGGAACAAATGGAAAACGTAAAGTTAGCGATTATTTATTATAGTTCAACAGGTACAAACTATCAGATGGCAAAATGGGCTGAAGCTGGAGCGAAAGAAGCTGGAGCAGAAGTCAAAATATTAAAGGTTCCTGAATTGGCTCCTGAATCAGTTGTGGCGTCAAATCCAGCATGGAAAGCACATTTAGATGAAACAAAGGATGTCCCAGAGGTTCAATTGAGTGATTTAGAGTGGGCAGATGCCATCATCTTTAGCATGCCGACACGTTTTGGTAACTTACCGGCTCAAATGAAGCAATTTTTAGACACAACTGGCGGCTTGTGGTTCCAAGGAAAATTGGCAAACAAAGCAGTAAGTGCGATGACATCTGCACAAAACCCAAATGGCGGACAGGAGCAAACCATTCTCAGCCTTTACACAACGATGTTCCACTGGGGAGCTATTATCGCCGCTCCTGGATACACTGATGACTCATTATACGGTGCAGGGGGCAACCCTTACGGCGTGAGTGTCACTGTTGACCAAAATGGAAAGATCCAAGAGGATGCAGAAGCTGCTGCAAAACATCAAGCAAAACGTACAGTCAATGTTGCAGAATGGATTAAAAAAGGTCAAAACGCTTAATCGATGGATACAAAAAGAATGCAGCCTAGACGCTGCATTCTTTTTTATTTAATAAGGATCTGATGGTGTGCTGTTGTTGATCGCTTCGTCCACGGCTTGGGCTGCGCCTGTAGAGCCTATAGGTCCGCTTGGTTGTTCTTGTTTAAAGGCTTTTAAGCCGTCAGCGACTCGCTTTCCGTAATCAGGGTCTGCCTTCGTAAAGTTTTCGATCATTTGCTCTTGAATGTCTTTTTGACAGGTAGCAAGGGTGTTGACTAAATTTTTAATCAGTTCCTCACGTTCCCAATCATTGAAGCGGCGATACGTTTCTCCGGCTTGTCCAAAGTTGTTCGGACGGTCAATGGCCTCTCGTTTGACGTCACCCTCTACAAAAGGCGTATGATCTTTTCCATCCTGCTTGGCTTCTTTTAATCCGCCAAGGATCGATGGTTCATAATTCACATGAGGGTTTTGTCCTTTGCCTTGATCGACGTGGTACTCCATTTGCCCATCTCTTTGATTCGTGGCGACATGCTTTCTCGGTGCATTGATTGGCAGCTGTAAATAGTTTGGCCCCACACGATAGCGCTGCGTGTCAGAGTAGGAGAAGGTTCGTCCTTGAAGCAATTTATCATCTGAGAAATCCAAACCGTCTACGAGAACGCCTGTCCCAAAGGCGACTTGCTCGACTTCTGCGAAATAATTTTCTGGATTTTTGTTTAACACCATTCGTCCGATTGGTTTCCAAGGATAGTCATCCTTGTACCATAGCTTGTCGGATCAAGCGGATCAAAGTCAAGGTGAGGGTGTGCATCATCTTCCATGATCTGCGCATAAACCTCCCATTCAGGATGATCTCCTTGCTCAATGGCTTCATATAAGTCCTGTGTGGCATGATTGAAGTTTTCACCTTGAATCGCTTGCGCCTGTTCTTGTGTCAGGTTGCGAATGCCTTGCTTTGGTTCAAAGTGATATTTGACCAGCACTGCTTTTCCTTCATGGTTTACCCATTTGTACGCATGGACACCTGAGCCTTGCATGTGCCGATAAGTTGCTGGGATGCCCCATGGTGAAAAGAGAAATGTCACCATATGTGTCGCTTCAGGAGATTGCGAGACAAAGTCAAAAATACGCTCGCCGTCCTGCCGATTCGTAACAGGGTCTGGCTTAAAGGCATGAACCAAATCTGGAAACTTCAAAGCATCTCGGATAAAGAAAATTTTCAGGTTGTTTCCTACGAGGTCCCAATTGCCTTCTTCTGTATAAAATTTAATCGCAAACCCTCTCGGATCGCGCAATGTTTCTGGCGAATGACCGCCGTGAATAACAGAAGAAAAACGGACGAAAACAGGTGTCTTTTTCCCTTTTTCCTGAAATAATTTTGCTCTTGTATAAGTAGAAATAGGTTCATCACCGAATGTGCCATAGGCTTCAAAGTAACCGTGAGCTCCCGCCCCGCGCGCATGGACGACACGTTCAGGAATACGTTCGCGATCAAAATGACTGATTTTTTCTAGGAAATCGTAGTTTTCAAGCGTAGTTGGTCCTCTATTTCCAACGGTTCTCATATTTTGATTGTCTGTTACGGGGTGACCTTGTCTGTTCGTTAAAGTGTCATCTGACTCTGAAGATGGCTTAGGCTGTTGATCTTCTTTCAATTCAAATCCCTCCTTCAATATCTCCCTAACAATATGGTCATCTTTCTCCCTATTTCATACAAGGATTGATATAATGATTGAAAACTTTTACGAGGAGCGAACCTGATGATTCGATTACACTGCCTTCACGCCCATCCGTCCAATCAGTCATATATAGAAGATGTTTTTGGCGATACCGATCTTGCGCTTTATCATACGGTCGATTCATCCTTTATAGAACGCGCTACACAAGATCCCACTTTTGATCATCACAAGCAGCAAGCCTATGCCATTAACAAACTGATGCAAGAAGATAAAGCTGATCTTACTCTGCTCACGTGTACACAATACATTGCAGCTTTGGGTGAACAGCAGCACCTGTTTAAACAACCGATTGTTCCGATTGATGAACCAGTATTTGAGCTGATTTGTGAGAAAAAAGAATCTCTTCAACTTGTGTTTTCAAACCCCGCTACAGTGGAAGGGACGATGAAGCGGCTTGAGTCATATGCCAAAGATCGAGGCAAACAGATTGATGCAGAAGTGATCGTGATGGAGGATGTCTTTCACCTTTGCCTAAATGGTGATATGCAGGCTTATGAGGAGCAGATTAAAAAGCAGCTCAGAAGATGTATAAAAAAAAGCGGAGACATTTGTGTGATGCAGTTATCCATGGTTCGTGCTTCGCAGCAGATGGAAGAGGAGACTGGTGTCCCCATCATTCATCCGCTTTCTCCATTAAAACAGTTTGTTTATCAAACGATATCTGCATTGAAAGAGTGAACCCGTCTGGTTTGCTCTTTTTTGTATAGAAATAGAAATGGGACGACATGTTAAAAAATAATCGAGCGCAAACTATTTTCAAAAGGTGCGCGTCTATCCATTGTAAGAAATAACCGATGCGCATTTAAGATAAAGGAGCTCTTTGTAAAATGAAGAAACGAAAGATTGAGGATCAATTTGCTGATTACGTAATGGAGCATAAACATAGTTTTTATCGATTGTCCTACAGTTATGTCAAGAATCCAGAGGATGCGATGGATGTCGTTCAAGAGGCGATTCATAAAGCGCTCAAATCTGTCCACCGGCTAGAGGATGTAAGTAAGATGCATAGCTGGTTTTATAAAATCGTAGTGAACGCTGCCCTAGACTTTTTACGAAAGAAGAAGCGGGTGCAAGTGACAGATGATGACACGCTTGAATTCTTATCACAGGGCGAATCAGATGTCTATGAGGATCAAGACGTCCGACAAGCCATAGAGGATTTGCCCGAAATGTACCGAGTCATCATTATCTTGAGATTCTTTGAAGATTTAAAACTAGAGGACATCGCCCACATTCTAGATGAAAATGAAAACACCATTAAAACAAGATTATATAAGGCGCTGCGGCTTTTAAAAGTAGAATTATCACAGGAGGAAATGTAAATGGATAAGTATTTGGAACAGTTAAAAGATGAATATTTAGAAATCCCTATTCCACCGGAATATGATGCTATGGTTGAACGAACATTGAAACGAAAAAATAAAAAGCCTCATTTTCAACAATGGACTATCGGACTTGTTGCTGCGGCTGCTCTATTTGTCACGACTGTGAATGTCAGTCCACAGGCGGCAAGAGCCATTTCAGAGGTACCTGTCATTGGCGAGCTGGTGAAAGTCGTGACATTCACAGAATTTAAAAAGAGCGATCAAGGAACGAATATTGACCTTAAAACACCACACGTTTCTGGGCTTGGGGACGGAACATTACAAGACAGCCTGAATCAAAAATATTTAGCTGAAAACAAAAAGCTGTATCAAGATTTTGAAAAGGAAACAAAGGGTTATAAAAATGGTCATTTAAGTGTTGAGAGTGGATATGAAGTGAGAACAAACAATGATCAAATTCTTTCACTAGGTCGATACAAGGTGACGACTCAGGCTTCTGCGTCAGAAGAAATGACGTATGATACGGTTGATAAGAAAAACCATGTACTCATTACATTACCAAGCCTGTTTAAAGATGATCGTTATATTGATGTGATTAGTGAAAATATTAAAGAACAAATGAAGAAACAGATGAAAGAGGATTCAAACAAAATGTATTGGATTGGCAAGCAAGATATGGCGGATCCATTTAAGAAAATTAAGCCAGATCAAAGCTTCTATATCAATTCAAAAGGGAAGCTTGTGATTTCCTTTAATGAATATGATGTGGCGCCTGGATACATGGGTGTAGTGGAATTCACGATTCCAACAAGTGTGTTAAAGGATATCCTTGTCAGTGATATGTACATTCATTAAAAAGAAGATAGAGAAAAAAGACTGCTGAACAATTCAGCAGTCTTGTCGTGTTTTATGAAGAAAGTGCGTCTGTTAGTGCAGGTACGACTTGTTTCTTTCTTGATACAACACCTTTAAGTAAAGCGGTGTTGTTTTCAAGTGTGACGTTAAATGCTTTTTCTACTTTTGCAGCTTCGGCACCAAGTGCAAGTGCAAGGGAGTCATTTTCTAGAATGTCTGTGATCACTAGAACGAATACATCAAGACCTTTCTCTGCAATGACTTCATTGATTTTCGCTTCAATGTCAGCCTGTCTTGCTGTTACTTCGGCGATATCTACTGTATTAACTTGTGCAATTTCCACTTTGCTGCTGCCTAGTGCGAACTCTTTTGCATCCAGTGTGATTAATTCTTGAATCGTTTTTTGGCTTAGGTCAGCTCCTGCTTTCAGCATGTCTAAACCATATACTTCAGGGTCTACCCCCGCGATTTTTGCCAGCTCATGCGCAGCATCAATATCCTGCTGTGTGCAAGTTGGGGATTTGAATAGTAAGGAATCAGAAATGATGGCAGATAAAAGCAAACCAGCGATTTCTTTTTCAATCGTCACTTGGTTCTCTTTGTACATTTTGTTCAAGATCGTTGCTGTGCAGCCAACAGGCTCAGCGCGATAGTAAAGAGGTTCACTTGTTTCAAAGTTGGCAATACGGTGATGGTCGATAACCTCAGTCACTTGTACTTGATCAATATCGCTTACACTTTGCTGGAATTCGTTATGATCGACAAGAATGACTTGCTTTGTTTCGTTTGTAGCCGTTTCAATGAAACGAGGTGCTTCTTGTTTAAAGAAATCTAATGCGTATTGTGTTTCTCCATTGATTTCTCCAAGTCTGACCGCTTCTGCTTCGACGCCAATTTTGTTTTTTAGATCAGCGTAAGCGATAGCAGAGCAAATCGTGTCTGTGTCAGGATTTTTGTGTCCGAATACGAGTGTTTTTCCCATGTGAATTCTCCTTCTTACATTTATTGATGATGTTTCTATTCTAACAGCTTTTGACCTTGAATTCAGGGTTTATAGCTAAGAATAATCTAAAAAATTGTAACATGCTAATTGAAAAGTTGCATGTGCGATTTCATATTAGTGTTCCACGTGAAACGCTCTGAGAATAGCCTGCATTTTACTTGGGATTTGCCGCTATGGTAAAATAAAGGTTGGGCAAGACAGGATGTAGCTTACATCTTACGTATACATAGAAGGACACATTGAGCAAGATATAGTAAAAGGATTGGATAGAGGTGAAGGTGTGAAACAAACAAAAGCGTTAGTAGAGGGTGCTATCATGATCAGTATTTTTTCTGTCATGACGCTGTTTTATTTGTATGTGCCACTATTATCCATTATTTTCTTTCTAGCTGCTCCGATTCCAATCATCCTCTATACAATCAGGCACGGCTTGAAAAAAGGAATTGCTGCTGGCGCTATTGGGATAGTGATCAGCTTTTTAATTGGGTCTATTAATGGGCTACTCAGTGCACCTATATTGATCGCTGCCGGATTAGGCATGGGAATTTTCTACAGCAGAAGACAGCCAGGAAATGCCATCATTGCAGGTGCGCTGATCTATTTATTCAGTTTTCTCATCTCATTTGTTGTCAGTGTTCAGCTTTTTCAAATCGATATGATGAGTATCACGAAAGAGTCAATTGAACAAGTGATGCCGATGTTAGAGAGTGCCTTAAAGCAATCCGGCATTTCTGAGCGGGACATCGCAAAGCAGCTGAAGCAGTTCAGAGAGATACAAGATGCTGCATTGAGTGCTTTGCCTGTAGCGCTGTTAATTGGTGTGACACTGCTGGCGTTTGTGAACCACTGGTTCGTGCAGCCTCTGATCAAACGGTTTGTCAAAGACATGCCAGCCTTGAAGAAATTTAAGGATATGCGGCTGCGAAAAAGCATGGTATGGTATTATTTACTCACAATGCTTTTGCTGCTGATTCATACGGAAAAAGGCAGCTTTTTATGGCTCGTTCAAACGAGTGCATTTCGAATTTTATTTATACTGGTGCTTATTCAGGGATTTTCTTTTATCTTCTATTATTGCCACGAAAAGAGCATCTCAAAAGCGGTGCCCATTTTCGCTATCGTGTTAGGGTTCCTTTATCCGACGATCGGTGTGATTGTGCGTATAATAGGGATTGCTGACATAGGCTTTGATTTAAGGGGAAAAGTAAAAAACAAATAATTCACTCTGAATGTTGAGGAGTTGATATCAGTGCCAAGCTTCTATAGAAAACCTGTCATCAAGTATCCGATCATCGCGCTCATTGTTTTTGCGATGGTCACAGTTCTCCTCAACCTTTATTTTAATTGGATCATAGGAGCGGTTGGTCTTTTTGTTCTTGCAGGTGTGCTCTATTTCTTAAAATGGGCAGATACGCAAGTTCAAAAAGAAATTGATTCATATATTTCAACATTATCCTATCGAGTCAAAAAGGTTGGAGAAGAAGCACTAATGGAAATGCCAATTGGTATTATGCTGTTTAATGACCAGTATTATATCGAATGGACAAATCCATTTCTCGCTTCGTGCTTTCATGAAAGCACACTTGTCGGCAGATCTTTGTATGATACATTCGAGTCCATTGTGCCTCTCATTAAACAAGAGGTCGAGACAGAAAATGTGACGCTGAATGACCGAAAATTCAAAGTCATTATTAAACGCTCAGAGCGCCTTTTGTATTTCTTTGATGTCACGGAACAGGTACAGATTGAAAGACAATACGAAAATGAACGAACGGTGTTATCTTATATCTTTTTAGACAATTACGACGATGTCACGCAAGGCCTTGATGATCAGGTACGTAGCGCTATTAATAGTGAAGTGACGTCTTTATTAAACAATTGGGCACAGGAATATGGCATTTTCCTGAAGCGAATCTCGTCAGAACGTTTTATGGCGGTTCTCAATGAGAGCATCTTGGCTGAACTGGAGGCGTCGAAGTTCTCCATTTTAGACGAAGTCCGTGAGAAAACAGGGGCGCATAGTGCGACGCTTACTCTCAGTATCGGGATCGGTGCGTCTGTTCCTTCTTTAAAAGAGCTTGGGGCACTTGCGCAGTCAAGTCTTGACCTTGCCCTTGGACGAGGCGGAGATCAGGTAGCCATTAAGCAGCCGAATGGAAAAGTGAAATTCTACGGTGGTAAAACGAACCCAATGGAGAAAAGAACGCGCGTACGCGCACGGGTCATTTCTCATGCTTTAAAAGAAATTGTAGCTGAAAGCGGGAATGTCATGATCATGGGACATAAGTTCCCAGACATGGACTCGATCGGTGCATCCATCGGGATTTTAAAGGTCGCTCAAGCCAATGGGAAAGAAGGCTATATTGTCATTGATGCCAACCAGATTGGGGACAGTGTTCAGCGCTTAATTAGTGAAATTAAGAATTATGAAGATCTTTGGTCACGTTTTATCACCCCAGAGGAAGCGATGGAGCTTGCAAAGGATGATACATTGCTTGTGGTCGTGGATACACATAAACCGTCTCTCGTCATGGAAGAACGACTGCTGAATAAGATTGAAAACGTCGTGGTCATTGACCATCATAGACGCGGCGAGGAATTTATTCGTGATCCTTTACTTGTCTATATGGAACCGTATGCTTCATCTACAGCAGAGCTTGTGACAGAGCTTTTAGAGTATCAGCCGAAGAAATTACGCATTAACATGATTGAGGCTACTGCGCTTCTCGCAGGGATTATCGTTGATACGAAGAGCTTCTCACTGAGAACGGGATCAAGAACGTTTGATGCCGCTTCCTATCTACGTGCGAAGGGAGCAGATCCTGTCCTTGTACAAAAGTTCTTAAAAGAGACAGTGGATCATTACATCAAACGGGCAAAGCTCATTCAGCATACAGAGCTGTATCAAAACCAGGTGGCGATTGCCTCATTGCCGTCTGACAGATCGGAGTATTATGATCAAATTACGATTGCGCAGACGGCTGATTCCCTGTTGTCAATGAGTGAGGTAGAAGCGTCATTTGCTGTCGCTAGACGAGATGACAACACGGTGTGCATTAGTGCGAGATCGTTAGGAGATATCAACGTCCAAATTATCATGGAAGCGTTAGATGGCGGTGGTCATTTGACTAACGCTGCCACTCAAATGTATGGTATAACCATTGAAGAAGCAGTAGAGCAGTTAAAAGCTGCCATTGATGAATATTTCGAAGGAGGGGTTCAAAGATGAAAGTCATCTTTCTAAAAGACGTAAAAGGAAAAGGGAAAAAAGGCGAAGTCAAGAATGTAGCAGATGGATACGCTCACAACTTCCTCATCAAACAAGGGTTAGCGGTTGAAGCAAATCCAACGAACCTAAGTGCATTGGAAGGGCAGAAAAACAAAGAGAAAAAGAATGCCATCCAAGAGCTTGAACAAGCGAAACAACTAAAAGAAACACTTGAGGCGCTAACAGTAGAACTTACAGCAAAATCAGGTGAAGGCGGCCGTCTGTTTGGATCAATTACGAGCAAACAAATCGCTGATAAATTGCAAAAAGATCATCAAATCAAACTCGATAAGCGTAAAATCGAGCTGAATGACGCCATCCGTGCATTAGGTTACACAAATGTACCGGTGAAGCTTCATCCAGAAGTACAAGCAACGTTAAAGGTTCATGTGACTGAACAAGCATAAAGCAGAAAAGAACCCGTCTCACGAGGAGGCGGGTTCTTTTTTTATGATGGATCTGAGATATAGACGCTTCGTCCGGCACGCATACCGGATAAAAGCATGAAAAATAGGATGATGATAAAGATGATAATGGATGGCGTCCATGTATGTGTAAGATCAAAAAGGATACCGATCATGAATGGACCAACGGCGGCTAATAAATAACCGAGAGACTGAGCCATTCCAGAAAGGGCAGCGGCTTGCTCCATATTGGTCGTCCGCAATCCGATAAATGTGAGGGCAAGACTAATGCTAGCCCCTTGTCCAACACCGATCAATAAAACAGAGATGACAAGAATAGGCGTCGATCCTCCGAGAAGAAGTCCGATCATGCCAAATAAATACACAAGGACAAGGCCGACGACAAGCGGTCTTTGTGTTTTTAATTTTTCTGCAAAAACAGGTGTTAAAAAGGTGGATGGCAGCCCAACAAACTGCATAATGGACAGCATCCAGCCGGCTGTCGACAGGTTCATTCCATGTGATGTTAAAATATCAGGAAACCAGGCGATACTGCTATAGAAAAGGAATGACTGCAACCCCATAAAAAAGGTCACCTGCCATGCGACACGTGAACGCCATATCGGCTGCTCTGTGAGCGAAATGCTTTTGACGGCCGCTGTGTTCTGATGAAGAAGCTGCGGCGCCCAGACCATCATCGCGAGTAGTGCAAGGCCAGCCCATACGAGGAATGATGTATTCCAGCCGCCAGGCATCGTATGACTGAGCGGAACACTGACACCTGAAGCCAGTGCCGCAAAGACGGACATCGAGGTCGTATATACACTTGTCATCAAACCAGCATGTGCAGGAAATTTATGCTTCACGAGCCCCGGTAAGAGCACATTACATATCGCAATTCCGACACCGACAAGCGCTGTTCCCAACATCAAGAAGGTGATCGAGCCCAATGAGCGAATCACAATCCCAAATAGAAGGACAGCAAGCCCTAGCCAGAGGGTTCGTTCATTGCCAAGTCGTTTTCCGATTTTAGGTGCAATGGGAGAAAGTAATGCGAATGAGAGCAGTGGTAATGTCGTGAGAAAACCCGCAAGTCCATTTGACAGCTGCAAATCGGAACGAATGACGCCGATGAGAGGTCCTACGGACGTAATGGCAGGCCGTAAGTTAAATGCAATGAGTAAAATTCCAGCAATCAGCAGGATGGTTTGTCCTTTACTGCGAGGGTGTAAGGTTGATTGGTCTAGTTGTTGTTCCATGAATGTAAACTCCTTTATTTGTTTAAGAAGAATGATCTTTCTTCTGTTCAAGCTCTGCTAGTTTAGCGATTAAGATATGCTGCGGCATATGCATGATTTGTTCAATGGGTACATTGAGTGATGCCGCAAGTTTTTGTGCGGTATCGGCTGAGATTTGTAAAGGTCTCATATGCAAAACCCTCCTCTTTTAATCTATAAGTTCCAATATATCATATCGGCTTTGTGCCATGCTGATAAAAAACTAGAGTTCTCTTTGATAAAACCACTTTAGGGCGGATAAGAAATTCTTTTGGAATTGTGTCAGGTGATGCCCCTCCCCTTGTTCGATGTGATATTGCAGCTGCCATTCCTGCATTCCTTTTTGTAATAAAAGGTCATGTAGTTGTTTATTGAATAAAGGCATGTGCTTTTGAGCGGATGCTTTGCCTTTACCTTCTTCACTGCCTACAGACAAATAAATAAGGTGATCCACACATTCAATGCTTTGTTGTTTAGCAAACGGTAAAAAATTTTGATACCAAAATGACCCGGAGATAGATGCGATGTTTTTAAAAAGGGCAGGGTAAATCAATAAGGTATACATAGCAAATAGCCCACCCAATGAGGCACCTATGTGACTATGTTCATGACAGTTCTGCTTGACTGGATATTCTCTTTTGATATATGGGAGCAAGTCATTCGCTAAAAATGACACGTACGTCTCCGCCTCACCTTTAAAGTCAGGAAACCCAGATCGCAGTGATGATGCTTTCCATGGTGTATATTCGTCAAGTCGATTGAAAGGATGTATGCCGACAATGATGATTGGCGAGATGGTTTTGGCTTCGATCAGTCTTTCGATCTCTAGCAGATGTGTTCTAAACAAAGAAGAGCCATCTTGTACAAAGACAGCTGGAACATTAATAGAGGTGTTCTGTGGAAGGTAAATATCAAGCTGACGCCCGTTAAACTCATCATATAGAAACGTTCCATTCATGTGTATTCACTCCTCAAGATTTTCAACTACGCTGAAAAGAAGACAAAGGGCTAAAAATTTTAGCCCTTTGTCTTCTTTTTTTAGTTGTTTTTCTCTAACCATTTGACAGCTTTATCAAGGAACGCTGTTTTGCTTAGTGCAGTTCCTCCTTGAAGCATAGGATCAACGACATTTTCATTGATGTGGCCATTTTTTACAGCTTTTAGGCTTGTCCAAATTTTATTTTTCTCTAAGTCCTTTAATGCATTAGGATTCGATGAGTTTTCCTCTTTAGAGAACTGAACAAAAATATAGTCAGGATTGAGTTCGCCCAGGCGCTCCATTGAAATCATTGCTTGTGCTTTGGCTTTTTTGATATCACTTGGTGCTGTAAATCCTAAGTCTCCATATAAGGTAGAGTTAAAGTATACGTCTTCAGGATACACGTACAGGTCACCCTGTCTAATGCGTAAAATGACAGCTGTTTTGTTGTTGCTTTTGTCTTTCAGGGTTTCTTTCGCTTGTTTGAGCTCTTTCTGGTAATCAGAAATGATGTTTTTCGCTTTTTCACTTTTTCCAGTAAGTGTACCAAGCAATAAAAGGTTGCTTTCCCAGTCAGAAGAGACATGTGATACTGGGATCGTCGTTTGGACTTTATCCAATTTTTTAATTGTTGCAGGTGGGAACTTTGTTGATCCGAGTATTACGTCTGGTTTTAGTTTTAAGATTTTCTCTAGGTTCGGTTCTGTTTTTTCACCGATGCCTTCTGTTTTCGCTGTGATGTCTTTAAATAATTCAGGGAACGTGCCGCCTACAGTAGAAGCACCAATAGGCTCAATATCAAGTAATTTTGCATCTTCCATAGATTCTAGGCTTCCAGCGATGACAACTCTTTTCACTGGTGTTTTGAGTTTGTACGTTTGATCTAAGTAATTGATGTTTGTTTCTGCTATTTCAGCTGACTTGCTTTTGGCTGTGTTTGAAGCAGGTTTATTTTCTGTAGCACCACAGGCTGCTGTTATGATCGTCATGATACTAAGGGTAAGCAATGCGAACCATTTTTTCATTTGTTTTCTCCTTTAACTGATAATTGTTCTCAATTAAAGATTGTATTAGGCTTTCGTCCTTTTATCCATAGACAAATCTCTGTCAAATGATGGACTTTTTACGGAAAAAAAGATAAAAGGTCCTGAATGACTCGTTGATGACTGGCTGCTGTGTATTCACGCCAAGGGTCAGAAGTGAGTGGATAGACGGCTTGTTGAGTCACAGCCTTGAGATTTTGCCAAGCTTCCTGTTGCTGTAGCTTTTGATAAAAAGCAATGGTTTTTGGCTCCTTATGCAAGAGGAGGAAGATGGCGTCTGGATCTAGTTGTTGTATGGAGTGAATGCTGATTTTCTTTTCTATTAGCTGACCATTATTCTGAAAAGCTGGCAGAAGACCAATGTCATGAAAAATCACTTCTGACATGGTGCGATTTACAGACAAGTAAAGCTGATCTTGAAAGATACGAAGAGGCAGGACGGTTTTTGGTGAGTGATCAACAAGGCATGCCTTTTTCGTTTGAATGACGAGTTCCTCGTAATGAATCAACCATTCTTCTGCTTCCTTCGCTTCGTTTAGGAACATAGCTGTTTGTCTGAATTGAGTGCGCCAATCCAATTGTGTGAATGGAACAAAATGAACAGGACAGATGGTTTCCAATAATTGCTTTTCTTTCTCTGTCAAAAGATCATTGGCAATGATTAGCTCAGGTTTTGTTTCTTTTAATTGTTGTAAATTGGCTTCAGCGTGCTCGTTAATCCGATGTGCACTTAGGTGAATCGGAATTTCTTCTGCATGATGCTCAAAATCATGTGCTGTCCATTTAGGATGAAGAGGGGCAGCATATGGGATGATATGAATGGGTGTGAGCTGACCGAGTATGGAATGGCCATAGGCTGCAATTTTCCGCTGACGGCTTTTCATATAAGTAGAAGGGGTCATGCCCGTTTTTTTCTTAAAGATGCGGCTAAAGTAATAGGGATCTTGATAGCCGATTTCCAGTGCAATGTCTTTGAGTTTTGCGTTGCCTTTTGCCATTAACTGTTTGGCTCTAGTCATCCTTTTCTTAGTGATATAATCAGTGACACTCACGTCAAAATGCTTTTTAAATAGCTCACTGTAATGATTGGCGCTGATGCCAGCCATATGAGAAAGACTTGTAAGGCTGAGAGGTTCTTCGTAATGTTGGTCGATATATTGTTTTGTTTTAAAAAGGGCATGTGTCGTGTCACAAATATCTTCATTATGCAGTGTGAAAAGCTGCATAATGAGCTGTTGAAAAAGGGTTTGGCTTCTAAAAAAGCTAATGGATTCAGGCCTTTGCCATTCCTCTGTAATGTCAGACAGTAAAGAATGGATTTGTTCAATCGAGCTAATATCGATAAATTGCCATACATTCAGTAAAGAACGGGCATGTTCAATTGATACCTCTTCTATGTGTTGACCTTGCGGCGTGTACATCTGAAAGCGAAGCAGATAGAGCTCGTGTTTTTGATAAGGCTCTGTTTTCAACATAAATGTCTCACCAGACAGGATTGTATAGAGTGTTAGATTTTTCAATCGCCATTTTTGATCGTTCAGCGTGAGTAAGCCGCTGCAACTTATGCTAAAGAGAAGGCAAAATGTATCTGATAACTGCTGCTCCTTATGCGGAAGCTCTGCATTCTTTATTTTTTCAACATATGTTAATCGATAGATGAATTGTTCGGCATTTGGGATTGTACGTAATTGATTGTTGTTTCTCATAAAACCACCTGATCTCTTATTGGTTGATAAACATTCTCAATTAAATTGTAGCAGAAAGAGCTGGAAAGATGGTGATGTTTATTCTGTTAAAAAAGCACCCTGAGTGAGATCAGGGTGCGATGATTTATTCCGTATTTTCATGTGCTAGGGCAGGTTCTTTTCTTAAGTTTAATGGCCGTAAGTCCTGCCAGTGTGTTTGGATGTAATCGATGCAGGCATTTCTAGTGTCTTCACCAAAGACCTTTTCCCATCCATCTGGTATTGATGCAAATGAGGGCCAAAGTGAATGCTGTCCTTGTTCATTGACAAGCACAAGAAATACACCGTCTTCACGATCAAAGGGATTTGTCATTTGTCATCTCTCCTTTATTCTTAGTGCTTTTGTTTGACCCGATGCAGAGCGTTGTCTAAGATGACACCAATTTCTGCTAGGGGTTTAGGCTGGCACATGTCTTTGTGCCGGCAATGAATGTCATGCTGTTCAATTGTTCCATTGATGTAAGGTGCCCATGCTTCTGGATCAATTGGTGTAAACCAATCTGGGATAATGGTAGATCTAAAGAATAATATGTCCCCATGATAAGCTTTTGGCTGATATTCTCCGAGCAATCGAACTGAATTGACATAGGTTTCTTTTAGATTTCTAATAGCATCTTCACTTAAGCTTGCTAGTGCACTGCCGTCTTTCTTCAAAATGTCGACGGCACTTTTCATCGTGAGTGGTTCACCTGTTAAGGTATCTGGATCATAACCGCCGAGTGCAAGAAGCGCGATTAGTGCTTCTTCTTCATCAGGTGCTTCTTTAATCGGTAAGAAATGGTTTGGATAGGCATCCAGCATCGCAACGAGAGCGATTTCTTCACCTTGCTGCTGGAGTTGAGTAGCCATTGCTTGTACAACGTTTCCGCCGAGTGACCAGCCAAGAAGATGATAAGGGCCTTTTGGTTGAATCGTTCGGATATGCTTGATATAATCCGCAGCCATATCATCTAGTGTGTGCGGGTAGTCATCTTTTCTTGCGATTCCTCGTGCTTGTAATCCATAAATAGGGATGTCTTTCTCTAATGTATTCAAGAGACCTGCATAGCACCAGCTAAGACCACCTGCTGGGTGAACACAGAAGAGAGGATATCTGTCTCCATTTGTTCGTAGCGGCAGCAGGATTTCTAGTGCGTTTTCATCGCTTCCTGTTTCTAGTTTCTCTGCCAAGCTTGCAACGTTCGGTGCTTCAAACAACGTTCCGATGCTTAGTTTGACACCAAGTGCATCACGAATGCGGCTGATTAAACGAACCGCAAGTAATGAGTGCCCGCCAATATCAAAAAAGCGATCGTCAATGCTGATTTTTGGCAAATCAAGCACCTCTTCAAAGAGGTGGCATAGAACTTCCTCTTTCGGGTTTCTTGGGCCGCGGCCATCCGTTTGCTGTATATGCAATTGAGGTGCCGGTAGTGATTTTTGATCAAGCTTCCCGTTTGCTGTAAGTGGCATCGTATCAATCTGTACATAAGCCGCAGGCACCATGTAATCAGGAAGACTGGCTGACGCAAAATGGCGAAGGGTCTCTATATCGAAACGGTCTTCTTCAGTTGTGACGATGTATGCGACTAAGCGTTTGTCACCAGGTTGATCCTCTCGCAAAATGACGGCAACTTGTGCAACTTCATCATGGCGTGCCAGAACAGCTTCGATTTCTCCAAGTTCAATCCTAAACCCGCGTATTTTAATTTGATGATCAGCTCTGCCAATGTAATCTAGTGCCCCTTCTTCTGTCCAGCGAGCGAGGTCGCCTGTACGATACATTCTTGTGCCAGGTGCTCCATAAGGATCGGCGGGGAATCGATCTGAGGTCAGGTCAGGCCTGCCTAGATAACCTCTTGCTAAACCAGCTCCAGCTACATACATTTCACCTGTCGTCCCAGGTGGAACAGGTTGTAGGTATTCATCTAGTACGTACACGTGTAAATCAGGAATCGGTTCGCCTATTAAGCTGCTAGATTTCTTTGCAATCATGTCTCGATTGAGTACATTGTACGTAACGTGAACGGTGGTTTCTGTAATGCCGTACATGTTAATTAGCTTTGGCTTGCAGTCTGAGTGACGGCTGTACCAATCTTCTAATCTGCTAAGCTCTAATGCTTCACCGCCAAAGATGACATAGCGGAGTGATAATGCTTGACCAAGTGTTTGTTGTTCCTTGTCTATCTGCATGAGCTGATAGAAGGCAGAAGGTGTTTGATTAAGCACAGTCACACCTTCTTCGACTAGAAGTTGCAGCATCTCTTCTGGAGAGCGAGAGATGGTATGAGGAACAATGACAAGTCGACCGCCATACAAAAGTGGCCCCCAAATTTCCCATACTGAAAAATCAAAGGCATACGAATGAAACATTGTCCAAACATCTTCTTCATCAAAATGGAACCAATGTTCAGTAGATGTCAGAAGACGGATGACATTTTGGTGTGGAATAACCACTCCTTTTGGTTTCCCTGTAGAACCGGACGTATAAATAATATAGGCCGGATGCAGAGAAGATAGCGGCTCAATTCTGTTTACATCAGCTGGATTGTGATTTGGCGTAGTCAGCAATTGATCAATCGTTTCTTTTTCGTCTAACAAAATCAAATCGCAATCAGCAGGGAGATGTAATGCAGCTGCTTTTGTTGTGATGCTGCAAACTGGTTTGGCATCTTGTATCATGTATGCCAGTCTGTCTGCTGGATAGTCAGGATCAAGCGGAACATAGGCTGCGCCTGCTTTATGAACGGCTAATAAACTTACGAGCATATCGATTGACCTAGGCAGAGCAAGTGCAACGAACTGTTCTGGTCCAACGCCTCTTTCTATTAATAAATGAGCAAGACGATTGGCTTTGTTGTTTAACTCTTGATAGGTAAGCTGTCTCTTGCCATCCGTTACAGCTACTCGATCAGGGAATTGCTGCGCCGTTTTTTCAAATAAGGCTGGGAGACTAGGTGATTGGTCTGACTGAGTGAATGTTTTTTTGTCAGGTATAAATGTTTGTCGTTCTTGATCTGATAAAATGTTCACTTGACCAATTGGCAGATGAGGGCGCTCAGCTACCTCTGTTAAAAAGCGCTTCATTCTGTCAGCGATTGCTCGAACGCTACTTTGTTTAAATACATCTGTGCTGAATTCAAACAATCCTGTTAATCCTGCTGCTGATCCAGTTTCAGTTCTTTGTTCTGTCAATTCGATGGTCAGATCAAATTTAGCTGACCCTACTGGTTTTACGTAGAGATCTGAATCAAGTTGTGTCAGCTTCATTTCCGCCTTCGGTGTATTTTGGAAGGCAAGCATGACTTGGAACAATGGATTGCGTGATCTGGAGCGGGTTGGATTTAGGATTTCCACTAGTCGTTCAAATGGCAGATCCTGATGCTCATAAGCTGCTAAGTCAACGTCGCGCACTCGATTCAATAGCTCACTAAAGGTTGGATTACCAGCTGTATTTGTACGTAATACTAGTGTGTTCACAAACAATCCGACAATGTCGTCAAGTGCATCGTCATTCCGTCCAGCAATTGGGCTGCCGATGGGGATATCTGTACCCGCCCCAAGGCGTGTCAGTAATGCTGCAAGTGATGCTTGAAGCACCATGAACAAGCTCACCTGATGCTGCTTTGCAAGTTCAAGGAGGAGCTGGTGTAAAGCGGGCTCAATCGTAAAGTCGATCGTAGCACCGTTAAAGCTTCCTTCCTGTGGACGCGGGTAGTCATAGGGAAGCTCCAGTTCTTCAGGCAGGTCATGTAAAGCACCTGTCCAATAGCTGAGTTGCTTAGCAAATAGACTATCCGTCTCTTTCTCACTGCCCAACAGTTTCTGCTGCCAAATAGCATAGTCAGCATATTGAATAGGCTCGGCTGGCAATGAGATTGATTTCCCTTGAATACGAGCTTCATAAGCAGTAGTTAAGTCTCGTGTCAATGGTGCAAGTGACCAGCCGTCACCAGCAATGTGATGTAACAATAGCAGCAGTACGGATCGGTTTGCATCGAGCATGAATAATTCAGCTCTCAGTGCAGGTTCTTCTTCAATCTTAAAGCTATAGCGAATGGCTTCGTTTAACTGATTCTCAATTTGTTGATCGCTTGAAGCTGTGACATGGAGTTCAGGCTGAACACGTTTCGGGTGTAAAATAACCTGTCTTGGCATGCCGTTCTTATTTGGAAAAATGGTTCTAAGGGTTTCATGTTTTTCACTGATATCTGCTAATGCACCAATTAGAGCTTTTTGATCTAGTGTACCTGTCAGTTGAATGACAAGTGGAATATTGTAAGTTGGACTTGGTCCTTCTAGGCAATGAAGGAACCAGAGCCGTTTCTGGGCAAAGGATAACGGAATCTCATCTGGCTTATTTTCTACCTGAAGCGGCGGCCGAATGTCCTTCGCTTTGTCCAAGTGCTGCGCAAGCTCAGCAACTCGAGGTGATTCAAAAATGGTACTCATGCTTAGGTCCGCACCAAATGTATCGCGTATACGTCTAAGCAGACGAGCGGCGAGTAAAGAATGTCCGCCTAAGTCAAAGAAACTATCATCTATGCCAGTTTGAGATAGGCCAAGTGTTTCTGCGAATAAACTACATAACATGTCTTCTTGAGGTGTTCTAGGTGTACGATCTGAACTAACTAAAGACATATTTGGTGCTGGTAATGCTTTGCGATCTATTTTTCCGTTTGGTGTAAGTGGAAGTTCTGGCAAAAGGGTAACAGCAGAAGGCACCATGTAATCTGGAAGTAACGCAGCCACAAACTGCCTAAGCTCTGAAGGATGAAGAGAAGAGCCGTCTGTCAGCACAACATACGCACAAAGCAGCTGTTGTCCAGGTTGATCCTCACGAACGATAACAGATGTATGCTTTATGGCTGGGTGTTGCATAATGACTGTTTCAACTTCACCTAGTTCAATACGGAAGCCGCGAATTTTAATTTGATGATCAGCACGGCTGATATAATCAATCGAACCATTCTCACGCCATCTGGCTAAATCACCAGTACGATACATTCTCATGCCTTTTGTACCGAATGGATTAGCGACAAATCGTTCAGCCGTTAAATCATATCGTCCAAGATATCCTCTAGATACTCCTTCACCTGCAATATAAAGTTCACCGATTGATCCTGCTGGGACTGGGTTTAGTCCTTCATCTAAAATGTAAATGCTCGTATTCCAAATGGGTTTACCAATCGCCGGCCCACTATTCTCTCGATGTGCTGTGACATTTTCCAACGTAGACCAGATCGTCGTCTCTGTAGGTCCGTACAAATTGGTAATGTCGCATTGAAGAGATTGCAATGTGTGCAAAAGGGAGGCAGGGAGTGCTTCTCCTCCAACAAGAACACGCATACCTGTTATCACGTCAGGGTATTCATCTGCTAGTGCATGCCACAAGGTTGGTGTAGCCTGCATGATTGTGACATGATGAGAACGAATCATATCTGAAAGCTTTGCTGGCTCTTGTATGGTTTCTTTTTTTGCTAATAAAAGAGCAGCCCCATGTAAAAGCGGTAGGAACATTTCCAGCCCAGAAATATCAAAGGCAATGGTCGTTACCGCTAAAAGCTGGTCTCCTTGATCTAATAAAAATGAATCTTGCATAGACAATATAAAGTTGATCACATTTCGTTTTGTTACAACAACACCCTTTGGTTTGCCCGTCGATCCTGACGTGTAGAGGATGTAAGCCGGGTGATGCGGGGAGCCTTCACTCCAAGTCGGATTAAGATGCGGACTGCCAGCTATCTCCTGATGAGTCGTTGAATCATCCAGTTGAATGATATGTGGATGGTCCAAACGGTCTGCTATCTCTTTGACTGTAAGCAAGCATGCCGGCTTGGCATCATCTAGCATATAGGCGACTCGATCGTTAGGGTAATCAGGGTCTAATGGCAGATAAGCGGCTCCCGTTTTCACAACGGCTAATAGACTTACGACCATATCGATGGACCGAGGCAAAGCCATTGCGACAAATTGTTCTGGTCCAATGCCATACTTTTTCAAATAATGAGCTAATTGATTTGCCCGCTGATTCAACTCTTCGTAGGTCAAAATGATTTCGTCAAACTGTAATGCTTTTGCGTGTGGCGTTTTGCTGACTTGTTTTTCAAATAGTTCCCGTAAAGATTCTTTTGGTAATTCTCGTTTTGTATCATTCCAGTGCTTGAGTATGGTCTCTTTTTCTTCAGACAAAAGAAGGTTGAATTGACTGATTGTCTGATCTTGCTCTAGTCCGGTTATTTCCTCCAACAATTGAAGAAAACGATGCTGATGAGCGTCAACGACTGTCTCTTTGTAAACGGAAGGGTTTGCATCAAAGTCGATTTGAAATCCGTTCCCATCTGCGCGGTCGTATATGTTGATCGATAAATCATCTACCGGTCCTGCTGAAAGATTATGCGCTTGACCCATGCTCTGGTCGAACATGAGATCATAATCAAATGGCATGATATTGATCTGTGGACCGAATAATCGTTGATTTCTTCCGATGAGCTTAAAGTCTCTTCGCATGTCTTCGTGACGATACCTTTGATGAGGCCGAATGGCTTTCAGTTCATCAGATACTTGACGAACAAGTGCTGAGAGCGTCATTTCTGGTTTGCATGTTACACGTAGTGGTACCAGGTTCATGACCATTCCGGGTGTTTGTAAGGCGCACGATCCAAGGCGCATCATAACAGGTAATCCTAAAACAATATCATGTGCACCAGTCATACGATGCATATATAGTGCGGATGCCGCAAGAATCATTTCATGCCACGTACCACCGAAAGCTTGAGCATTTTTTTTCATTTTGCATACCTTTTCGGCATCGTATCTAGCCGTTTTTCGAATAAAATGATCCGACGTTCTTGGGGCCAGCTCTGCAAGGCTGACAATTTCAGATTGATCAGCAAAACGATTTTTCCAAAATGCTCGATCATCTTCATATTGTTTGGACTGTTGATAAGTGATTTCTTCTTGGACTACATCATGTAAGGCACCAAATGTTTGAGGAGGCACAGGTGTCCCTTTCGATAGAGATGAATAAACCTCAGCAACACGGCGTGCAATGAGCGAAAAAGCGAATCCATCAATGGCAATGTGATGAATGCGCTGATACCAGATAAATCGGTCGTCAGCAATTTGAAAAAGTACTTCACGAAAAAATACATCTTTCTCTAAAAAGACTGGTGTTGAAAGATCTGTCTTCATCCATGCTTTAGCCGCATCAAGCGGCTGTTTTTCATTTTGTAAATTGATATATTGAAATGGAACCTCTTTCTTAGGTGTCAACCATTGCTTTGGACCGTCAGTATCCTCAACGAAGCGCATATACAATGAATCTGCTTCTAAGACAGTTTTTCTAATGGCTGCTTCAAAGTGTACGGGATCAATGGGACCTTTAATATCTATATACTCAGCTGTATTGAAAATAGGATTAGATGGATCAAGCTGCTGCGCATACCAAATGCCTGATTGGGCACCGGTTAGTGGGAATGAATCGACTGACTGGATCGACAAGGGTCTATACCTCCTTTACAAGTAATCGATATTTGGGATAGATGGTCGTTTTTCTGGGAAAAGAAGAGCTCGCCAAGACGTGAGCGTTGGATTTGCTGCGAGCTCAATGAAATTGACTGTCGCGCCTTGCTGTCTCCACTTTTCCGCTAGGCTCATCATTCTAATAGAATCAAGCCCAAGGTAGACGAGATTCTCGTCAAACGGTATTTCATTCGGTTCGATTTGGAGATACTCAGCTACTTGGTGAACAATTGCTTCAAAGGATAGCTCATCACTGTCTGCTTCCTGTCCTGTTAAACGACGAATGATTTGGTTTGTTGTGGTGGTGACCGCACAGCGTTCAGCTGCATAGGTCATCGCCATTTTGTGATGCTTAAGTGAAAAGTCAGCAACCGCATCGGCGACAAAAAAGGTTTCAATATCGAGCATGAATGCTTCTGCGGCTGTCAGCATACAGCCAATATGTGCATATACGCCAGTAATGATTAATTGATCACGCCCGCCTTCTTGAAGAATATCTAAAAAATTGGATTTTTTGAATGCGCTATAACGCCATTTTGTCAGCATTGTATCTGCTTCAGATGGAGCAAGCTGATCAATGATTTTTGTCAATGCTTCATCATCACCAAGTCCAGGTCCCCAAAAATCTGTTAATAAGGCACGATCCTTCGGGTCTTGGTCACCAGGTTGAGCTGTATAGACGACAGGAATGCCAAGTTCCTTGCATGTATCACGTAATTGTTCAATATGCTGCACTAACTCTGTAATCGGTGATGCATCTTGCTGAAATGCATTTAAAAAATATTGCTGCATGTCATGTATCAGCAAAACAGCACGTTTCGGATCTGGTATCCAGTTCACCTTATTTTCGGGTAAATCTTGTGTGCTCGGCATTGAATACGCAGGAATAGTAGGGATTGCCATGATTTTCACTCCTCTTGTTTATATGTTGGCAGTATTGATTGCAGCTAATTCTCTTAATGCTTTTTTACTGACTTTGCCTACACCTGTTTGTGGAAACTCATCGATCCATTCAATGCGATCAGGAATTTTATAGGCAGCGAGCCCGCGTTCTCTTAGAAATGACTTTAAGGCGTGTGGTGCTGGCTTGTTGTTTCCTTTCGCAATAACAAAGGCACATGAGCGTTCGCCTAGGAATGGATCTGGCATGGACACCATGGCGGCATCATGAATGTCAGGATGCGCAAGTAAATGATTTTCAACTTCTTCAGCGGCAACCTTTTCGCCACCACGATTGATTTGATCCTTGTCTCTGCCTTCTACTACAACATTTCCTTCTTTGGTTAATCGCACGATGTCACCTGTTCTGTAAAAGCCATCGGGTGTAAATGCTTTCTTGTTTTGTTCATCGGCTTTATAGTAGCCGCGAATCGTATAAGGTCCTCTTGTTAAAAGGTGTCCAGCCACTTCATTCGGGACGGGCTTGTCCTCATCATCTACCACTAGTACCTCATCATATTCAGACATCGGGCGTCCTTGTGTATGAATAATGACATGTTCAGGATCATCCAATCTGGTATAGTTGACCAGACCTTCTGCCATGCCAAAAACTTGCTGTAACTTACACCCAAGGGTAGGCATCACTCTTTTTGCTGCCTCAGCGCTTAACTTAGCACCACCGACTTGTAAGACCTCAAGACTAGATAAGTCATCTGATCGATGAGTAGCGGCTTCTAGCCAAATCAATGCAATAGGTGGAACGACAGCGGTAATAGTTGCCCGTTCTTTTTCGATGAGTGGAAAGACGACATCAGGGCTTGATCCAGGTGCAAGAACGACTCTTCCACCTGCGTATAACGTCCCAAGGACTCCAGGCGAGCTTAATGGATAGTTGTGCGCAACTGGAAGTGTAGCTAGATACACACTATCTTGTGTGAGCTCGCACACCTCATTGCTTTTCCAAAGACTATAAATATAGTCATCATGTGTGCGAGGAATAAGCTTAGAAAGGCCTGTGCTGCCTCCAGATAACTGAAGAAACGCAATATCGCTTGCCTCTACATGAATTTGAGGATCAAGTGCTGGGTCCTTGCGCAGATCATCCAAGTTAAGGAATTCCTCAGCCTTCCCTGCAACAATGACATGAGGTAATGAGGGGAGCTTTTCTTTCACTTGACGTGCGAGTGATCGATAATCAAAGCCATCATGGATATCTGGTATGACATATGCGTCTGCTTCGGCAAACTCAATAAAATAAGTGATTTCGCTGCTTCTATGAGATGGCAGTGAGAAGACGGGTAAAGCACCGATTCGAAATAAAGCGAAAATGATTTCAAAAAAAGCAGGAATGTTAGGAAGCTGCACGACAACTCGACTTCTCTTTTGAATTCCAAGCTGATGAAAACCGGCGGCTAAACTGCTGACGCGCTCATCAAGTTTTTGGTAGCTCATGTGCGTATCAGCGTATGTAATCGCTGTTTTATTCCCTAACGATAAGGCGCGTTCACGAAGCATACCGCCAAAGGTTTCCCCACGCCAACAGCCGTTTTCACGGTAGCGTTTTACAAATTCTTCAGGCCATGTAGGTGGTTGAACAAACATGTTTTTGTCATCTCCTATGTATTTTTATAGCTGATGCATGCCCATCGCACGAAGCATTGTGTTGAATTTTGCAGATGTTTCGGCTAGCTCTTCTTCTGCCTTAGATCCTTTGACCACTCCTGCACCAGCAAAGAGGCGAAGGGATTGACCCTCAGCTTCTGCACAACGAATGGTGACAATCCATTCACCATCACCATGTGCATCTGCCCAGCCGATCATTCCTGTGAAAAATCCTCGATCGAAGGGTTCAATCGCTTGGATTGCTTCACGTGCATCTGCTGTAGGTGTTCCGCATACTGCGGGTGTTGGATGAAGGCTCAACGCTAAATCAATTGAGGATATACTGGAATCTTCTAATTCACCTTTTATGACAGTAGATAAATGCCACATCGTTTCTGTTTGGATGACGGATGGTGATGCAGGCACATCTAACTTATGACAGTAAGGAGCAAGCGCTTTAGTGACAGCTTCGACAACCACTGCATGCTCGTGTAGATCTTTCGCTGAAGTAAGGAGTTCATCGCGGCGGCGCTGGTCTTCTATTGGATCTGAACTGCGCGGCCGAGAACCAGCGAGTGGATTGGACATCACAGATGAACCAGTTTTTGAAAGAAGCAGCTCAGGGCTTGCCCCAAGAAGTGTGCGCTTTTGGGAAGATGCCGGGTCAGCTACATTTGCAGCAAACGTATAGCCAGTTGTATTATGACGAGCCAGCCGTTCGAGTATTGCTTTCGTATGAATGTCTTGATTTGATTTGAGATGGAGAGATCGAGAGATTACGATTTTGCTAAGCTCTCCTTTTTCAATTTTAGCTAACCCTTCTTTCACACCATTCATGTAGACTTCATGAGAAGGGACAGGAGTCACCTCATAGGATGGTGATGTCACTTCCGTTTCCTCATCACCTTGATGAAATTCGAGTGGATCACTAAACTGTACATGGATTGGCACATTTAAACGAACGGGTTGCGCCGGATCAAACGGAACAGCACCAGCAACAATGGGTGCTTGAATACCAGCTTGTTCGGCAGTCTCAAGAACGTGCGCTACTTTTGTGGATAATTCATTGAGTTGATTGGTTTCAATATGCTGGAAAATCCCTTCTGCAAGTATTGTACGTTTAGGGGAAGCAAGGAAAAAAGCGCCTGGTTGATAGTTTTGAATCAACTGTACTTTTTCTTCTGATGACAATAATAAATGTTTCATGAAAAGGCCTCCTTTTTGATAAAATACTAGATTCCGAGTGTTGCGCCACCATCAATCGTGAGATTCTGCATCGTAATATGACTGGATTGCTCAGATGCAAAGAAAATGACTGCATCAGCAATGTTTTGAGGGTCAGCGATTTTTTGTAAAGGAATACCGGTTTTATACGTTTCTAATGAACCTTTAATCACCTGATCGGCTCCTTGCTCATCAGACCATAAGGCCCATTGCATAGGTGTTGCGGTAGAGCCGGGAGAGACGACGTTGCATCTGATTCCATAGGCAGCCAGCTCTAATCCAAGCGTTTTTGTAAAGGAAGTAGCTGCTGCTTTTGAAGCGGCATAGGCAGCCATATTCATTCTAGGAATGGCACCTGCGTTAGAGCTGATGGTCACAATGACCCCTTCTAATCTTTTCATCATGTATTTGGAGACGGCTTGAGATACGTAAAAGACACCATGTGTATTGACTGCAAAGGTTTGTTGCCAGTCATCTGTACTAAGCTGGTTAATCGAACTGATTCGAAGAATACCTGCTACATTGACCAGTAAATAAATGGGCCCAAGCTGCCTTTCAATTTGATCGACAATGTGCTGAACAGATGCTTGGTCGGTAATGTCACCTGGATAGGCGAAGGCACGTATGCCTTTATCATTCAATTGCTGCACGGTGCTTTGCAGTTGACCTTCATTTGTGTCAACTGCTGCAATGATCGCACCTTCATCGGATAATCTTTTTGCGACTGCTTGTCCAATACCTTGTCCTGCACCTGTAATAAGGGCAATCTTATGAGACAGACCACTCTGTTTCATGTGTTCACTACCTTTCTTTCATGTCTGGGGTTGTTAAAGGATCATGATGATAAAGTGCAAAACGAAAAGCGTAATTCATCAGCACTGGTAAAACAGACGTATGTCCTTCTTCAGGAAACTCGTGATACGTTGTATGCAAGCCATCCGAGGATAAAGGCAGCATACGATTTACTAGTGACTTTGCATGAGCATTCATTTGACAGGGATGATGTTTTTCTAACTCACCTACACCTACAAGCAGTCTTACATCCATAGGCACTTGACGTATACGATTGGTGAATTGGTGTTCTTTTTCTAGAAATAATTCTTTGTTCCAGTGGATAGAAGGACTGCCCGCAATATATGTCTGATAAGCATCGGGGTGCTCAAATAGTGTGTGTAATACAAAAAGACCGCCAAGAGAATGCCCAAACAGTGTTTGACGACTCTGATTGATAGGAAAGCGTTGCTCGATATAAGGCTTTATAGTCTTTTCTAAAAAAGAAAAGAAAGCAGAGGCCCCGCCATATGTATGGACGGAAAAATCCTTTCTTTTGCCCCCAATGGAAGCGTCAGGGCTGGTAAGAGTGAGATCATAATGCCTGAGCGAATGATAGGGCGCTTCTGTCTGATAGCCAATTCCCACAATGATGGCAGGTACGACACCTGTTTTTTCAGGCCTTCTTGACTGTAAACGAAGTGCTTCGACCATTGTGCCAAAAAGTGAATTCCCATCAAGCACGTACATGACTGGAAAACCAGCCGCTGGAGGAGTAGTATTCGGTTTAAATATAAAAAGTCTGTATGGGTGTGCTGTAATATCCAGTTGCTCCGTCCCAGGTATAAAAAAAGGACGGCTTTCTCCGAAAAGTGAAACCTCTGTACCCATTCCTTCAGGGCGTTTGGACATATGAAAAAATCCCCTCCTCAAATTGACCCTCATACGTTGATAAAATCTGGCTTGCGGATATTGGATGAGTGCAGAGATTGAAGAATGGTTCCTTCAAATGAAAATGATTCTCATTTATCACGCAAGCAAATCAAATGATAATAGTTATCAATTACGAAGTCAAATGTTCATGAAGTTGTGTAATAGGCAATTAAATTAGAATATTCAGAAATTAAAGGACTAACTAACTACCAAATGATTGAAAATAGGAATGCCAGACTGTGTCATTTAAAAAGCAGAGAAATGCTAAAAGACCTTGACCGTCCCGGAATATTTACCATTTTCTTCTGTTTGATTCAGGAATATATATAGGTTTTTCTTCTTGAAATAACTCGGAGGAAAAAATAAGTCTATAGACCTAATTGTATTTTTGAGGGAAAAAGAGGAGGATTTTATGAAAAACTGGTGATCTTATCTCACAACTTATTCAATAACATGGGTCAATTCATATACAATTTTCTAAGAAAGACAAGATTGAAGGGAATGTAAGCAGAATGAAAACTTCATTAGGAAAGCTGAGACTAAAACTGCTTGAAAATCAGCTCAAACTAAAAAATACGTTTACAATGGAAGAATATCATGAAATGAAGCAATCATTACACGAAATACGGATGACATTTGCGGCCTATGAAGAATGGGATTTGTACCAGCAGACCACCGGTATGATTACTATCCTTCTCTTTCAATACGCCCTCCATCAAAACCACCACTAACAAACATTCTCTTTTTTATTCATGAAAATGTTAAAAAGAAAAAAGTAAGGGATGTCCCCTTACTTTTTGATCAATTGGTGTACATGTCTACAAGCACCATTCAATTAGAATCCATCTGTGACATCATATTCGTAACGGATATCAGCTTTGACATTACTCATAGTAGATCTCGCTGTAGCTTTTGCGTTGTACTTAAAGCTCCATTTTTGAGCCACTTTTAATTGATCTTCCAGAGAAATACGATAAGAACCACTTGTTGCAGATGAAAAAAGTGATTGGTACCAAATTTTGTTTTCATCAGCCATCAGTTTGTGTGTGACATTCCCTTGGTTAGGTGTTTGAGTACTAGTCGTCGAAATCGATTTAACAATAGCACGTTTAGGAACTGCAGGATTATTAGTTAAATCCATTGTAATGACAGAAGAATCAACCCCTAAAAAATTTAAAGAAGAATTCCCCAAGTTGGTAGCAGACCCCAGAAAGTTGAATGTCCCATTTCCAGATTTAATACGATCTTGAATGGAAACAGTAAAATACATATTTCCCGTATATGTACCACGGGTCACTTTCACAAAATAAGTTTCTGAAGTTGAAGTAACATCACCAGTATTGGCAAAAATAAAAGGCGTTACTGAATGAGGATTAATAACTTCGGACCCTGTCCTAGAATATTTCGAATTATACACCTCGATATTCATCCCTGTATATTGCTTATTATACGAACTTCTTACATAAACTCTTTCACCCTTGTTAATCGTGAACTGATAATACGCTTCATTTTCACCTTCAGGCAAGATTGTCGTATCTGGACGACTATATTTCCAATATCCCATTGAGCTTGCTGTGTTAGGGCTGTTATTCCCCGTAATCGCTGCTTCTGCTGAATTAGGTGCAAACAGACTAGTAATAAGCACTAATACCAATGCAGGTAATAAAAAAAGTTTGAAGATAGTATTTGTCATATTTTAACCCTCCTTGTAATAATTACTATATCGGATCAAAACTAACAAATTTTAA
Organism: Bacillus pumilus; assembly: GCF_003431975.1. Lineage (GTDB taxonomy): Bacteria > Bacillota > Bacilli > Bacillales > Bacillaceae > Bacillus > Bacillus pumilus_N. The sequence continues at coordinate 3,886,346 of NZ_CP027116.1, read as the reverse complement.
CTTAATTGCCGATATATTTAATAATCACTATTTTTTTAAAAAAGGAGAATCAAAATGAATATCAATACGTCATACACAGCCAGCACTTCTTATAATCAGAACCGAATAGACCCTAAAGGTCAATCAGCTATTAAAAGTACGAATGAGGTGATGACCGAATCTGATAGACGAATGAAAATATTAGATGAGAAATACGAAAAAATAAATGAACAAAATAAGCGTTTCAAAGATCCTCAAGGCCATATATATGATAAGTATCGAAATCCATACTCTTCTTATTTCAGAAGTGACCTAACTTCCGTGGAGAGAGAAGCTGCTTACATTATGGAAATGAGTTGGGCAAGGAATAATAAGGGTGGACAATACGATTTTAATGACGCCATCTTCCGCAATGAAAAACGATACGATCCTACCCAAGAAAGTGTAGAAAAGAAAATACTCAATCGTCAAAAAGTAAACGAACAACTACAAGCTTTATTTTCTGCCAATGGTTTAAACATTCCCAAAAATACTAATTTAACTTTTACGATTGATCCAAATCATTTCAAATTAGTGGTGAGTGGATCAGAAGACGAAACACTGGTCAAACAAATAGAAGATCTCTTAAATACCACCAACAATACAAGAGAACTGTTTTTCCATATTATGAAAAGTAGAAATGAAGATTCTGCTCAATTTACGCCGGATTCTCTTGCCAAGTTTCACCTTGTTAATCAAATCAAAACGGTGACAGGCTACAATTTAAACGATTTAAGCATTGTAAACGGTCAATTTGTAACGGCTAACGGTACCAATATTTTTGATATATACAAAGAAGAACTTCTTAAAAATCCGTACACCGCAGAAAATGCGCGCATTGCCGCTTCACATTATGGTGCACAATTATTTGATCTAGCCAAAAACGGGTTTGATTCAATTCCCGATTTGGTGTTATCTATTGGTTATCAAAACGGGTCTTTATATGATATTGGACAAAAAGTGAATTACGGAGTATCAAAGTGAAGATAAATACATCAAACACAACTGCTATTCTAAACAATCAGAACCTTACAGACTTCAATAGCCATCCAGCTATTAAAAGTACAAATGAGGTGATGACCGAATCTGATAGACGAATGAAAATATTAGATGAGAAATACGAAAAAATAAATGAACAAAATAAACGTTTCAAAAATCCTCATGGTCATATACACGATAAGTATCGAAATCCACGCTCTCCTTATTTCAGGAGTGATCTAACTAAAGTAGAGAGAGAAGCTGCTTATACGATGGAAATTGGCTGGGCTAATTCTGGAAAAGGTGGACAATACGATTTTAATGACGCCATCTTCCGTAATGAAAAAAGGTATGATCCTACGCAAGAAAGTGTAGAAAAGAAAATACTCAATCGTCAAAAGGTCAACGAACAATTACAAGATTTATTCTCTAAAAACGGTATAACCATTCCTAAAAACACAAATTTAACCTTTACCATTGACCCGAACAATTTTAAATTAGTGGTGGGTGGTTCAAAAGACGAATCGCTGATGAAACAAATAGAAGACTTATTAAATACAACCAACAATACAAGAGAATTATTTTTCCATATTATGAAAAGTAGAAATGATGATTCTACTCAATTTACACCTGATTCTCTTGCCAAGTTCCATCTTGTCAATCAAATCAAAACGGTGACAGGCTACAATTTAAAAGATTTAAGCATTGTAAACGGTCAATTTGTAACGGCTAACGGTACCAATATTTTTGATATATACAAAGAAGAACTCCTGAAAAACCCATACACAGCAGAAAATGCGCGCATTGCCGCTTCACATTATGGTGCACAGCTATTTGATCTAGCGAAAAACGGGTATGATTCTATTCCAGATTTGGTGTTATCTATTGGGTATCAAAACGGGTCTTTACAAGACATTGGACAAAAAGACAATTATGGAGTGAAGAAAACGATAGATTAACAAAATGTGATCGACAACAGATACTAATCCCATTAGCGACAATAAAGGACTCTATAACAATTTATGTTACAGAGTCTTTTCTATTGAAATGCGTTGGTTGGCTGTTCAACGAAACATCCTCATGGTAATTTTGACTATAGTCGATGTTTTTCACTTTTTTATTGATGAAAATGTTAAAATGATGAGTAGCGTATTTTTTTATGAAAGGACGGTGCTTGGCATGACGGAACTTCTCGATGACCGGCTGCCGCCGCAAAATATAGAAGCCGAGCAGGCCGTATTAGGTGCTGTTTTTTTAGAACCATCTGCGCTCACGCTCGCTTCTGAGGTATTAATTCCAGAGGATTTCTATAGAATGTCGCATCAAAAGATTTACAATGCGATGCTTGTCCTTGGCGATAGAGGAGAACCGGTCGATCTCGTCACGGTGACTTCTGAACTTGCCAATACAGATTTGCTAGAAGAGGTAGGCGGGATTTCGTATTTAACCGATATTGCGAACTCTGTCCCAACTGCTGCAAACATTGAATACTATGCAAAAATTGTAGAAGAGAAATCAATTTTAAGACGTCTGATCCGCACGGCGACAACCATTGCACAGGATGGGTACACGCGTGAGGATGAAGTAGAGGATCTGTTGAGTGATGCTGAAAAGACCATTATGGAAGTGGCGCAGCGTAAAAACTCAGGGGCTTTTCAAAATATTAAGGACGTTCTTGTTCAAACATATGATAATATTGAACAGCTTCATAACCGAAAGGGCGATATTACAGGGATTCCAACAGGTTTCTCAGAGCTTGACCGGATGACGGCTGGATTCCAGCGAAATGACTTAATCATTGTAGCGGCTCGTCCATCAGTAGGGAAAACGGCTTTCGCATTGAACATCGCACAAAATGTCGCGACCAAAACGGACGAAAGTGTCGCCATCTTTAGTTTAGAGATGGGTGCTGAGCAGCTCGTCATGCGTATGCTTTGTGCAGAGGGGAATATCAATGCACAGAACTTAAGAACTGGTAATCTCACAGAAGAGGACTGGGGCAAGCTGACAATGGCGATGGGTTCGCTATCCAATAGTGGGATTTTCATTGATGATACACCTGGAATTAGAGTAAGTGAAATTCGCTCGAAATGCCGCCGTTTGAAGCAAGAAAATGGTCTTGGCATGATCCTGATTGACTACTTACAGCTCATTCAAGGGAGCGGACGATCAAGCGATAACCGCCAGCAAGAGGTGTCTGAAATCTCTCGGGCATTAAAATCGCTGGCAAGGGAACTTGAAGTTCCGGTTATTGCATTGTCTCAGCTTTCACGTGGAGTAGAGCAGCGTCAGGACAAACGTCCAATGATGTCTGATATTCGTGAATCAGGAAGTATCGAGCAGGATGCCGATATCGTGGCATTCCTTTATCGTGATGATTACTACGACAAAGAATCAGAGAATAAGAATATTATTGAAATCATCATTGCCAAACAGCGTAACGGCCCAGTGGGTACAGTATCACTGGCGTTCGTCAAAGAATATAACAAATTCGTCAACCTGGAAAGAAGATTTGACGATGCGGGTGTTCCGCCCGGTGCTTAAAGCCCAGCTCAAGAAGCTGGGCTTTTTTTGATTGATCTACATCGAAAGAATGATTGAAAAACAGTCCAAATGAGGAGGATGGCAAGACAGAGAAACCGTATACTAAAAGGAGAAAAGGAGTGATGACTGATGAAATTTCAACAATTCGAAGCCGCTCAATTACGCATCGCACGCCCAACCGTTAACATGGAAAAGGTTGTTTCCTTTTATGAAGAAGGCTTAGGACTCAAAAGAATAGGCTCATTTGATCAGCATGAAGGATATGATGGTGTCATGCTGGGGCTCCCTCATCAGCATGTTCATTTAGAAATCACGAAGCATGAAGAAGAAGAAAGTCTGCCTGCCCCCCATCCAGAACAGCTTCTTGTGTTCTATATTCCGGATGCTGAGGAATTCAGGCAAATGAAAAAGAGGTTGCTTTCATTTGGCGGACGGCAAGTCACCTCTACAAATCCATATTGGGAACGGGGAGGAGCAACGATTGAAGATCCAGATGGGTATCGCATTGTACTCATGAACACAGACGGAATCACCCCCATTTAAAAAAAGACTCCCATGCCCGGGAGTCTTTTCTGTTATAAACGAGGCGTGACACGCAGCTTCAGCTCTTTCAGTCCATACATGCTGCTGCTTGTCATCGGAACGTACGAGAGGAGCTCTAGCGTCTCATAACGTTCTATTAAAATCTTTATAGCTGTACATGCTTCAAGGCGGGCTAGTGGTGCGCCAAGACAGAAATGGATGCCGTGCCCGAAACCAATATGAGGGTTAGGATGGCGGTGTATATCAAACTCATGTGCATTTGAAAATTGACGCTCATCCCGGTTGGCAGAAGCAAGAAACACAATCACATTGTCTCCCTTTTTCAACACTTTCCCTCCAAGCTCTGTGTCTTCTGTGACATATCGGACGATCGTAGGAGCTGGTGCACGAAAACGGACAGCCTCCTCCACCGCTCGTGGAATGAGTTCAGGTGATTGAGCGAGCGCTTCATACGCACCCGGCTGTTCTAACAAGCTAAAGATCATGTTGGAGATGAGATTGGTGGTTGTTTCGTTGCCGGCTAAAAGAAGAAGATTACAGAATGGAATTAATTCATCCGCTGACAGTTTATCTCCATTCTCCTCTGCTTGAATCAGGAGGGAAATCAAATCATCACCGAGGTTGTGACGCTTCTTTTCAATAATGTCTGCAAAAAACGCCATCATGTCTGCTTCTCCTTTGTCCCGGGTTTTCTGCCATTCTGCGACATCTTCCTTATTTTCGCTTTTAGGCATGCTGACGAGAAGATCTGACCATTCTTTAAAGGATTGTTTATGCTCTGACGGCACACCTAAAAGCTCTGCAATCACAATGACAGGGAGTGGATACGAGATGTTTTGAACAAGATCAATCTCTTGTTTCCCTTCAATTTCTTCCATGAGTTCTTCCATCAATTCTTGAATACGCGGCTCCCACGATTTCATGACGCGAGGTGTAAAGGCTTTGCTAACAATGGAACGGATGCGAGTATGATTAGGAGGGTCCATCATCACCATTGTTTTCATCATGGAAGTCTTCCGCCGGTCTTTAGGAGGCTGACTAGAAAAGGTATCTTTATCGATTGTCACACGTTTTGCTTCTTCATAGGTGAATACACTCCATGTTTGGCTGTCTTCATCAAAGTGAACAGGGGATGTCTGACGCATGTGGGCATACCAATCAAATGGGTGATACGGATCCTGCTTATTTTTCCCTCTTAATAACGCTTTTTGCACGGCATTTGGTGTTGTTGTTTCCACGGTCATCACTCCTTATAGGTTGTCAGATGATTCCTTTTTTTCATTGTGTTAGATTAAAGTTACTTCATCAGCCTGGAGGATTCAACCAACAGAAAGACGAAATCTGTTGAAGAAAAGAGGAAGGGGAGAGCGGCTTGTGGCGGACTGCTACAGAGGGGATAAGCGCGCGACGGAATCGAAGCAGCAATTAAGAAAAGCGTTATTTCAATTATTAAGAGAGAAAGAGTGGGGAAAGATCTCTGTACAGGATTTAACGAAGAGGGCAGGCATCCACCGGACGACCTTTTATCAGCATTATGAGGATAAATTTGATCTTGCCCAGCAGGTAATGGGTGAGATGTTCGATGTGATGAAAGAGACCATTTTTGCTCCTGTATCGGAAGGAGATTGGAAAGAAGGGCATGCAGCTTATGTGTATATTTTTCGATTTTATCAGCATTTGCAGGAACATGAAGAGGAGTATCAAATTCTCTTGAAAAGAGGCCGAGAGCTCAATATTCGTCAAACGGTTCGTGCTTTTTTTGAGGAAAGCTTTTCTTTAGGGGTAGAGGAGGTCGCAGGTTCAAAGCCTGATTCGCAACTCGTTCCTATCGACATGCAGAAGCAATTCGTCATGTCGGCTTATGCTGGAACGGCTGAATGGTGGCTGAGGGCAGGAAGACCTTACTCACCTGATTTTATGGCAAGCTCGATGATTCAGTTGATTGAAAATCAATCGAAATAGAGAATACTCAAAATCGTTGTTTTTACTCAAAATCTCCCTTTTTAACTACTTACGAAGTGATTAAAGCGCTTTTTCTCACATTTAAAACGAACAAAATTTGATTTCGAGATATTAATGTTCGGATTTCACGTTGACTTTTTCGTTTTGCATTGATAAAATAAATGTGTTTGAAAGAGATAACGTTTTGAAAGGTTAACGGAGGTGCACGATATGTCTTCAGTAGTCGTAGTAGGTACGCAGTGGGGTGACGAAGGGAAAGGGAAAATTACCGATTTCCTTTCAGAAAATGCAGAGGTGATTGCCCGTTATCAAGGGGGAAACAATGCAGGTCACACAATCAAATTTGATGGAGTGACTTACAAGCTACACCTCATTCCATCCGGTATTTTTTACAAAGAAAAAACTTGTGTCATCGGTAATGGAATGGTGGTTGATCCTAAAGCGTTGGTCACTGAGCTTGCGTATCTTCACGAACGGAATGTGAGTACAGATAACCTCAGAATCAGCAATAGAGCCCATGTGATTCTGCCTTACCATTTAAAATTGGACGAGGTAGAAGAAGAGCGGAAAGGGGCTAACAAGATCGGTACGACGAAAAAAGGAATCGGACCTGCTTATATGGACAAAGCAGCTCGCGTTGGTATCCGCGTCGCAGATCTATTAGATCGTGAAGTGTTTGAAGAGAAGCTTGCACGTAATCTAGAAGAGAAAAATCGTCTTTTAGAGAAAATGTATGACACAGAAGGCTTCAAGATTGAAGATATTTTAGATGAGTATTATGAATATGGCCAGCAAGTGAAAAAATATGTCGTGGACACATCTGTTGTCTTGAATGACGCACTAGATGAAGGGCGCCGCGTGCTATTTGAAGGAGCACAAGGTGTTATGCTTGATATCGATCAAGGGACATATCCATTTGTTACGTCATCTAACCCAGTGGCTGGGGGAGTGACGATTGGTTCTGGTGTAGGACCGACGAAGATTCAACATGTGGTCGGCGTGTCAAAAGCGTACACAACTCGTGTTGGAGATGGCCCATTCCCGACAGAACTCCATGATGAAATTGGTGATCAAATCCGTGAGGTTGGCCGTGAATACGGTACGACAACTGGACGCCCGCGCCGTGTTGGCTGGTTTGACAGTGTGGTTGTCCGCCATGCTCGCCGTGTGAGCGGGATTACAGATCTATCTCTTAACTCAATTGACGTACTGACAGGGATTGAAACATTGAAAATCTGTGTCGCTTATAAATTGAACGGAGAAATCACAGAAGAATTCCCAGCAAGTCTAAATGAACTTGCGAAATGTGAGCCTGTCTACGAAGAAATGCCGGGATGGACAGAGGATATTACAGGCGTGAAGAATTTAAGCGAACTGCCTGAAAATGCCCGTCATTATTTAGAGCGTATTTCACAATTAACAGGTATTCCACTTTCCATTTTCTCAGTCGGACCAGATCGCTCCCAAACGAACGTTGTCCGCAGCGTGTACCGTCCATAATCATAGACTGATCAAACACCAGTAAAATTGCACATTTTACTGGTGTTTTTTTGTTTAAATATTTCTTAATTTCAGTAGAACAGGCTTCCGGTCATTACCAAAATATGATAACTGTATAGGGGGAAGGAGCGTTCTAGTGAAAGAAAGAATAAGATTATTAGATATTTTAAGAGGTTTCGCCATATTAGGCACATTGGGAACGAACGTCTGGTTTTTTGCGTATGCAGGGGACACCTTTGCGACAGATCAGATTGCAGATGAATATGAGAATGGCAGTTTTTTAGAAAGCCTTGTTTCCATGTTCGTCTATGGGAAAATGCTATCGCTGCTCACGATTATGTTTGGTGTAGGGCTAGAGCTGAAATACCAGCAGGCCAAAAGAAAAAACACGCCTTGGCCAGGTACATATTTATGGATTCTTTTATTTTTATTGATCGAAGGCTTTGTCCATTTTGCACTTGTGATGGAATATGATGTGCTCATGAGCTACGCTGTGACCGGTTTGCTTGTGGCATTTATTGTACGAGGAGGGAATCGGCGCATCAAAAAGGGTATGCTCTTCTCTGGAGTCATTCATTTGATCGTTCTGTCATGTCTGACGGTGTTCGCCCTGTCTGAAATGGAAACAGCATCGTATGATCAAGTTAGTGAACCCGCTCTGGAAGAGCAGCTGCCAGAGACATGGATCTCGCAGGTTCAAGAACGATTACAACACTTTTTCATGTACCGAGAAGAAGCGATCTTCATCATCCCAATGAACACATTTCTGTTCTTATTAGGTGTTCGGATGATGAGAGCTGGTGTATTTTATGAAAATGAACGCGGGCGTTCTCTGCGGAAAACATTATTCCGAATCGGTTTATGGATTGGTCTACCGCTGAATGCACTCGTCTTTGTGCCAAATGAAATAGTGGAATTCGTGGTGCGCTATGCGTTTTCACCATTCCTCTCACTTTTCTATATTGCTGTCATTGCGAAACTTCTGGTACACAGGGAGTCATGGTTTATGTGGAATTGGTTTGAATATGTAGGCAAAATGGCGCTCAGCTGTTACATCCTGCAAAATATCATCTGCTCGGTACTTTTTTATAGCTGGGGATTGGGTCTTGGCGGACAAATCAACGCCCCTCTTATCGTATTGGCATGGCTGCTCATTTCACTTCTGCAAATCGCCATTTCAGCATTTTGTCTAAAGGTTTGGAGAATGGGTCCGGTGGAATATATTCGTTCGCAGGCACTTCGCCGGGTGACGAAGAAAAAAGCAGCATAAAGGGGAATCGTTACATTGTTTTTCAAAAAAAGTACGCAAAGAGAACAAGCGAATGCACATAAAGCAGCTGTGCCGGCATTTATCTTTTATCTTCTCGCATTAGGAGGACATGCACTGTATACGTATTTTCAGGAGGATAAACCACCCGTCACCTTTGTCATTCTCATGTCGGGTCTTCTTGTCTTTTTCGCCGCAGACCGGTTATATAATAAAAGGAATTCATAAAAGAAGCCCTCGTCAGGAGGGCTTCTTTCTTATTTCACGCTTTTATACTGGCCTTTTAAGTTTTTGCGGATGTACTGAATGATTTTGCGCAGTTCGTTGGCATGCGGTCTGCCGAACGGGCTTGTTTGTCTTTGCTGATAGAGGACTTGGCCCTTATCATTTAATAAGAAATAGGCAGGTTCCCCGTGAACTCCGTGATCTTCATAAGGAGCGTCTTCTCCGTGATAGTGGACTTCATATGCTTTTAATGAAGTAAGGTCTTTGTCAGACATGATCGGGAAGGATAGCCCTTCTTTATCTGCAAATTCCTTCAAGTCATCAGAGTTATCCGTTGAAATCGCCATTAAGTGGATATCCTTGTCTTGAAAATATGATTGCTGCTGTTCAAGCTCTTTTAACTCTTCTACACATACTGGGCACCAAGATCCTCTAAAGAAGACGATGAGATGCCAGCTTTGATGCTCCTCTAAATGTTTGTGAAAATCAATATGTTCGCCCTGAATGGTTGGAAGTGAAAAATTGGGCATTTTATCTCCTAATTTGAATGAACTCATACTGCTTCCTCCTTTTTCAATCACAATGTCACTTGTTTCATGTATAACCATTTTCGAGCGGCTTAAAACGTTTCTATGTGCTTGAATAGGCAAGGGTGATGGAAAAGATGCATCAAAATTGAAGGCGGTTGCAAGATTGGAGGCTTTGGCAGGAGATTTCAAATCCGACACTTTTTTTAAAAAAATGTCGAAAAACGTATTGCCATATGTAATTATTCTATGATATTATAAATCTCGTTGTTGCAAAGGTCTCTGAAACTTGTTAGGATGCGATGTTCCAGCTTTTTTAAAGCGATTGGTTTGACGCAATACAACTTCTTCAGAATTACTTTTCACAAACCGAGAGCCATTAGCTCAGTTGGTAGAGCATCTGACTTTTAATCAGAGGGTCGAAGGTTCGAGTCCTTCATGGCTCACCATGTATTGGCCCGTTGGTCAAGCGGTTAAGACACCGCCCTTTCACGGCGGTAACACGGGTTCGAATCCCGTACGGGTCATTGATTTACTTTAGCGTTAAGCTAATTTTTTCCTCACTTGCTTGAAGGAGCACCACGATTGCTTTTTCGGGCAAGTTACTGAGGTCCGGTAGTTCAGTTGGTTAGAATGCCTGCCTGTCACGCAGGAGGTCGCGGGTTCGAGTCCCGTCCGGACCGCCATTTATACATATTCATCTTTTTGATGATGGCTCGGTAGCTCAGTTGGTAGAGCAACGGACTGAAAATCCGTGTGTCGGCGGTTCGATTCCGTCCCGAGCCACTTCCAAACGCATCTGCAATCGCAGGTGCGTTTTTATTTTATGAAAAGAAGGCATAAAAAGGGAGAAGCCGGACCTAGGTAGGGCCCGGCTCCATAAGAAGAAGACGTTACATCTATATAGACGATTGGTGACTGGAAAAGTTTCAATAAAAAAGGAAAAAAGCTAACATTTCTTTGAGACGTGACTTCCTATCCAACGTTTACTAGAAAAGAAAGCCGTTATTGTTTTTATCTTTGCCACGTAAAACGTTATAATAGACAGTGAGCCTTTTTCGCTCCAACGAAAAAGGTCTAATGAGACATGCAAAATGGAATGACATAGATGCTAAAAATGCAGGAGGAAATCACAATGGAAAAAAAGATTCTTGTCGTAGATGATGAAAAACCGATTGCTGATATATTGGAGTTTAACTTAAGAAAAGAGGGCTATGAGGTTCATTGTGCGTATGACGGAAATGAAGCCCTTGATATGGTAGAAGAAATCAAGCCGGACATCATTCTGCTCGACATTATGCTGCCAAACAAAGATGGCGTTGAAGTTTGCCGTGAAGTGAGAAAGAAATATGACATGCCGATTATCATGCTGACAGCAAAAGACTCTGAAATTGATAAAGTCATCGGTCTGGAGCTTGGCGCAGATGATTATGTGACGAAGCCATTCAGCACGCGTGAGCTGCTTGCCCGTGTGAAAGCGAATTTGAGAAGACAAATTGCTACGCCTCAGACAGAGGATGAATCTGAATCAAATGATATTGAAATTGGATCACTCGTCATTTACCCAGATGCTTATGTGGTATCTAAGCGTGAGGAAACGATTGAATTAACGCACCGAGAGTTCGAATTGCTTCATTACTTAGCGAAGCATATTGGACAAGTCATGACACGTGAGCATCTGCTGCAAACCGTTTGGGGCTACGATTACTTCGGGGATGTCCGTACAGTAGACGTCACAGTCCGCCGTCTTCGTGAGAAAATTGAAGACAACCCTAGCCACCCGAGCTGGATCGTGACAAGACGAGGCGTCGGCTACTATTTAAGAAACCCAGAGCAGGACTAAGATTCTTATGAGTAAAGTAGGTTTTTTTCGCTCGATTCATTTCAAATTGACCTTAATTTACGTGCTGCTGATCATCGTCGCCATGCAGATCATTGGTGTGTACTTTGTGAAGCAGCTAGAGCAGTCCTTAATCAATTCATATGATAATTCCTTGAATCAGCGAATCTACTCGTTATCGTATTACCTAGAACAAGATTCATCGAAAAGCAAGGCAGAATTAAAAGAGGATGCTCAAAAGATATTAAACGACTTTAACAACAAAGACGAGTCTAATGAAATTTCTGAAGTCAGCTATATTGACGAAAGCAGAGAGGTGATTGCCTCTGTGAATAATGGCAGTCAGGAGATTGCTGGCAAGAAAATCACAGATCAAATCATTAGCCGGATTTTCGCAGTGGGCAAAGACTATGAAAAGAAATTCTATGACCCAGAATCAAATAAACGGGTGCGTATTTCTGCGACAGCCGTGAAAAATGAAAACCAAGAAACGGTCGGTGTGATTTATGTTGTGTCATCAATGGAGAGCGTGTTTAACCAAATGCGAACCATTAACACCATTTTGGCGACGGGCACACTAATCGCCCTTGGAACGACTGCACTCCTTGGGATCTTCATCTTCAGAACGATCACTCATCCTATTTCAGATATGAGAAAACAGGCGATCGAGCTTGCCAAAGGGAACTTTTCTAGGAAGGTCCGAAAGTATGGACATGACGAGATTGGCCAGCTTGCAACGACCTTTAACCATCTGACGAGAGAGCTGGAGGAAGCGCAGCTCATGACAGAGGGTGAGCGTAAGAAGCTTTCTTCTGTTATTGCCTATATGACGGATGGTGTCATCGCCACGAATCAAAACGGTGCCATTATTCTATTAAACAGCCCGGCACTAGAGCTTTTGAACGTTTCACGTGAAACAGCACTAGAGATGCCGATCACGTCCTTACTGGGCCTTGAGGACACGCATACCTTTGAAGATTTAGTTGAAAATCAAGATTCCATGCTGCTAGAAATCGAACGCGAAGATCAGCTATCTGTTTTACGTGTAAATTTCTCAGTGATTCAGAAAGAGCATGGGAAGATTGATGGTTTAATTGCAGTCATTTATGACGTCACAGAGCAGGAGAAAATTGATGCAGAACGCCGTGAATTCGTTGCAAACGTATCACATGAGCTGCGCACACCGCTGACGACGATGCGAAGCTATCTTGAGGCACTGGCTGAAGGGGCGATTGGTGATAAAGAGCTTGCGCCAAGATTCCTCAGTGTCACACAAAATGAAACAGAGCGCATGATCCGGCTTGTCAATGACCTGCTGCAGCTGTCTAAGTTTGACAGCAAGGATTATCAATTCAACCGTGAATGGACGAATTTTATCAGATTTATCTCATTGGTCATTGATCGTTTTGAAATGACGAAGGAACAGCACGTCGATTTTATCCGAAACCTGCCGCAGCGTGAATTATATGTGGAGATCGATCAAGATAAAATCACACAGGTGCTCGATAATATCATTTCCAATGCCATGAAATACTCTCCAGAGGGTGGACATATCACGTTTACGGTTGATCTGGATGAGGAGAAGGGTCTTGTATTATTCAGCGTCAAAGATGAAGGAATCGGCATTCCGAAGAAGGATATGGATAAAATCTTTGAACGTTTTTATCGAGTGGATAAGGCGAGAACAAGAAAGCTTGGTGGAACCGGCCTAGGCCTTGCGATTGCAAAAGAAATGGTTCAGGCTCATGGCGGAGATATTTGGGCTGACAGCGTTGAAGGAAAAGGAACAACAGTGACCTTTACCCTTCCGTACAATGAAGAACAAGAGGATGATTGGGATGAAGCGTGAGACCTTTAAAACCATAATATTGACAATCCTAATTGCGATCAGTCTTGTATTTACGTGGAATATTTGGATGTTCCAGCCCGTCATGCAGGACCAGGCAGATGCCGGCACAAAGGTCGTGGAAACGAAGAAGATTTCAAGCGACGAGCCTAAAAGCCTCATTGATGTCGTAAAGCCGCGTGAGATGTTCATCCATTCAAATGGGGAGCATTTGAAAGTGGATCAAAAGGAACTCTTTCAAAACTTCTGGAATGACGTGAGCCTTTGGGATGTGAAAGAGATTTCGGATGTGTCAGATCAATATTCCGAGCAGAAATTTAAGAATTTCTTCTATGGAAGCGGAGGGCAAGGGAAGACATTGGATCTTGTGTTCAATGATCCGATTCCGATTGATATTTTCCAAGCCCTGTTTAAATGGCCGAACAAGTCCATTGAATACAACTCGTTTGATCGGATGATTGTGCCGTTCTCCCAGCAGGATAAGGCCAATAAGAAGGTCTATTTGGTTTCATACAGCAAGGAAACGGTGCTTGAGCTGACAATAGAGTCTGCTAACTATCGTAATTTGATGGACAGTATCGCAGCCGCTCAAAACGAGATGCCGCGCTATGATCTCTATACATTTTCAGCGAATTCGAAACGTGATTTCCTTCTTCCGAGAAAGCAAAAGCAGCTTGAAGCGAAAATGTTCTTTATCGAAACGATTAAGACAAGTAAATTCAAGGACGCCTTGTTTACGGACCCGAGTCTTGTCGGTGAGGAGTCTAATTTAAATCGGACGGTGTACACAGATGGCACAAGCCGTCTTGAAGCCAATCAAAAAGACCACCGCATCCAATATCAGCACCGCAATATCAACAGCAGTACCGTCTTCCAAACGGGAGATTTGATTAAGCGAAGTGTGAAATATTTCAATGATACGGGGAGTTTTACCGATGACTATCAATACTTTGGCATCAACAGCAATCAGCAGCTGTCGTTTAATATGTTTATGGATGGCCTGCCGATCGTCAACAGTACAAAGCATCCGTTTGGGATGACCTCTCTTGAAGTACAATGGGCGAATGATGACATTTTGAATTACAAGCGTCCAAACTATATTTTAGGCAACAAAGCGAGTCAGAGTGAACAGGTCAAGCTGATGAATGGGACAGAGCTGAAGGACTTAATCCTCAAGCAGACGAAATATGATGATCTGGAGAAAATTGAGCAAATTTTCCCGGCGTATCAAGCTGCTTCAACCCCATCAGATCAAGATCAAGCGATGTTTGTCTGGCTAGAGCCAGTATGGTGTATGAAATATAACGGCAAAACCGTGATTCTATCGCATGATTTGTTGACAGAGGGGAGCGAGAATCATGGAGTGGAATAAGACCAAAACGATCTTTATCCTAGCCTTTCTCGTTCTCGATATCTTTCTAGGATTTCAATACTTTGAAAAACGGTCAACCGATCATTTTGCGATTATCGAAAAAACGGATACGCTGGAAGAAATGAAGGCAGACGGGATCAAATATGGCAATCTATCAGATGAAGCGAAGATTGGATACCGCATTACAGCTGAAAAGAAGCAATATACGAAAAAGGATGTCGACGAATTAGCTGATCAAAAGGCGAAAAGCACATTCCCGAAAACAGACAAAGATGATCCTGTCACGCTGCTTGAAATGACCTTCAATAAACCAGTGGCCTTGCCGAAAAAAGATATCAAAACAGCGGCGGCAAACCTGGTGAACCAGCGTTTGTTGGATGGGAAGAATTATAAGCTGTGGAGTATTGATGAAGAGTCAGGGAAAATCGTCTTTTTCCAAACGTATAAAGGGAAATACATTTTCCAAGAGGGCCTTGAGGACTCCGAAACCATCGGAAAAATCACCCTAGATCTAAATGATAAAAACGAGGTCGTATCGTATCAGCAGTCAATGGTGACATCGATTAATGAAGTGAGAAAAGAAACCCTTGTTCCAGCACTTGAAACCGTGAAGGACTTATATACGCAAAACATGCTGAGCCAAAACACGACCGTGAAAAAGGTAGAGCTGGGCTACTATACGCAATACCCAGGTGCAAGCACGCAGGTCATGGTGCCTGTATGGCGAGTCGAGCTTGAAGGCGTATCCACTGGTTCAAAGAAAAAGACAGAAGAAGAATATTTGATCAATGCCATTGATGGCTCAACACTTGATCATATAGAGAAAGATGACAAATCTTCAATGGAGTGAGAGAACATGAGCTTGCAGTTCAGTGTACTAGCGAGCGGAAGTACGGGGAATGCTTTTTATTTAGAAACAGACGAGCATGCCTTTTTAGTGGATGCGGGTTTAAGCGGCAAACAAATGGTCGAGCTGCTTGGTCAAATCGACCGCAAGCCTGAAGACTTGGACGGCATTTTTGTGACACACGAGCACTCAGATCATATTAAAGGGCTCGGTGTCATGGCAAGAAAGTACAAGCTTCCTGTCTATGCAAATGCGAAAACATGGCAGGCGATGGAGTCTCATATCGGGAAAATTGACACAGAGCAAAAATTCCATTTTGATATGGAAACCGTTCAATCGTTTGGCGGTCTCGATGTTGAGTCCTTTGGCGTTTCACATGATGCGGCTGAGCCTATGTTTTACGTGTTCCATTATGGCGGGCGTAAACTTGCCCTGATGACGGATACAGGCTATGTGAGTGACC
Source organism: Bacillus pumilus (assembly GCF_003431975.1). Lineage (GTDB taxonomy): Bacteria > Bacillota > Bacilli > Bacillales > Bacillaceae > Bacillus > Bacillus pumilus_N. The sequence goes on along the minus strand of NZ_CP027116.1, from coordinate 3,870,414 downwards.
GTATGAAAGGCATCATTCAGTCAGCCAATACATTTGTATTTGAGAGCAATCATGATGTCGGTATGCTGCAAATGGGCAGATACCCGTGGAGCATTAAGCGCAGAATTCTGAGCGATGTCGGGCATGTTTCAAATGAAGATGCCGCTCTTGCGATGACAGATGTGATTGGAGATGCCACCTCACGCATTTACTTGGCTCACTTGAGTCAAGACAACAACATGAAGGATTTAGCCCGTATGGCGGTCCAGCAGACGCTTGAGATGAAAGGCTTTGTTGTCGGGGATGGCTTTGATTTATATGATACGGACCCGAAAAAAGCAACCCCACTTTGCGCCGTATGATTTTTACAATCGGATGATTAAGATAAGAGCTTCTTACCAACACTATATACATCATCTATTCACTGAAAGGAAGGAAACATAGTGGATTATCGCGATGTAGAGTGGAAGCCGAGACGAAGCAGAAAAGGATATTTCCTATCTGGTCTGATCGGTGTATTGGTAGGAGCTTTTTTAATGGGATTCTTTTTTCCTTATGTGTCAGGACAGAGCGGCAGTCCCTTTGGGTGGCAGCAAAACGGAGATGGGCAAGCCATACAAGGCCCTTTAAAGACTGTCAATGTGAACGTCAATGATGCGGTCACGAAAGTCGTGTCTAATATGTCAGATACGGTTGTGGGCGTCATTAACATCCAAAAATCGAGCTTTTGGGAGGAAGGCGGAGAGGCAGGCAGCGGATCAGGTGTGATTTACAAGAAAAAGGGTGACACCTTTTATATTGTGACCAACCACCACGTCATTAAAGGTGCTAACCAGCTTGAAGTGAGCCTTCAGGATGGGACAAGAATTGGTGCCAATCTTGTCGGTAGTGATCAGCTTATGGATTTAGCGGTTCTCACCGTCAAAAGTAATAAGATCAAAAAAACCGCTACATTTGGCAATTCAGATCATGTGAAGCCCGGTGAGCCAGTCATCGCCATTGGAAATCCATTAGGGCTTGAATTCGCAGGCTCTGTCACACAAGGTGTCATTTCAGGAACGGAACGTGCGATTCCTGTAGATTCGAATGGAGACGGACAGGCGGATTGGAATGCGGAGGTACTGCAAACAGATGCCGCCATCAATCCAGGTAACAGCGGTGGAGCCTTAATCAATATGGACGGAAAAGTAATCGGCATCAACTCAATGAAGATTGCTGAATCAGAGGTAGAAGGTATTGGACTGTCTATCCCAGCAAACCTCGTCATCCCTGTCATAGAAGACTTAGAACGCTACGGAGAGGTGAAGCGTCCGTATCTAGGCGTTGGCATGAAATCCTTAGCAGATATTGCGAGCTATCACTGGCAGGAAACGTTGAAGCTGCCGTCTAAAATCACATCAGGAGTTGTCGTGATGAGTGTTGAGCCCTTGTCTCCGGCAGGAAAAGCGGGGCTAAAAGAGCTGGATGTCGTCACCTCCTTTGATGGCAAGAGTGTACAGAATATCGTAGACCTTCGTAAGTATTTATATCAAAAGAAAGTCGGAGACAAGGTAAAAGTGGAGTTTTACCGAAGCGGAAAGAAAAAATCAGTAGAGATCAAACTTTCTCAAACCGACCGATTCGGCGGATGACCAGTTCCTTGATGGGACTGGTTTTTTTTGCATGCTCATCATATGATGGAGAAAAGGAGGCGGTACGATTGGTTACACTACAACCAATGTCACAAGCGGATTACGATGGATTAATGGAGAAGGCCATTCAGCGGTACGCAGAAGAAAAGGTACTCGCAGGGACTTGGGAGAAGGAAGAATCACTTGCAAACGCCGAAGAACAATTTGATCGGCTCCTTCCTGAAGGCCTACAGACAGAGCATCATGAGCTATGGAATTTCTTGAACGGGGAAGAAGCAATTGGCTGGGTATGGCTTTGTTATGACCCGAATCACCCGCAGCACGAAGGTTTTATTTATAACTTTATTTTATTCGAAGCTTATCGAGGAAAAGGCTTTGCAAAACAGGCCATTGCTGCATTAGAGGAACAGGCAAAGTCATTAGGCGTGCAAAAACTCTCACTGCATGTCTTTGCTCACAATCAAATTGCCCGTTCACTGTACGAGAAGACGGGATTTGCAGAAACCGGAATCTATATGAGCAAACCTTTATAACAAAGAAGAAGCACCGTGCGGATGGGACTGACCCCATAAAATGAGACAAATAAAAAACACCTTCAAGTTTCAAAACGGATCGTTGTGATCCGAAATAAAACATGGAGGTGTTTTTTCTATGGGGACAAGAGTGAGTTATCCGGTTGAAGTCAAACAGAAGGCTGTAGAAATGAGATTGGCAGGCGTACCTATGAAAGAAATCTTGCAGGAATTGAATATCAAGAATAAGACGCAGGTTCAGACCTGGATGAGGTGGCATAAGGCTGGGGATACACACCGGTTCGAACAGCCTGTTGGAAAACAATATACCTATGGAAAGGGTCCCGAGTACTCTTCCGAATTAGAGAGACTGCAGGCGGAAAATCGTTATCTGAGCCAACAGAATGAAATTTTAAAAAAGTACAACGAATTGGAAAGGAAGTTGATAAGGAAACGTCAATCAAACTGGTAGAAGAATTTCGCAAAACGATGACGGTACAGGACGTTTGTGTCCATTTAGGCATCTTACGCACTTCGTATTATAGATGGAAAAAGGAGCTGAATCAGAATCAATCTAAAAGACAACTAGAGAAACAGGTCGGCACGTTGTGCCGAAAGCACAAGTATCGATATGGATATCGAAAAATCACAGCCATACTAAAAATGAGAATGCGTATTAACCATAAAACTGTTCAACGTATCATGCAGAAAAACCAGTGGCAATGCCGTGTTAAAATGAAAAAGCGTAAGAAGAATGGGCAGCCCTATGCCGTGGCCGGAAACATACTGGATCGGAACTTTCAGTCTGATCGCCCTCTTGAAAAACTAGTAACGGACATCACGTATTTGCCTTATGGACAGAAACCATTGTACCTTTCCAGTATATTGGATTTGTATAATGGAGAAGTGATTGCTTTTAATATTGGTGATAAGCAGGATACAGACTTTATCTTAAACACACTTGATCAGCTACCAGCATTGCCTAAGAACTGCGTGTTACATAGCGATCAAGGTTCTGTGTATACATCTTACGAGTATCAGAAAGCTGTTCATATAAAAGGCATTACCATGAGTATGTCCCGTAAAGGGACACCCGCTGATAATGCCTCCATCGAATCGTTTCATTCCTCACTAAAGTCTGAAACGTTCTATCTTAACAGGATTGATCGAACTACGACCACCATCGTAGAACGCACTGTCAAAGAATACATTTATTATTATAACAACATTCGTATTCAAACGAAACTAAACAACCAATCACCGATAAACTATCGGCAATTGGCTGTATAAAGGTGTTTTGATCCCTGTCTCAAAAACGGGGGTCAGTCCCGATCGCATGCGGTGCTTTTTTATGAGGAGCTTATGGCATCTTGAGTCGTGACTCTGTATAAATCGACTTTGCATTTCACGAAAGCGCGGATGATCGCAGGGACTTGGGTTTCTGAACGAATCAACAATGAGGTCTCGTTATCACTGATCACAAGATCTGTTCCGACAGTTTGTAAGTACTGCGTGAGAACAGGTTTCACCTCATCATCAATCCACGCATGCTTGAAGGCTGCACGTATGTTTGAGGATGTGATGGTTATCTCTTGAGGATGAGTAGGAGGGGACACTAATTTACCTTCAGAAATGAATGCCGTTTTTGTACAAATACTATTTGTGAACCTAGGGCGGTCAGCGGTTAAAAAGATGGTACTCCCTTCATTTTTCAACGCTTCAATGACTTGCTGAATGTGCAAGATTGAATCTGCGTCAATATTAGCAAAAGGCTCGTCGAGTAAAATAAATTCAGGACGATGGGCGATAGCCTGCGCCATTCCAAGCCGTTTCTTCATACCAGGTGTAAAGGAACCGACCTTTTCCTGATGATAGTGATGTAAATCAACCAATTCGAGCAGTTCTTCATAATCACTCGTTTTCTGGCGCGTCCCGGTGATTTTTGATAAGTAGGCAATATGTTCAAGTGCCGTGAGCCCTTCATATAAATCCGTATATTCAGGCAGAACACCAATATGCTGTCTCACCTTTTTTAATGAAGGCATATTCATCATCGTAAACGTACCAGAGGTTGGCCGGGAAATTCCCGTAATGATATTGAAAAACGTTGTCTTACCAGAATCCTTTGGTCCAATGAGCCCGAAAATATCACCTTGATGAACATCAAGGGTAATGTGATCTATTGCGACTTTTGTACGATATTTTTTGGTGAGGCCGTTTGTATGAAGCATTTAGACATCCCTCCTTTGAAACAGAAGTGCTGTTCCAATGAGTAAGACAACGGTCAAAGCTGTATTCAAGAGTACATAGGTCAGCGGTTCACTCCAGCGAGCATAATAATAAGGCGTCATATATTGGAACCAATGAATCAACCGTTCTGAAGAAAGAATAGATATCATACTGACGATCGGGAAAAGAAAGGAAAACAACATCCCAACAAACATTGACTTTTGCGGTGTTGGAAAGAGCATGGACAAAAATAAAGCACATGAGATACCAACACTGATAAAGGTTAAGATTTTTAACGCATCAGAGAACAGAAAACGATGTGAAATTACCATATTCAGTACGTATGTCGTCATAATACAGCTGAGCCAAAACAGCATCAGTCCAAGATATTTCCCGATAATAATGTTCAAACGAGTCGTTTTACTGACGAGAAAACGAATGGTTTTCAAATGAATTTCTCGGCTCAAAATATCGTGCGACAATAAAAAAATAAGGAAGAAACCAAATACCGACATCACCAGTTCATTCCCAATAGAATAAGGGTCCTTTGCCTGCTCCCATTTGTCCTGATGAGTAGCAATAAACGGTAGAGTTGAAACAAAAGTAGATAAAATGAAAATAATAACAGTTGTTAAAATGGATTTTGTACTTTTGAAGAGCTGCTTAAACTCATTCATACATATGGTCCACACAAGCTGTACCTCCCTTCATCTTTATTATACCGCTAGAACAGAAAGACACCATATCTCACTCTTTAACATTTGTTTAAATTTTATAAAAAGAAGGCTCTTCCAGTATCAGTTGACTCATTTTTGAAAATGTTCAGAAAAATATCTTGATTTATCAAAAAACATCATGTATGATAGCTTTAATTCAAGATAGATAAACAGGCAATGACGAGAGAAAGTACAATCATCAATTTTTTCACAGAGAGCTTCGGCAGCTGAAAAGAAGCAAAAATAATGATTAGAAAAATGGTCTCTGAGCCTCGTGCTGAACATATCTATGATATTAGTAGGTGACGACGAGAGTTGGTACTCGTTATCAAAACCACAGTATATGAGCCAGATTGGAGCTTTGTACTTGTAGAGGCTGTTTAGCGCAAGCAAACAGTAAATAAAGGTGGTACCACGAGACAAATACCTCGTCCTTATGATTCAAAGATAAGGATGGGGTATTTTTTATTGTCCACTTTTTTCATACAAATGTTCAAATGTTCCACGTGAAACACCACATCCATTTTTTCAAATGAAAGGGAGATTGACATGAGTGAACATGCATTGGTTTTACAATCAGATTTCGGCATTGATGATGGGGCAGTCAGCGCAATGTACGGAGTGGCAAATACGGTAAGCAGCAATATCCGCCTTTTTGATTTAACACACAATATTCCGCAGTATGACATTTGGGAGGCATCTTATCGCCTGCTCCAAACCGTCACATACTGGCCAGAAGAGACGGTATTCGTATCCGTCGTTGACCCGGGAGTTGGGTCAGAGAGAAAAAGTCTTGTCGTCAAAACCACAAGCTCGCACTACATCATTACTCCAGATAACGGGACACTTACACACGTCGCGCAGGATATTGGCATAGTGGAAGCCCGTTATTTAGATGAAACCATTAACCGGCTGCCGAAGTCGGGAAAATCACATACATTCCATGGGAGAGACATTTATGCGTATACAGGGGCGAGAATCGCTTCAGGAGTGATTTCTTTTGAAGAGGTTGGACCAAAGGCGAATATTGATGAAATTATTCACCTTCCAGTCGTACAGGCTTATGCGAAAGAAGAAGTGATCACAGGAACGATTGATATTTTAGACGTGAGGTTCGGAAACCTATGGACAAACATTCATCACACGTTATTTGAACAACTTTCAATTAATTACGGTGATGCAATAGAAGTTACCATTGCCAACGGGCCGAAAAATGTGTATAAAAATATCATGACCTATGGACGATCTTTTGCCGATTTAAAGGTAGGCGAACCACTCGTATATGTCAATTCACTCGACCATTTAGGCGTGGCGATCAATCAAGGGTCATTTGCAAAGGCTTATAACATCGGTACAGGCACAGGCTGGCGCCTTTCGATTCGCAAAGCTCCGCGCATTATATACGAATAAGAGGAGGATACATCATGGCAGGTAAACAACTTTCAACGAAAACTGTCGTTGCCATCGGAATTGGCGCAGCCGTCTTTGTCATTTTAGGACGCTTCGTCTCCATTCCAACTGGGATTCCGAATACACAAATTGAGACATCGTATGCATTCCTTGCATTAATGGCTGTGCTATTTGGTCCTGTTGCAGGCGCATTGATTGGATTTATTGGTCATCTCATTAAGGATGCGACCACATTCGGCCCTTGGTGGAGCTGGATTATCGTTTCAGGTGTTGTTGGGTTATTGATCGGCTTCATTTCGAACCGTTTAAAAGTAGAAGAAGGCGACTTTGGCTGGAAAAAAATCACGCTCTTCAATGTAGTGCAAATCAGTGTGCAGGCAATTGGCTGGTTTGTTATTGCACCATTACTCGATATCGCAATTTATGCTGAGCCAGCAAAAAAGGTATTTTTTCAAGGCTTTACCGCAGGAATCTCAAACATCATCACAGTCGGTGTACTAGGAACCATCATCATTGCGGCTTATGCGAAAACAAGAAGCAAAAGCGGCAGCCTATCGAAGGAAACATCATGAAGCAAGGTGGAACACATAAATGAAGAAACCGATGATTCAATTCGAACATTTCGGATTCAAGTATCGCAGTCAGGCAGAACCAACATTGAAAGATATTAACCTGACCATCTATGAAGGAGAAAAAGTCCTCATCGCAGGCCCGTCTGGATCGGGTAAAAGCACACTAGCCCATTGTATCAATGGGCTAGTTCCTGCGTCTTATAAAGGTTCTATGGAAGGAAGTCTTCACATCGGCGGGAAGAATGCAGAGAAAGAGAACATTTTCTCCCTCTCACAGCTCGTCGGAACGGTGCTACAGGACCCTGATGGACAATTTATCGGGCTGACCGTTGGAGAAGATATCGCATTTACACTTGAAAATGATCAAGTCACCCGCGAAGTAATGAAAACACGTGTCGAAGAAGCGGCAAGATTAACAGAGGTAGACGGCAAGCTTGCATCATCCGTGCATGAGCTGTCAGGTGGTCAAAAACAACGTGTCTCCATCGCAGGCGTGCTTGTGAACGAAGTCGACATTTTGCTGTTTGACGAACCACTTGCAAGCCTAGACCCCGCAACAGGCAAAGAAGTCATCGACCTCATCGATCGACTACAAAAAGAAACGCAAAAAACCGTCGTGATGGTCGAGCATCGGTTAGAGGACGTTCTTTTCCGCCAAGTCGACCGCATCATCGTCGTTAATGACGGCACGATTGCAGCGGATATGACACCAGATGAATTGCTCGCCTCCAATGTGTTAGAAGCGACGTATTTACGTGAGCCTTTATATGTGAAAGCCATGAAATATGCAGGCATTCCGGTCGAAGCAGGAGATCAGATCGCTAATTTACAGCATCTCACCTTAAATGACGAGGAAAAAGAGAAAATCGAGCAATGGATGGAAGCGTCTGAGCCGCCAGTCGAGCAGAATGCAGCGCAAGATTTACTAGAGTTGCGTGAGCTGAGCTTTGACTATCCGACAAGACCAAACACGCTGAGCAACATCTCTTTTACCGTCAAAAAAGGAGAAATGATCAGCATCGCAGGAGCCAATGGGGCAGGAAAGACGACACTATCCAAGGTGCTCTGTGCATTCGAAAAGCCAACAAAAGGGACCATTCATCTAAATGGCGATGACATCACAGGAGACACAATCAAACAGCGCTCCGAACGAATCGGCGTTGTTATGCAAAACCCAAATCAAATGATTTCTAAACAAATGATCTTTGATGAAGTCGCATTTGGTCTCGTTTTAAGAGGCGTAAAGGATGAAGACATCAAGGAACGGGTGGAGCGAGTCTTAAAAGTATGCGGTTTATACCCATTTCGGAACTGGCCAATTTCTGCTCTCAGCTTTGGACAGAAAAAGCGCGTCACCATTGCATCTATTCTTGTATTAGAGCCAGAAATCATCATTCTAGATGAGCCAACCGCCGGACAGGATTTTAGACATTACACAGAGATGATGACGTTTTTAGAGCAATTAAATCAGCAGGGCGTCACGATCTTGATGATTACACATGATATGCATTTGATGCTCGAATACACAACAAGAACCATTGTTATTTCTGATGGAGAAAAAATCGCAGATGATACACCTGCCAAAGTGCTGACAGATCAGCTGCTAGTCCAAAAGGCGAGTTTAAAGGAAACATCGCTGTATGAACTGGCGCTGAAAGCAGACTGGCCAAATCCAAATGAACTCGTGGATCGCTTCATTGAGGTTGACAGAAAGGAACGAATGACATGGCTGTAGACATGCTGTCCTATATCGATCGCCCGTCGCCGATTCACCGGCTGACAGGGGCAACCAAACTCATTTGCTTTATCCTCTGGTCATCCGCAGCGATGCTCACGTATGATACAGGCGTATTAGTGTTTATGCTAGTTGCCAGTATCGTGTTCTTTCAGCTATCAAACGTACGATTTCGTGATATCTCTTTTGTAGTGATTGTCTTGGCGATTTTTCTTGTCATCAATAACATCGCCATTTACATCTTTGCACCCCAGCAAGGCGTCGCGATTTACGGAGCAAAGCATGAGCTGTTTCACATTGCAGGCTGGTACAATGTCACACTTGAACAGCTTTTCTATCAATTGAACATTACACTGAAATACGTGACCGTGATGCCAGCAGCGCTTTTATTTATTGTGACAACAAATCCAAGTGAATTCGCCTCATCGCTCAGCCGAATCGGGGTCAGCTACCGGATTTCGTATGCGGTAGCGATTGCTCTGCGCTATATTCCAGATATTCAGCGTGATTTTCGAACGATCGCGATTTCTCAACAAGCAAGAGGCATTGATTTGTCGAAGAATGAAAAACTGGGAAAACGGATCAAAAATGCGCTATCGATTGTAATGCCGTTGATATTTTCTAGCCTAGAACGGATTGAAACGATCAGCAATGCGATGGAGCTGCGCGGATTTGGAAAGCATAAAAAGCGCACATGGTTTACGGCGAAAGACTTTCAAAAAGCAGATTATGTGGCGTTCATATTTGTTGGTGTGGTAATGATCGTTTCGCTAGTGATTACATTGGTTCGAGGAACGAGATTTTATAATCCGTTTCTATAGAAGGAAGCCTTCACAGGAGTGGAGGCTTTTTTATTTGGTTTGTGGATAAAAGGTGTGGAAAATGGTAAAAGACTATTAACATGTGAATAAATCGGTTATATTGAACAATGAGCGAAACACTTGTGAATAACGAGACAATATATTGGAGGAATTAGAAACTTATGAACAAATCACTTTATGCTTGTGCAGAACATATAGAAACCGTACTAGACATGTACATAGATGATCACGAAATGCCACCAGAATTCAGAAAAATCGAACATACACACAGTTTATCCACAACCTGTGAATTGTGCGATGAACCTGCAATATATATAGTGGGGAACGAATGATCGGACACAAAATACACAAATTTTATCCACAATTGTTGATAACTTATATGAATAACTTGTTCTTAAGGTGGGGATGACCTGTGAATATATCAATTATCACAGTAGGAAAATTAAAAGAGAAATATTTAAAGCAAGGCATAGCCGAATACACAAAACGATTACAGGCTTACGCAAAAATCGAGATCATTGAGCTCGCAGACGAAAAAGCACCCGAACATCTCAGCGAGCAAGACATGAAAATCATCAAAGACAAAGAAGGCGAACGCATCCTAAGCAAAATCAACCCAGACGCCCACGTCATCGCCCTCGCCATCGAAGGAAAAATGAAAAGTTCCGAAGAATTAGCCGATACAATAGATAAGCTGGCAACATACGGAAAAAGCAAAGTATGTTTCGTCATAGGCGGATCCCTTGGATTAAGCGACGCTGTCATGCAGCGTGCGAATGAGAAGTTGTCGTTTTCGAAGATGACGTTTCCGCATCAGTTGATGAGGTTGGTGTTGGTGGAGCAGATTTATCGGGCGTTTCGGATTGTTCGGGGGGAGCCTTATCATAAGTAACTGCGGCGAAATCAACTTAATTGAACTTTTTGAAATGATTTAAATTACATGTTAAATGGTTAGGGAGGGATTTTATATATGGCAATTAAAATGGATAACTCACAGTTAATAGCCAGTGAATTAATAAAAAAGAGCTTTGAAGAAAGTTTACTAGATAGGCAGGAAGATATTAAGTCTAATTCATCAAAATTTAACAAATTGCTACATGATTATTTTGAAAATTTTTCTGCAAGCTTAATTTTAAAAGCTTTTGATTTAAGTGATGAAGAACTTGAAAAAGGTATCGTTGGTAATGGAAATGACGGTGGTTGTGATGGTCTTTATTTATTTGTAAATGAAGAATTGATTTATGATGACACACCGTTGGAAAATATTAAAAGAAACCCTAAATTAGATTTATACATAATACAATCGAAATTTGAAACATCCTTTAGAGAAGATGTTTTTAATAAGTGGAAGAGTATTGTCGATAATCTTTTTAAAATAGAAGCATTTAAAGATAATGATTTTTCTAATCGTTACAATAGTGATGTTTTAGAATTCTTTGCAAGGTTTCATAATACATTCTTAAGTTTAATAACTAAATCACCTATAGTTAGCTTTAAATTTATTTATGTGAGTTTAGGAAATGAGGTACATCCCAATGTAAAGCAACAGGCAACAGAGTTAATGAGCAAGCTTAAAACTTTATTTCCCAGTCCCAATACCGATGTCGATGTGGAATATATTAATGCAGAAAGAATTTTGAAATTATATGATGCACCTTCTAAAACAGATTTTGTTTTACATATTTCTGAAACACCAATAATTGTACAAGAAGAAAAAGAATATATTGTATTAGCTGATCTTAACCAGTATTTTAAATTCATTACTAATGAAAATGATAAATTGATAAAACATATGTTTGAAGCTAATGTTCGAGACTATCAAGGTAATATAACTGTTAATAAAGAAATCGCTGCAACCTTAGAGCAAATCGATTATAAAGAAGATTTTTGGTGGTTGAATAATGGAATAACAATGTTGGCTAGCAAAATTGATCAAAAGTCGACTAAAGTTTTTGAAATAAAGAATCCAGAAATAGTAAATGGATTGCAAACCTCGACCGAAATATATAATTATCTGATTTCCACAAAAAAAGAAAATAAGAATGAGAGCAGAAAAGTTTTATTAAGGATAATAGTTCCTGATACTGATGCCTCAAGAGATAATATTATATTGGCTACAAACAGTCAAACAACAATTCCAAAAGCAATATTAAGAGGTACAGATGGTATTCATAGAGAGATTGAGAATTATATGAAAACAAGGGGGTTATTTTATGATAGAAGGAAAAACTTTTATAAAAATGAAGGTAAACCTAAAGATAAGATAATTAGTATTCCTTTTTTAGCTCAATGTTTAATATCTATTCTCTTAAGGAAACCTAATTATGCTAGAGCAAGACCTTCTACACTATTAAACGATGAAGAAACATACAAACAACTATATTTAAATAATAGAATATTAGATAGTTATTATAATGCTGCGGTAATTGGAAAAAGAGTTAGAAGTTTTATAAATAATCTAGGTGTTTATTCTATTAGCGAACAATCAGATATTTCCTTCTATGTAATGTATGTTTGTTCCGCTAAAATTTCTGGATCTGTAGATATTTCACCAAAACAATTAGGTAACTTTATTGTAGATGATATTACTGAGGAAAAAATTAAATTATGTGCTGAATATGTTTATGAAAAATATCAGAAACTTGGAGGCAATAATAAAGTAGCTAAAGGCACAAATTTAATAGATAAATTAGTGGATGATGAATTTATTGTAAAACCATTTAATTAAAATCGTATATTAAGTAAAATAGTAGATTTATTAATAGATAAGAAAGGTTAAATCTACAAATATAATTAGTTGGTTTACTTTAACAAGAAGCCAATATGCTAAAGTGTGTCTTTCGTATTATCTTGTGTAATTGGTCTTGAAATCAATGTTGAAGTTTATTCGCATTATTTTGAAACGTTTTGGAGAAGTTGTTTATTAAGTGGAGCTTATTGGAAATGGGGAATACAAGAGATTTGTTAAGTCCTAATTGTAATAGATGTATTGACAACTCAAAAAAATGATAAATGAATTAGATAATAAATAGCTTAAATGAGCGTCATTCAATTTTATTAAATGACGCTCAGGCTGTCGAGAAAATCTCGACAGCTTTATTTTTCCCCTTAAACTTTCCATCTCCTCATTTTATAATAGAGAAATCCCACTTAAGGAAGGTGTTTTTCCCATGTTCCACACTAGAAATTCTTCTCAGCATGAAGCCGAATTTGTATTGCTAGATCAACTGGTCGAAGAGGATCACCTGCTTCGTAAAATTGATCAGTACATTGATTTTTCATTTATCGTAGATAAAGTAAAACCCTATTATAGTGAGAATAAAGGCCGTCCTTCTCTTGATCCGCTTATTTTGTTCAAAATGATGTTTATCGGATACCTGTACGGTATCCGTTCTGAAAGACAACTCGAAAAAGAAATTTACTATAACATGGCGTATAGATGGTTTTTAGGTTTGAACATCAATGACCCCGTTCCTCATCACTCGACCATTAGCTGGAATCGTCGTACTCGATTTAAAGATACAACGATTTTTCAAGACATTTTCGATGAGATTGTGCTTCAAGCTATCAATCATGATATGGTAGGAGGTCGCGTTCTTTTTACTGATTCAACTCATCTTAAAGCTAATGCTAATAAACATAAATATACGAGAAAAACGATTGAACAAGATACCCAGAACTATATCAATGAATTAGAAGAAGCAGTCCAAGAAGATCGGGTGGCACATGGAAAAAAGCTCTTAAAGGTAAAGGAGGAGGTGAAAACAGAAAAAGACATTCGTCAAAGTATGACTGATCCTGAAAGTGGCTATCTTTATCGTGAAAACAAGCCAGAAGGCTTTTTCTACCTAGACCACCGGACAACAGATATGAAGTATAATATCATCACTGATGCTCATGTCACGCCTGGAAATGTCCATGATTCTGTTCCGTATCTTGATCGATTAGATCACCAAATCGCACGATTTGGTTTTCAAGTAGAAGCTGTTGCGCTTGATTCAGGTTATTTGACAACACCAATCTGTAAAGGTTTATCTGATCGACATGTTTTTGGTGTCATTGCCCATAGACGTTTTCATCCAACAAGAGGGTTATTTGAGAAGTGGAAATTTCAGTATGATTCTGAACATGATCATTACATATGCCCAAAGGGTGAGAAGCTTTTATATACGACAACTGATCGAAAAGGTTATCGATTCTACAAATCAGATCCTAAAAAATGTGCATCGTGTCCTTTCCTTGAAAGATGCACAAGGTCGAAAAATCATCAAAAAGTCATCTCAAGACACATATGGGAAGAACATAAAGAAAAGATCAGACAGAATCGTCTAACTGTCTCTGGAAAAGAGCTATATAAAAAAAGAAAAGAAAAAATAGAGCGAAGCTTTGCAGATTCAAAACAACTGCATGGGCTTCGCTACTGCCGGTTGAGGGGAAAACAAAACGTGAGTGAGCAAGTTCTCCTCACAGCTGCGTGCCAGAACATGAAAAAGATTGCCACACACCTAGCGAAGCTAGGCTAGGTGTGTGGGAAGCCTTTTTCATTAATTTTCATCCATCATACTTACCCTAAAAATAAAGCGTCATTCAATTTTATTGAATGACGCTTTATTTTTTATTAGAAGTGTAATAATCTAATGTTTACAGAGGAAATGTAACTATAAAAGGATCTCTTAATTTAAAATACATTTAGTGAAGTCTCTTCATTAAGGTACTGGTGATTGTTAATTTCATGTTCAAGTATTTCAACTCCCATTCCTAGTGTAAGTGTCTCTTTAATTATCTCCTATTGCAAATTCACAAAGTTCTAAAGAGAGGCATTTGCCTTTTACAATTCGATTGAACAATCAATTGAGCGACACTGGAAAAGTATGTTATTATTTAATATTAAAGACTATTCAAAAGTATAATTGTCATTATTTAAATATGCTCGATAACAGGAGATATAGCATGAATAAAAAAGAAGATATTCTGAATGCATGGATTACAATAGAGCAGTTAGCAGAAGGTTCAATTAATAAAAGTGGCAAATTATTAAAGACATTTCATCATATTGAAAAAGATTGGCAACAATTCTTTATGAATTTTTTATCTCATCAAAAACAACAAAATAATATGTCAGATAAGTCCTTTAAAAAATCTGGAATCGTATTTTACTTTGGTATTTTCAATTTCCAAGAAGTTGTTGATATTTTGAGAGAAAAATATAATATTGAGAAAACTTATGAGGAAATAAGTAATTCGGAAAAATTTACTTTCGCTTTATATTTTGATCATCAACTCAACCTAGTGGCTGATAAATTATTTTTAACAATGAGCGGTTATATCCGCGAACATGGCAATTTACCTGATGATTTCTTAAAAGTTGAAAATTTATTTAGAGAAGAAATAGATCGAAAATTTGAAGAGGGTTTTCATAATGTGTTTTCTGAACTTATACAAAAGTATCACGTCTCAATAGATAATTTCCGTTATAAATTCATACGACATCTGGATAATGAGGATATTAATCTACATTCCTTCTTTATTGAAGATTTAAAAATGGCAAAGTTAATTGATACTGAAAATATAAACAGATATTTTAACGGGTTTACTGGAAATATAAGAAATCTAGACAGTCATAAAGAGTCTGAACATTTTAACACTTATATTTTTGAGGAAATTGCTTTAAAACCAAAATATTATCCGTTAGGACGTTTTCCATCAAACCCTGATTATGCACTCTATTTTATGCAACAAGCAGCTGTCAATTTAGCTTTAAACGGAAAAAACGATATCCGAAGTATTAACGGCCCACCAGGAACAGGCAAGACAACATTGTTGAAGGATATTTTTGCTGATTTAGTCGTACAACAGGCACTAGCTATTTCAAATCTTTCTAATAAAGTGATTCAAGGCAGTCTGACCTATTGGCAAAATGCTAAACTTGGCGTTTTACCACGATCTATTTCTGATAAAAATATTATTGTGGCAAGTTCAAATAATGGAGCAGTCCAAAATATCGTTAATGAATTACCGGTGAAAGAAGAGATTCCAAAATGTTTTCAAGATCAATTAGAGAAAGCAGATTATTTCAAAGATATTTCTAATTCTCAACTAACAGGAGAAGGATTTGGGAAATATCGGTACATTATAAGTGAACTGCTCAATGATAAAAATTGGGGTGTTTTTTCATTAGAAGGTGGAAATTCAATCAACATGAATAATTTGCTTCTCAACATAGAGGCAATTGAAAAAGATTTAGAGGAAGATGATCAATCGAATATTGGAGTATATCAGGAATTCAAACGGCTTTATAATAAATTAAAAGTTGAAAGAGACAAAGTAGAAAAATATAGCCGAAAATTATATAAAATACGAAAACTCAATATCAAATATATAAATCAAGTTAAAGAATTTGAGAATGAGAAAAAAGAAAAACTTAAAGTTTTGACTAGTAATGAAAAAGAAGCAAAAGCTAAATTAGAGAGACTTAGAGAAGAGGAATTAAAATTTCAAAAAATTTTATCTAATGTTTCTGTTGAACTTGAAAATTTATCAAGGGCAGAAGTACAAGCTGAACGAAATTATCATGTTCTTACTTCACAAAAGCCTAGTTTTTTATGGTTACAGAAAATATTTAATAAATCTAAAGTCGAACATTATTTCAAAAAGATAAGCAGTGTGAATGAACATTTAAATGATCTAACTCAACAAAAAACAACACTGACAATTGATTATAGACAGCTTGAAAATCATCTATCGAAAAATGCTGTTAAAAAAGAGCATACTCAAAAACAAATGATAGAAAGAAAATCTACCTTTGAACGATGGGTGAATGCTAATAATAATGATTTGGGAAAAATGAAAAAAGAAATTGATGCATTTGAAAAGAACAAATCACAAAGTGAAATTAAGGAAATAGACTTTTCTCTATCATACGAAGAACTTCAAAAGTCTAATCCTTGGTTTACAAAAGAATTTCGTATTTTACAATCAGAATTGTTTATTTCGGCTTTAAAAGTTAAAAAGCAATTCCTCAATGAGAACGTAAGAAATTTAAAAGCGGCAAGAATTATCTGGAATAAACAATCAAATTACATTGCGAAAGAGAATGGCCATGAGTTAATTTCAGAATCATGGCAATGGATCAATTTCGCTGTGCCAGTAATCAGTACTACTTTTGCAAGTTTTGGTCGAATGTTTAAAAACCTAAAGGAAAATTCAATAGGCAACTTATTCATTGACGAGGCTGGTCAAGCACTACCACAGGCTAGTGTTGGAGCCATATTCAGAAGTAAAAAAGTAATGGTTGTTGGGGATCCATCACAAATAAAGCCTGTATTAAATTTAGATCCAAATGTTTTAACTTTGATTGGAAGACACTATAATGTAGACGAAAAATTTGTATCTGCTAATGCATCCACTCAAACAATAGTAGATGATACTAGTCAGTATGGATTCCAAAAAAACGAAGATGAATGGATTGGTATTCCACTTTGGGTACATAGACGTTCAAACTATCCAATGTTCACAATTTCTAATGAAATTTCTTATGATGGTTTAATGGTACAAGGTAAAAATGAAGATGAGGTGCAAGGGACATCAGAGTGGCTTCATTGTGTTGGAAAGGCTAATGACAAATATGTTAAAGAACAAGCTGAGTTACTAAAAAACCAAATTACTAAGCAGTTACAAGCAAATACAGATTTAGCTGATGATATCTATGTAATATCTCCCTTTAGAAATGTTGCTTATCAAATTACAAGAGCTTTAGATGAAATTTGCTTTACTAAACGAAAAGACGGTAAACCAACAAATATAGGTACTGTTCATACTTTTCAAGGAAAAGAAGCGAAAATTGTCTATTTTGTCCTAGGAACAGATTCAAATAGCAGTGGAGCAGCAAAATGGGCTGTTTCAGAGCCCAATATAATGAATGTTGCGGCCACTCGAGCTAAAGAAGAATTTTATATTATTGGTGATAAGAAATTGTATGCATCTATTGGAAGTGAAGTTGCAAACAAGACTATATCAATTATTAATGACTATAATAATAATTGAATTTCAAACTTATAACATATACGTACAACTGGCTTGTAACCAGCTGTGTAAGTAGTACTTCAATATACAATCTAAGAAAGCAGGTACACCATGCATACAATCAAAAAAATAAGCCAAACCTTCTCCTACATCACACCAGTATCACACACCGACCGCCCCATCCTAGGCATGGTCATAGGCAATAACAAAACATTAATGATCGATGCTGGCAATTCAGAAGATCATGCAAACTATTTCATCCAAAGAACTTTAAAGCATGACAACGCCAAGCCCGATCTCGTTGTCCTCACGCATTGGCATTGGGATCATATTTTTGGTTTGCCGGCGCTGCCTGATACGGTTTCAATTGCTTCTGCAAGAACCAGAAAGGAAATGGAGAAGCTTCTTCCGTTTTCTTGGTCAGATGAGGCGATTGATGAGCGGGTGAGGGAGGGAACGGAGATTGAGTTTTGCGCGAAGGCGATAAAAGAAGAATATAAGAATCATCGAGACATTCAGGTGGTTTTACCGGATGTCACGTTTGACCGTCGGATGGAAATTGATCTTGGCGGGGTCACTTGTGTTGTGCAGCATGTTGGGGGCGATCATGCGGCTGATTCAGTGATCGTGTATGTGAAAGAAGAGAAAATCCTGTTTCTTGGTGATTGCATTTATCCGAAAATGTATGCTGAAAACGTACATTATACGTTGAAAGAAATCTTGCGTCTTTTAGATGAGTTAGATGCTTTTGAGGCTGATACGTATATTCCTTCACACCAAAGACCGTGGTCAAAAGAAGAGTTTCGTCAGGAAACAGATAAGCTTCGGATGATGGCGAAATACACTGATCTATGTGGTGGAGATCAGCAGAGAATCACGCAAGAATATCAAGATTACGTGAACAGAGAATTGACAGAAGATGAAGTAGAAACTATTACTGACTTTGTAAATGGATACTAAACAAAAAAAGTCTCATTTGAGTGATTTCCCTCAAACGAGACTTTTTTATTTTATGGTAAGCCTACAACATCTTCTGTATCACGAACTGTAACAGACATATTTTTAGCATTAATCATAATGACACAATCCCAAGTTGGCTTAATTTGCAGTTCATCATTCTCATCAATACGGATAATCCCTTTAAATTCAACAGTCTGTTCTAGAAAGACCATTTTCTTTTCTGTATCATCTTTGACAGCTGTTAAATGTTCAGGATAGTGAACTGTCCAATCATAAAAAGTAATTTTCTTCATAGTTCCTCCTGTTTTCATTCGTACACATCTCCGAATACTTCTTCTGTTTGCCGGATTGTCAGTGATTTGTTGGTTGGATCTATTGTAATGACACAATCCCAAGTCGGTTTGATTTGTAGCTCATCGTTGTCATCTATCCAGATCACACCGTTTAATTCAATTGATGGTTCTAAAATGACCAATTTCTTTTCATTATGATCTGTAACAGCTGTTAAATCATGTTGTAAATGAATTGTCCAGTCAAAAAACTTTATTGTTTTCATAGTTCCTCCTTTTATTCACTGATAACATTACCATACTTATCTAGTGATGCTTTTCGTGTAGGATTGCCAATTTTCCAAGCTTTTTTATTTCCATTATAACCTATATGCTTCCCTACATCTTTTGTTATTACCCATTTACCATTCTTGAACGTACCGCTTGTTTTTTGGGCTGGCGTTTTTCCATGTTTGTCTTTAAACTTTTTTAAATCAACTTTACCCTCTGATTTTTTTAAACTCTTTGGGATTTTTTTAGCTGCAGCATCAGCAGCTTTCTTACTGAAATAATAACTAATCTTATTATAAAGCCAAGAACCAGCTGCAATGGTAACTCCACCAATAACAACTGCGCCAGTTACCGTTAAAGCAACTGGTCCTATCCCTGGAATGAGGTAAACACCTGCAGCAGCTGCGATTGCCGAAGTATGAATTTCACCTTTCTTGGAGTTACTTCCTATAAAAATATTATCAATAGTATCAGGATGTGATGGATTGAAATACTCAAGAGGTATTTCAATAATTTCATCTTCACTATAGAAATTAGGATCTAAAAGTTCTTTAGGGATATCATCAATACTATTTATAGATTCTAAATCAAAATCTACAAATTCTTTTTTACTTACTTCCTCAGCTTTAACAAAAGGTGAGGTAGCAGAAGAGAACATTAGAATAAACGCTACTGCAACGGCTATTTTCTTGATATGAATAAGCATATTATCACTCCTCTATTTATATATAAATAGGATATACGATGGAATATATTTATTAAATAGATAGCAATAACTTTTAAAGATAATTTAAAGTTAATAAATGAAATCACGTTATAAAGTTCAATAGTATCCTCTGTTTTTTATGTTGATTAAAAACATTTTATTACATCAACTACCATTTGCAAAAGAAGTTTAACTCATAACTTTGACCACTAAATTAAAAAAGTCTCGTTTGAGCTAATCCCTCAAAAGAGGCTTTTTTAATTTCTGAACCTACAATATCTTCTGCATCACGAACTGTAAAAGACATTACCCAATTCTTTTTTCTTAACTGAAAACAATTCCAATTTATAGTGTTAAATAGTAAAATAATACATATAAACTTAATGAATGCGAAGATCAGATATTTTTAATTTCTGAACATATTTAAATATGAAAAAACTCCATTGAGGAAATACGATAATGCCAAATTCACACTCAATTTTCCATTTAAATAGAGACATCAAACAAGTAGAGAGGCAATGATATGATAGATAAAAAGGTACGCCAATATATTGAAGACTATATCCTAAGAAGCAAAGAAGAGTTAGAGTTACCATCTGCATTACAAGATCAACTTTTCACTCAGTTCAACATTATTAAGCGGTCAGCAAGAACATATCGGGTTTTAGGCTTATTAACTGTATCTACCCAGCATCACCATGTAAATGATTTACCATTAGATCCAGCACTAGCATCTTTAGCCTTAACGACTAATAGAAAAGTGGAATTAAATGAAGATGAACAGGAAACATTTAATTGGTTAAAGGAAGGCTGGATTATCAAGGAGATTCGTTTTGAGAAGGATGGTAAAACAGTTAGTAGATCCCACTATAGAATGGGTTATCGATTATTTGAATATCAATCAGTGCAGCATCAAAGAAAGCATGATGAATTGGTGAATGATGTATTAATGATCCAAGATCGTTTGAACGAAATTGCACTGAAAAAAGACCAAGAACATCAAACATTATCTCCCAATAGAGTATCAGGAATTAAAAAGTTAACAGAGAGGGCTCAGCAATTAAATTCTAGCGAGATGGGGATTTCCCTATCATTTCCAAACAGTTGGCCACTGATGAAAAGGCTCAAGTATCTACATTTTGTTTGCGCATTTTGTCATATTTCCTCTCTTAAAGAATCGTTTGATTGGAAAGAGATTGGTGCAATGTATTATCAGGAAATTGGGGGTTCAAAAAAATTTGATGCTGACAAAGAAGAATTTATAAGTGAGATAGAGGACTGGTCGCAAACCCCAATTCAAGAGTTGGGCTTAACGAGTTTGGGGCAAATCACACCCGTCTTTTTTTCTGGAAAGCTGAAGGGACAATACTCTTCTTATGAAATTGGACCAGTTCATGCTATCACAAACTTATCTATATTAAATGAAGCCTATCATACAGATGCAAGGACTTTCTGGATCGTTGAAAATCGAGCTATTTTAACAAGTATGGCGTCAAAAGAAGATTTTTTAAAAGAGACGAAATCATATGTTTTATGTACGGATGGACATTTGCGATCGGCACATCGAAAAGCAATGACACAAATTTTAGATCATAGTCAGGTAAAGCAAGTGATGATTTGGTGTGATTATGATTTAGATGGTGTTTATATTGCAAGAAAAGTTTATGAAACATTGAAAGTTTATGATCAGTTAAAGCTGAAGTGGATATTGCCAAATCAAGAAGTGACAACGGATCATCAGCATTATGAACAGTATTTGACGGATTTCCTTCAGCATCAAACGATGGAACAAGAGCAGATGATGGGAGGTGTCGATCTTTGGAAAAAGTGGATTCAGGATTAATTTCAATTTTTCAATCTTCATACTCAGCACCAGAATTGATGCAATCTATGAGAGACATTTCTACTCTTAGTGGGGTTCTTAGTGATTTAGGTGCACAACAATTTTTTCAAACTCCTGGGGAAATACTTAGGCTTTTAAAAATCATTCAGTTGCTAAATGAAGAAGCTCTAGGTTTAAGTGGCCTTATTGAAAATACTGAATCAATCTACTATCGGTATCGAAATCGTTATGATGATAAGGAGCCGCCTTCTCAAAAAAGAGTCGATCAGGTAATTCAGGTACTAGTCAAGTACAATTGGATTTCTAAACAAACGAGAAGAATCAAAATGCGTGATGTTGGAAAACGGATGATGGATATGCTGATTCGACTGGCCAATGATTCATTAGCTTATTATATGAATGATGAGATTGGCAGGTCGTTGTTTCAGGCTAGACGAGATTCAGATATTAGTGAGGCCTATGACGATCAAGGGATTTCAGGTGGGAACAAAATTGCAAGTATGATAAAGCATGTACAAAATGCCATCACACTTTTAAAAGAGCGTGAGTTAGAAATGCTTGCCGATCGACATGCCTTACCCCAGTTAGAGTTGATTCACGAGTTAATGAATGATTTAGATGTAAAACTGGAAGAGAGATTTAAAAAGTTTCAAACAGTGGAAGACAGTTTAGTTCTTACAGAACTCATGCAGAGAGGTACAGAAGTTCTTACAACAGGGACAAATCTTAGCCTTGGCATGATTAAAAAATATTTAAAGTTTACGAATATGCAGAATACCCCATTTAGTTCTCATATTCAGCCTGAAAAAATTAGACGTTTCATTTCCAGTATGTTTGAACCATCACTCGAATCAGATATTCCAGATGTTTACCAGTTGTTAAGTTTCATGGAACAAAATCAATATAAAGATGAGGCAGTTGATGGGTTATGGATTCCTGTGAAGTTTGCTTCTCCTTTAACGTCTGGCACAATTGAGGTGGCTGTCGATTATTTAGAAAATTATGAACCTATTATTGACTCAATTCAAGAGGAAGAAGAGGATATTGTATACGCAAACGAAGAGGTGTCTGGTGTTGATTTAGAGCGACACATCGCAGAGTCTAATTGGCTTTTAACAAAAGAAATGATTGATACAACAAAGATTGAAGCGTACTTTGAAAAGCAAGAACAAGCGACTTTAGAACAGGTTGTCATTGAGGCTACAACAGAGCAGTGGAGTGACGCAATAAATGCTTTAACTGCTATTTCTGCTTTAGTGAGCAATAAAGAGATTGTTATATCAAAGGGGACGGAAATAAGAGAACATAAACAGTACGAAAAAGAATGGGAGTGGATGAATCATGAAGATGGAAAAGATATTGTCAAACGAAAAAGAGACAACGACCATCAAAGAAAGTCCAAATGATGAAACGACCGAATTGAATGTCAACCCATTGAATGCGTTGCAAAACATTCGTGGTATTCTCACGCAGACAGAAGAGATGACGTTCATGAACATTCTTTTTTCATCATCTGCTTCAATTCGATCTGGAAATTTTGGATTATCTCGTAAGGAAGTCGAGAAACAACTAGGTATTTCGGGTGAAGAAGACTTTTTCTCATTTATTAAAAGAGTTAATCAAGCCATTAGTCGATATTTCAAAATCATCTATGATGATGAGCGAGATCAAGTGGTTGTGCTTATGCGAGTGACAGCATCTGCAGCACGTCACACGTTATCTAAGGAAAGCTTGGCTATTTTACTTTATATCTTTTATCAACAGGAAGTACTGCAACATGAATTTACATTGTTTGATCAACTGTTAGAAGCTTTAGGGCATGAAACAAAGAAAGCGAATAATAGAATCAATTTAAATATCGACCCTCTGAAAAAAATCGGTGCGATTGAAGACTACGAGACGGAATCAACAGAAAGAGCTTTTCAATTGACGGCTATCGGTGCGAATATTTTTTCAGACTCTTTCTTGCGAAGAACAGCGGAGTTTAGTCACTCAAATCAATTAAATAAAGAAGAAGTCATGAAGTTTTTTAAACGCTATAATTTTCAGAGTGAAGGGGCAGAGCAATGATACCTTGGAGATTAACGTTTCATGGCATACGTGATTATCGTCCGGAACAAATTGATTTAGCTGGAGCTGATCAGCATATTCTCATTTCTGGGCCAAACGGTTCTGGTAAGTCCACCATTACTTATTGTCTAGGTGCTGTCTTATATTCTTCAAAAGTTGACTTGGAAGGCTTAAAATCACGTAATCTTTTGCCTGACGAGACGTGGAAAGCTAAAATTTCGATTGTGTTTCAAAATGAAGGTTCGATGAAAATTGATGCAGCAAAGTTTATCCAATTTACGTTGAACATCGTACAAGAGTCTGGACAATTGTTGAAAAGGGAGTACACCATTTCAACTGGAGAAGAGATAGATGAGTGGGAGAATACAATTACATATACCTCTGGCGGCGGACAGTTTAACTTTTCATCTTATAAAGAGACATTACTTTATAAATATAAAATTGATCCTGACGCCTATTATTTAATTTGGTATCAGCAAGATGTCAATCAATTTGCGACTATGAATCCAGAAGAGCGCTTTCGAGTTTTTAGTGAAATGCACGGTATTTCTCAAATGCAGCAAGAGTGGGAAGAAAGCATTGAGAGATTAAAAGAATCCAAGGAAGCGTTAGACCTTACAAAGCACAACGTCGATAACAGTAAATTAAGTCTCGATATTAGTAAACAACGCTTATACCTTTTTAATCAGAATCAAGAACGTCTAAAAACGGGAGGCACACAATATATAAGAGCACTCCTTTTATTAGAAAAAGAACTCAAAAAAGAACAGAAACTATTGGAAGATTTGATTGATCAGCTTGAAACTGATTATGAAGAAATAAATGATAAAATTCAGTTGGAACAAGCACAATTTTCAGAGCACAGTGAAGGTATGAATCAACTTTTACTTAAACAAGAAAAGTTAGAAGTTGATATTGAAGCTGGTCACGAAGAGATGTCTTTATTAAAAGAAAAGAAAGCTAAGAAAATTGAAGAGATTGCTATCAGAGAAGAGGAATTAAAGGATATCACAGAACAAGAAAAATATATTCGGCATACGGAGCAGGAAGTGAAGACAAACCTAATTCGGTTGAAAAAAGAGATTGATCACAACACGTATTTGCTTTCACAAATGATGGAAAGTGAAGTTGAATTAAAAGAGATAGAGAATCAATTACGTAATGAGATAGCAGCATTAAAGTTTAAAATAGAGCAAGATAAAAATAATAGTAAAAAAATGAAAGAGCTTTTAAATGAGTACCTGAGTTCTCATAATGTGAGCATGAGAATTGATCAATTAAATTTAGAAATCAAAAAATCAAAAGATGAACAGTTTACATTATCAAAAGAGGTCGAGGAATTAGAAAACGAACATCAATTATTGATGGGAAATCAAGAGCTTTCTCAACGCCAACAGGAGTCACTCAACTATTTTAGAAATAGAAACGTGAAAGCATTTCCCCTTCGTGAATTAGTTGAACTAGATGAACAGGCTCAATTAAAAGATGAGCAACTGTTCGATGCGATTAAGTACACAATCTTTTTTCAAGGGAAAGAAGTCGAACCACCTAATGACCTGTACCATGTATCCCTCATGAATGTAGTTCCAGATCGCTCAATTACATCCTTACCAGCGCTTCATCTTAAAGTGAAGGAAAGTGTACGAGACGAATTCATTCCGCATGCAATCAAAGCATTATGGTGGGTCGAGCAGTTCTTCAAACATAAGACCATCCACATCAAAAATGGATATTTATATGATGAAATGGGTATTCGAGGTTCACAAGAAAAAGACCGATTGATCTTAAGTGAAACATCATTACAAGCCAGAAAAAAAGAAGTTGATCAACAATTAAAGATAAAGAAGATAAGGTGTACGGAATTAGAGAAAGAGCTGAATGAGTTAACGATACAACTACAAAATCTAAATGGTGTTATTTCATCTGTGAAAGAAGCAGAAGCGTTTATGTCAAAAGAGTACGAACGGGAAGATCGAGGGAGACAATTAATAAGAAAAGAACAGGAATTGTCAGGCAAGCAGCAGCAGTTAAAACAGCTAGATCAAGAAAGACAAGATTTGAATAACGTAAAAGCCCAACTGAACAATGATTATACGTTGTTCGAACGAGAAGGAACTTTTTACGAAGAGTTAGGGAAAAGGAAAGAAAAGTATCAAGCATTTAAATCACTTCAACAACAGTTGGCTGATATAGATGGAGAGTATGAAAGGTGCAAGAAAAAAAGCCACTATTTAGAAGAAGAACTTGATACGCATCTTGTCATAGTCAAAAAACAAAAGAGAGTGAAAGAAGCATTAGAAGATGACTTACAACATAAAAATAGAGAGAAAGAAGACATAGGCCGTCGAATGAAAGAAAAACAAGATGAAATTGATCGAATGAAGCAAGAGTTGGTGGGTTACCTGCAAGAGATCACGGAAATCAAAAAGTTCGAGTTACCGCTTTACTCAGAAGCAAGCCAAGAACGATTTCCTGATCAAATTCCATCTATTAGTGAGTTAAGAACGGAACGCGATCATGGAAAAACGATGTTTAATGGTGCAAGAAATGAACCTGAGATTGATCCAGAAGCACCTGAAAATTATAAGGCTGCGATGACTGAATATGAAAGACTGAATCAAGAATATAAGCGTTTAGACAATTTATTAACAGAAAATGGAGCGAGGACAGAGCAATTAAAGGACAAGTTAGAAACAACGATTAACATGAGAGTTCTTGAGGTGAGGAATCGATTTGAATTCTTTATGAGGCAGTTTCAATTTGAAGGAGAAGTGTCTTGGACAGTTGATGAAGATAGAAGAGGGCGTAATGTGTTTAAATTATTCATTAAAGCAAGGAAAGAAGGCCATCGGGGGACGATGGAAGATGTTAGTGTAAAAGCACGAGGCGGACGAGTAGGAAAAGGTGTGTCCGGCGGTGAAGAGTCGTTAAGCTCATTACTATTTGCGCTAGCACTATTACAAAATTTATCGTTTACACCAGGTTTTATTGTACTAGATGAATTTGATAGCGCGCTTGATGAAAATCGGAAGTTAAAAGTGTTTGATTTATATGTGCAGGAATTAAAAAGGAAGTTAATCATTCTTTCACCAAAGTCACACGAGAAACAATACCTAGATCGATTTTCAAAAGCTTTAGTTGTTGAACATGATTCCTCTATTCCATTTAGCAAAATTGTGGGGCTTGTTAGGAAATAACTCATCCTTGATTGTTAAAATGATTATATTAAGCTAATTTTTAAATAATTAACTATAAAGTAATACTCTAAATTTTAATGGTTAATTACTGACTAGTCATGAAGGGAGTTGTTCAATAGAGAATAGATGTTAGTTGCAACGATTGAATGAATATGCTTTTGTTATTTTTAATCAAGTTGCTTGAAATATCAAACAGTTCTTCTGAAGATGAATTAGTAACCAAAAACCATCTCCTGTGAGGTGGTTTTTTACGTATTCTATTTTTTGGTATAATCAAAATTAAGTAAAGAAAAGATAAAAGAATGATAAATTCTGTGAAATTAATCGGAGGTTCATATGAAGCAACTATACATGAAACAGAAAGTATTTAGTCTAAGCGGCAGGTTTACGGTGAAGGATCAGCAGGAGAACGATGTGTATGTGGTCGAAGGCAGCTTTATGAAGGTACCGAAGACGTTTACCATTCTGAATACAGAGAGAGAAGAAATTGCTGTGATTACGAAGAAAATGTTTAGCTTTTTACCGAAGTTTTTAGTAGAAGTTGGTGGTCAAGAGGTATTGACGATCAAAAAAGAGTTTACGTTTTTTAAAGCAAAATACTCAATTGATGCTGCGGGTGTAGAAGTGCAAGGTAACTGGTGGGATATGAATTTCCAAGTGCTGCAAAGCGGCGAAGTGATCGGCCAGGTGAAGAAGGAAGGGTTTACTTGGGGAGATAGTTATAAGGTGGATATTTTGAAAGAAGAGATGGAGCCTGTAATGATTGCGCTCGTTGTTGCGATTGATTGTGTGAAGGCTGATGAAGCGGCGTCTAGGTCTTCTTCGTCGGCAACGATGAATTCATAAGTGAGATGACCAAACTGATCACATTCCAATACAAAGTATTTCTAACAGTCGTCGAGTGCGGCAGTTTTACAAAAGCCGGGGAGAAACTTGGTTTGACGCAGTCTGGAGTCAGTCATAATATGGCGAAGCTTGAGTCAGAGCTTGGGATTGTGCTGCTTCATCGGAATCGAAACGGGCTGTCGCTGACTGATTCAGGTGAGCGGGTGATACCACATATTCGGCAAATCATTCATCATGCTTCATTGCTTGAGCAGGAGGCGGCGTTGATTCAAGGGATGGAAGTGGGGAGTATTAAGATCGGGACGTTCTCCAGTTTTTCTTCAAAAATGCTTCCGCAGCTGATTCACCGTTTTACAAAAAAGTATCCCAATATCCAAGTAGAGCTATATGAAGGTGGTTATGAGGAGATTGAGGAATGGATTGCATCTGGTACGATTGATGTTGGTTTTTTAACGCAGCCATCGAGAGAATTCGAAACCATTCCACTTTTCCAAGATGAATTGGTGGTGCTGATGCATGAGGATCATCACTTCAATACGAAGAAAGTGATAGAAGTTGACTCGTTACATGATGAATCATTCATTATGCCAAAAGCGGGCTGTGACCTGCTCATTAAGAAATTATTAAGAGAAAGAGGCGTGAAGCCTCATGTTTTGTTTGAAATAGGAGACAACAATACGCTCATTTCTATGGTTCAAGAAGGGCTTGGAGTAACCTTCATTCCGACATTAATTTTGCCGCCGCAGATGTCTCATACGAAAGTCATCCCACTTGAGACGAGCGTATATCGTGAGATCAACTTGGCGTTCAAATCATTCAAAGCGGCATCGCCATCGGCTAAAAGATGGATCGAAGTGGTAAAAGATCATTTTAAGTAAAATCAGCTTGAACGAGATGTCTCCCATTCAAGCTGATGGTTTATAAAGTCAACACGCCGCGAATGGTGATGACCGCTGCGCCTGCTACTTTGATCACCGGCTTTGATTCATTCGGAATGACCGTGATTCGAAGCATGCCAGGTCTGCCGATGGCATCTCCTTGGGCAATGTTCAAGTGAGTAGTTTCTTGCTGAGAAATGATACCTTCCAAATAAAGATAGCCAGCCAATGCTCCGTTTGCTGCCCCCGTCACCGGATCTTCGGGTATCCCAATTCCAGGTGCAAAATCTCTCGTGTAAAGATCACATTCTTTTGTGGTATGAAATGTATAAAGGTGAGTCGTCGTGATATTCTGCTCTTTATTCATTTTCCCTAAAGCCGCTAAGTTCGGTGCCGCTTGATCAATGTCTTCCTGGTGCTTCATCGGAACGAGAAGATGCCAGTTTCCGGTGTTTGCTAATTTGATAGGATAGGATGGATCAATGCGGTCACTGCTGACACCAATCATGTCACTAAGCTCTTCTAAATCGATCATAAAATCTCGCGTTTTCGGCGTCACCTGCGTCATTTCCACATCGATGACTTTGCCATTTTCTTCGTGCCATACAACAGGAACATTGCCAATCTTCGTTTCTAACACGACCCCTGTTTTCTCTTTTGCCAGCCCAAGCTCCGTCGCCAAAAGCCAAGTCAATCCAACAGTCGCATGGCCGCAGAAATTGACCTCTTCCGTCGGTGTGAAGTATTTAACCCGATAATCAGCTTCTTTATCATGTGCAGGCAGCAAGAAGACAGATTCCGGTAAATTCAACTCCTTGGCGATATTCTGCATCTCATCCTCCGTTAAAAGATCACCATCCAACACGACCCCAGCAGCATTTCCTCCAAATTTCTCAGTTGTAAATGCATCGACATGGTACACCCTAATATCTCTCATATAATGAATCCTCCTATACACTCTTGTTACGTTTATCATAAGTTTGTTCAATGCATTCGTAAAATGAATCTTTTTGATACTTTAAATCGGAGGTGTTCATGTAAGGGGATGAGTTTTCTCAGAATACAGGTTTGAGTAAAGTATAATGAAAGAAAAAATAAAGCGAGGGATGCATGATAGCTATGGGTGGATACATCAATATGGGAATCGTTTTTTATGAGGCCATTCATTTACCAAATACTTTTCGCCAATTGTCTGATTATCTAGCTCAAAAAGAAATGTCTATTACCAAAGTAAAGTTTAGTCAGGATCCTGATGGCGAAATGTGGATTGAACATAGAATAAAAGAAAATACCATCAAAGACGATGTCTTTGATGGTTATTATATGGAGTTTGTATTGTCGGGATCGAAGCTAAATGATATGACCATCAACATACAAAAAGAAGCAGGTTACGTAGGGTTCGTTATCTCTTTAAAGTGGACAGAGGTTGTTTCTCATGATGTCATTCGTCTTCAACAGGGGATCAAACGCTGTCTTGTGGATCTTTATCATACGCTTACGTTTGAATATGCTTTCACTGGACATGAAATTGAAGTAGAGATTCATCCAGATGAGTTCGAAAAGTGCCTGCAAGAACAGCATGCTTTTCCGGTTGCTCTAATTGGCAAAAGAGATCATATAGACATTTATTATGGTGATGTGGCGATTGACGGCATTTCTTCTCAAGAAAGAAGGAGGGAATGTGTAAAGATTGAAAGGTAAATCGTAAGAAAGCCTCCTGATTGTCTCAGGAGGCTTTTTCGATCCATCACCCATAATAATTATTCGCTTGAATAAAAAATTGGGATTGCATGTAGTTATACGTGATTTTCGAGAAGTCGAAGGGCTGTCCATTTGTAAGATGAAAGACCGTCTCGACGCGGAGAGCGGGATCGTCTTGTTTGAGTCCGAGGTGCTTGGCTTCGGTTTCATTCAGTTTGCCTACTTGTAAGTACATATCCGAAAAGCCGACTTTGAGTCCGAGGCCTTCACTGATGAATTTAAAAACAGAATCGGCGGCTATTTCTGTGTTGAGATAGGGAATGATGGTTTTCCGATAATAGGATTCTTCTAAGCATAAGGTTTGTCCATTGATGTAACGAATGCGTTTGAGGTAAAAAACATCCTCGTCTTGTTTGATGTTTAAATTAAGTGCAGCTTCTTCGGAGGGTTTGATGGTGTCTAGCATTAAAACCTCTGATGTCAGTTGAAATTCCTCTAAATCTTTCTTGAACCCTTGGTTGGATAAAAGACTGATGTAGCCCTTGCGCCTGTGTCTTCTCACAAAGATGCCGCTGCCCCTCACTTGATAGACAATCCCTTTTCTTTCGAGTAAATCTAATGATTTGATAATCGTACTTTTACTCACAGCAAATTGATTCATGAGTGTTTCAAGTACAGGGAGTTTGTCCCCTTGCTGCAGCTCATGGGTGACAATATATTTTTCAATATCGCTCGCAATTTGTTGATACTTTAACATAGCCATTCCTCTTTGTTTTCACGATTTATTGTCTTTGTATTATAGCACATCCCGATTTTTCTTTGATATGCTAGTTTTAATTATATATGTATTGATAAATTGTACCGGTATAATTATAATGTACATATACTAGTAGTGATAAAGGGGGGTTTTATATGTCAAAAGTGAGGGATTATCAAAAGCTTGCAGAAGACATCTTAGAGGCAGTTGGCGGAGAAGAAAACGTGGTGAGTGCCGCAAGATGCGCCACGCGGCTGCGTTTGGTACTAAAACGTTCAAATCCAAAGGCCAAGGAAGCAGTCAATGCGATGCCTGGCGTTATAACCGTGGTGGAAAACGGCGGTCAATTTCAGGTCGTCATCGGCCAGCATGTTGGGGAGGTATACGAGCACTTTTCAAGCCTCGTTCAGCTTCAATCGTCTGACGATGATCAGCCTAATGAGAACAAAGGGACGGTACTGAACCGTGTCATTGCGACTATGTCCGCCGTGTTTGCGCCTTTTGTGTATATTTTGGCCGCAGCTGGTATTTTGCAAGGTGCACTTATCCTCATTAATTTGTTATTTCCAAGCTTTTCGAAAACGGGCACGTATGAAGTCTTTAGCTTTATTTCCTGGGCGCCGTTTACGTTCTTGCCAATCTTTATTGCGATCACAGCAGCCAAGCATTTTAAAACGAATATGTATATCGCAGTAGCATGTACAGCAGCGCTTGTGAGTCCAGCTTGGACGGAGATTGCTGGACGTGTAGCTTCAGGTGAAGGCGTTACCTTTTTAGGGATAGCGTTATCTGAAACTGTTTATACGTCATCTGTTTTGCCTCCGCTGTTCTTGGTTTGGATTCTTTCATATGTAGAAAGATTTTTAAATAAACGGATTCATGAAGTTGTCAAACCGCTATTTGTGCCATTTCTTTGTATGGTCATCATGGTTCCGTTAACCATTCTACTCATTGGGCCTCTTTCGACAGCAGGTGCAAATGGGATTGCAAACGGATACAATGTCTTAGCGGAAAATGTACCAGCTCTGGCAGGTGCCATTATCGGAGGATTCTGGCAAGTGCTTGTTATTTTCGGTGTTCATTGGGGCATTACGCCAATGGTGCTCGCCAACTTTGAACAATATGGACGTGACTCCTTCCAGGCATATCAAACCATCGCTGTTATCGCTCAGGTCGGCGCAGTATTAGGAGTTATTTTAAAAGCAAGAAACCGCGAAACTCGGAAAGTCGGAGTGTCAGCTGGAATCACGGGACTCTTCGGAATTACGGAGCCTGCGATTTACGGTGTTACGTTACGTTTTAAAAAGCCGTTTATTTTCGGATGTATTTCTGGCGCAGTGGGTGCCATTGTTGCCAGCTTCTTTACACCTTATTACTTTGCGTATGCTGGGTTGCCTGGTCCGCTGACCATTGTGAACGGAATTAGTGCAGATTATCCAACATCGATCATCGGTATCTTAATAGGTGTCGCCATTGCGCTGATCTTACCAGTTGTGCTCATTCAAATGTTTGGTTATGGGGAAGATACTGTAGAACAGACAGCCGGAGCAACACCTGTCAAAGATCAAGATGAGGAAAAAATGAATGCTTCGATGAACAATGAAGAAACAATCACTGCACCACTTGCAGGAAAAGTGCTCACATTATCTGAAGTACCAGATGCCGTATTTAGCTCTGGGGCGATGGGCAAAGGGTTTGCGATTGAACCAACAGACAATAAATTGTATGCACCGTTTGACGGAAGTGTTGTCATGCTTGCACCAACAAAGCATGCCATCGGACTTCGTTCAGAATTTGGTGTGGAGTTACTTGTTCACGTAGGAATTGATACGGTTTCACTAGATGGCTCAGCTTTTACACTCAAGATCAAAGAAGGTGACAAGGTGAAGAAGGGTGACTTGTTGATGACATTTGATCAAGAAGCCATTAAAAGCAAAGGATTACAAACAGTCACACCGGTCATCATCACCAATACACAAGCGTACGAAGATGTGATCGTAGAAGAACTATCGACATGTCAGCCAACGGACGTCATGATCACAATTGTGAAATAGGAGGAATAAATAATGACTTTACCAAAAGATTTTCTATGGGGCGGCGCATTAGCTGCACATCAATTTGAAGGTGGATGGAATGAAGCAGGAAAAGGTCCAAGTGTTGTGGATGTAATGACAGCAGGTGCTCATGGAGTAGCGAGACAAATTACGGAGACGATAGAAGAAACCAAATTTTATCCGAACCATGAAGCAATCGATTTCTACCATCGTTACAAGGAAGATATCGCGATGTTTGCCGAAATGGGTTTGAAATGCCTGCGTACATCGATCGGCTGGAGCCGGATTTTTCCTAAGGGAGATGAAGCGGAACCGAATGAAGCAGGTTTGCAATTCTATGATGATGTATTCGATGAACTGCTCAAGCATGGCATCGAGCCTGTGATTACACTGTCACACTTTGAGATGCCGCTTCATTTGGCAAGAGAATATGGCGGGTTCAGAAGCCGAAAAGTTGCAGAATACTTCGCGAAATTCGCTGAAGTGTGCTTCAATCGTTACAAAGACAAGGTCACATACTGGATGACATTCAATGAAATCAATAACAAAATGGATGTCAACAACCCGCTGTTCCTATGGACAAACTCAGGGGTATCAGTCAAAGAAGGCGAAAATGCTAAAGAAATCATGTATCAAGCAGGACATCATGAATTACTAGCAAGTGCATGGGCAGTAGCAAAAGGCAAAGAAATCAATCCTGCTTTTCAAATTGGAGCAATGGTATCTCACGTACCAATCTATCCATATTCCTCAAATCCAGAGGATGTCATGCTTGCTGAAGAATATATGAGACAACGCTATTTCTTCCCAGATGTACAGGTTCGTGGCTACTATCCGAGCTATGCACTAAAAGAATTCGAACGAGAAGGCTATCATATTCCGTTTGAAGAAGGCGATGAAGAAAGCTTACGAAAAGGGAAAGTAGATTATCTTGGCTTTAGCTACTACATGTCGACAACGGTTAAAAGTGATGCAGTGTCTGATAACGAAGGAGACATTGTCAACGGAGCCCTTCCGCATGGTGTAGACAATCCTTATATCAAATCAAGTGACTGGGGCTGGTCCATTGACCCGACAGGCTTAAGATATACGCTGAATCGCTTTTACGATCGCTATCAAATCCCGTTATTCATCGTAGAAAATGGGTTTGGTGCCATAGATCAAGTGGAGGAAGACGGGTCTATTCACGATCCAGAACGAATTCAATATCTCGCTTCTCATATCGAAGCACTGAAAAAAGCCATCGAATACGACGGTGTTGACCTGATTGGCTACACACCTTGGGGCATCATTGATATCGTGTCATTCACAACAGGTGAAATGAAAAAACGTTACGGCATGATCTATGTTGATCGCGACAACGAAGGGAACGGCTCAATGAAGAGACTCAAAAAAGATTCGTTTACTTGGTATCAAAACGTCATTGCCACGAACGGTGAAGAAGTGTAATAAAGGAAAATAGAAGCCCGGATGAGCGTGGTTTATGCTTGTTCGGGTTTTTACGTTCTTTCGGAAAAATTGGTGTGTATATCCTTTTGTTCACTAGATATAAGTCTTATAATTTAGTAAAGAAAGAAGAAGAGTGGAATGGGAGAGATCGTAAATGACGAAATGGTGGATGGTTCGTGCAGGCGACCAGAATGATTTAATTACGATGTGGGAAGAGAAAGGCTTAGCATCAATCGGTTGGCCTAAATTAGGTAATCCAACACAATATCAAACAAAGCAAGAGATGAATGCTCGAGCTGATGTCATATACGCTGAGAACAAACCTTTTACGAGAAGAAGTTGGGTTAGTCAGGTATGGAGATTTAGTAGAGAAATCCAAAAGGGAGACCGAATTATTACATACATAAAAGAAAGCCGAGAATATCGAGTAGGTACGGTGACTGCTCCCCATTTTTTTGATGAAGAAGCAGGGGATAAAATGTATCCAAATCATATCCAAGTCAACTGGGAACCAATCGCAGTGAAACGAGATTCTCTTAGCCAATCAGCTAAAAACAGCCTCGGTTCTATATCAACTGTTTTTCGTGTAGATGATTGGGGAGAAGAAATTGAACACCTACTGAAAAACCCTTCTTCTATACCGGCATCAGAAGATGAAACCGAGGAAGATGAAATTATTGAGGATTTAGTCAGCAAAGCAACTGTGATGATTGCAGATAAGGTGGATAAATTAGACCCATGGAAGATGCAAGACTTAGTCGGGGGCTTACTGCAAGCTATGTCATACAATGTTCGTGTGAGTCCAAAAGGCCCTGACGGCGGTGTAGATGTATTAGCTTATAAAGACGCATTTGGGTTTGAAAAACCTAGTATTAAAGTACAAGTCAAGCATCGAAAAACTTCAGCCAGTGCACCAGAAGTGCAACAATTATTAGGAGCCAACCCCATGAATGCAAATAGTTTATTTGTTTCTACTGGCGGATTTACCTCTCATGCAAAAGCTGTTGCAAAGCATAATGAAGTTCATCTATTGGACTTAGAAGAACTCGTCAATCTTATTGTACATTGGTATGAGGACATGCCAACAGAGACAAGATCTTTATTACCTTTGAAAAAAGTGTATGTGCCTGAGTAATTTTTTATTGTTTAAGTTTTATTAATGCCTGAATACAAAGAAAAAAGAGAGTAATAGCGACAAAATAGTTCATTGGATTGTGAAAGATATTCATGTTCAAGGATATTTGAAGAAGAATCCAAAGACCGAATATTACCATAACAACAGGAATGATTTTTTTATACATATTGATACTCCTTTTGAGAGTGCGCTGCACCTATCAGCTTAGAAAAAGTTCAAGGTAAAATTAGTCTAGACAAAGGTCATAAACCGATCATAAACGAGAAAACACCTGAGATCACAGCTACAGTTTCATGGGAGTCTGGCACCGATTATGATATTTATGCTTTGATTTATA
Organism: Bacillus pumilus; assembly: GCF_003431975.1. GTDB lineage: Bacteria > Bacillota > Bacilli > Bacillales > Bacillaceae > Bacillus > Bacillus pumilus_N. The sequence goes on along the minus strand of NZ_CP027116.1, from coordinate 3,834,294 downwards.
CGAAGTCAGGAAAACAAATAAGATGTGGCTATGTTTGGTGCGAAAGGTGTCCCTGCTCTCAAAAGGTATGGTAACGGAGCTGTAGAGCACATGGGAGATGTTGGTAGAGACCGTGAATCAATGAAAACAGAAGTTATTAAACTACGTTTAAATGACGATATCCTTGCTGTCGTTCCAGTTGTTTATTCTGCTCAATCAAACGGGACAGGTTCTTTTTATAGATATAGAGTATCTATGAGTATCGATAATCATCAAGGAACGTCTGTGACGATTCATTCCAAACATGCCAATGACAATGATCGTATTTATTCTTGTGTGCCAGGTATGCTTCAAAATACAAATGATGGCGTGATCATCCGCCCACTTGAACTTTACAGCAAACCAAACTCTGAGCGCAGACCGAAATTAAAAATGAAGTTTTCTAATGAAATTGAGGTTTTGATGGACAAAGGACCTGTCAATGATTATAAATAAAATGGATGTATGGCTAGACAGAGCAAAGTGCATTGTCTAGCTTATTTTAATTGACCGTTAAATAGAGAGTCTATTCCATTTTTTATGTCATTTAGCCTATTTTTCCGTTTTGAATGTAACGGTAAAATAGACTTTATGATCAATAATGGAGGGAGTGACTTCTTCTGGGCAAGATACTTGATGCAAAAGCACTAACAAGCGCCATGGACGCAAGGGCAAAACACTACCAGGAACTCCGCGAACAAATGATAGATTTAAAAAAGGCACTACAAGGCGTGGCAAACCTCGGTGATGATTTCACAGGAAAAGGTGCCGATAACATTAAAAGCTTCTACAAAGAGCTCGCAGGAAATGTAGACATGTTTATCAGCTTCATTGATAAACAAAAAGCCTTTCATGAAGGTGTTTCTGGGACACTAGATGATACAAACTTTGGAGGCGACACCTTTGTAGAAGAACACTTTTTAGACAATGCAGTACATATGGGAATCAAGAATGCCAAAAGCATCGTAAAGGATCAAAAAAAGGCACTCAAAACGATTTTTCAAGACATCGACGACCTCATTTCTCTAGAGGTATTTGACAGTAAAACCTTTGATGAAAAGATTGCAGATGCGGAAGATGAACGAAAAAAAACGGTTAAAGATTTAATAGAGCTTGATCAACATTTAAAAGATGAATATGCTTTGTCAGAGACTGAGGAGAAGGCTACAATGGCATTGTACGCAGAAATGATGAATGCCACAAATGACGGAAAAGCGATTTCTCCGATGAATTTTGACAAGAAAGCGTATCAAAATAGTAAAATCTACAAAGCAAAAAGCGATATTGAGAAGCAAACTTCTGAATATCTGCAAATCAAAAAAGAACAACAGGAAGCCCGCGAGATCGCAAAGGAACAAGAAGCCCTCGCCAACCGTCCTTGGCATGAAAAAGCACTCGATTATGGCGGAAATATCGTCAATGAATTGACAGGTGTGAACGATGCAAAACGTGCTGCTACAGGCGTTGACCCGATCACAGGCGAAGAACTCACCGCAGGACAGCGCGTCGCCGCAGGCGGCATGGCAGCAGCGGGCTATATCCCAATCGTCGGCTGGGCAGGACGCATTTTCAAAGGCGGGAAAGCTGTCTATAAAACGACTCAAGCCACATCAGCCGCAGTCAGAGCAGTCGACATCTACAAGACATCACAAAAATCCTTTGACGCCTTAAAAACATCTCAAAAAGGCTTATATGGCCTCACCGCCACCAACGGCTTCAGCGAAGCGATTACGGGGCGTGATATGTTTGGAAATAAGGTCTCGAAAGAACAGCAGGAAGCGAGTATGAATGCGGCGCTGGGAATGCTTTTGCCGTTTGGAAGTAAAAGTTTAAAACAACTTCAATTTAAAGATAAATCAAAAAGAATAATAGCTAAAAAAGAAAATTATCAAAGATATGTGAAAGCTGAAAATGGGCAGCGTCCTCCTGATTTTTCACCTAATGGAGCCAAAAGGAGAGGGGCTTATCGAGAATCTAAAAGGGCAAGTGGTATACCAGTAAGTGAACAACCGATAGAAGTTAGACCAGCAGTGGACAAAAGAGGTAACCCTATCCCTGGTAAGGACTATTTCTTTAAAGATGAAAAAGTGGTTAGAGATCATGCAGGAGGCCATTACTACCCAGACGATTTAAGTCAGAATAGAGATGCTCATTTTAATGATATTTATGGAAACCACTATGACTATGAAAAATAGATATCATTGGAGGATTATAAATGAAAATAGAGCTTGAATTCGAACAAGATGTTACAAAATACTATAAGTGGTTAGATCAAGAAATAAATGAACTTAAAAAGTTAAGTGTATATAGTATTAATGGATATTACTTTTTAGATGATGGCGGAATTAAGACTTTTCAACATTATTGTCAAAATGAACTTATCGAAATTTTTAGCGATAAATTGATTAATTACGATTTTTATATATTCCTGAGTAAGAAAGTAAGTGATATACATTCTCGAATAGAGAATTATAGAAAAGTATGGAAATATATTGACTCAGAAATAAATACTTCAGGTTTTGAAAAGGGGCCAGAACTACTTTTAGATGAACATAGAAATCATTTTTATGTCAGTATTGCGAAAGTCCCTCAGCATGAATTAGATAAGGCATTGCGGATAATGGATCAGTATCAATCGAGTTTCTTGATTGCCACTAGAAGGGATACTATGCTCTCAGAAGAAGCTATAAAAGATTTGTTTTACTCAGGTTTGAACAAAGATAGTCATGAAGTAGATTATCAAGCACTTTTTTTGAAGTATGGTTTGAATAGTGAAATTATTTTTAGATGGGGATCTGTTGTAAATGAGGCAGAATTGGCAATGATATTAAATAAAGATCTTACCCAGAAAATACGGTAGCGAATACAAAGCTATTCATAGTATCTTCAAAAGGTAATGATCTCTAACATATTAAATAATCCCCACATGCGGGACTGACTCCCGTTTTTGAGACAGGGATTATACCACATTATGAAACAATCAGTTGTTGGAACACTTTCGGTGACTGGTTGTTTCATTTCAACAGATGAAAGGAATGCTGTTCCCCACTTTGATACCATCTAGTCCATGTTTCCACTTGTGTACTATTCTTAATCCCTATTTTTTGACTGACTTCCTGCTAACTTCACTCGAACGGTCTCTTCTTTTATACTGATCGAATAACTCACTCCTTTTTCATACAAAAACACCTCAAACTTGTTTTAAGGTATGTATACACGATTTTCAACTTAAAGGTGTTTTATATTTGTTCCGATTTATGAATGAAGAAGCATATTAATTGATTATCTAGTGAAGTATGTATTTTACTTCCCTTCAATCAAGAGAAGGTAAAATGCAAATACACGGAAACCACTACCGAGAGCATATTGAGATTTCTGAACAAATGTTAAAGGAAATGGTCAAAAAGGTAAAAGTAACTCCTACACAAGGAAGATTGCTATTTTTTCGAGAGCATGAAATTGAAGCGCTTTTAGTATATGTACATGAAGTTTTTAGTCACTTAAACCAGCTTATTGAACAAACGAAATTTTCAAGTGGATACGGGGATTTTATTTTAGTCGCAGAGGATTTCCGTTTTGGTTTATGCATAGAGCGAACGGAATATTATTATGAGCTAAGTATTTGGGGCTGTAAGAGGCGCGATTAATGTGGAATGGTCTATGGTATTCCTTATATTTAAGTGAATAATTAAATTGAGCCTAAAGGTATATTATTTCATTTTAAAAAAGACTTGTTCGAGCACAAAGATCTAATCTTTTTCTGGGAATTTATTCTTATAACCGATATAGATATTATCATCCAAAAATGCGCATTTAAGGAAATTTATTTTGTAATGAAATAATTATATCGTTATGAGGGAAGGAAGTTTAAAAGTTTTTTAAAAAAAATTGGAAGTATATTGTGGTAGCCATTGTTGCTATGTTTATAGGATCGGCAATGTCTGGTTCATCACCGTCAAAAGCAATTGAAAAGCTAAAGAAAAAAACGAAAATTTGCAGAAAAAAGTAGATGAATTAGTTCCATATGCAAAGTTAGCCGAAGCTGAGGAAGAAGAGAAAAAAGGTTACGAAACTGGTATCACTTACGATCAATTGGCTAGAACACCTGAAAAATATAAAGGGAAAAAGTGAAATTTAAAGGTGAAGTTGTCCAAGTCATGGAAGGTGACGGTACGACAGAAATAAGATTAGCTGTAGATGAATATTACAATGATATTGTTTATGGTGATTATCAAGCTGATCTCGTCAAATCGCGAGTTTTAGAAGGAGACGTAATTACTTTTATGGGTACTTCTGAGGGTGTCATTACATATGAGTCCACAACAGATGGTAACATTACAATTCCAAGCGTGAAAATCGAGAATTAAGGTTTTACTTGGATTAAGAGTCGTCCGTCAAAGTTGGTTGACGATCAAAAAAGGAGTGGTCACCTGCCACTCCTTTTTTGTCTCAATTCCCTCAAATTTAAACAATTCACTATCATTACCTTTCACATTCATATAAAATAAGAGCAGTGAAAAATTGAAGAAATGCTTGATACATGAAGGACATGTAAGCGGTGAGCTGCATGACATGATGAGATGTATGAACGTGAAGGCTGTAAAGCTGTTCTTCCTCACATATGAGATCTTATAAATGGTCACTTCATTGCGATGGTGTTGAGGGGTGTGTCAGGATGAGGAATCCGTATGTGAGAACGGCTTCTAGTCTGTATATTAATTACTTTTTATTAGGTATGGTCAATATTATTTTGGCTTCCAATATGCCATTTTTAATCAAACAGTTAGATACCAATAGTGCGGGAATTAGTTATATGATTTCGGCGCTTGGCATTGGCAGGGTACTGACGTATGGTTTATCGGGCGTGCTGTCAGATCGTTTTGGGCGGAAGCCGGTCATTTTGGTTTCGGGTGTGCTGATGGCGGTGTTCCTGATCGGAATTCCATTGTCTCCGAATTATCAAATTGCGTTTGCGTTTGCGATTTTGGCAGGAGTCGCGAATTCAGCGATGGATGCTGGGACGTATCCTGCATTAATGGAGGCTTTTCCTCAAAACTCGGGATCTGCGAATGTGATGGTGAAGGCCTTTATATCCATTGGGGCCACCATTTTGCCACTCGCGATTTTCTTTTTGGCAGAGCATGATTTGTTTTATGGAATGGCATTTTTTGTTCCTGCTCTGATCTATCTTGTGAATGTCTTGATGCTGTGGACCTTGCCATTTCCGAATCATCGCAAGGTGGAACAAGTCCAGGTAACGGAGCAGAACGGACTTCCGCGCTTCTCGACAGAGCCTACATTTTGGAGAGAAGGGATCGCACTCATTGTGATCAGCTTTACGTCAAATGGGCTATATGCGTTGCCGCAAATTTGGCTTCCTACGTACGGTGAGGCTATATTGGGGATGACATCCGGAAGTGCTGTGAAACTGCTCAGTTACTATAGCATGGGCGGGCTGCTGTCTGTCGTGATGCTCGCATTTCTGTTGCGCCGTTTTGTCCGTCCTGTCACTGTGTTGCTGATCTATCCAATCATTACGCTTGTTTCCATTTGTGTGCTCTTGGTTGTGAAATCCCCAGTTATCGGAACCGTCAATGCCTTTGTATTGGGATTCTCAACAGCCGGTGTTTTTCAGCTGACGTTAACGGTGATGGCTGAATTCTTCTGGAAGAACAAAGGGACGATGACAGGGATTATTTCCACAGCCGGCGGTGTGTCAGCTATCGTCATCCCGGTCGTAACAGGTTTAATTGAAAGTCACTCGACCATTTTACAAATCTTTCTGTTCGATGCGGTGGTGGCAGTTGCCGCCATTATTGGTGCACTGTATATTCTGTATCGATACCGTCAAATCATGATTCATGAATAAAAAAAGACGACCTCCGCTTAGGAAGTCGTCTTTCTTTTGTTTAGAAACGGTCATTTTCAAAAAGAATTTGTTTCACTTGATCAACTGGCATATCTTCACCAGTAAAGAGTTTGTAAGCAAGTGCACCCTGCCATAGCATCATGCCAAGACCGTTAATGGTTTTGGCGCCAGCTTCCTGTGCTTGCGCAAGAAGCTTTGTTTTTTGCGGGTTGTATACGACATCTGTCACGATCAAATCTTCACGAAGTACATCAAGTGTATCATCGATAATGCTGAGTTGATCTAGTGGTTTCATGCCAAGGCTTGTCCCATTTGCTAGGATCGCACTTTCTGCTACTTCATGGCGGAACGCGTCTTTGTCTTCAAGTGGGAAAATGTTAGCTTTGACACCGAAGGATTTCATTTCATTGTTGATGTAATTTACATTTTCTTCGGCTTGAACAAAGTATTGATCTTGGCGTGCAAAAATGCTAATTTCACGAATACCAGATTGTGCAAGCTGAATGGCAATCGGTGTTGCAGCACCGCCAGATCCGACTAGTGTGATCTTTTGTCCAGCTAATTCAACGCCATGTTCAATCAAGTTTCGCACGTAACCAAGACCATCTGTGTTGTAGCCAATCAGTTTGCCATCTTTGTTTACGACGGTGTTACTTGCACGTGTGTATTTTGCAGAATCATCTAGTTCATCTAAGTAGTCTAACACTTTCATTTTGTTCGGCATAGAAACGTTAAATCCAGCTGCACCCATCGCTTTCATACCGTTTACGGCTGCTTCTAGTTCATCATTGCCTACTTCAAATGCGAGGTAAGCGTAGTTGATTCCTGAGAGTGTATAGCCAAGGTTATGCATCCGTGGTGACAGGCTGTGTCCGATTGGTGTAGCAAGAAGGCCTACTAATTTTGTTTTTCCATCAATATTACGTTCATGTATGTTTGTCATGATTGACATCTCCTTTAATTATCTAAACAATTTTTTCATGCGTCCAAGAACAAAGATTGCTAACAATACGCTAATAACCGCAATGATCATATCGAAAAATAACGTCATTTTAATATCGTACGTGCTGACCAACCCACTTGTAATGAGCGGCACAAGAATAAACGCTGAGCTTGCCGCAATGTTGACGTATGATGAAGCCGTTGCTTTGTTTGTAGGGAATAATTTCATCATAATACTCATCGCCAGCTGGAAGATTCCCGCTGTAAATAGCCCTAAGAAAAAGGTGCTGATAATGACAATGCTGTATGTTTCGATTTGGAAAAGTGAAAGCATTGCAAGGAACGCCCCAATTGGATAAATGATCGCTACCATAATCGGTGAAATGAATTTATCTAAGACGATCGACAGCAAGAGAACAGATACCAGTGCACCGATACTAAAATAAGATAGAAGCTGTGTGGCTTGTTCTGTGCCAAGTCCGATTAATTTTAACCCGAGCTGCGGAAGCCATGTCTGCCATACGACAAACAATGCAGTTGACGTGAATCCCATGAGTACAACAGCTAAGCCTTCGCCAAGCATTTTCGGTTCTTCTTTCAGCTGCTCCTGTACTGGCAGAGCGTCTTGTGAAGAAACTCGCTTATGGTTCGGGAAGGGCATAAAGATTAAGTAAATCCCAACAAGTAAATAAAGAAGTCCTAGTCCAAAGAACGCCCAGCCCCAGAAGATGTCATGTGCCACTAGGAACGCCAAGATAAATGGAAGAACAGTCGCACCAATGGATACAGACGCTTTCACTAAAACAGAAGCGGAACTTGCTTTTTTCGGAAATGATTCAGTCAAAGCAGGATAGGTTCCTGAATCAAGCAGTGAATTTGCAATACCTGCTGAAATCGCAAGGATAAATGCCAGTGTATAACTCGTTGTCGTTGGAATACCGATTAAGAATAATAAGTAAAGAAAATTTCCTGTAATAATGACAGGCTTACGTCCCCAGCTGTCGGCTAACCGGCCTGAGAAAAAGAGAGCAATGAGTTTACCAATTCCGATCGCCGATACAAGCAAGCTGATTTTCGGAATATCTACATGGTAACGTTCAGATAAGCTATCCATGTTGGAAGCTACAATGATATTGATCATGCCAAGCATGAAGTAATTTAAATACATGCCGAGTGACGATTTAATATAAGGATTTTTCATGTTCCCACTCCTATATTTGTAACCCTTTTAGGGTTAAATTCTTTGTATGTCGGTTGTTCTTTTTATGAATGTACATAAAGCCCATCACAACACCCTTTATGTCATGGATGAAAAAATAATGAATATTCATCTGTTCTCCAATCAAGTACATCGTTCTACCAAAATATAAATATAAAAACATCATTGATAAGAAAATGAATCTTCATAATTTGATCAGGATTAGAAAACTCCACTTTTACATGATGTTGAATAAAAAAATGATACACAGAAATAGGTACAACGATATACCAAAAGAAGCAACGAGATAAATATACTCCTGTGTTTAAAATGTGTCAAGTTTATGACTTTGTGATTTAAAAAAAGAAAAATGAAATAAAGAAATGATTGACTTGCTCAATAAAAAAAGAGAATTGCTGCATGCAATTCTCCTTTTCACAATGAGGTAGAGGTTTCTCTGATATGAAGTTGAGGCTTTAAGATTAATCGCTGTAACTCTTCATCCTGTTCGTTCATTTTTTGATATAAAAGGGTCGCTGCTTTTACCCCGATGGACCGTGGGAATGAAGAGACAGTGGTGAGTGGTGGGTGATACATTTCCGCTTCAGGGATGTTATCGAATCCAACTACATCGATATCTTCACCAGGCTTGATGTCACGTGATGTCAAGCCTTGAATGACCCCAAACGCAACTAAGTCACTAAAACAAAAAATAGCAGTAGGAGGATCGGGCTGATCGATGACTTGGGCGAGTGCTTCTTTCCCGCCTTCACGAGTCGGTTCCATATCAATAATAAGCGATTCATCAATTGTTACGTTTGCCTCATCGTGGGCTCTTTTGAACCCTTTCATTCGATCGATCCAAGTCGAGGAGACCTTGATGCCGCCTAAAAAGGCAATGCGCCGATGTCCTTTTTGAAGAAGATGATGGACCGCCATCCAAGTGCCTTGTTCATAATCAGCGCCGACATAGTCACAATGCACATCTGCTAATTCACGATTTGCCAATACTTTTGGGGTGCGAATTTGATTTAATTGTTTGACCGTCCGAGTAGAGCTTTTCGAAGCTAGGTTTAAAATGATCCCGCCAACTCGGTGCTCTACCATGGTAGAAATGAGCCGTTCCTGCTTATCGACACTGTCAAAGGTTGTCCCAAGTAAAACGGTATAGCCCAGTGATTCAAGTGTGGTTTGCACGCCGATTAAAAACTCAGAAATAAACGTGTTTGAAATATCCGTGACAATCACACCTACAATATTTGAACTTTTTGACCGCATGTTAGCAGCGACGCGGTCATACACGTATCCTAATTCCTGCATAGATTGAAGGACCTTTTTTCGAGTGACTTCAGAGATTCTTGGGTTGTTTCGAACAACGAGTGAGGCCGTTGAAGTCGATACACCGGCATGACGGGCGACTTCCTGTAATGTAACACGCTGTTTGTTCATTTTTTTCATTTATCTTCACCAACTTCAATGGATTGCCTAACTTGGTTCATGGTCAGGGTGGATTTCTCTATTAAACGAGCCGAACATCTTTTGATTTATTATACCTTAATGAGGGGTATTGATGAAGTGAAGTCAGCTAGAGTGACAGAAATCATAAAAGATTTCCATTGACAGCTTTCTTGTTGAGGCGTAAAATATGAAATTATTCAGAAATAGCAACATTTTAAGTAAATAACGAAGGCTATGATTGCTGTGGGTCAGACTATAGCAGGAGCAGCTTCTGGAGAGACCGCATGTATATGCGGCGCCGAAGGGTTCACAATCTCAGGCAAAAGGACAGAAGAGTACGAAATATTGTATTTGTAATGCATGGATGACGCCGTGTATTACTTTTCTCTATTTTGCTATTCTTTTATGACCGTGAGATTGGAGCGCATCCAATCTCTTTTTTTATGGACTTTTTGAGAGTTCATTATTTCAGTATAAGATCGTGTCGTAGGAGGGCGTTGGCATTGGAACAACAAGAATTAAAACGAGATTTATCAAACCGCCATGTTCAGTTGATTGCAATTGGCGGAACCATTGGAACAGGGTTGTTTTTAGGCTCTGGAAAGGCCATTCAATTGGCAGGTCCATCCATCATTTTTGCTTATTTAATTGTCGGAATGGCGATCTTTTTTGTCATGAGGGCACTCGGTGAATTGCTCTTATCGAAGACAGGCTATCAGTCATTAACCGATATTGCAGAGGATTATCTTGGGCCTTGGGCTTCCTTTGTGACAGGTTGGACGTATTGGTTTTGCTGGATTATGACAGCGATGGCAGATGTCATTGCGGTCGGAGTGTATGTGCAGTATTGGTTTGACATCCCGCAATGGATTCCTGCTATCATTTGTTTGTTGATTTTACTCGGATTTAATTTATTAACGGTGAAGCTTTTCGGAGAAATGGAATTTTGGTTCGCACTCATTAAAGTGATTACGATTCTATTGTTGATCGGCGTTGGAATTGTGCTTTTAATCATTGGTTTTCAAACAGATGCTGGACCGGTGACAGTGACGAATTTATGGTCACATGGTGGGTTATTCCCTCATGGCGTCACAGGTTTCTTATTGTCATTCCAGATGGTGATTTTTGCGTATGTGGGAGTGGAACTGGTCGGGGTGTCTGCTGCAGAAACAGCCAATCCGCAAAAAAACATCCCGTCTGCGATTAATAAGATTCCATTAAGAATTCTATTTTTCTATGTGGGTGCCATTTTTGTCTTGCTATGTATCAATCCATGGACTGAACTCAGTGCATCAGAAAGTCCTTTTGTGAAAACCTTTGGGCTGATTGGGATACCAGTAGCAGCGGGGCTCATTAATTTTGTTGTCCTGACGTCTGCGGCTTCTGCTTGTAATAGTGGTATGTTCTCAACGAGCCGAATTCTGTATAATCTCAGTCATCAAAAACAGGGACCGGCATCCTTTGGACGTCTGAATAAGCACGCTGTTCCAAGTAATGCACTATTCGTTTCAACGATTGTGGTATCGGTCGGTGCTCTTTTAAGCAAGCTGATTCCCGAACAAGCCTTTGGTATTGTCACAACGATCAGCGCCATTTGTTTCATTTGGGTATGGAGTATTATTTTAATTTGTCATTTGAAATATAAGAAGACACGTCCTGAACTGCATAAGGCGTCTACCTTTAAAGCGCCATTTACACCTTTTGTGAATATTTGTGTTCTAGTGCTCTTCGCTGCCATTCTTGTGATCATGCTGTTTGCGGATGCAACACGACCGGCGCTCTTATTAACACCGGTTTGGTTTGGTTTCTTATTATTGATTTATGCACGAAAGAAACGACGTGCAGCATAATGAATAGAAAAAAGCACAGCTTTTGCATTGGGCTGTGCTTTTGTTCATTTAACGATTTCTAATTCTGAACATGTAATTAGCATTCAAAATGATTAAAACAAGTCCAATGACCATGATGGAGAAGAGCTGAGAGTGATTGGCACCAAGGGAATACACAATCAAAATAAACATGGAACTGGTCAATAGGATATTCATCATTTGATACGTGTGAAACAGTCCGCCAAGCATCACATGCTTTTCACCTTCATCCGAAATAGCAAGCAGCTTTTTACTATAATCTTTGTCGGATGGGCTTGGCAGGTTGCGATTGGGGTAGACGAGCTTTAGGACAGATATCGCCACATATGAACTGATAATGGTGACGAGGAATAAAGCAACATTGACGAGAATGAGCCAAATAGGCTGCTCAGTGACGATCGCCATACCGATGGCAATAATGGACAAAATCGTACTCACCGTATTAGCTAAAGTCAAATCAGTAAAGGTCCGATATTGCTTTGCCTCCAGTTCATCCTCTTCATCTCCAGAAACCGAAAGAGATACTCTTTTCTTCATACGTGAAATCCCTGAAAAACAATAAATAATCAATAAAATCGTCAATCCACTGATGACAAGAGTCGCTTCAAATGTAACATCAAGAAGTGTCATCTCAAATTCGGCTGCCAACAAACAGTAAGCGCCGAGAAAGCCAAGGAGAGCACCTAATAGCATTTTGTATACAGTTTTCATGTGAGTTCATCCTCCTCGAATAGAAAAATACGTTCAATGGGTTCCTGAAAAATTCGTGATAGTTTAACAGCGAGCAAGAGAGACGGCATTAATTCATCTCGTTCCATTAAGCTGATCGTCTGGCGGGAAACCTTTGCACGCTTTGCAAGCTCCGTTTGATTCAAACCATCACGCGCACGAAGCTCTTTTAACCGATTTTTCATTCTGTCACCTCAATTTTGTTCTGAATCTTTCTTTGATTGTAAAGCATCTTATTCAAATTGACAAGTAAAGTTGTCAAATTGATAAAAATAATTGTCAGAAAGATCATCTTTCTTCAAAAGATGAACCATGATACGCTAAAAGAAAGAGAAACAGAAAATAGGTGATGCCCGTGTTCATTGATCAATTAAAAAGTGACTTACATCAATCACAGCCGCTGTTTATTGGAGAAGAGACAGCGTTCAAAGCGGCAATTCTTGTCCCCTTGGTGCAAGTAAACGGGGAATGGCATGTTTTATTTGAAGTGCGATCACTGACGATGAGAAAACAGCCTGGCGATATTAGCTTCCCCGGAGGCAAACTCGATGGCGGCGAAACAGCACAAGAAGCCGCACTTCGGGAAACATATGAAGAACTGGGGGTTCCGCCCGAGTCCGTCAAGATCTTAGGACAGCTCAGTCCTTATATTGCTTCACCATCCTTTGTGGTGTATCCATTTGTCGGGATCATTGATGAACAGCAGGTCAAACATTCCTTTAATCGAGAAGAAGTAGAAGAGACCTTTACCGTACCTCTATCATGGCTCAGCCAATATGAGCCGTACTTACACCATGTATCGGTGCAGCCGACACCGGGAGAGGACTTTCCTTATGAAAAAATCATGAATGGTGAGAAATACCGCTGGGGGAGTCGTTCGATAGAGGAATGGTTTTATGATTATGAAAATTACACCATTTGGGGATTAACAGCCCGCATATTAAAGCATTTTGTGACCGTTGCCAAAAGAAATTCCTAGAGACTTCAGCTCTAGGAATTTGTCGTTTTCAGCCGTTCTTTCGCTGTTTGTGTTCCTTTACCAATTGGAATAGACGCTCTCGCCTGGCTCAGTCCATAGGAAGGCATGTTCACATAGACAGATTCATACGAACCGGCTTGAATTTGATAGGTTTCATGATAAATACCCACTGCGTCATTGTTCTGAGCCCTCTGATGGAAGTTCTTCCAAGCCGCCAAATGTTTTTCCATCTTTGCATAGGCAAGGAGGTCATCTGTTGATTTCCAATATTGGATCATCGCTGTCGTGCGTAAGCCAAAGTAATTCTCTGTCCCGAGGAATCCAAGCTTATCTTGATGAGTATACAGCTCTTTGATCATACCAGGCATTGCCATGAACACAGGCATCCATTGATGAACCGCCCAGCGTTTGTTGATTCGCATGCCAATAATAAACACAACAATCGTGTCAGAATTGTCTGTTGTAAACCTGCCAGCTCGTATGTCTTTTTTCATACATTTACCCTTCCTTCTTCATCAAATGGGATGTTTCCACGCACCAATCAATTCCTGCTTGAGCCACTCTTTTTCCGTAATCTAACGTAAACAGCCAATACTTCGCATCTGCTTCATCGGGATAAAGCTCTTGAATGTTTTCTTCAATCGAAACATAGGTCTCATAACGGATACGAAGTTGTCTTTCATAATCCTGTAGAAGCACCAGTTTTTTCTCAATCGAAAGATATTGACCGAAGAATAACTTTAATAACACTTCATTTCGTTCTGTTGGTAACTGATCAAGAGGCTTTGCCAGCCATTGCCTTAACGTCTCCAGTCCTTTTTCAGTCAGATGATATTCCCGCTTGTCGGAGCGACCTGACGAAGAAGCAGGTGAAACCTCAGCAAGCCCTTCCTCGACTATTAACTTTAAAGCTGGATAAATTTGTCCATAACTAATTTTCCAAAAATGATGCAAGCTCTTATCAATTAATTTCTTCACTTCGTACCCTGACTTACAATTTGTCGTTAAAATCCCTAAAATTGCATACGTCGTATCATTGTATTTTTTCATTTCAGCACACCTATCTAAAAGATATATCATTTAGATATATAATAAACGATGTATAGCTGCAGACACAAGATGTATGAGAAAAAAACAAATGCTAGAAAGGAGATGAAGAGTTAACAGATTTTGTTCATTGTGTTTTGACATGTTAATGGTGAAAAAATACACATGTTAACAAAGGAGGTACGTATGAGTAAATTGAAAATGTGGATCGTGTCTATCCTAACAGTGCTAGTCATTGGTGGAGGCGGCTGGACAGCATATCAAGCAATTGCACAAAAAAATTCATTGAACCATTCCTATGCATTTGCGTATAAAACGAAGGATAGAATGAGCTGGTTTAAGGTATCTGAGAGCAAAGGGAAAGTAACAGGGCATTTGAATGAAAAGTATATAGAAGAAGTGAGATGGCATCCGCATATCTATAAAAAACAATTTGTCGTAACCGGCAGTTCAAAAGAAAATGGGTATGAATTCAAAGTCACACAAGGTAAAGAAACGATCGTATACGATGTTCATTTTTCAGGAAAAGACCTTTCAGTGAAAAAACAAGGCGAAAAGAAAAGCACGATTTATAAGGCAATCAATCAAAAAAAGCTAGAGAAATATCATAAAGATATCCAAAAACGATATGATTATCTATTCGATAGCGCGGAAGATAGGTTTTATGATAGTATGAGAAACTTCAAGGAGAAAGTGGCAAAGGTATATGGCTTTCTTTATACGGCAAAGGACAAACAATTATTATTACAGGTGAAAACCATGCATATTGAGCTTGGATGGTCCGGCTCCCTTCTAATCACAACGGTTCCCGGAGAAGATTGTAAGCCTTATAAAGAAATGAGATTAGAAGTCTCGGGTGATACGGATGGAAGAAATTTCGAAATGGGCCATGAGCCATCAATTGAAGACGGGATCATTAAAGGTTCCACTGATCGAGATGTAAAATCAATCAAACTTCCATTTAAAATGACAGGTGGTACCGTAGAATTAAAAGCGGTTACAAAACAGGAATATCAAAAACAAGCGAAAGCATTCAAAAAGCAGGCGGAAGAAAGAAAAAAATAGATGAGTGAAACCAGATGAGTTTACTCATCTGGTTTTTTATAATGGAGATAGTTCTTATTGATGATAAAAGGATATCGGTGTATAAAAAAGCGAGAAAGGTTGTTTCAATTAAATGAAAGAAAATTAAATTAGGTATATAGACCTTAATAATTTTTAGAAAAATAAATGTTGACGCTTTCATATAATCGATATATACTAAAAACAAATCCAATATGAATCAATTAGACATGTGACTGGTCATGCAGGCAGGATCTAAAAACGATGAATTTCTTTTATTTGTCGTTTTAGGTCCTTTTTTTATTGCCAAAATATAGGTCTCATGTATTAGAAAAGGGGGAGGAAAGATGGATTATACACAGGTTGCCAAAGACGTTTTACAGCATGTAGGTGGCAAAGAAAACATTGCTCATCTTGAGCACTGTTCAACAAGGCTTCGCTTCACATTGATTGATCAGAAAAAGGCAGATGTATCGGCTTTAGAAAAAACACCAGGTGTTATAGCTGTCAGAATGTCAGGTCAATGCCAAGTGGTCATTGGAAATGATGTCATCGAAGTATATCAAAAAGTAACAAGTCTAATGGGTGGCAGCACATCAGGGCAAGAAATGCCTTCTAATCAGCCTAAAGAAAAAAGAAAAATAGGCACAGTTCTGTTAGATTTCATTGTCGGTGTCTTCCAGCCGCTTGTTCCAGCTATCGCAGGCGGAGGGATTTTAAAATCATTTCTTCTTCTTTTCTCTTTATTAGGCTGGGTGGATGCAAAGGGTCAAACCTATCAAATATTGAACATGGTAGGGGATGCACCGCTTTACTTCCTGCCTTTACTAGTCGCTGTAACGACGGCGAATAAACTAAAGGTAAACCCGCTGGTCGCATTATCAGCAGTCGGTGCGCTTCTTCTTCCGAACATGACGGCTATGCTTACTGAAGGTGCGCAATTGCTGTCATTCGACGTGAAAAATATAGCTTATGCGTATCAAGTGTTCCCAGCAATCCTTTCTGTATTGCTTTACGCTCAAATGGAAAAATTCTTCACGCGATTTTCACCAAAACCAATTCGGATTTTCTTTGTTCCAATGATGTCATTAGTCATTACAGTACCAGCTACGTTACTTCTGTTAGGACCGCTTGGTTTTACAGCAGGACAAGGTTTTTCATCCATCATTCTTGCAATGTTTAATACAGTAGGCTGGGTAGCTGTCGCGATTTTAGCAGCAGTCCTCCCATTCATGGTCGCATCAGGTATGCACAAAGCAATGGTCCCTTATGCAGTCACAACGATGGGTACTCTTGGGAAAGAAGCACTTTATTTGCCAGCATCACTTGCGCATAATATTGCGGAAAGTGGAGCGTGTTTCGCGGTGGCATTGCGGACAAAAGATAAAATGCTTAGATCAACGGCCATCTCGGCAGGAATTTCAGCATTTTTTGGAATCACAGAGCCTGCATTATATGGTGTGACGCTTCAAAATAAAAGAGTTCTTGGAAGTGTTATGATTGGTTCCTTTGTCGGCGGGATTTTCATTGGTTTAGTTGGTTTGCAGGCCTTTGTACTTGTTGGCCCTGGATTAGCAAGTATGTCGATGTTTATATCAGATGAGCTCCCACGAAACCTGATGTTTGCTGTAATCGGGTTTGTCATATCGTTTGTTGTTGCTTTTGTTGCTGCCTTTATTTTAGGCAAGGATAAAACAGTAGAAGAAAAAACAAATGATCAAGATGCATTTGCGGACAAAATTGGAGCAGGCGAAACATTCAAAAGTCCTGTGATTGGTCAAATGATCTCTCTATCTGAAGTAAAAGATGATATTTTCTCTTCAAAGGTCATGGGAGACGGAATTGCCATTGTCCCTTCAAAAGGAGCACTTTATGCACCGGTAGACGGTGAGGTGACCATGCTGTTCGAAACAAATCATGCACTTGGTATGAAAACGGACCAAGGAGTTGAAGTGCTGTTCCACATTGGCATTGATACTGTTCAGCTAGAAGGTCAGTATTTCCATCCGAAAGTGCAAGCGGGAGATCGCGTTCAAGCAGGAGATTTACTGATTGAGTTTGACTTAGAAAAAATCATGGAAGCAGGTTATGATCCAGTTACACTTGCTGTCATCACAAATACAGATCAATATGAAATAAAGGTACAGCCATTACAAGAGGTCAATCGTCAAGATACATTGATGGTTGTCACACAATTAGGAGGCTAAACATATGACAACAATTAAAGGTTTTCCAAAAGGGTTTTTATGGGGCGGTGCCATTGCTGCCAACCAAGCAGAAGGAGCTTGGAATATAGATGGAAAGGGCCCGTCTGTTGCTGATATTGCGATGTACCGTTCCAATTTGAGTGTAGAAGATTATGAAGGACACGTGGCTGTTACTTCAGAAAATATAGATCGTGCGATAAAAGATCCAGGTGATAAAAAGTACCCAAAACGAAGAGGTATTGATTTTTATCATCATTATAAAGAGGATTTGGCTCTCTTTGCTGAAATGGGCTTTAAAACACTCCGCATTTCAATTGCATGGAGTCGTATCTTCCCTACCGGAGAAGAAGCTGAACCCAATGAAAAAGGGTTGCAATTTTATGATCGTGTATTTGCAGAAATGAAAAAACACAACATAGAACCGATTGTGACACTCTCACACTATGAAATGCCATTAGCACTGAGCGTGAAATATAATGGATGGGTTGAAAGAAAAGTCGTTGATCTCTTTGTTAAGTTCGCCAATGTATGTTTTGAACGCTATAAACATGATGTGAAATATTGGCTTACCTTTAATGAAATAGATAGCATTCACCGCCACTCTTTCATTACAGCAGGTATTATTCCTGATCGCTGCCCAGAAGGGAAAGTGGAGGAGACTGTTTATCAAGCACTTCATCATCAATTCGTTGCCTCTGCACTCGTAACAGCAGATTGTCATCGCATTATTCCAGGTAGCCAAGTAGGCTGTATGCTGACAAAATTGACAACGTATCCGCACACTTGTCATCCTAATGATGTGGAGCGGGCATTGAAACAAAACTTAGAAAACTATTTCTATGCAGATGTTCAGGTGTTTGGTGAATACCCACCACTGATTACACGGATGCTTGAGAGAAAAAATATTCATATCCATATGGAAGCAGACGACCTTTCCATTTTAAAAGAAAATACAGTAGATTTCATCTCGTTTAGCTACTATATGTCTTTAACTGAATCAGCTGATGAAGGGTTGGAAAAAACTGATGGGAATACCATCCGTGGTGTCAAAAATCCTTACCTTCCATCTACTGATTGGGGATGGCAAATTGATCCGGTCGGTCTGAAAATTTCTTTAATAGAATTATATGATCGTTATCAAAAACCGCTGATCATTGTAGAGAACGGCATGGGTGCAAAAGATGTTGTTGAAAGCGATGGATCAATTCACGATGATTATCGTATTAACTATTTCAAAGAGCATTTCCGTCAAATGAGAGAAGCAGTTGAAGAAGGCGTTGACCTTTTTGGATATACGAGCTGGGGATCAATTGATATTATTAGTGCAGGTACATCACAGATGTCAAAACGATACGGCTTTATTCACGTAGATCAGGATGACGATGGAAACGGAACATTAAAACGTTCTCGTAAAGACTCATTTTATTGGTACCAAAAGGTCATTGAAACAAATGGTGAATCGCTTGATTGAAAAACCACAATCATGAAAACAGGTGATGACGATGTTTAAAATCAAAAAAGTTTTAAACTCGAGTGTGGTTCTAGCTGAAGATCAGAACCAACAGGAGATGGTTCTATTCGGCCGGGGTATTGGTTATGGACAAAAACCGGGTCAAATGATTGAAGAAAAGAAGGCAGATCAGGTATTTATGTCTGTCGATAACATGAGAGCGAAGGAATTTCTTCAACTGTTAGATTCAATGCCTCAAGAGTTTATCGATTTAACTCAGCATATCGTTCAATATGCAGAAAAACGCTTAAACTCAAGTCTGAATTCAGGTGTTTATTTTACCTTAATGGATCATTTAAATTTTGCTGTCGAACGACATAAAAAAAATATTAATATTACGAATCGTGTGTACTGGGAAATCAAAAATTACTATACTGAAGAATTTGAAGTAGGGAATTACGCACTTGAGTTAGTCAATGATACATTGGGCGTACAATTACCAAAAGAAGAAGCGGCCAATATCGCCTTTCATTTAATTAATGCGCTAGGTGAAGAATCCGATTCGAAAGATAGCATGAAATATGCCAAAATGATCGGCAGTATTGTTAATCTTGTCCGCTATACATTGAATATGAAAATGGATCAAGAAAATATCCATTACAGTCGATTCATTACACATGTGAAGTTCTTTGTAGAAAGATTTTATGCAAATAAGTTACTTTCAGATCAAGAAAATGAGTTGTTTGAACAAATTGCACACTTGTATCCTCAAGCGATGGATGTTGCTTTTAAAATCAAAGTCTATATTAAGCAGGTGCATAGTACCGTCATTCCCAATGATGAGCTTACTTATCTTGCGGTACATATACACCGCCTCATATCTTATCAGCAATTAAAATAATGGTGGAACCACTTGCCTTGTGATCAGGCGAGTGGTTCTTTTCTATGACCAAATTTTTATATTAAGTTCCGATAGGACGTTCTGTTGTACCAGGATTCGTATCATTTAATGAATGGAAAGACACTGTTTGTCCAAAAACAACGATGATTAAAGCGCAAATCAATAAACTCATTTTTTTCATTTGAATTCCTCCAGTCAAGTATAGGGTGGTTCATGTGATAAGATTCCTTTAAAAAGAGATAGGCTTGATGAATGGCTCCCAACTCTTCAAAGTGTTTTGCAGCTAGTGCACTTAATTCACAGGCACCTTCAGCATCCTTTAATTTTTTTAGCGTGCTGATTTCATCGAAACAGGCTTGAGCTTTTTTAGCCATATCTTCAGTGAAATATAGATGGTATAGCAAATTCATTTTTGCAGTATAGATGGGGAATTTCTCTGTTGCATGTTTCTGTTTGACCAAATTGAAGTAATAGAGGGCTTGTGTTTTTTCATCGATTGAGAGCAGTTCTTTAATTAACATAAACATGGAGTGTTGGAAATAACAAGATGAAAGGTAGTCTTCATCGCTTAGAGCCTTTTCCAAAGCATCGATACACTTTTTTGATTCTCCAGCACCGGCATACAGAATACTGATATTATGAAAAAGCTGTGATGTTAGAAAGTGATCATTTAGACAGTCTGCGATGTGTAATGCTTTTTTGTAGTATTTTTCTGCTCTTATGAAGTCACCAATGTCCATATAATTAGCAGCGGCGATGACAAAGGCTGTCGCTAGTCTTCGTTCATACCCTTCGTGACTTTTGAAAATATCAATAGCATTCTGAATATAGTGAAGAGAAATCAGGCTTTGACGAAGTAGCATATATAAGTTTGCGATTTTCGTATGAAATTCCGCTACTTCTATTTCATCAGGAATGTTTTGTAGTTTTTTCTCGGCAATTTTAAACAGTCCAATGGCTGATGCATAGTCTCTGTTATATGATGCGTAAAGGGCTTTGTATAGGTAAAAATAGTATTCAATTAAGTCGTTTGTTTTAGAGGGGCAATCTAGCTCTGTCTGTTCATTTAGTTTTTTACCTCTTCGTTCATATAACATGAGTTTATACTTGCCTTCTAGCAATGAATAATAAGTCAAGACCTCCTGATTCTCTTCCATTTCTTGAAGTAATTGCTTTAATTCTTTGTACATTGCGTTTGCGCTGTGTACATCATGCTTACGAATCGCAATTCGCCAATCATTTAGACGGTTCCCCACCTGTTCAGCAGAAATGATAGCCATGAAAATTTCACCTCTTTAAGATCCTTTCACCTGTTTCAATAAAAAACGATATCACAATTTATGGAAAAATATAATCGTTTCTGTGAGGTGATTGACAATAGGTAATAAAAAGGAAACTAAAGTCATATGATGTAGCAAATTGTAATGGGACTTGAATATTTACACAAAGGATTAAAATTATTTTTTGGTCATCTAAAAAGGAGATATTTACAATAGGTTTTATGGTTTTGTACGAAAATATCATTGATATATTACACATAAAGAGATTTTAGGTAAATGGAAAGAAAATTGGAAGGTCGATCTATTAAAGAAAATCAGTTATGATGATGCTAGATCAAATTTGGAAAAGAAAATGATAGACGCAGACAATAGTGGGTACCAATGACAAACGCTAGTCTTTTAGAAAGGAAGTTGGTATGAAAAAGAGATTTAAAATCTTAAACTGGAAATCACGGTGATCGTGACGACGCTGTTAATTGTTTTAGTGACTCTTTATATGTCAAAGAGATACTTTTATAACAAAGAAATAGAATTGCTGACAGAATCTTGTCAACAAGTAGACGGCAAAATCATGTTACAAACAAATTATTTTTCGATGGATTATTCGTTTGAGTGCCAAAAAAAATAGAACAGGCAGAAAGCTGCCTGTTTTTACCACGATTAAAAACCTAAATCTTGAAGCCATTGATTTAATCTCATTTCTCGCTTCTCTGCAGTTGATTCATCATATTTCCCAAGATGTAAACTATCTGCGATTTCTCCGTCATTCATAAACATGATTCTTTCAGAACGAAGGGCCACCTTCGGGTCGTGTGTGACGAGCAATAATGTCGCTCCTTCGGAATGGATTTTTGAAAATATGTCCATCACATCTTTCGTTGCATGAGAGTTTAGAGCACCTGTTGGTTCATCAGCGAAAAGGATGTCTGGTTCATTCATAAGCGCTCGACAGATAGCTGCTCTTTGAAGCTGGCCCCCCGATACTTCTGTCAAATATCGATTTGCTAAATGATCAATATCAAGTTGCTCCATTAAATATTGAGCGCGTTTATTCACTTCTGTTCTCGGTCTCTTTTGTGCTAAGTAAGCAGCAGCGATGATGTTGTCAAATAGATTAAGATTCTTTAATAAGTGGCTATGTTGAAAGACAAATCCCATATCTGTTAAGCGCAGAGCAGTTAACTGTTTATCTGTCATTCCCGAGAGTAAACACCCTTTATATTTGATCTCTCCTGTTGAGGCTGTTTCTATACCACTAAGCTGATAAAGCAAGGAAGTTTTCCCGCATCCGGAAGGTCCCATAATGGTTACGAATTCGCCAGTTTTTATCGATAAATAGATATTTTGAAGAATGATTTGTTTCTGCCCTTTGAAAGAATCAATTTGAAAAGACAATCGCTTGGTTTCAATCAAGTGTTCCATGTGAAACATCTCCTTATGAAAGTGTATGCCGTGTAGTTTGACTAGAAAAAAACGTCTTCAATAACAAAGCGGTGAAAGCTAAGCTGACAATAAACAGTGTGATTGGATACACAATGGACACCCATTGTGGTGCCAGCCATTGCAAGCTTGATACCCCTAATGATGCTCCGCCTATACTCATCAAAGCAGGTCCGATGATATGAACAGCAATCGTACCAATCAAGGCACCAAAAGAGAGAACAACGATAAAACTTGTGATATATTGGGCTGTTACATGTTTTATAGAAAATCCAATCGTTCTTAACATGTGGTTTCGACTTGAATCTTTTGCTTTTAACATGTGTAGAAACATGAATAGCATCAAAGTGGCGGTTCCAAAAGCAGCTAATGTAGAAGAAAATGCAACAACTTTTACTAAAGAGGCTGTATTGCCGATTGTTTGATCAACGTATTCCTGCATATCGGTCACTTTTCCTAGAGGGATTTTCTTTTCAAATACAGCCTTTTTCACTGCCATTTCTACTCCTGGTTTTAGTTGGATTTGAATGGTCTTCCAAAGAGCTGGTTGGGAAATTGGTTGTGATATTGCTTTTGCTGTTTTTCCTCCATTGGTGACATCCTGATAAATACCAGTGACCGTTCTTTGAATTTGTTGGCCGTTTGTTACGAGCGTGATCCTTTCTCCTACTTCTTTCTGAAGTGAATCTGCACTGAGTACTGATAAGGAAATTTCTTCTTTATTTAAAGGCTGTCGCCCTTGTAAATAGGAGAGAGGAAATGCTGAGAGATCACCTGTCTCTAAATAAAGTGTTTCTAATGTATTCTCCATTGATTTTGCTTGAAGAGAAGATGTTTCATATAGGGTAGATGCACGAATATCCCGATCTTCACGAATCATTGATTCTATGTCGTTTGTACTTTTCTCTAAATGATTTCCTTTCCGTATGTCAATTCGAAGGTCACTTTTACCAGAGCCAAGGTATGTGATGAAATCTGGCGATTGTAATGTGTGCAATAGCTGAATAGGCATTAGCATTAAAAATGTACAAAGCGCGATAATACAAGTAATCGTTGTGTATAATTTCTTTCGTGATAATAGATCTTTTAAACCAAGCCAAATATTGATCGGTATGAACCTGTTTTTCTTGAGGTGCAAGGGTATTTGTTTTTTATCATTCGGTGTAATGACGCCGCCTTGAAGTGCTTGAGCAGCTGATATTTGACCAAACTTTCTTAGGATAGCATAGCTGCAATAAATGACGATCATGGCCGTCATGATAGAAACAAAAAGTGGAATGAACCAAGAAGTAAAGGAAGGCTGATTCCCCATGTATCGCTGAATATTTGACGTAAACCTATCGCCAAATAATAGCGTTAACCCAAAACCTGCTATGCACCCTGAACAAGCAAGCACGGCATATTTTCCAACGTATAATTGTTTAATTTTTGTTAAAGGAACCCCCAGCACCTTCAGTATTCCGATCTCGCGTTCATCTTCTTCTATAGAAGCCGTCACAGCAAGATGGAGAGAGAGAAGGGCAATGCTCATGAGCAGCATGCAAACAAGCAGGAGGATGGCAATCACCATACCATCTGTCATTGCATTCAGCATACGCAGCAAAGGTAATGTGACAGCCGGTCCTTGTTGTGGCAGCTGCGATGATTGATAAATTGCTTGAAAAGCATCTGCCTGAGTTGCATCATGCAGTAAAAATTCTATTAAATATTCCTTTTTTTGAAACAACTGATGCAATGCGTCCCAATCTTCATGATGGAGAAGGAATCGTTTTGAACTAACAAGACTGGGGTTCATTTGTGCATCTCGCAAGAACGCTTTGATACGAAAAGAGAATTGATTAGACCCTTTTTCAATTAGTAACGTTTCACCTATTTTGAGCTGATACTTTTGTTGAAAATAAATAGGGACAGCCACTTCACCCTTATTTACAGCGAGTTTTTCATTTTGTTCGTTTAAAAGAAAATCAAAATAACGATTTTGTTTCACAAATAAATGATCCATCACACCTGCTTTGGCCTGCTCATGTCCGAACCTGATGTTTGTGTGTTCAATTGGAATCATTGGGACGATTTGATGTGCTTTTACCATAGGCTGCTTACTTGAAAATGTTTCAATGTCTTTTTCATTTAAGGTACCGTCATGCATTTGAACAAAGTCTGGAGCTTTGGCTAAATGGAGTAGATCAGAAATGGAACCATTCAGCTGTACGATCATTTGAGCGGCACTTGTTGCGAGAAATGAAGTCATCATGATGCAAATCGTTAAGCCGATTGAAATGAGACGGTGGCGGGTTAAGTCTTTTTTGATAAACGTCAATCTCATGAGGCTGATTCTCCTTCATGCTGAAGCATGTTTTTTGTTAAGTAGGCAAGAACAAACATGAAAGCACTAACGATTAGCACCGTCACATACATGGTGGCTGAAAATGTATTGAACAAGAATCCATACATCATTTGACCAAGCGGGGCAGCACATTGAGAAACCATTGTCAGATTGGCCATCACTTTTCCTAATTGACGATTTGGCGTCTTCTTTTGAACATGTGAAATTACAACGATTGAGATCATTGTAAGCAGCATAGCAATTGGAAGACATCCTGCTAGAAAGAGAAAATAAGCTGGGTAAGTGCCAAATTGAAGAGCTGTTTTAGACGTTGAGAACGCGACAGGAAGCAATATGATTGCGATGACGAGCAGCCAGCGATATAGAGTAGGGATGCGCCAACGCTTCGCTACAAGTCCGACTAGCAGGGCACCTGCGATGACAGCGAACTCAATCAAGCCCATGCCGATTCCGTACATGATGTCACTGCTTTTCATTGTGACCCTTAAAATGATAGGTCCCCCTACGATAAAAAATGGTGTGAGAATGAAATTTAGCATGGCAGCAAGCAGCATGGATTTTTTTAAAAATGGCTGGCTGCCAATATAGGAAAATCCTTGTTTCATATCTTTTACGAGCACTTTGCCCATATTTTCTGTTAGCGGGCTAGGTGTGAAGGATATGTTTAATCGCAAAAGCATGCAAGCTGATAGAAAAAACACGATAGCACTGGCACCTATGATGGATTGACTTCCAATCAGTCCGTATAGAATGCCGCCGATAATAGGAGCGAGAACGCCTGAAAGTGCCTGCACGCCATTGACGATTCCGTTTGCTTGTTCTAATTGCTCTTGTTTTACTAACTGTGGAATACTGGACATCACAGCGGGAGCATAGAACGTACTCATCACGCCAAGCAGTACCATGACAGCCCCGATCATGTAGAGTGAATCATTTCCTGAGAATAACCAGAAATAAAAGGACAAAATCAAGATGCCAGTAAGAACATCAAATAAAATCATCAAGTTCCTTCTGTTAAATCGGTCAGCGATTGCGCCTGCTAAGGGAGAAAGAAGGAGGGGAACATTAGATAAAGCGAATAGTAGGGCATATAAGTCAACACGCTGGGTCATATCCAGCACGTGTAAAGATAGAACAAACCGAATTAAGGAAGACCCAAAAATGGAAATAATCTGTCCGAGCACGAGGTAAACAAAATGGGATGAACCTCTTTTGGCTAATAAAGACACGGGTGTCACTCTCCTTTCAGACCGACCGTCAGTCTATAATGTATGCAGGATTGGTATTGAAGTGACCAATCACTGATTGTGTTCATCCGTCTCACCACTTAATCGTTTGAGGAGAAAAGAGAAGCTTCCCTTTTCTGCTTGTAATGAGGATTCGAGGATGTCGATAAAAGCTAGAGCGCGCTGCATGCTTTCTTCAGCTGTCCATTGAAAAAGACCTTCATCAAATATGACCTGTGCAGAAGCAAGAAGGAATTCCACCGTTTCTTGCGGGTAATTCGTTTTGAATGTCCCGTTTTCAACCCCTTGCTGGATGACGTCAGCTAAAATGGGTGAGAGTTCTTTAATCGCTTTGATTAAGCTTTTTTGGTGCATTTCTGCATTAGAAGGTTGGTGAAATTGTTCAATCATGCCCTGTTTATTGCTTCCTTGCTGTGGCGATTGCGCCATGATGATACGAAATAGTTTGGCGACCACTGGAAGGTCTGGCTCAGCTGCGATACGCTTTGCCACAATGATATCTGCTTTGATGATCCTGTCGATAATGGCATCCATCACTTCTTCTTTGGATGTAAAGTAATAATAGAAGGTGCCTTTTGCAATCCCAACGGCTTTTAATATGTCAATAATTGTGGTTTGCTGATAGCCTTTGGTAGAAAAAAGTTCTTCGGCTGCGTTTAAGATGTCATTTTTACGTTCTTCAGGATGTTTAACGGTTCTCATAAAGCCATCCTTTCATTTGACTAGACTGTCGGTCGGTTCCTTGATTTGATTAAACACTTTTCAATGTACCTTTGTCAATGCCTCATTTTTAAACACTTTGCATGTATTGTGCAATGACACTATGATACATTGAATGAAAAAACCTTCAGGAGAGATGCCTCATGCAATTTTTAACCACTGAATTGGCCCAAGAAATGGTTGAACGAACGATGCGTATTTTACAGAAAAACATCAATGTAATGAATGCAGATGGTGTCATCATTGGTTCTGGTGAACGAAACAGGATTGGACAGAAACACGATGGTGCACGACTTGTGCTGACAAGCGGGGACAGTGTGGAAATTGATCAAGAGACTTCCTTGCGGTTAGAAGGAGTGAGACCGGGAATCAATTTGCCTATTTGCTTTCATGAACAAGTAGTTGGTGTGATTGGCATTACTGGTGAGCCAGAGGACATTCGGCATCATGCCGAGTTGGTGAAAATGGCAGCTGAGCTGGTGTTAGAGCAATCTTTTCTGCTTGAACGGGTTCAGTGGCGGCAGCGAATAGAAAGTGAAATTGTCAATCAGTTGATTTCTGATTCTGACATCGGTGATCATCAGTTAAAGAATCGAACTGCATGGTTGGGCATGGAGTTAGATAAGCCCCGGACGGCCATCGTTTTTCAGCCAGTTCCATCCTCAGAGGACGCTGTGCATAAAATGATACATGCAATTCAATACGATAAAAATTCGGATGACTTGCTAGGCATGACTTTTCGTCATGAATTGGTTCTTTTAAGGCAGCCGATTCTTGATCATTGTTTAAAGCATGAGGCAGGGCAGCTGAAAAGAACAATGGAAAGAGCAATAGAAGGCCAGGTGCTGGTGGGGGTAGGGACTGTCGCTGATGACATAAGCCGGCTGCCATTGTCTTTTGAGCATGCGAGAGATGCGATAAGGCTTGGGAAAATTCTTGGCCCTGAGGAGGGTGTTTATTTTTTTGAATCTTATCAGCTGGAAAGCCTATTCATGATGGCGGGAGCTGCTGAAGAAAACAGGAGATGGACTGATTTTTACAAGCCATTAATACAAGAGGCGGAGCTTACCCATACATTGAAGATTTATATTGAAGAGGGCGGTGATTTACAAAGAATTGTTGATCGTTTATATATTCACAGGAACACATTGCGATATCGTTTAGACAAAATTCAAACATTAACCGGAAAAGATCCCCGTCATGTGAAACAGTTAATGGAACTTTATTTGGCACAGTTGATGAGTCAGTTCGATTGATTGTGCATATGCACAATTGATTGATGCGATAAATGAAAAAAGTTCATCTAGATTCACAATCCGATTCCAGTTAGTAAACGCTTACAATTGAAGAAAGATATTTTGGGGGGATCGAGGATGAATGGAGATGTGACTGTAAGTACACTGGGAGCCATTATGGCGCTAGTCATTGCAATTGTTCTTATTCTAAAAAAAGTATCACCAGCGTATGGCATGCTGGTAGGTGCATTTATAGGTGGTTTAATTGGCGGAGTAGATATTGCTCAGACCGTCAATGTCATGATGGAAGGTGCTAAGGGCATGATTCCCGCTGTCCTTAGAATTATGGCGGCAGGTGTACTGGCTGGCGTTTTAATTGAGTCGGGTGCAGCTTTATCTATTGCCGAGGCTATCGTGAAAAAGCTTGGAGAGGCGAGGGCGTTGTTAGCACTGGCACTGGCAACCATGATTTTAACGACAGTGGGCGTTTTTGTAGATGTTGCCGTTATCACGGTAGCACCTATTGCACTTGCCATTGCCAAACGGGCAAAGCTGTCAAAAACGGGGATTCTACTTGCCATGATTGGAGGCGGAAAGGCAGGAAATATCATGTCACCGAATCCGAATGCTATTGCCGCTTCTGATGCATTTGGTGTACCACTTACTTCAGTGATGGCAGCAGGTATTATTCCAGCTGTATTTGGGTTAGCTGTCACATACGTTTTAGCTAAAAAGCTCGCGAAGAAAGGGTCACCTGTACTTGAAGAAGGAGTCAATCAAAACAAGGTTCAAGTACCTGCCTTTTTACCAGCTGTGATCGGTCCGCTTGTTACCATTCTATTATTGGCCCTAAGACCGCTGTTTCAAATCAATATAGATCCAATGGTTGCCTTACCTGTTGGGGGTATTGTAGGCGCTCTTTTCATGAAAAAAGGGAAATTGATCAATGATTATGCGATGTCCGGGCTGAACAAAATGTCAGGTGTTGCAATTATGTTATTAGGAACAGGTACACTAGCAGGAATCGTTTCGAATTCTTCCTTAAAAGATGTGTTGATTCAAGCACTTGATGCATCGGGATTACCTCCGTATTTACTTGCACCAGCTTCAGGGATTTTTATGTCAGCAGCCACCGCTTCGACAACAGCTGGAACGGCGGTAGCGAGTGGTGTATTTAGCGGCACATTAATTGGTCTTGGCGTATCTGCTCTTTCAGGGGCAGCGATGATTCATGCTGGCGCAACAGTGCTAGATCATATGCCGCACGGGAGCTTTTTCCATGCAACAGCGGGAAGTGTTCAAATGGACATCAAAGAGCGGTTGAAACTCATGCCTTTTGAATCGTTAATTGGTTTGACATTAACCGTTGTATCGACCATTATTTTCGGCGTTTTCCAGCTGTTTGGCTGAGGACATTTGATAAGAAACGAGGGGCTTTAGGATGAAAATTGTGATCGCACCAGATTCATTTAAAGAAAGTTTATCTGCATATGAGACTGCATGTGCCATTGAACGAGGATTTCATGCGATTTTGCCAAACGCTGAATATATCAAACTTCCCATGGCAGATGGAGGCGAGGGGACCGTTCAATCGCTGGTTGATGCGACGGGCGGTCATGTTGTCAATCAAGTGGTTACAGGTCCGCTTGGTGAACCCGTAGATGCTTTTTTTGGCATGTTAGGAGACGGTGACACGGCGGTCATAGAGATGGCTGCAGCCTCTGGGTTACACCTTGTTCCGCTAGAAAGACGCAATCCGCTATTCACGACATCGAGAGGAACAGGGGAATTAATGCTTGCGGCACTGGATCGAGGAGCAAAGCATGTCATCATTGGGCTTGGCGGAAGTGCAACCAATGATGGCGGTGTTGGAATGATGCAAGGATTAGGTGCGGCTTTCCTTGATCAAGCAGGACAGGAGCTATCGCCAGGCGGTGGGGCCCTTCATCAATTAGCTTCCATTGATCTATCTGGACTTGACCCAAGACTACAATCCGTTCGGCTGGAGGCAGCTTGTGATGTGGATAATCCTTTAACAGGTGAGAGAGGAGCGTCTGCTGTATTCGGTCCTCAAAAGGGTGCTGATGAAGAAATGGTTCAAGTGTTAGACAAGAACTTAGCTCATTTTGCACAAATAGCAGAAAAGCAGTTCAATGTATCCTTTGAGGGGGCAGCGGGAGCAGGAGCGGCAGGAGGACTTGGTGCGAGTTTATTAGGCTTTTTACACGCCGATTTGCAAAGAGGAATTGATATTGTGCTGAAAGCTGTTCAGTTTGAGGAGGTCATCAAGGAGGCTGACCTTGTCATTACTGGGGAGGGCCGGATTGACAAGCAGACTATTTATGGAAAAACCCCAATCGGCGTAGCCAAAGCAGCAAAGCAGTATCACCTGCCTGTGATTGGCATCGCGGGCTCCCTCTCAAAGGATAGTGCAGTCGTACATGAGCATGGCATTGATGCACTTTTTAGTATCGTTCCAGGTGTGACTTCTCTTTCTGAGGCGATGAGAGATGGGGCTATTCATGTAGAGAGAACCGCTCGAAATATTGCGGCTATTATATCAATTGGAAGAAATAAGTAAGCGGTGAAAAATGTTTCCTTTTCTATCACATTCTTTCTATAGAAATGTGGTAAGATTGTATGAAATGAAATAGAAAGTTGGAGGAAACACAAATGTCTAATCTACCAAATTGTCCTTCATGCAGTTCAACGTATACTTATGAGGATGGCAGTCTGCTAGTTTGTCCTGAATGTGCGCATGAATGGTCACTTGAACAAGAACAAGCGGCAGAGGAGCAGCTTGTGGTCAAAGATGCGAATGGAAATCTGTTAAGTGATGGGGATACGGTCTCTGTCATTAAAGATTTAAAAGTAAAAGGTTCTTCTTCCGTTTTAAAAATAGGGACGAAGGTCAAAGGTATTCGTTTAGTGGAAGGCGATCATAACATTGATTGTAAAATTCCTAGCTTTGGCGCAATGAAGTTAAAATCAGAGTTTGTGAAAAAGATATAATGAGTGAAAAGAGGCTGTCAGACAGAAGCCTCTTTTTCTTTATTTATAGGTGAAAGGAATAATCTTAAACTGAACTCCATACATATATACCTGTTGAAAAAGGTTCATTTTTTAAAAAATCAAGCCTCTTTTCACATAAAAAAACACTGCTTTCTTAACCCTACCTTAAAAAAGGCAGAGGATTCTCTAAATTTTGCCTAATCCCCTTCACAACTTTTGGGCATTGCTGTACCATATGGAAGTGTTCTTCTATTTTTGACGGATCGTGGTGTTTATCAGGAAATAGATGATAGATGATACTTAGACAAAGAAGGAGAGGTAACGTGACGAACGTTTTAGAACTGCATAATGTATCTAGACATATTCACGGGAAAAAGATTGTTCAAGACTTGAGCTTTTCTGTCCAAGCGGGCGAAGTCTTTGGCTTCTTAGGACCAAACGGCGCAGGGAAAACAACCACCATTCGTATGATGGTCGGTCTTTCTCCTATTACATCTGGGGACATTCTGATTAATGGTCATAGTATTCAATCCTCTTATCAGCATGCCATTCAGGATGTTGGTGCCATTATTGAAAACCCAGAAATGTATAATCACTTAACAGCAAGACAAAATCTTGTTCACTTTGCCAGAATGAATGGGAAAGTGGATGAAGGGCGAATTGATGAGCTGCTAGAACTAGTCAGCTTACAGCACGTGAAACATAAGCGTGTCCGAACATTTTCATTAGGAATGAAGCAGCGTTTAGGCATTGCGCAGGCTCTTATACATAAACCAAAACTACTGATATTAGATGAGCCGACCAATGGACTTGATCCTGAGGGAATTCGCATGATACGAGATTACTTGAGAAGGCTTGCGAAGGAAGAAGGGCTAGCTGTCATTGTTTCAAGTCACCTCATGTCAGAAATGGAATTGATGTGTGATCGTTTTGCGATTATCCAAAAAGGAAAGCTGATTGCGATTGAGGATCAGCGTGCAGAGACGAATCAGGATGAATTGGTCAATTATCGAATGAAGGTCGCATCTGGTGAGCTGGAAGAAGCGCAGAAGCTCATTGGTGCATTTGAGGAAGGCACGACTGTAAGAGAAGAGGAGCAGTATTTATTCTTCTCCATCCTAGAAGAGAAAATGCCACAATTGATTCGTCATTTGAGTGAGGCTTCTATTCAGTTGTACGAAATCAAAATAGAAAAACAAACCTTAGAAGATAAGTTCTTAAGCTTAACAGGTAAAAAGGAGGCAGACGTATGATTCGCCTCATTCAAAACGAGTGGATGAAGATCAGTTATCGTATTGGAACTTGGATTATGGTTGGCCTTCTTGTTTTAGGTATGATTGCCACGCTGATCTTTGCAGTGAAAACAAATAACGAAGATCAAGCATCAGGTGATTGGAAGACTGAGCTGCAATCGATCAATAAATCAAAGAAGCAAGAATTGAAAGAGAATGATTTAGGATTTTATAAGAGATCTCTTGAAAAGGAAATAGCAATCAATGAGTATCGAATCAAACATGATTTGCCTCCTGAGGGGGAATTCGGTAAAAACGCATGGACTTATGTGAAGATCAATGCGGATTTGCTGCAGTTGGTTGGTGTATTTGTGATTATCATTGCAGCCACGATTGTCTCGGCTGAATATAAGCATGGTACAATTAAATTATTGTTAATTCGCCCGCCTTCAAGAATGAAGGTTCTCTTATCTAAATACTTAACCGTTCAACTTTACTCTCTATTTCTTATCGCGGTTCTATTTTTCCTATCATTTATCTTAGGTGCGATATTCTTTGGATTAAATCATGATTATGTGTATTTGTCCTATCAAAATGGTGAAATCATTGAACGATCTCAGCTTGCAAATATGGTTTCCTATTATTTAGCACATTGTGCTATGTTTGTTGTACTGGGGACACTTTCTTTTGCTATCTCAACGGTATTTAGAAGTGAGGCCATTTCTATTGCAATCAGTGTGTTAGCTTATATTGTTGGAGCATCCATTACAAGCATTTTGATGTTCTTCTTTGATTGGGCGAAATACTTATTGTTTGCCAACGATCCTGCACAATATTTTGCAGACACACCTACTTTTATCGAAGGCATGTCTCTAGGATTCTCACTAACAGTCCTAGTCATCTATTGGGCTATTTTCTTAGCCATTGCCTTAATTGTCTTCCAAAAACGAGAAGTGAAAACAGGCAGTTAAATTTTAAAATTTTTAGGAGGTTTACACATGATTAAGCGTAAAGGTGAAAAAATTATGGGGATTATCAGTATTGTCCTCAGTGTCATTGGTGTTGGTTTTGGGGCATTAATGCTTTCCGTTGATCCATCATTTTATGAGGAAATGAATGAAGTGCTACAAGAGGAAGGCAGCGCATTGCCAATGGAAACACTTGAGGCTTCGGTGCATGCATTTGGTATTCAGTTCATGGTCGTTTCTGGAATTGCGGCGGTACTTGCCATTGTAGGTTTGATTTTCTTGAAAACAGACCGTCGTGCCGTGCTTTCAGGTATTCTTTTCTTAGTTTCTGCTGTGACTCTTTTAATTGGAACAGTTGGTCTTGCATTTGTTCCAATGGTTCTCATGTTTATCGTTGGATTGATGTCTCTTATTAGAAAACCGAAAACAGACATCCACACAAGTGAATATCCTTCATAATGTAAAAAAGACATGCGTCGATGTACGCATGTCTTTCTTTATTTAAACAATGCCAATCAGTTTGGCAACGATCAGTAGGACAATACTGAATCCCCACATCCAGAAGAAGGAATAGCGGATATGTTTCCCCATATCGACTCCTGCAAGACCGATCGCAAGCCAAACGGCTGGAGCGAGTGGACTGACAAAGGTTCCGATGATGTTCCCGATCATCATGGCATACGCCGCGGAAGTGCCCGACACGCCAACTTCAGATGTAATCGATTCGACAATTGGAAGTAAGGCATAATAATAGGCGTCTGTACTTGTCAGCATATCCAGCGGTACCCCAAACATCCCGACAATGATATGTAAAAATGGAAGCAGGAAAGCAGGTAGAATCTGAACGCTGTCCACAGCAATGGCTTTTAGCATGCCCGTTCCTTCAAGAATTCCTAGAAATGAACCTGCGGAGAAAATAACGGCGGCCATCATGAGTGCACTAGGTGCATGCGCCTTGATTCTCTCCATTTGTACATCCACTTTCGGATAGTTAATTAATAGTGCTAGAGAAAGGCCAATCATAAACATATAACTAGCCGGAATCACGTTGAGCACAAGAAGGACAACTACGGCTATAAACAGAATGAAATTCACCCAAATTAGATGATAACGTTTTAAAGCGGCGTCACCTGTCTCGCTAATGGATTGAATAGCCCGGTCCCAATCTGCGCCTTCTAATTGAACAGCAGCAATTTCGTTTGCAGCGATTTTGACCCGGATACGTTTTTCTTCCCTTTTCCCTAAAATAAATGCCATTCCTAATACGAGAACGACCCCAATGAGCTGAATGGGAATGAGTGGCACCCAAAGTTCAGATGGGTCCATATTTAACACACTTGCTGCCCGTCCTGTGGGGCCAGCCCACGGCACCATATTGGTTAAGCCGGCACTCGTCCCGATCAATAACAGCAATAAGTAAGGACTCATATGTAATTTTTTATAAAGTGGAAGCAGTGCAGGTACAGTTAATAAAAACGTCGTCGCTCCTGCTCCGTCTAAATGAGCGATGACTCCTATTAGAGCTGTCCCCATCGCAACCGTGACAACATTTCCCCTTGTCAGTTTAATGAGCGCTTTTATTACAGGTTCAAAGAACCCTGTATCTTGTAAAATGCCAAAAAATAAAATGGCGAAGATAAACATGGTCGCCACTGGCAGTACTTTGATAATCCCTTCTTCAAAGAATGATTGAATGTCATTAATCCCAAATCCTGCGATGAATGCCCCGATTAAAGGCACCATGACCATGGCAACAATTGGACTTGCTTTCCCCCAAATCAGCAATACAACAATCGTTAAAATAATCAATAATCCAACAAACGTTAACATAAGTCCCTCCCCCTACAATAAACCGTTCACATTTACTTGCTCTTTTCATGACAATGCAGTCCCATACCTGCATTGAAAAAAAGGGTATCAAAAATATGAGTATTAGGCAACCGCTTTCATACCTATAAAATGGTGATAAAGGATAATGGAACCAGTATTAGCAAGGGATGAAACATGTCAAAAAATTTAGATAAAATATAACGATTCGAGTTTACAATTAAAACCACAAAATTTGTATAGGTATTTAGACTCACTAAAATAAAAGAAACGTCCAATGAATGGACGCCTCCTATCAATCTATTTTTTCAAGATAACGTACTCGTAAGAATCAAGCTGAAGCTCTTGAGGCACATGTTGACCTGTCAGCATATTTTGATAACCTTCCTCTGACTCTAGTGAAAGGAGCTGCTGGTTTTCCGTAAAATTCATTATAAACACATATTCCTGAGTACCATCTGTTCGCTTTTGTACACTGACTCCCTCAGGGATCGGAGACGACATGATAGCCTGTATACCCAATCCTGTGATGAGATCCTCGTAAAATTCATCATAAAAAGCTTGCTCATTTTCAGAAGCCATATAGTATGCCTTTCCATCTCCAAAAGGATGGACAGTCAGGGCGGGCTGTCCTTCGTAGCAGCCATTCTCAAAATGCCCTAACACAGAGGCCGTTTCAGGATGAATGGATTCGCAATATTGCCCGACATGGTAGGTGCGTCCATTTCCTGTGGTCATTAATACGTGTTCATCAGGCATCAATGTGTTGATTTCTTCCGCCCATATGCCAAGGACATGGCGGAGAGGACCGGGAAAACCACCGAGGAAACAGAGGTCATTTTCATCGACCATGCCGCTCCAATATGTCGCGATAAAAATGCCGCCCTTTTTAACGAAGGCTTCGATTTTTTCTGCCACGCCTGGTTTGATCATGTAGAGCATTGGACCAACGAGCACTCGATAGGATGAGAAATCCTTTTCCATTCCGACAATGTCAACAGGGATGCCTTTTTTCCAAAAGCTTCGATAATGGGTTTGACAAGCCTCGACGTAGCGTTTGTTTGTATTATTTAAGCCTTGCGCATCATCAATGGCCCAGTGGTTTTCCCAATCGTATATGATGGCAACTTCTGGTTGAACGGATGTCCCCGCAATCGGCTGGAGCTGCTCCAGCTGTTTCCCTAGATCAGCGACCTCTTGAAACACGCGTGTATGTTCATGTCCTGAGTGATCCACAACGGCGCCGTGGAATTTCTCGGAGGCGCCTCGCCCTTGGCGCCACTGGAAGTAAAGCACGGAGTCTGATCCATGGGCAATCGCCTGTATGGCATAAAGGTGTGCCATTCCTTTATGCTTCACCTTATTCACTTCATGCCAGTTCACAAGGCTCGGTGTACTCTCCATGACAAGGAATGGCTGACCGTCCTTTAATGAACGATACAAATCGTGAACGAAGGCGACATTTGACGCTAATTCCGCAGTTGTTTCCCTGCCGCTGTGCCATGCTGGATAGCTATCCCATGAAATCACATCGACCTCTTTTGCAAATTGATGATAATCCAGTCCAAGGAATGGCCGCATATGCGGGTAGTCGCCCATAAAATTGGTGGTTACTGGCACATGAGGTGTTAATTCTCGTAGCGGTTCAATTTCATTTTGATAAAAATTGATCGTTTGCGCTGTGACAAAACGCTTCCAATCGAGGTTCATGCCGTGAATCATGTGCTCCCCATGCGGTGCAGGTGACTCGATTTGCGACCAATCACTATACGTGTGGCTCCAAAATCCTGTCCACCATGCTTGATTCAAAGCTTCAAGGTCATGATTGTATTTGTCTTTCAGATAGTCCCGAAATGCTTCCTGACAAAGATCACAATGACATTCACCACCGTATTCATTTGAAATGTGCCACATGATCAGTGCTGGATGATCCTTATAGCGTTCAGCGAGCAGCCGGTTGAGTGTATTCGTTTTTTCTCGATAAACCGGTGAGGTGAAGCAATGATTATGGCGAAGTCCATGTAAGTTGCGCTGACGATTCGCTTCAACTCGTAAAACCTCAGGATATGCTTGTGAGAGCCAAGCAGGTCTTGCTCCGCTTGGTGTTGCAAGAATGGCGTGGGCCCCCTGCGCTGCCAAGCGATCCATGATATCATCCAGCCAGGCAAAATCATATTCCCCTTCTTTTGGCTCGAGCTTACTCCATGCGAAAATGTTGATAGAGAATGTTTGACAGTGTGCAAGCTTCATTAATCGAAAATCTTCATCAATGATCTCCGGCATATGGAGCCATTGATCAGGGTTATAGTCGCCACCATGCAAAAAGCCTTTCACATCTGGGTGAACGAGTGGGTAACGCTTTCCCATTTTGTCACGTCCTATCTGTTTAATTACGGTGTCATTTGTTTAAATACATCAAGAGAAGGAAGTGCTTTTCCGTTGAAATCAAACATCGCCTGATTTTCCCAAGCATTCCCGACCGTGCCGGTTGTTTGAATATAAGCAAGCCCGTATTGACTAGACCACGGCGCGCCTTTTGATGGAATCCAAAGCGGCTCCCAATAAAAGAACCCTTTCCCGCGCTTGTTGTTTACTTGTGAAATTTTCTCTGATAGATCTCGTATAAAAGATGCCTGCCCTTGTGGTGATGCTGGATAACCGGCAGTATGAACGGAATCTTGGTTAAATGAGTTTTCTAGGTTGTCGCCATTTGCTGTTGTAAAGCCGTAGGCGGTTTCTACCACGATGACATCTTTGTTATAGCGGGCGCTAATATCATTCATATTGTTAGTAAGGCCGTTAAATCCGCCATCCCAATATGGGTAGTAAGATAAACCGATCGTATCGAATGAGACACCTCGTTTTGTGATTTCATCAAACCACCAGCGAGATGCGCCATTGTCCCCTCCATGTGCAAGGTGAAGCATGACCTTGATATTTGAATCGACAGAGCGGACAGCATTTGTGCCTGCCTTTAGCAAAGCGGCGAGCCGGTCAAATTCACCACCGCCTTCGCCCCAGCTCTTTCCGTTCGGCCACAACATGCCTGAGTTCAATTCGTTTCCAACCTGTACCATGTTCGGCAGCGCATTTTGGGCCCTCATCGTTTTGAGTACATCCCCAGTGTAAGTGCCAACCGCTTTTACTAAATCGTTTTGTGAAAGAGATGCCCATGATTTCGGTTTGAACTGTTTACCAGGATCGGTCCAGAAATCACTGTAATGAAAATCAAGCAGCACTTTCATATTTTGTGCTTTTGCGCGTTTTGATAGAGCGATGGCTGTATTAAGATCATTTGTCCCGCCGTTATAAGCACGGCCTTGGTTGTCGTATGGATGGTTCCAGAGTCTGATGCGCACGTAGTTGACGCCTTTTTCCTTTAATAGCTTGAGCGGGTCCACCTGTTTTCCGTTCTGGTCGAAGTATCTGCCCCCGCTTCTCTCCACTTCCGCAAGCATGGAGATATCTGCTCCTTTAATGAAATCACCTTGCAGACCATTGATCGGCTGAACGGAAATGGCATCCGCCTTTGCTTCAGGCAAAATCCCTAACCCCATCAAAAAGAAAACAACGATCGTAACAAGCATCCATTTCTTCATCAAATCTCCCCTTATCCTTTTGTCCCGCCTTGTGTGAGGCCGGATACAAATTGTTTTTGTAAAACAAGAAACAATAAAGCGACTGGAATCGCAATGAGTAAAGCCCCGGCTGCAAAGGTCGTGTAGCTGGCACCCATTTTGTCTGATACAAGATTGTATAGACCGATTGGGAGCGTATACATTTCGGGTGAGCGGACAATGACGCTAGAGATGATGAAATCACCCAGCGGTCCTGTAAAAGAGTTGATGGCGACAACGGCTAAGATGGGCTTAGCAAGCGGCATAATAATTTGGATGAAAATGCGAAAATGCCCTGCGCCATCCATTCTGGCCGATTCATCGAGGTCCTTCGGAATCGCATCGAGATAGCCTTTCATTAAATACGTATTCATCGGAATTTGTCCGCCTGCATAAATCAAAATCAATGCAAGGTGGCTGTTAATGAGTCCAAGCATTTGAGCCAAAACGAAAATCGCAATTAGTGCTGAAAATTGAGGAATCATTTGCAGCAGCAAAAAGAGCATCAGCCCATTTTTCCGTCCTTTGAAACGGAATCTAGAAAAGGCATAGCCTGTAAAACTAACAAGTATCAGCGTTAAGAGCATAGTCGAAATACTGATCTTCATGGAGTTCCAATACCATTTTGCATAAAGTGCTCCCGGGCCGAAGAAAAGCTCGGTAAAGTGACTGAACGTTGGATTCTTCGGAAACATACTTGTACTCATGAGGCTGTTTCCAGGATTAAAGGAAGCACCGATTGTCCAAAGCAGTGGGTATAGAATACAAATGGAGGCAATGAAAAGGATAAAATAAGTAATGCTCAGGCGAATGAGCTTGTTTTGTTTTGATCCCATATCACATCATGTCCTCCTCTTTGAATGAATTCGTTCTCTTAAACTGCCAGAGGGCAATGGCGATGACAAAGATTGAAAGTAAAATCGTGACAGCCGCAGCGAGTGCATATTGAGAAGACTGCATCGTGAGTTTATAAATCCAAGAAACCAAGATGTCCGTTCCCCCAGCAGTTGACCCTGCAACAGGCGGCCCCCCGCCATTAAATAAGTAGATGATATTAAAGTTGTTAAAGTTAAATGTATATTGTGTGATGAGTATAGGTGCAATGGAATAGAGAACAAGCGGTAACGTGATGGACCGGAACTTCTGAAAGAAATTGGCCCCATCAATGGTTGCAGCCTCATATAAATCATCGGGAATCGCCTGCAAAACCCCGGTTGTCATAATGAATACAAAAGGAAATCCGAGCCAAGTCTGCATCGCAATGAGTGAAATTTTGCTCCAAAATGGATCTGTCAGCCATGGTTTTGGATCAATCCCTATCGAGGCAAAAAGTGTATTGTTAATCGCACCAAATGTATCATTGAACAGCCCAGCAAATACCAAAATCGTCACAAACCCAGGAACAGCCCAAGGAAGAATTAAAATCGTTCTGAAAAACCGTTTTCCCTTTAAATCCTTTTGATTGAGCAAAACCGCTAGAAAGATGCCGACGGCACATTGAAGAGTCGACGCAACTAAAGTCCATATGACGGTCCAGCCAAGTACATCAATAAAGGTGTCTCTCCAAATATCAATGGAAAAGATATTTTGAAAGTTCTTGATTCCTACCCAGTCAATCAAATTAGCAGGAGGCGAGTGGTATAAATCGTAGTTCGTAAAGGCAAGCGCAAAGCTGAACATAATTGGAAAGACAACAGAAAATAGAAGTAAAAAGAAAGCAGGCGTGCTCATTAAGTAAGGAAAGCCTTGGTCGATGAGCTGGTGATATTGAGCACGGATGGAATGAAGTGGAACCCCTTGATCCCGTTTCTTTCCGTTTGTAAAAGCATCACGCATCATGAGTACATAAAAGCCGATACCAAAACCAGCTGTTAACAGCGCAATGATCCCTTTTGCTAAAAGAAAAACAGAGTTATCACGAGGCAGCATCGTCCCAAGTGTGAACAGTCCCCAGAAGCCAATATTGAATAAATCATAAAATACAATCAAAAAAGAGACGCCAAACAGGAAAAAGAATGCTCCTTTGCCGTATTGTTTGTTGTATATCTGCCCCATCCCGGGTATAAGAGAGAACATTAGCGCCCGTCTCCGGTGTGTCTTTGATTCCACTGTGTGTGTACGGTCTAGTTCAAGGTTACCCGTCACGTCTAACACCTACTTCATATGAAATTAGATCAACTACGGGCAGTGTGATAGACTACCCGCATTTGATGGTTATTTGGAGTGATTTGCTTTAATTTGAGAGTCGATTTGATTGACCGCATCATCAAATGCCTTTTTCACATCTGTACGACCAGTTGCTATGAGGCCTAATGCACTATCAATCGGCTTCCACACCTCTGCCATTTCAGGATTGTTCGGTGTCAGCGTGGCATATTTCGTTTGCTTTGAAACAGCATTCGCATTTGCGTTTTCAGTAATGACTGGATCTTTCATCAGCTTTTTCACTGGTGGAATTTCCTCTGTTACTTCAAAGCGCTTTTTCGAATTTTTTTCGTTCGTGATAAATTCAACAAATTTCTCAGCAAGTTCTTTATTTTTAGAATAAGAGGAGACATTGTAGCTCTTTACACCTAAGAATGAGC
Organism: Bacillus pumilus; assembly: GCF_003431975.1. Taxonomy (GTDB): domain Bacteria; phylum Bacillota; class Bacilli; order Bacillales; family Bacillaceae; genus Bacillus; species Bacillus pumilus_N. The sequence continues at coordinate 3,793,059 of NZ_CP027116.1, read as the reverse complement.
TCATATGCTTTCCGTTAGGGAGTGTTGGCAGCTCGGTCACGCCATAGTCAATACCCGCTTCTTTATAAGGGCCAAATGACCACGGACCAGAAATCACAGCTGCTGCTTTTTTTTCTGTGAATAAGGAGTTGAGGACGTTGATTCCTTGTTCACCAATGATGCCTTTTGGGAAAAGCCCTTCGCTAAAGAATTTTTCAATGTATTTTCCGCCTTCTATGGCACCATCGTTATTAAGACCAATATCATTCACATCATAAGAGCTATCGCTTTTCTGCTTGAAAATATAGCCCCCTGATCCGCCCAGCACACTTTGTGCATAGTAAATTTCATCCCATTTTGCAACAAAACCGTATTTCCCGTCCTTTGTTAGCTTTTTCGAAAGAGCATACCAGCCATCAAGTGTTGTTGGTGCCTTTTTGACAAGGTCTTTGTTGTAAAAAAGCACAGTGGTTTCAACGGATTTTGGCAGACCATACAACTTGCCATCTATCTTTTGTGATTGAATCGATTCGTCTGTGAAGGAGTCGATCACTTTTTGCTCGGGCTTGATTTCCTGTAATAGCCCTTCAGTAACAGCCGAACCAATTTGATCGTGAGGCATCGTGATGACGTCTGGACCTGTTCCCGCTGCTCCATCAAGGCGGAGAGCTTCGATTTGGTCGGCATATGCTTTTTCGACGACTTTGATTTTCACATCATGTTGTTTTTCGAATTCTTTTACAGCGTCTTGAATCCCGTCAGCCTTTTTGACATCCTCCCACACTAGCAAGGTCTTTGTACCTGTAGATGCTGGCTGACTTCCGCTTGAATTGCCATCTCCCGGTCCGCATGCTGAAAGCAGAAGCACAGCAGTCCCAACGACTGCTGATAATGTCGCCCATTTTCTCTTTTTCATTGGTAATCCCCTCTCGTTCTTTTTTCACAGATAACAAGAAAACGCTTTCTTAATGTGAGAATATCAACTTAAGTAAAAAAAGTAAACATGTTTTATTAAATTTATTAAGTAAAATTTTTTACTCATCTAAAGAGAAAAGAAGCCCTCCTCATTGGGTAGGGCTTCCAGTTGTTTATATCGTACTTTTTCGAAAGACAGGCTCTGAGGCAATCAGCACAGTTTTAGGTAATGTTCTGCCGTCCACAAGTCTTTCTAACAATAAATCGACGGCTGTTTCACACAGCAAAGACGTATGAATATGGTACGTGGTGAGCGGTGGTGATACATATTGAGACACATGAATATCGTTGATACTAAAGACGCTGACACGATTCGGCAGAGAAAATCCTCGTTCATTTAATGCTTGTAAACAGCCGATAGCAAGAGGATCACTCGCGACACAAAAAGCGGTGGGAAGTTCATCGCCGAGATCGTCGATCGCCTTTATCATCAGCGAATAGCCTTCATCTACTGAGAAATGTTGACCGATATAGACCAATCGCTCATCAAGCGCATTGTGAGACATCATGTATTGACGGAAAGTCGTTTCGCGGATATCTGGAATGTGTACATGTTTATTCAGATCAAGGTCGGTACCGCCAATGAAACCAATGGATGTGTGCTCTTTTTCAATAAAAGAATCGACGATCTTTTCAACAATTCGTTTCAGGTTTGGCTTTACAGAATCAAAACGGTCTTCATCTGGAGACGTATCAATAAAGACGATGTGCTGGGTGATCGCATATAATTGGTCAAGCTCAGTCTTTTTAAATCGACCGATGGCGATGATTCCTTCTGTAGAAGGATCAATAGATTGAAGACCATCAGATGGATGATAAGCGGTAACATTTAAGCTTCGGGTATTGGTCAGTTCCTCAATGCCTAGACGAATGGATTTAAAATAAATATCTTCAAGCTCTTCCTTTTCGGTCATCCAATAGAGAAAGGCGATTTTTTTTAATGAATGTTTGAATGTCTTCTTTTGATAGGACAAAGCTTCTGCGGCGGCGTATACCTTTTCGCGTGTTTGATCCGTGACAGACAGGTTAGGATCCTGGTTCAGTACACGAGATACCGTCGCAATGGATAATCCTGCTTTTTCAGCGATGTCCTTTATTTTAGCTGCCAAATCAGCACCTCCAATAGAAAATATCTCCTCTTAGTATAGAGTCTTTAAAAAAATTAGTAAATATTTTTATTAAATTGTTTTCGGATAGGCGGTTCTTTACGCAAGGAGAATGAATTAGTAAGATATATATATGAAAGGGATAGGATTAAGATTTCTGATAGGAGAGGGACCGATGTATTACGATGCACTGAAGACATTTGTGACAGTTGTGGAAGAGAAAAACTTTACAAAAGCCGCCCAAAAACTGCGGATTTCTCAGCCGAGTGTCAGTCTTCATATTAAGAATTTGGAGCAGGAATTCCAGACTGTTCTGCTGAATCGTTCGCCAAAGCAATTAACCGTTACACCAACTGGGGATATGTTGTACCATCGATCAAAACAAATCATTCGTTTATATGAACAGGCGAAGCAGGATATTTATGAGCATCATCATCTCGCAAGAGGGAAGCTGACAATTGGTGCGAGTTTTACCATTGGAGAGTATGTGCTGCCGCAAATTTTGGCAGAGTTTCATCAGCTTTACCCGCATGTCGATATTGAGGTGGTCATTGATAATACTGAGGCGATCGCTAGACATGTCCGTTTATTCCATGTCGACATCGGTTTGATTGAAGGACAGACCAATGACAAAGAACTGACTGTTGAAACTTTTCTACAGGACGAGCTTTATATCGTTGCGCCATTAGATCACCCTTTTGCTAAGAAAAAGGATGTCACGATTGATCAATTGCAAAATGAAACGTGGATCACGAGAGAAGAGGGATCTGGTACCGGTGAATACTTACAGCACGTCTTGAAATCGAATGGACTAAAAGCACGGACCTTTGTGACATTTAGCAGCAATCAAGCGATTAAAGAAGCTGTGATTCATGAAATGGGACTTTCAGTTTTATCTAAATATGTCCTTCAGCGAGGCAGCATTGGCGGTGAATTAGCTGTCATTTCTGTGAGAGGAATGGATTTTAAACGAAAATTCTCCTATGTTGAGTCACCCATGACAGGGGGAAATAAAAATAAGGAATTACTTGTTGAATTGTTAAGGAAAGAGAGAAAAGAAGCTTCTCCTCAATAGGAGAAGCTTCTTTTTATAACCCTTTGATTTTGATTTCATCGACTGGAAGGAAGATTTCACCTGTATCTGTATATTTCATGGTGACCTGATCGCCTTCTTTTAGATAAATGACGAGAGGTTCTTTTTCAGATGACATGGTGTAGTTTTTCCCATCGTCTAGTAAGAAGGTGACGGTTGTATAATCACCGGTCTTTTCTTTATACACTCGTTTGACCTTCCCTGCGGCTTCTTTCTTTTCCTGCTTAGAGGAACTGTTAACAGTACCGCCGCCTTTTTGCAGAGCTGTCTTATAGGCTCTCAGTGCTTCGTTTGGTGTTGAAGCATACGCAGCGATCTCTGGATTGGCTGCAGAAACGATAAAGTAGTTTTGCAGGAATCCATTTGAATCGAGAACCGGCGTGAGCCAGCTCGCTTCTCCATAAAAATTATAGAGAATCGGCATGCGGCCTTTCCATTTCTTCTCGATGAAACGTTTCTCAATTATTTGTAGAGCACCTTGAGAATCCATGTAGGACGCTTCAAGATTTCCGGTATAATAAGTCGCTTTTCCAGTTCGGGCATTTGTCAGAGCATACCCAAGCATGGAATCGACGCCCTCTTTCGGACTTGTGAAATCTGTGAAGTAATACATGTCGCCTTTTGAATCAAATACCGGACTCACATTGGCTTCTGTTCCTTCATCTGAAGGCAGTTTCACATCTGATTTTCCAAACATACTGTTCCAGAAGCCGTGAACATAGTTTCCGAAATAACTGTTTTGCAGACTAACGGCCTCTGGTGAAACAGCGCCATCAATAAAAGCAGGCACTTGATCTAGAGCATATTTCTTCGTTGCCCCTGTTTTAGCATCAACAACGACCACGCCAGAAGCTTTAAAGCCATTTCGGGCTGAGATGAAATCGCCATACGTGCGAATGTAATAAGGCTCTCCATCATCATTGATTTCCAGCTGCGTGTCACCGTAGAAAATCAAATCAGGGTATTGAAGGCGAATATGCCGTTCAATTTCTTTGTTGAAATAAGAGGAAGGCGTGTAAACCATCTCTGTTTTGATAAACTTTGGATTAGCAGATGAGTCGGTCGCACTTAATGTAAAGTAACCCGGCGTACTCCCCGAACGAATCCACTTAAAGAAATCCGAGAACTCCACTGGGGCGATGTACACATACTCACCGTTGACCTTCTGAATTTGCAGGCTACCAAGCTCATAGTAGCTCGTATTCGGAACCTGTCCGAACGATTTCTTCATTTTGTTACGAGCAAATTGAGGCGGTACACTCGCAGGTGTTTCCGTCTCATCAAACGCTTTGATTTCGACTTTTTGGTCCATTTTGGAGACATCAAATTTCTCATTCGCATTGAATAGAAAAGCTGTCGCCATATAAACACCGAGTAATAATACAATAAGAAACAGCACACCTTTTATTTTACGCTCTAATCCAACAGACAAAAAGGCCCCTGCTGCTGTCACAACAAGTCCAATCAGCCATAGGGAGGAAGGATTACGATCTAAATTGGTGATGTAATAGAAAACAAAAATACCGACCATAAACAGCAAAGCAAGGCCTGCAATCCACATAAGTGGAACCTGCTGTTCTGTCCCTTTCTTTCTAACGATCAACCTGAGCGGTGTGAGCAAAAGGGTCAAGACAAGACCGATCACAACCGAAAATAACAAAATATATCCCACAAACAGATCTCCTTTCAAATCAATCACTCTTTTAGTATATACGAGTGAGACGGGGAAAAGATTCATCAGACGGAAGGTTCAATTAAATGTCAATCGAATCGATGGCGGCCTGAACATCTTCTTTCAGTTCGAAAAATGTGAGTCTTTGCTCGATTTTCTCTGTTAAGGCGTCAATGGCTTGTCCTGACATATGCGTTTGAATTTGCTTCTTATGTTTATAGACTTCGATCAGAAGGTCATCGATCAGATCTAAAATGTCTCCCGCTTCTTTGCGGTCTTCTGCAAATTCATGTCGAAGCTGATGCCGGATGGCTCTGCTTAGCGCTGTTTTCTGCTCTTCTTTGATCTTTGCTTTCAAAGCAGCCAGCTCTGCTGGTGTCATGTCTTCAGTGTGAAAGTTGGTTTGAGAAAAAACGGAGCTTGATGTATGCGTATCTGTCATTCGTTGCAAAAAACGGTCTGCATCTGTTGGTTGTTTCTTTGAAAATTCCATTCCTCGTTCTCCTTATGAAATGCCCATATTCTTTGCTAGGGCTGTATCTGCATCATGGTATTCTTTCCCTAGCTGGCTCATATCATCTGATATTGAGTCCAGCCACCTTTTGATATTCATCGCGCTATCAATCGCTGTATCATACTCTTTGACGGAATAGAACTCATTCTCAAGTCCCTCCGTTTTTAAATGACGAATCACGGCATCCACATCAGAAGCCGTCAGCTGATCATAGGAACCAAATCCAACAATGTGTTTGTATCTTGAGCGTACCCGTTCCACAGATTGATCCACTTTGTTATCGAGCTTCTCGATTTTGCGGATAATTTGCTGCATATGGTGCTCGGCATATGTCGAGAATTTACGCCCTGTGTTCATGAGAACATGCGACTTGATTAAAATCGCCACCACACTTTGCGGGTGAACATTCGACTGACTCAATTGGTGTAACATGGCGGCAGTGAGAGAAGGGTTTTTTCTCAACATATCATCAATGGTTTCAACGGAGCCATCTGATGAAAATGCATACCGATCTAAGCCATGACTGCCAGCAAGGGCTTCAAGAAACAAATTTGCATCCAGTGAAGGATTGACGCTCATAGCCCGATTGAGGAGATCTTTCATGAATTGGACGGCTTTGGAGGAGTCCTCGGAGTAATCGACGCCTTCAGGTAAAGCGGCATCATACATCACTTTCACACGACCGATTTCTGTCGTATGTCGATTTAGAAGAGAAAGCCCGTCATTGAGATTGATATATTCTGTTAATCTACTGCGGTAATCACCTTTTAATGCTTTGGCTTGGAGGCCATCCGATAGATTGGGGTAAATATTCGGATTCTCAAAGGTGACCCCGCCTTTAATAAAATCATTTTTAACAAGAACATAGGACGCATTCGACCCGCCGAGTGAATGACCTGTCACATACATCTTGGCATTCGGCATTTTCTTATGTATGTCTTTCGCATACCGATCAGCTTGAACCATTTGATTCTCTGCACCATGCTCAAATGGAATATTTTTAATCAGATACTTTGTATCCGAAACCATCCAATCTTGAACAATTTCATTTGTATAGGCGGTTGTGCCTGTTGTCAGCTTAGTCGTTACTTCCTGTGAACCCTTCGATCGACTAAAAGGAGGCAGCTTCGTCAAAATGGTAGAAAGAAGATCATCTGACTCTTTTTTTCCATGTTTTTTAATGGTATCTTTATATTGGCCAGCGCCAATCGGTTCTGACCCGCGGTAGGCGATGACGGCGTTTTTGATTTTGGTGAGGTCTTTGCCTTTACCGGATCGAATAAAGTCATCTTTTGATACCAGAGTTAGTGAGTTAAGCCCTTTTCCTGTTTCTTTATAGTCAACGACATACATTTTTCTACCATTGCTAATTTTTATTTCTTTAGATTTTTTATAGTTTTCTATACTATAAGATCTTGAAGAAATTAAATTATAATCCTCATCTGTTAGTGCATATGACCTTAACTTAGACAAAGTCGTCACTCCTGTAAATAATATATTAACAACAATGTAAATTATAATATACTATGGGATAAATATCTATTTTAAGCAGAAAAATATTTAACTATGATTAGAGGTAAATTGAAGTTGAAAAGGTGGATATTATAATATGAAAAGCCTCAAAATTTTTTTGTTTGTTTTTATCATTATCCTTATAATTATGTCAGCCGTTTTAATTATCCAGCATAACCGAGACCAACCCGATGATGCAGGAGGGAATAACAGTATGCAACAAAAAGAGAAAAGCGACCAAGAAAGAGCAGAAGAGTATGCAAAGAAGATGAAGCCAAAAATTGAAGAGGATTTACGTGAGTCTGATATTCACGGATTTATAAAAAAAATTACGTTTAAAAATCAAGTAACGATCAATCCGATGGGGCACATCATTATTAGAGGATATATCAATGATGAACCCGAGAGATTTAGTTTCGAAGCATTATTGAGATATGAATCTGGTAAAGTTGATTCAATGAGTTATGACCCTGATTTATCAGACCGCTTTATAGATTGGGAAGAATATAAAGATGAGCCGGAAGTGAAAGAAAATTACCTTAAAAGTTTTACTAAGGAGGAACGTGAACAGTATCTGAGAGACATTGGAGAAAAAGAGTAAAACAGGTATACGCGTGCCTGTTTTTACGTTTCATTCATAAAAAGGTGGAAGTGCTAGATATGAAAAATACAATAAAACTTGTATCAGTATTGATTGTGATCATCCTTCTCTCAGTGACTTCATTAATCGTTCAGCACAATCAGCAAAGTCAATCAAATGATGTGGTGAAAGAGAAAAGCGATCAAGAAAAAGCAGAGGAATTCGCAGAGAAGATGAAGCCGAAAGTAGAAGAACGTTTACACAAAAGAGATATTCACAATTTTATTAAAACTATAACGTTCGAGAAGAGGGTAAACATTGATCCAATGGGCTACATAATAATGAGAGGATATATTAATGGGGAGCCAGATAAGTATGATTTCTCTGCATCATTAGAATACCGGTCTAAGGAAGTGGGTTCAATGAGTTTTGCGCCTGATTTATCTTACCGCTTCAAAGACTGGAATAAATATAAAAATGAGCCTGAGATAAAAGAAAACTACCTTAATAGACTCTCTGAAAAAGAACGAGAGCAATATCTAAAGGACATTGGAGGAAAAGAGTAAAAAACATCCGTTAGCCGTTTGTTCTCTAAAATGAAGACCAAAGCAATATGCTATCATTCCCCTAACAAGACTTACAAACAAGGGAGAGATTTCATCCATGCCAAATAAAAAGAAATTGATCTTAGATGTAGACACTGGAATTGATGATGCGATTGGGATTTTGCTAGCAGTGAAAAGTAATCAGTTTGATATGTTGGGGATTACAACGGTGTGTGGGAATGTGTCTGTTGATGCGGCTACATTGAACACATGCAAAGTGCTTGAGTTGGTTGAGGCAGATGAGATCCCTGTGATCAAAGGCGCAACCACGCCTCTTTTAAGGTCGCCTCATTATGAGCATAGGGTGCACGGAGAGGATGGAATTGGCGGTGCTTTAAAGGATGCTCAGCCTATGAAAAAAGCAGATGCTGGTTTTGCACCTGATTTTATCATCGACCAGGTGATGCAGTATTCGAAGCAGGTTACGCTTGTGTTGACAGGACCTTTAACGAATTTAGCCATTGCGGTAAAAAAATGTCCTGAGCTGATTCATCAAGTCAAAGAAGTCATTTTTATGGGTGGTGTCGTGCAGGGACAGGGGAACGTCACACCGGTTGCGGAATTTAATACATATGCAGACCCAGAAGCGGCGAAGTTAGTGCTGGATGCAGGGTTCCCTACATTAACTCAAGTGGGATTAGATGTCACGAGGGAGGTCTTGTTAACGGATGAAAGAATCGATGCGATTCAAAATGAGACGTTGGCCCATTATATTAGAGAGAGTACAAGCATTTACCGGCAGCGCTATTTTGAGCGGAATGGTGTATGGGCGTGTGCCATGCATGATCCGCTTGCTGTCAGTCTCGCTATTGATAAGCAGCTCGTGAGCACACAGGCTTTTCATGTGGATGTTGAGACGAAGAGTGAGTTTTGTGATGGCCAGATGGTCTGTGATTTTCAGCATCAATGGGAGAAAGAGCCTAACGTTCAAGTATGTACTGATGTAGATGCTGACGCTTTCTTTGATTTATTGATCAAAACAATGAACGCTTAAAAAAGAAGTCTGTGCAAACAGGCTTCTTTTTTATAAGATGGGAACATGAGGAAATGTATGCGTTCACATGAATAAGGGAGGAGTGAAGTCAATTGGCTTCTGTTAGTTTAAGTAGTATTGAAAAAATAAGAGCAGCAAGCAGGGGATTGCCGCCAAAGCTGAAAGGAATTGCAGAGCATATTACGAATGAGCCCCGCGACATCATCCATTTGTCTATTGTAGAACTTGCGAAAAAGACCTCAAGCTCGGAGGCAACCATTTTTCGTCTTTGCAAAAGGCTTGGATTTGAGGGCTTTCAAGATTTGAAGATTGCTATTGCCCAGGAAATAGACCAAACAAAGCCTAATTATGTAGATGAAGAAATGAGTCTTGATGATGATACGGCCGTTTTTATGCAAAAGGTTTTTCAGGCGAATATTTCCGCATTAAAGGATAGCTTTCAATTGTTGAATCCAGATGATGTCGAAAAGGCCATACAAATTATACATGAAGCGAAACGCTTAGAGTTTTATGGGAGTGGTGGGTCTGGGCTCATTGCGACAGACGCTTTTCATAAATTTATGAGGACGGGTATCAATTGTATTGTTCACACAGATTCTCATTTTCAAGCGATGTCTGCGGGTCTCCTTGATCAGCACAGTACAGTGATCGGAATTTCTCATTCTGGACGTAATAAAGATTTGCTCGATGCGATGAAAACAGCAAAGGGTAAAGGAGCTAAAACGATCGGTATTACTAGCTATCAGCGTTCTCCATTGAGCCAGCTTGCTGATGTTACGTTGTATACAGCAACGCAAGAAACGGCTTTTCGGACAGAAGCGATGTCCGCAAGGCTAGCTCAGCTGACTGTCATTGACGTTTTATATTTTGCACTTGCCCACTTAAGGCAGCAGGAAACATTAACAAACTTAAAGCAAATGAGAGAAACCATTTCACAAAAAAGGGTGTAATGATTCCAAAAATAAATTTTTCTGACAATGAAAAATGCTGTTGTGGTAACGATTATGAGCTTTTTGATAAAAAAAATTTTCTTTTCAATCGTTGAATGTAGAAAAAATTATTTTTATAATGGGTTTTAACAGGTATATCAAGAACCATATATGTGATTTTCAAATCAATGATTGGGCGTGATACAGATGAAGGGGAACCAGGCGGTAATTGGTTTGGATATTGGAACAACAAGTACAAAGGCGGTTCTGTTTGGACCACAGGGTAAAGTGATAGCGAAGCATTCAGTTCCTTATGAACTCATTCACCCCCAGCCAGCATGGGTTGAGCAGGATCCTGAACATATATTAGAAGCCGTCATTGCGAGTGTAAGAGGTGCATTGACGAAAGCCGCTTTTGATGCAGCAAATCTCATAGGCATTGGGATTAGTACAGCGATGCATTCTTTAATTGTGATGGACGAGGATGGCAAGACGTTAACGAACAGTATCATTTGGGCAGATAACCGAAGTGCAGAACAGGCGAAACGAATCATTTCAGACTTGGATGGCTTCAACATTTATAAAAGAACAGGTACACCGATCCATCCAATGTCACCGCTTTCAAAAATACGTTGGATGAAAGAAATGACACCTGATGTCTTCAAGAAGGCAGCGAAATTTATTTCGATCAAAGAATATATTCTTTATCATTTCTTCGGTCAGTATGTCGTCGATTATTCAATCGCTTCAGCAACGGGTCTGTTCCATTTGGAAACGCTTCAATGGGATGAGAAGGCGCTTCATATTGCTGGAATTGAGGCTAGTCAACTGTCTGAACTTGTCCCAACCACGCATCAGCTGAGAGGTATTCAGTCTGAGATTGCACTACGCATGGGCATCAAGGAAGATACACCATTTGTCGTTGGTGCCAATGATGGCGTTCTAGCGAATTTAGGTGTTGGCGCGATTGGTCAAGGAGAGGTGGCTGTTACGATTGGGACAAGCGGTGCGGTCCGTACAGTAGTAGACAAACCAATTACAGATGAGCAATCAAGAACATTCTGTTATGCGCTGACAGATAAGCATTGGGTTGTGGGAGGACCGACCAATAATGGCGGGATCATGCTGAGATGGCTGAAGGATGAATTCGGGTCTTCAGAGGTAGAGGTAGCCAAGCGCCTAGGTGTGGACCCTTACGATCTGATGATGGATATCGCAGAAAAGGTCCCAGCTGGTTCAGAGGGTCTGCTGTTTCTGCCATTTTTATCAGGTGAGCGTGCACCTTATTGGAATCCAAATGCGAGAGGCACTTTCTTTGGGATCGGTCTTCAGCATAAACGGGAGCACTTTATTAGAGCTGTGTTAGAAGGCGTCATTATGAGTGTTTTCTCAATCGGTGTTGCTTTAAGAGATTTAACTGGTTCAGCAAAGGATGTCAGGGCTTCAGGCGGATTTGCGCGATCTCCGCTGTGGCGGCAAATTTTAGCGGATACGATGGGTAGAGAAGTGCTTGTTCCAGAAAGCTACGAGGCGTCAGCACTTGGTGCGGCTGTCCTTGCACTTCATAGTTTAGGTCATATGGAAGAGATAGAAGAGGTTCAGGAGTGGATTCGCATTACTGCTCATCACGAACCTAATATGAAGAACAATGAAACTTACATAGAGCTGTTTTACTTATATGAACGCCTCTATGACAAGCTGAAGGATGAATTTGATGTCATTAGTGCGCTGCAATTAAAACAAAATCGTTAAACATCAGGGAAAAGGTGGGAGAACATGCTTTTATTCATTGTGATTGCGGCGATTGTCCTTTTACTCATTCTCATCACAGTCGCTAAGCTGAATCCATTTGTGAGTTTAATTATTACTTCTATGTTAGTAGGCTTTGCGACGGGAATGGATTTGCAGGAAATCATACAATCGATTAAAACGGGGTTAGGCAATACGTTATCATTGCTAGCAATTGTTCTAGCGCTTGGTACCATGCTTGGGAAAATGATGGCTGAGTCAGGGGGAGCAGAGCGAATAGCTCAAACCTTAATCAGCCGATTTGGGACGAAGAATGTGCATTGGGCAATGATGTTTGTTGCCTTTATCGTGGGGATACCTGTCTTTTTCCAGGTCGGTTTCGTTCTTCTCATTCCTTTACTTTTTACAATTGCCATTGAAACAGGCATCTCTCTTGTGACCATTGGGATCTCATTAATCGCTGGCTTGTCTGTCGTGCATGGACTAGTGCCGCCTCATCCAGCGGCAATGGCAGCCGTTGGCATTTACCATGCCAACGTGGGGAAAACCATTTTCTTTTCTATTATTGTCGGATTGCCAACAGCGATTATTGCTGGACCGCTGTATGGTAAGTGGATTGGCAAGCGGATACATAAACCCGTTCCAGTAATGCTGAAAAAACAGTTCACTGAACGAAATGAAGATCGAAAGCTCCCCGGCTTTGCGAATACGATGTTTACCATAATGGTACCGGTCATTTTGATGCTTTTTGCCACATTGGCGGACATTATCTTACCAGAGGACAATATGTGGTTCCATGTATTCAAGTATATCGGGGATCCAATAACAGCACTGCTGATTGCAACAGTTTATTCTTTCTTCAGTCTTGGCTTTATGCAAGGAATGAGCCGTGATCGGGTGCTTTCCTTTAGTAATGAGTGCTTGGGACCGATTGCTTCCATTTTACTTGTCATTGGAGCTGGAGGGGCCTTCAACAATGTGCTCATTGATTCAGGTGTTGGTGATTATATTGCAGATTTAGCTAAACACTCGCCGATTTCACCGATTTTGCTTAGCTGGCTGATAGCTGCGGTGATTCGGGTGGCAACAGGATCTGCTACGGTATCTATGATGACGGCAGCAGGTATTGTAGCCCCAATTGCTGCAACTATGCCGGATGTAAGTAGAGAGCTGCTTGTGTTAGCGACAGGAGCGGGTTCGTTAATTTTATCTCATGTCAATGATTCCGGTTTTTGGCTGATCAAGGAGTATTTTGGTATGACCATTAAAGAGACGTTCTTGACATGGACGGCTATGGAGACGATCATTTCCGTCAGCGCTATTGCATTTATTATGATCATTAATATGTTTTTATAGTGAACAAAGTAGCCTGATTCTTTGGAATCGGGCTATTTTTGTGTGTTGTGAACCCACTTTCTTCAGATTCGGGTAAAATAATGATATTGAGATATGGGAGGCGGACACGATCGAACCATTAAAACATGTGTACAATGAATTATTTATTCAAGAATTAGCAGAGAAGCTTACGCAGGCTTCAAGTGAATTTGATGCTGAGCCATTCAAGCGACTCGTATTTCAAGAGGATTGGCAGCAGCTTGAGTTAAAAGGACGGATGAGAAGAGTCACTGAATCGATGCATGCCTGTTTGCCTGACAACTATGTGCAGGCCATTGAGGTACTGCGTCATGCAGCCCCGCATTTTTCAGGGCTTAGTGCGCTCGTATTTCCCGACTACGTCGAGACATACGGCCTTTCACATTGGGATCTCTCGATTAAGGCGCTCGAATTTTTCACGCCCTTTTCCACTTCTGAATTTGCCGTTCGTCCATTTTTGATTCAAGATCAAGACAAAATGCTTACGCAAATGCTCGCATGGTCTCAGGATCAAAATGAGCATATACGGAGGCTGGCTAGTGAAGGGTGCAGGCCGCGTCTGCCATGGGGCTTATCTGTTCCTACGCTTAAAAAAGACCCTTCGGTTACGCTGCCGATTTTGGAAAATTTGAAGTCGGACCCGTCGCGTTATGTGCAAAAAAGTGTAGCGAACCATCTAAATGATATTTCCGCGATTCAGCCTGATTTGATGAAGCAGACGGTTCAAAACTGGTATGGAACCAATAAACATACGAACTGGATTGTCAAACATGCATCCCGTACTTTACTCAAAAAAGGAGATCCCGCTATCATGGCTATGTTTGGCTATGGAGATGATCCATCTGTTCAGGTAACGGATTTGAGGATAGCACAAGATCCTATCCATATTGGAGAGAAAATGACTTTTCATTTTACACTTCAGGCGGATAAGCCGTTAAAGCTACGTGTAGAGTATGCCATAGACTATGTCAAAGCTCGGGGTACTCGCAATCAGAAGGTATTTAAAATCACAGAGTTTGAAACAGGCGCAGCGTTACATAGAGAATTCGTCAGGTCACAGTCTTTTCAAAATATGACGACGAGAAAACATTATGAGGGGACTCATACATTAACAATCATCATCAACGGCATACCGAAAGCGTCGGTTGATTTTGAAGTGACAGAAGAAGATAGTAACTCATGAAAAAACCCGCCATTAGGCGGGTTTTGGTGTTTAAGCTTTCTTTTTCATCAAAAATGATGCAATGATGGCTGCGATTAAGAAACCGATGCTGATAATCGAGCTAGGCAAGTTTTCTTGTCTGAATAGGAACATCACAAAACTTACACTCAGCACAAGACCTGCAAATAAGGTCAAATACGGAAACAGCCACACTTTGAAATACGGCTCCTGTGGATATTTCGGGCGAAGTTTCAGATGTGCCATGCAAATGCTGATCCAAATGAGTGAAACAGCAAAACCAGGGATAGCTAGCATGTAACTGAAAATTTGCTCTGGATATAAGTAAGCAAAGAATGTTCCGATGAGAAGGAACAGAACGGTCACCCATAAGCTCAAAATAGGTACGCCTCTTTTATTGACCTGTGCCAGCTTTTTCGGACCGCCATCTGATTTAGAGAGAGAATGAATCATTCTCGTCGTTCCATAAATGCCAGAATTGGCCGCAGATAGAACAGCTGTTATCAATACGAAATTAATGAAGTGAGAGGCTCCTTGCATGCCAGCAGCAGAAAAGACTTGGACAAAAGGACTGTTATTTGGATCAATTTGATTCCAAGGAATGAGCCCGCAGATGATCAAAATCGGCAATGTGTAAAATAAGATAATCCGCCACATCATACTTTTGACAACACCAGGTAAGACCTTTTCCGCATCCTTTGTTTCTGTAATGGTCAGCCCGATCAATTCAGAGCCCCCGTAAGAGAAAATAACAACTAGTAAAGATGCAAAGATCGCACCCCATCCGTTCGGGACGAAGTTTTGATAGTTGGTGAGAGCAGGCGTGCTTTGTTCGTTTGGAATGATCCCAAATAATAGAGCTGCACCGAGAATAATAAAGACAATAATAACGAAAATCTTCATTCCAGCGAACCAAAACTCAATTTCACCAAAGTATTTTACATTATTTAAGTTAATTCCGATGACTAAGAGTGAGCAAAGTAAACAAAGTGACCAGAGCGGTACGTTCGGCATCCAGTATTGAAGCAGACTGCCTGCTGCAATAATTTCGATGACACATACTGTGAGCCACATGAAACAATAAACCCAACCGACGACAAATGAAAAACGTTGACCAAGCGCAATCTGTATCAGGTCGCGAAGATTATTTCCCGGATAGACAATGGCCATTTCGGCTAAGGCTGCCATCACGATAAGTAATAATAATCCGGCAAATACATAGGAAAAAATGACCCCAGGACCTGCTAAACCGATTGTATCGGCACTTCCTTTAAAGATTCCTGTACCAATGACCCCGCCCATCGCAATCATGCGAATGTGACGCGGTGATAAAAGCTTTTTTAATTCTTGTTGTTCCTGATTCGCGCTCATGACGTTCTCCTTTTTTAAAAATGCTTATGTTCCATTTTCTTTTGTCGGGACGTCAGTGTCAATATAAAAAAAGAGATTTTTCAGACAAAAAAGGTGGTTGATTCTATCAAGTAATCCAGTTATATCCATTAATTTCTTCTATCAGCCATAACCAAAATATGAAACTCCGTGAAAAAATGAATATTTGCCTTATTTATGACATAAACAATTTTCAGTTTTTGTCGATATATCATTTGTATTACTAAAGTCCTAATAGAGAATTGTTTATAACTGTAAAATATTTCAAAATTGTACGAAAGAATGAAAGGAGTTATGAAAGATGTTTATGAGAAAAGCAAATGACTCGTCAGCGGGAATCCTTTTGAAAGAAAGCAGTCAATTAGTAGAACGAATTGAGAAAGGAGACCTTTCAGCAAGACTAGATACTGCTGCATTCTCTTCAAGTCAAGCGACTGAAGCAGTGGCTCAAATAAATGAAGCGTTGCAAAAGATGCAGGAAGCAAATGAAGATATTCAAATGCGGATGAACTTAGTGACAAAAGCCATTCAAGTTGGCTTATGGGATATGGTCGTTATCGCTGGAGATCCGGTCAACCCAAACAATGAATTCACATGGACAGACGAATTCCGCAACATGCTCGGCTTTCAAAATGAGCACGATTTTCCAAATGTTTTAGACAGCTGGGCTTCTCGCATTCACCCAGAAGATCAAGAGTTTACCCTAAATGCGTTCTCTGCGCATTTATTGGACCATTCTGGTCGTACCCCATATGACATCGAATATCGTTTGAAGTTGAAAAACGGAGATTACCGCTGGTTCAAAGCAACTGGAACGACCATTCGTGATCGTAACGGTGTCCCTCTTCGTGTGGCGGGAGCTCTTTTTGATATTCATGATCAGAAATTGAAAGAAGAAGAGCTGCAAGCATTCGTGACGAGATACGATTTAATCAATCGTGCGCTTGTTGAAGCTCCTTGGGACATGGTGGTAGAGGCCGGCGATCCAGTGAATCCAAACAATGAGTTCTGGTGGTCCCCGCAGTTCAGAAAAACGCTTGGCTTTACGGATGAAAAAGATTTCCCGAACGTGTTAAGCAGCTGGAGCGATCGTCTGCATCCTGAGGATCAAGAATTGGCTCTCCAAGCCTTTGCTGACCATTTAAATGATCACTCTGGACGCACACCATTTGACATTGATTACAGATTACAGAGTAAAAATGGCGAGTATCGCTGGTATCATGCGGGTGGTGAAACCATTCGTGATGACAAAGGCGTTCCTCTTCGTGTTGCAGGTACCATTCGTGACATCACGTTAGAAAAAAACAAAGAGAAAACAGCAAATGAAATGGCTTCACAAGTAGAGCAGCTTTCAAGTTCGATCAGCGAGATGGTATCAGGTATCAGCTCTGTGACAAACCAAGCGCAGGAGCTTGCTGTCGCACAAGAGCAGTCAACATCTGCTGCCAACCTAGCAAAAAATAGTGCAGATGAGACGAAAAATATTTCTGACTTGATCAAAGAAGTAGCGAACCAAACGAACTTGCTTGGTTTAAATGCTGCGATTGAAGCAGCAAGAGCTGGTGAGCAGGGACGCGGATTCTCTGTTGTTGCAGACGAAGTGCGTAAGTTGGCGCTTCATAGTGCCAATGCAACGGAGAATATCGAATCTAGTTTGACAGAAATGAAAACGCAAATTGATGAAATTCTTGAAAATATCTCGAACATGACAGCTCTTACACAAACACAGGCTGCTTTAACAGAGCAAGTGAATGCTTCAGTCGATGAAGTGAACCACATGTCTCAGCGCCTTGTGGCTTATTCTAAGAGTATTTAATCGCCAAAAACCGCCCTCTCTAAATAGAAGGCGGTTTTTTTCATTAAAAATCATCTGCTGGGAAAACAATACCTGCATCTTTTCTTGCAGCTTCAAGAACTTTCATCACAGAGAGACTTTCATCCAGCCATGTGTAGCACTGTTCACGATCTTCTGTTTCGATGATGTGCTGGAAAGCTTCTGCTTCATAAAACAGGCGGTTTGGATTTGTTTGTGCATTGAGTGAGATCACCTGATCATTCACATGCAGCAACACTTCCTCGCAGCCATTCGCTCCATTTTTCACATGAATGAAGCCTTTTTCACCTTGAATCAATGCGAAATTCATACTGCTTGTATCCTTACTGCCAACACTGGTTGCAATGAAGTCACTGTAGGTGAACGTTAACACACCAGAGGTATCAATGCCATTTGGGTGGCGGTTTGCCTGATAGCGAACCCGCTCTGGTGATCCGAAGAGGTTCATGACGAAATGGACATTATAGATATTAATATCCATTAACGCGCCCCCAGAGAAAGCAGGATTAAAGACATTTGGTGTTTCGCCGGCTAGCAGCTGAGGATATTTGCTTGAATATTGACTATAGTTGCATTGAACCAGTTTGATTTTGCCTAATTGATGCAGGTGCTTTTTAATCAAATGATAGTTTGGCATATGAACGGTCGTAATGGCTTCAAATAAGAAAAGCTGCTTTTCCTTTGCGAGAGTGATTAAGGCTTCCAGCTCTTTGACATTAGAGGTGAAAGGCTTTTCGCAAATCACGTGTTTTCCGTGTGCTAATGCGGCCGTGGCATGCTCGCTATGTAATCGATTCGGTGATGCAATATAAACGGCATCAATGTGAGGATCTTCTAGCATAGCGGTTAAATCCGTATAAGTCGTTTGTACCCCAAATTGGTCTGCGAGCTTCTTTGCCGTTGCCTCCTTTCTTGAATAAACGGCATGACAAGAAGCGCCTTCGAGCTGTTCAATCGCTTGCAGGAAGCTTTCCACAATCACACCTGTTCCAATGGTTGCAATGTTCATTCTACTCAAAACCCCTTCCACTCGTTTGATATCAAGTTAAGCTGTTTCTAGTATACATGATGTTTTCTTCACACGTGCAATTAAGACCTGGGCGGAGAGGGTGCCATTGGCAAACATCAGCACATATTTGGTAGCCCTTACAATTAGCTGATGTTCGCTAATGTTTGTTTTGTTAACAATTGAATGGCGGCCTTCCTCTTCTTTAGCTCTTGAATGGAATGTTGAATATCTTCCACTTTTTGTTCGAGCAGCTGTTCAGCTTCTGTTTTTGATTGTTTTTCAAATAGTGATTTGATAATTTCGCGAATTTCTTTGAGTGAGAAATCTAGCTTTCTAGCTTCTGTGATAAAGGAAAGCATGAGTACATATTTTTTATCATATAAACGATAGCCGTTATGTGCTCTCTTAGGTTCGGGGAGCACACCTTCATTTTCGTAAAAACGAATGGTTTCAATATGTACACCAGACATTTTTGACAATTTTCCTCTAGTAAACGTAATCATTCCCTGCACCTCCTTTCTTTGCTATCCATCATACAATTAGATTTGCTAGTTTCAAAATGTTCAGTGATGAACATTTATTGTATTTTCCTCTTTTGAAAAGGGGAGAAATTCTGTTTAAAGCAGTGTGAAGAGAATACGATATAATAGAGTAGGCTTATGACAATTTTGTTACAGGTAAGAACAAGTAGACAGCGTGCTGAAAAAACGATAGGCTAAAATAGGTAAATAGTAATGATATAACTTGTCATCTTGTAGATGACTCAAATAGGGACAGCACGTTTCTTGCTGAGAAAAGGGGACCAGTGAATGTATAAATTAGTTGCAATTGATATGGATGGTACGTTATTAAATGATCAACATATGGTGCCGAATGAGGTGTTTGAAGCCATTCAACAGGCGAAGGCAGAGGGAGTGAAAATTGTATTATGTACAGGGCGGCCTATTGGCGGAGTGAATCGTTATTTAGATGATCTTCAGCTCAATCAAGAGGGAGATTACGTGATTGCCTACAATGGGGCACTTGTCCAAAACAGCCATACAAATGAAGTGGTGTCAGAATTGACGTTATCCTATGATGATTTAACTTCTTTATATAAGCTGAGCCGTGAGCTGGATACACCGATGCATTATTTCGATTCCGCTCATTTGTACACGCCGAACCGTGATATTAGTGAGTACACAGTACTTGAATCTTACTTAACAAAGCTACCGCTTAAATATTTACCTGTTGAAGAGGCGGACCCTTCAATGAGACTTCCAAAGATGATGTATATTGATCAGCCAGAACGTTTGGAAAAGACGATACAAGCCATTCCATCTGAAGTGAAAGGCAAATATATGATGGTGAAAAGCACAGATTTCTTCCTTGAAATCCTGCATCCTGAAGTCAGCAAAGGAAACGCCGTGAAGCTTCTAGCGAAAGAGCTGGGGATTGCTCGTGAAGAGGTCATGGCCATTGGTGACAATGGGAACGACGTATCAATGCTGGAATTTGCGGGCTGCGGTGTTGCTATGGGAAATGCCATTGATGATGTCAAAGCCGTAGCAGATGTTGTGACAAAATCAAATAATGAAGCCGGAGTAGCACATGTTCTGCATGAGTTAGTTCTAGGAAAATAAACAAACAAGCGGTCTACCAGTGAGGTAGCCGCTTTTTTATATGTGAGAGAAAAAGTAAACGAGCATCCTTCTGCTGCTTAAATTTGTCTTTTGTAGCATCGCTTTCACATGATCATGGACGGTATGGGTTGAAATAAATAATGTACTGGCAATTTCCTTTGTAGACTGGCCCTTTAATAAGCAGTCGAGGACGTTCATCTCTCTTTCTGTCAGCCGGTATGTTTTTGCTGCATAAGGAAGAATATCATTGGTTTGGGCTCTCTTGATGTGAATCATAAAAGCCGCTTCTTCTTGCCCGGCTCCCTGTGCTAACCTAAATGCTTGAAGGGAGATGAACAGCCCTGTAGGCAATCTCGTCATGCTTGCGGCTGTTTGTTCGATGTTGCCGTATAAAATTTTTGCCCCTAATGCTCTGAACGGGCGTGGCATGGTCGCCTTGTCATGGATTTGTTCAAAGGCTTGAAACGTCTCAAGCCAATGAAGACCCGTCTCATTTCCATAAAGAAGATTGTAATCGTGGGAGAGAATGAGGAAACCTTGCTGCTCCACGGCGTCATCCTCTTCTATATCTCTTTTCTTGAAAAGTTCATCTCTTAGCTTGGCTGCGAGTCTAGGTGTTTGCTCGATGACCGCCCGGATATCTTGTGCTTGAAAAGGTTCCTTGTCCTTTAGACGATATAGGCTGGCAATCCCCCAGCATTCTCCTTCAATCACAAGGGCTGCCCGCAATTCATCAGACCACCCTTTAGGTAATAAAATGTGCTGATAGCGTTCACTGTTGAGGTATTCTCCGCTTTGGACTAAGCTCGCAGCATGAATAGGTCCTTTAGCTAGAGACTCATGCTGATGTACGTCTTTTTTTAAGAATTCATTTTGAAACAGCTTGTCATGAATTTCTTCGATCGATTCATCTGTGAAGGAACCTGTCGAGAGGAGAGTAGCTGGATCGATTGTCGTGATACAGGCAGCATCAAAATCAATGACGGCAGCAAGCTCGTCCCGGATATGTTGTCTCAGCTGCTGAAAATGAATGGCTGGGTTGGTCACATGATCTCCTCCTCAAAAATCCCCACTTTTAGGGATCGTTTTTCCTGATGTCTCTTTTTACAATAAAGATATCATACCGTTAGTGTACAGGAAACGATGTAAAGCGGAAAGGAACTGGAGGAGAAGGACATGACAGAAAACCAAGATTGGCACGATCCCGTGGCC
Organism: Bacillus pumilus; assembly: GCF_003431975.1. GTDB lineage: Bacteria > Bacillota > Bacilli > Bacillales > Bacillaceae > Bacillus > Bacillus pumilus_N. The sequence goes on along the minus strand of NZ_CP027116.1, from coordinate 3,771,731 downwards.
GAATCATACGCAGCCACGATTGCCCATAAAGTACCCGGCTACCAACTATTGCATGAATTAACAATAGACGTATTAGAAACTGAATTAAAGGGAACGGCCCCTCGCATTCTAACTGTCGGAGCGGGCGGGGGAGAAGAGATCATCAACATGCTTCAAAGAAAAGAAGACTGGCTTATCACAGGGGTCGACCCGTCATCTTCTATGTTGAATATGGCGAAAAGGCGAGTTGCACAGCTTCAGGTGGAAGCGCGTGTCACATGGCATGAGACCTCATTAGATAAGGTTTCTGCTGAACCTGTTTACGATGCTGCGGTGAATCTGCTTGTGATTCATTTTGTAGAAAAGCGGCTGCCTTTTTTAAAGGAGATTGCCCGCAGGCTTCAATCAGATGCACCATTTGTGTTGGCATTTATAGGGGGAGAGATGAAGTCCCATGCATTTCAACAGGAGCTTCACATGCTTTCGCTTTTCATGCAGCGGCATGGCCTAGAAAAAGATATGTTTACCTCCTTTCAAAACAGGTTGGGATGCTCGACACACCCAGTTCCTGAGGAAGAGATAAGGGAAGAATTAATCGAAGCAGGATTTGAAGACATCAGACCTTATTTTCAGGCAGGGATGATCAAGGGGCTTGTTTGCAAAAGAGGTCATAGTGAGGCGGATGAGAAATGAGAACACAGGTGATGGTGATTGGCGGTTATGGTCATGTTGGACAGCAAATATGTCTTCAACTAAACGAAGTGTATCCCGGGCAAATTGTTGCGGCAGGAAGAAGCTATGAGAAGGCGGAGACATTTTCACGCCAGACAAGAGGGAAAGTTCGTCCCTATCAACTAGATGTCAGTGATCCGTCATATTCGGAATGGATGGATAAAACAAAGCTAGTGATCATGTGTCTTGATCAAGAGGATCCTTCATTTGCTGAAACAGTTCTGCGATCAGGCATTGATTATATAGATATCTCCGCAAAGGGGATGTACATGGAACGGGTGGCAAAGCTAGATCAACGCCGTATCAGTGCAACGGCTTTGCTTAGTGTCGGGCTTGCGCCTGGCCTTACGAATTTATTATCAGCGAAAGCAGCATCTATGCTCTCATCAGTGAATCAAATAGATATAGGGATTATGCTTGGATTGGGTGATCAGCATGGAAAAGCCGCCATTGAATGGACGCTTGATCATGTCCATACTGACTATGTGCTTACTAAGCATCATCAGCGTAAAAGAGTCAAAAGCTTTACTGGAGGCAAACGTGTAGATTTTGGTGGAAAATTTGGAAAGCGGCAAGCCTATCAGTTCCCTTTCTCTGACCAGCAGACATTGCCGTCGACGCTCCACGTGCCTTCTGTGACGACAAGGCTCTGTTTTGATTCTCGCGCGGCGACACGTGCATTTGCTTTCACAAGGAGCCTTGGGATGACGTCACTTCTCACTGTGCCGAAAATCAAGGAACGAGCGATTTCCATGATTCAATCTGCTCGAATGGGTACAGATCAATATGCAGTGAAAGTGGAAGCGACAGGAATGGAGGGCAACAAGATTCATCAAGCAGCCCTTGGAATAAAAGGGCGCGATGAGTCTCAAGCAACAGCTCAAGTCGCCAGTGCTGCGGCATTGCATTTATTGAGCAGGCGGTTTCAGACAGGTGTTTTTCATATCGAAGAATTATTTTCATTAGCGCATGAGAATGGTGATTTTGCGTTGGTGGATCAAAAAACGAAGGAAAAGCAGGCATTAGCATTGAGGGCCAGTCTTTTAACGCCATAAAAGAAGACTAGCAGGATGCTAGACTGGGTAACGAGATGAAAACATCTTCATACTTTACAAAAGATACACGTCAGCTCAAAAGAAAAGATCAGTCATGTCGCAGTTTTATTCATGATCCGCTTGAAAATCAAGGTGTAAATGATCGAGAGTGCAAGAGATTCAAATGGAGGATTGTAGACTGAACTGATAAAATGGTTACGCTTTGCAAATAAATTTCAAGTGGGTGTTTACAAGTGTTAAATACAGAACAAGTTATAGTTAAGAATTATATAGATTCACCCCAAAAATTGAAAAAATTATATAAACGAGTATTGTTCGTTGTAAGTCTATCGCAAATATTTGGAGGGGCTGGACTAGCCGCAGGGATTACGGTAGGTGCACTTTTAGCTCAACAAATGCTTGGAACTGAAGCCTATGCAGGAGTCCCAATCGCTTTATTTACTTTGGGGTCAGCTTTGGCAGCTTTCATTGTAGGAAAGATTTCACAACGTTATGGACGATGCATCGGTTTATCGACAGGTTTTGTTGTTGGGGGGCTCGGAGCAATTGGTGTTGTGATTGCAGCTATGATGAATAGTGTCATTTTATTATTTGCATCGCTCTTCATTTACGGCGCAGGAACAGCCACAAATTTACAAGCTCGTTATGCTGGGACTGACTTAGCGAATTCTAAACAACGTGCAACTGCAATTAGTATGACAATGGTCATGACAACATTTGGGGCTGTAGCAGGTCCGAATTTAGTTGGAATGATGGGTGAATTCGCCGTATCAATTGGTGTTCCAGCACTTGGGGGTCCCTTTATTTTATCAGCAGCAGCATTTATTGTAGCAGGTCTTGTCCTATTTATTCTGCTGCGTCCGGATCCGTTAGTCATTGCCCAAAGAATAGCAGCTTACAAAGCAGAACAGGAGCATGGAAATAAACCAGATTCTGCGGATCAAAAAATAGATAAAAAAGGGCTTACAGTAGGTGCCACGGTTATGATCTTAACTCAAATTGTCATGGTTGCACTCATGACCATGACACCGATCCATATGCAGCATCATGGTCATGGATTAGCCGAAGTGGGGATTGTGATTGGTTTTCATATAGGTGCAATGTATCTTCCTTCACCTATCACGGGTGTACTTGTAGATAAATTGGGACGAACAGCTATGAGCATAGCGTCGGGCATAACATTGTTACTTGCTGGTTTATTAGCAGCATTCGCACCAAGTGATTCAATGATTCTATTAATCATTGCTCTGTCTTTACTTGGGTTGGGATGGAACTTTGGTTTAATTAGTGGTACTGCTCAAATAGTTGATTCTACAGAACCATCAACCCGGGCAAAAACCCAAGGAACACTCGATGTTTTTATTGCGTTAGCAGGTGCTGCTGGCGGTGCTCTTTCGGGAATGGTCGTAGCGAATACGAGTTATGCTACATTATCTTTAAGCGGAGGAATTTTATCTTTATTTCTCATACCTGTAGTCGTTTGGTCTCTTAAAAGTAAAACATAATGCAGCTCCGTGCTGCAGGTGCTCCTGCAATCCATTACAAAAAAGACATGTCCCCAATCATGGGAGAGCATGTCTTTTTTTAATCTTCCATAAAAATACGTTTTTGTCTTCTTAGTCTTCTTATGATGAAGATGACACATTTCCTTTTTTCTTGATGCTCGCTGTAATGAGCTGGGTCAATGTGTCAGAGCCTTTTGTTGAAAGGTGAACACCATCAGGCTGAAAATAAGATGGCTGTCCGGTAGCAGCTGAATGCCAATCGACTAGGGTCACATTGGCATGTTGATCGGCCACACGCTGAATGACGGCATTCACATCATTTTCCCAAGATCTTGGGACTCTCGTGTTTACAAGGAAAATGTGCGCCTTTGAAAATTTCTGAATGAATGCTGTCAACGTGCCCTCGGTAAAATAACCATTCGTGCCAAGCTCAATAATAACAGCGGCATTAGATTGATTAAATGAAGCATATTGAGGGGCGATACTGACGGCTTCATTCATTTGTCTGCCAACCTTCGCATCAATGGTGATTTGTGCATATGCTTTTTCAAGATTCGGCGCAATGTCCAGCATAACGGAATCACCAACTGCAAGAACTTGTTGAAACTGCTTCTGATCTGCTGCTTTTTTCTCGTGTTTCTCTTTCTTTTTCTTCGCATTTGATTCCGATGAGTCTCCTGCCTTTTTCGGTGCCGTCTTAATTTGTGTCACTTCCTTGGCATGTGGGGACTTATGGGAAGAACTGGACATGCCAATGGTAAATAAGATCAAGAGAGCTACGGCGATTCCAAGGAACACTTTATGAGATGTAGACCATTGTTTGAATCCCTTTTTCCAAATAGACCAGGAGGCAAAATATTGTCTGAAGCCAAGCTTGCGAATCGGCTGTTCGATGAAGCGATAAGAAGCCTCTGCAATGAGTAAAATGGCAATGAGCTGCAATGCAACACGTCCCATAGAAGGCTGTCCAATTTCAATGACCGGTGTGGTCAGTACGATGATGGGATAATGCCACAGGTAAATGCCATATGAACGCTTTCCAAGCCAGACGAGCGGCTGATAGGAGAGCCATTTCCCCAAAAGACTTGCAGGGTGGCTGATGCATGCAATTAAAATCGCTGCATTAAAACAGAATAACAGCATGCCGCCTTGATAGAGAAAGCCGTCAAATTCGTCCACTGCATAAACACATAGAAGAAAAACCGCAAACGAACCAAAACCAGCGATATGTAAAATACGTCTGCCAACGGGAAGTAACTTTTTGCTGGACAGTCTTTGCATGGGCCATACAAATGCAAGGGTGCACCCGATCAGGAGCGCAAATGCACGCGTATCTGTTCCGTAATAAACCCTACTTGGATCCGTATCTGGTGAATAAAGAATCGCCATCCATAAGGCGGAAACAAGTGCAAGACCAAACGTGATCATTGGCAGATGGGATCTGTTTTTCACCCATTTTAGTCCTGCAATCAATAGTACCGGCCATATGATATAAAATTGCTCTTCTATTGCCAAAGACCACAAATTTTTCAGTGGAGATATCGCATTAAAGCTATCAAAATAAGATAGCTGATGGAAAATATACCACCAGTTACTGACATAAAAAAAGGACGATAAGGCATCGCCACGAATGGACAATAGTGCATTCGAACCCGCAATTGCACACCAGCTGACAGTTAAAAAAATCATCACGTAAGCCGCTGGAAGAAGCCTTCTGATCCGCCCCATCCAAAACGGCAAAAGCTCTTGATAACCTAAATCCTGCTTATGTAACAAGATCGTTGTAATCAAGTAACCAGATATCACAAAAAACAAATCAACGCCAAGAAACCCGCCGCTCGCAGGTCCGATATGTAAGTGATATGCAATGACCGCCAATACAGCAATGGCTCGTAGCCCATCTAATCCTAATATATAACGTAACCGATTCTCCTTGCTGTTCATGAAAATGAATCCCCCATTAATGACAAGCATCTGTATTTAAATTAAGGAAACTAATAGATAGTATATATAATAGACGTGTAGCCATATCATTTAGTTTGAGTTTTTTAATAAAATTTTAAGATAAACGAATAACATATATCACTTTATTATATTGTTACATCCATATAAAATGGAAGTGCTATCGAATTGATCAATGGTGAGATACTGGGGCGCATTTGTTACGTAAACCTTAGTAGACGTTCAGATATAGGAGGATTTTGATGATTGTTTTAAATCGTCATTAACCAAAAAAGAAGGAATATCATGCGCTCATCGATAAACAAGAAAATAATGAACAAGTAATTTTAAAGGCTTTTCCCTAGATGGGAGAAGTCTTTTTTATTTTAACGAACTCTTTAATACTCAAAACCAAAATCCCTGTCATAATAAAAGAAGAAGGAAAGGGGATGTGTGAAATGAGAAGACTTGAAAATGATCAGTTATTGATTCAAATCAATGAGAGAGGTGCTGAAGTTAGAGACGTGCTTCATAAGGAAAGTGGACGTCACTATATGTGGTCTGGCGATCCTTCTTATTGGGGTAGGGTGTCGCCTGTCTTATTTCCGATTGTCGGGCGATTAAAGAATGACCAATACAAAATAGGTGAACAAACCTATGAGCTCACTCAGCATGGATTTTTGCGTGATGTTGATTTTGATTTATATGAAAAAACGCAACATGCGGTGACCTTTCAATATGAATCCAAAGGTCGTCATATCGAGCATTATCCTTATGAATTTACCGCCCGTATTCGATACGAGCTATTAGAAAATGGGCTGACGATTTCCTGGGAAATTGATCATGCCGGAGATGACACGATGTATTTTTCCATCGGAGGACACCCCGCATTTCAAGTCCCGCTTGTTGAAGGTGAGCACGCAGCAGATTATACCCTGACATTGACGCCTTCTAATGAGCATCTTCCTGCCCAATATGAACTCAAAAATTCACTTGTTAGGGAGAAAGAAAAAGGGATACAGCTAGAACCGATTCAGCTTCGTCCAGAGCTTTTTCAGCATGATGCGATGATCTTTAGTCATATCAACCGAGTGTCATTGATGTCTCAGGCAGGCCACGGGGTTGAGGTCGATCTCACTGGGTTTCCGTTCGTTGGTATTTGGTCACCTTATGATCAAGAAAAGGGCACAATGGCTCCTTTTGTTTGTATTGAGCCTTGGTATGGCATCGCCGATGTGGAAGGGACGAATGGCCAGTACAAGGAGAAGTTCGGTATTCAAACTTTAGAGAAGAATGAAACCTTCCATGCCGCTTATACGATTTTCTTTAAATGAACATTTGTGCATGATGAGATGAACAATTTGTTATGATAGAAGAAAAAAGGAGGCGTACGAATGGATCGGGAGAAACAGCAGCTGAGTATTGAAGCGGCAAGGCTTTATTATTTATCCGATTACAGCCAGCAGGAAATTGCCAAACAGCTCGACCTGTCAAGACCAACTGTGTCTCGGCTGCTTCAATATGCGAAAGAGAAAGGGTACGTCCAGATTACGGTCATGGACCCGTTTGAGGATTTAAATGAGCTGTCTTCATTGCTCAAGGAAAAATATGACCTGCTTGAAGCTCATGTGGTGTTTTCGCCTAAAGACGACTATCCAACGATCACCGATTACTTGAGCCGTTTTGGTGCAGATTACTTGCAAGACACAGTGAAAGACGGTGATATCGTTGGTGTGAGCTGGGGAACCACCATGTATCAAATTGCACAAAAGATGCAACCTAAACAGGTAAAAGGTGTAGAGGTTGTCCAGCTCAAGGGCGGAATCAGCCATTCCCATGTGAATACATATTCTGCAGAAACCATTCAGCTGTTTGCTGAGGCATTTCAAACAGCACCGCGCTATTTACCGCTTCCTGTTGTATTTGATAGCGCTGAGGTCAAGGAGATGGTTGAGCAGGACAGACATATTCAGCGCATCATTGAAATGGGGAAGCAAGCCAATGTTGCGGTGTTTACTGTTGGAACGGTCAGAGATGAAGCCCTTTTGTTTAGACTTGGTTATTTTCGTGAAGAAGAAAAAGCGCTCCTCAAGGAATCCAGTGTCGGAGACATTTGCTCGCGCTTTTATGATCAAGATGGACGCATTTGCAGTGAAGCGATTAACAATCGCACAATTGGCGTGGAGCTTGATGACTTAAGAACAAAAGAACGCTCTATACTTGTTGCTGGCGGACATCGCAAAGTTGCTTCCATCCATGGGGCACTAAGAGGAAAATATGCGAACATATTGATCATTGACCAGCATACAGCAAGGGCTCTTTTAAATGTCACAAAATAGATGAACAAAATTTCATAACTATGTTTACAATTGTTCATTCCTCATATATGATAAAAGTATCATAATTAAAAGGAAGTGTAAGCATGACGATAGCAAAGCTCATTGATCATACAGCACTAAAACCAGATACATCTAGAGCTGCCATTATGCAGTTACTTGAAGAAGCAAAGACTCATCAATTTGCATCTGTTTGCGTGAATCCAACTTGGGTATCTCTTGCGTCGAAAGAACTAGCAGGAACAGGTGTTGATGTTTGTACAGTCATCGGTTTCCCATTAGGCGCTAACACAACAGCGGTGAAAGCTTTCGAAACAAAGGATGCGATTGAAAACGGTGCAACAGAAGTGGACATGGTCATCAACGTTGCGGCATTGAAAGACAGCGAATATGATGTGGTTGAACAAGATATTCGTGCAGTTGTAGACGCAGCCAAAGGCAAAGCATTAGTGAAAGTTATTATTGAAACATGTTTACTTACTGATGAAGAGAAAGTCAAAGCTTGTGAGCTTTCAGTGAAAGCTGGCGCTGATTTTGTGAAAACATCGACTGGATTTAGTACAGGCGGTGCAACAGCTGAGGATATCGCATTAATGCGTAAAACAGTTGGACCTGACATTGGTGTAAAAGCATCAGGCGGCGTAAGAACAAAAGAAGACGTTGAAGCAATGACAGCTGCAGGCGCTACCCGTATTGGTGCAAGTGCAGGCGTTTCCATTATCAAAGGGGATCAATCAGCTCCTTCGAAAGACTATTAATTCTTACGATCCTATGGTAGGATAACATTCGTGACTCATAAATGATGAAAAAGTTATATGCGGAAGGGTTTCAATTATGGGAATTTCTTCCGCACTTTGTTTACGAAATAGGGTTTGTTCCGTACAAGCGCATTAATGTAAACGAATTCATTCGAGGAGGAAAAACATGAAATACGTCATTGGTATCATCGGTTTGCTAGTGATTCTCGCCATTGCATGGCTGGCTAGTAACGGGAAGAAACGAGTAAAATTCCGTCCAGTCATTGTCATGATTGTACTGCAATTTATTTTAGGTTATATTCTGCTCAATACAGGTGTTGGGAACTTCCTAGTTGGAGGCTTTGCTAAAGGATTCCAAATGCTCCTAGGCTATGCTGGTGAAGGAATCAACTTCGTATTTGGCGGTTTAATGAATGATAAAGCGTCAACTTTCTTCATCAACGTCCTACTGCCGATCGTTTTTATTTCGGCATTGATCGGTATCTTGCAGCATTGGCGTATCCTTCCGCTTATCGTTCGCGGAATCGGCTATTTGCTTAGTAAAGTAAACGGTATGGGGAAACTAGAATCTTACAACGCAGTCGCGTCTGCGATTTTAGGACAATCAGAAGTGTTTATTTCTATTAAGAAACAGCTTGGATTATTACCTCAGCAGCGTCTTTATACATTATGTGCATCTGCAATGTCGACGGTATCGATGTCCATTGTTGGTGCGTATATGCAAATGATTAAACCAGAGTACGTGGTCACAGCACTTGTGCTGAACCTATTTGGTGGATTTATTATCGCGTCTATTATCAATCCATATGAAGTAGCTAAGGACGAAGACATGCTTGAAGTCGTCGAGGAAGAAAGACAATCCTTCTTCGAAATGCTTGGCGAATATATTATGGACGGTTTCAAAGTAGCAATTGTTGTTGCTGCGATGTTGATTGGATTCGTTGCATTAATTGCGATGATTAATGGAATCTTTACAGCGGTCATCGGTGTTTCTTTCCAAGATGTACTTGGATATGTATTTGCTCCATTTGCTTTCCTTGTCGGTGTTCCTTGGAGCGAAGCGGTACAAGCAGGAAGCATTATGGCAACCAAAATGGTGTCCAACGAATTTGTAGCAATGCTCGCACTATCTGGAGATGGCTTGCATTTCTCTGCTCGTACAGAAGCGATTATTTCTGTATTCCTTGTGTCATTTGCGAACTTCTCTTCTATCGGTATTATTGCTGGAGCAGTCAAAGGCTTAAACGAAAAGCAAGGGAACGTTGTTGCACGCTTTGGATTAAAGCTGTTATTCGGTGCAACACTTGTCAGCTTCTTAACAGCAGGCGTTGTCGGTTTGATTTACTAATTTAAAAAAAGGAATGGTGAAAACAATGAGAATGGTAGATATCATTGCGAAAAAACGTGACGGAAAAGAATTATCTTCTGAGGAAATTTCTTTCTTTGTCAAAGGATATACGGACGGAACAATTCCTGACTACCAAGCAAGTGCCTTGGCTATGGCGATTTTCTTCCAAGATATGACGGATCAAGAACGTGCGGACTTAACGCTCGCTATGGCGAACTCAGGAGACACGATTGACCTGTCTGCCATTGACGGCATAAAAGTAGACAAGCACTCAACAGGCGGTGTAGGTGATACAACAACGCTTGTACTTGCTCCTCTTGTGGCTGCACTTGATGTACCTGTTGCAAAAATGTCTGGGCGTGGTCTTGGACATACAGGCGGTACAGTGGACAAGCTTGAAGCGGTCAAAGGCTTCCACGTAGAAATTACAAAAGACGAATTTATCGAGCTCGTGAACCGTCATAAAGTAGCGGTCATTGGGCAATCCGGCAACCTGACACCAGCTGATAAAAAGCTTTATGCGCTTCGTGACGTGACAGGTACCGTTAACTCGATCCCGCTCATTGCAAGCTCTATTATGAGTAAGAAGATTGCTGCTGGTGCAGATGCAATCGTACTTGATGTGAAAACAGGTGCAGGTGCTTTCATGAAAACACCTGAAGATTCTGAGAAGCTTGCAAAAGCAATGGTTCGCATTGGAAACAACGTAGGCAGACAAACGATGGCTGTCATTTCAGATATGTCTCAGCCGCTAGGATTAGCGATTGGAAATTCCCTTGAGGTGAAAGAAGCGATTGACACGCTAAGAGGCGAAGGCCCTGAAGACTTAAACGAGCTTGTGCTCACATTAGGAAGTCAAATGGTTGTTCTTGCGAAAAAAGCAGAGACACTTGATGAAGCAAGAGAAAAGCTAATTGAAGTCATGAAAAACGGCAAAGCACTTGAGAAATTCAAGGAATTCTTAGAAAATCAAGGTGGAGACGGCTCGATTGTAGATCAGCCGGAAAAACTACCGCAAGCACCTTATCAAATCGAAGTTCCTGCAAAAGAGTCAGGTGTGGTTGCTGAAATCGTCGCAGACGAAATCGGTGTTGCAGCGATGATTCTTGGAGCAGGACGTGCAACAAAAGAGGACGATATCGACCTATCTGTCGGCATTATGCTAAACAAAAAAGTCGGCGATCGTGTTGAAAAAGGGGATTCATTGGTGACGCTTCATACGAATCGTGAAGATGTTGCGAATGTTATGGAGAAAATTTATGACAACATCCGCATCGCAGATCATGCCGATGCACCAACGTTGATCCACACGGTTATTACAGAATAAAAGAAATGGGCAAAAGTGATTCAATTCGCTTTTGTCCTTTTTTATGTAATGATTTCTTCATTTTTAGTCAGTAAAAAAAGAGGAGATATCAATGAAAATGCTCAAACTCATTCTCTACATTTTTGCTGTATAAATGATGATTGGACTTATTAGTTATTATGCAGGTTCAACATGATCATAAGGCGTGCGTTCAGCTCGTCTTTTTCTATTGATATAAAAAATTTCACTTTATGAAACAAACCTCTTGCAATCATCAAACAATGGGTGTATATTAGTTGACGAGTCAATGATTGATATATCAACTAATTGATCTGAAATAGAAAAGAGGGGATGGCATTGACTGCATTTTGCTCTGAAGAAGCAGAGGTTTTATACCGTTTGCAGTGCGTGAACCGTATGATGGGTGTGAAGTTCGAAGCATGCACGGGCATCAGCCAATCAAGACTAGAGTTGCTATCGCTGTTATTTCAAGCTGACGAAATCAGCCAATCAGATTTGCAGAAAAAAGTAAATATTGATAGTGCGGCTGTGACGCGTCACTTAAAACAGCTAGAAACAAAAGGAATGGTCACGCGCAGAAGAAAGCCAGAAGATAATAGAGTCACACTTGTTCGTTTGACAGACGAAGGCCGAACAAGAATCGAAGCTTCTAAAAAAGAAAAAGAGCGATTTATCTCAGAAATGCTTGAGAACGTAAGTGAAGAAGAACGAAAGCTTCTCACTGATGTGCTCACCCGTATCCAACAAAACATCGGAAAGATTCAAACAACCTAAAGGAGTGTTTCAACATGGCTACAACATTAAAAACAAACGATTTTATGGACATTATGAAAGGGCGCCGCTCGATTCGTAACTATGACCCAGCTGTGAAAATCAGCAAAGAAGAAATGACAGAGATTCTAGAAGAAGCAACTACTGCACCATCATCAGTGAATGCACAGCCATGGCGCTTCATGGTCATTGACAGCCCAGAAGGAAAAGAAAAGCTTGCTCCACTTGCGAAATTTAACCAAACACAAGTATCAACATCAGCTGCTGTCATTGCTGTATTTGCAGATATGCAAAGCAATGAATACTTAGATGAAATTTATTCAAAAGCAGTAGAGAATGGCTACATGCCGCAAGAAGTGAAAGAAAGACAAATTGCTGCACTAACTGCACACTTTGAAGTTCTTCCAGAGCAAGTTAATCGCGAAACAATCTTAATTGACGGTGGAATTGTGTCTATGCAGCTTATGCTTGCAGCACGTGCACACGGCTATGATACGAATCCAATTGGCGGTTTTGATAAAGAAGTCATCGCTGAAGCATTTGGCTGGGATAAAGAACGTTATGTACCAGTAATGCTTCTATCAATTGGGAAAGCTGCTGACGAAGGTTATGCATCTTACCGCTTACCGATTGATCGTATTACAGAGTGGAAATAATATCATTTCAAAAGGAGACGATTATATGATTATTACTCATGCAGGGATGACCATTCATCCAGAAAAAGAAAACGAATTTCTAGAAGAAATCAACGCATTAATGAAAGCTTCACAAGCGGAAGAAGGTAATGTATCGTACAAGCTGTTCAAGGATACAGAAAAGGAAAATACCTTTTTAATGGTAGAAGTGTGGAAAGATGAAGCAGCGGTTCAGAGCCATAATACAAGTGCACATTTCCAAGCTTTCGTCGCGAAGGCAAAAGAATTCTTAGCCGCTCCACTTGATGTTGTTGCCTTTAAAGGCGAACAACTTTCATAGTAAAACAACAAACACCCTAGGCGGATATCGTCTAGGGTTCTTTTATTTTCGACACCTTGTTCCGCCCTTTTCATTTCCGTATTGTGCATTTTCCACAAAATTTCTGAAAATAAATTATTTTTCGACTTAACTATATTGGAATATGCTAGAATGAGATATTATTTATTACCAAATTAGGGAGGAACTAAGATGAAAAAATGGAAATGGACGAGCGTTGCATTAACAGCTGTCCTCAGTTTAGGCACATTGACAGCTTTCAGCACCCCTCTATCTGCCCACACCACAGAGAAATCAACATCCTCAGATGGCGGTCATTACTCAGGTATTCCATTTGACGCAAGTGTCGTGAATGAAGACCGTCTCATCAAAGCCTTGAAAAAACAAGGAAAGATCAAAAAGAATGCCAATGAGGCAGAAACCCAAAAAGCATTAAAGAACTATCTAAAGAAAAAAGAAGAATCTGCCATGAAACAAAGTGCCAGCACCTTAACAGAAGAGCCTGAATTCCTGAAAGAATACAAACAAGACGTACATAACAAACTAGCTAAAAAGAAAAAGTTAAATAAGCATAAAGGAAAAGAAGGTAAACAAGTAAAACCGGTCAAAAAGGAAAAATATAAAGGCGACGTTCGCAATGATAAGGTATTGGTTTTATTAGTAGATTTTAAAGATTATAAGCATAATAGTATTAAAAAAGAAGAGACTGATATGTACTATGACAAGTACGATCAGCAGCACTATCAAGACATGCTTTTCGGAAAAAATGGCTACATCGGTCCAGATGGGAAACGAAAAGTATCCATGAAGCAATATTATGAGAAGCAGTCTGGCGGCAGTTACACGGTCAGTGGAAAAGTTGCTGGCTGGTATACAGCGAAGCATGAAGCTGCTTATTATGGCGGGAACGTACCTGACGAATCAGGCAGTGATGGCAGACCGCGTGAATTGGTGAAAGAAGCCCTCGAAGCTGCAGCAAATGACCCGAACATTGATCTCGGTGATTATGATCAATGGGACCGATATGATAAGGATGGTGACGGCGTTTATAACGAACCAGACGGCATCATTGATCATTTGATGGTCGTTCATGCTGGCGTAGGTGAAGAAGCTGGTGGCGGACAACTCGGCTCTGATGCGATTTGGTCGCACCGCTGGTCACTTGGTGATGTATTTGAAATTCCAAACACTGAATCTGAAGCCGGGCAAGGTGGAAAATTAGGTGCGTTAGATTACACCATCGAGCCTGAAGATGGAGCGGCAGGTGTGTTCACACATGAATTCGGACATGACCTTGGCCTTCCTGATGAGTATGACACACAATACACAGGCAACGGCGAGCCCGTTTCATACTGGTCGATCATGTCAAGCGGAAGCTGGGCAGGTAAAGTCCCTGGTACAGAACCAACAGGCTTTAGTCCATATGCGAAAGAAATGCTTCAAAATTTGCATGGCGGTAACTGGCTTACTGGACAAACCATTGATGGTAAAACATTAAAGAAAAGCAAAACAGTACTGATTGATGAAGCAGCAACAAAAGGAACGAACCATGATGCAGTTCGAGTAGATTTACCAGATAAAGAGATTGTCGTGACGAAGCCTGCTCAAGGACAATATTCGTACTTCAGCGGAACAGGTGACAATTTAAATGCGACGATGACGACAACGGGTATCGATTTGTCGCAGGGGAGCAAAGCAGAGCTTACATTTAAAGCATGGTACGATATTGAAGAAGATTATGATTATGCGTATGTAGAAGTACGTGAAACAGGAACTGATCAATGGAAGACGATTGCTGGTAGCATCACGAATGATCGAAATGAAGCAGGTGCGAATGAAGGCAATGGAATTGACGGGACATCGGACGGCTGGGTAGATGCAGCCTTTGATCTTTCTGCTTATGCAGGGAAGAAAATCGACCTGCAATTCCGCTATACAACCGATGCAGGCTATTCACTGCCAGGCTTATTTGTAGATGATGCAAATATCACAGCAGGTGGAACGAAAGTGTGGTCAGATGATGCCGAGGGCACGTCTACATTCACTTTTAACGGATTCTCAAAATCTAATGGAAAACAATACGCAGCCCAATACTATTTACTAGAGTGGCGCTCTTATGCTGACGTTGATAAAGGCTTAAAGCATATCAAACGCGGTGCAAGCCTCATGAGTTATAATAACGGGTTGGTCGTGTGGTATGTGGATCAATCTTATAGTGATAACTGGGTAGGAAATCATCCAGGGAACGGTTTCCTTGGGGTAGTAGATGCAGATCAACAAGTATTGAAATGGAGTGACGGCTCCATTGCTGCCACTGGCTTCCAAGTACATGATGCAGCATTTTCTTTGAATCCAAGTACGAAGCTGAATATTGATTATACAGCGACAACAGGCTTAACGCTGGAAGATCGCTATATTCGTCCGACTCGTACATTTAGTGATAAAAAGAATTATGTGAATCCAAACAACCCAGATGCAGGACGCGATGTACCGACATATGGCTTATCCTTTAAAGTCGTTGGACAGAGTAAGGATCGTTCAGTTGGAAAGGTATTAATTTCTAAAAGTAACTAAATAGAAAGCCGGATTCTATGACTGAATCCGGCTTTTTAATATGATAAGAAATTGATTTTGATGAAAAGGACAGCTTTTTCATCGAATGTCTGTTCTTTTTATTTTGATATCCGAATGAAACCATTATATAATAGAGTCTGGAAAGTTTTTCTTTCATTCATAGTTCTTTTTAGCTGTTAAAACCCAGGAAAGGATGAGCGTTACCAATGAGTTGTGTCACTGCCAAGCAATTAAAAGTGATTCGAGGAACGATGCAGACTTTTTGCAGCCATTTGGAGTATGATGGTCATGGAAAGCTTCATATCAATACCATCATGGCTTTTATTAAAAAGGAATTCGGTGTAAGAAAAATGAAAGACATTCCGCAAAGCCGTTTTACTGAAGTACTTGAATTAATACAAGATTTTGATTTATACACGGATAAAATAGAGATTCGTGATCGTCTATCAGAAAGGAATCAACTAAATTGAATATTTTAGCAATGATTTTAGTAGGAATTGTCGCATTAGAACACATTGTCATTATGTTATTAGAAATGTTTTTTATGGAATCGAAAATGGCAAAAAGATCCTTTAAGCTACCAGAGCATTTGCAACAGGATCCAAATGTAAAAGTGATGTTTGCCAATCAGGGGCTTTATAATGGGTTCTTAGCTGCTGGACTCATTTGGGGGCTTATTCTCGGATCGAATACGGTTGGTTATATGATTCAGCTATTTTTCATTCTTTGTGTGATCATCGCTGCGGTATTTGGTGGTGTGACATCTAATAAATCAATCATCATCAAGCAAGGAGTACCAGCGCTGCTTGCATTAATTGCGCTGATCCTGGCAATTTAGCCATAAATAAGGCCGCCCTATGCCCTAGGGCGGCTCTTATCTTTTTCGAAGGCCCATCAAACGAATAATGGATGTCAGGCAAAGAGCCACGGCAACAGCCAAGATGATTTTTCCATACATGACCCCTGTTAGGTTCATCAAAAAGACAGCCAATATGATACAGAGCGTGATGAGGATCATCACAATCGAATACGTTTTCATCTCTTTTCCACTCCCATCCGAGAGATCTACCAATTTCACCTTATATGATATCACTCAATGACAATTTTACATGAATTTCCCTATCAATAGAATGTGACATATTAATTAGATTTGATGTCATGCCATATTTTTTAGAAAATCGGGTATACCATAAAAAATGCACTGAAGTTTAATTGCTTGATATTTAATTGCGCAAAATATAAAATAACCACATGATGAATCGAAAGGATGATCAAGATGAGTAAGAAAGTATTATTAGTATCGACAAGCAGTTCCGAAATGAACGGACATCCAACAGGCTTATGGCTAGAAGAATTGGCAGAGCCATTTCATATTTTTAAAGAAAATGAACTAGATGTACAAATTGTCTCTATTCAAGGAGGCACTGTCCCTATTGATAAAAACTCCATTCCAGAAGGGGTTCCAGCGCAATATCAAGGTGTATATGAATTACTTCAAGACACAAAGGCGCTTACAGATGTGAGCCCAGCTGAGTTTGATGGTATCTTCTTTGCGGGAGGACACGGCCCAATGATCGACTTTGCATCTAACCAATTGGTAGCTGATGCAATCTTAGCTGTTTCAGACAAAAATGGTGCAGTCGGAGCGGTTTGTCATGGCGTTTCAGCATTCGTAGATGTGAAGGGCCAAGATGGCAAATCATTTATCGAAGGCAAAAAAATCACTGGTTTCACGAACGAGGAAGAGGAAGCTGTTCAACTAACATCAAAGGTTCCATTTTTATTGGAAACAAAACTTCGTGAGCAAGGGGCAGCGTTTGAAAAAGGGGATGCCTTTGCGCCATTCGCTGTAGTTGACGGGCAAATCATTACTGGACAAAATCCAGGTTCCAGTGCAGAAACAGCACGCCTGTTTGTTAAAACCATTGCATAAATTGACCAAAAACCAGCCGCCACTTTTGCGGCTGGTTTTTTTGTTATAAAAATGCCCTAAAAAAGACCAAAACAATTAATGGAATAATGGTAAAATGATCACAGGGTAAAAAACCCAAATGAGGGAAAAGGGGATGTTCCTGTGAGAGCGTTTTATGTAAAAATCACTGCCGCTTTACTGTCCGTTTTACTTGTGACAACAGGTCTATTTTCACCAGCATTAAAAGCAGAAGAAGCACCGAAATCAGATGGGAAATTGTCACCACTGACGGAAAAAGCCATTCAGCAAGTGCAAGAGTCATTTTTGAAGCAGGATGAAGGAACCGCGATCCAACAAAAGCAACTGAAAAAATCTTTTAAAGTAGATAAGAAAAATGGAATCAGTATCAAACGAAAAGCGGCTAAAGATGGCAAGATGCGTACATCTGCCGTTCGCTCCATTGATGGACTAGCCATCAATCAATCGGCTGTTTTATCAGAGGACGACCCAGTTGATCTATGGCTTTTAAGCACGTCTTCACCTCAGGCACTCATCAGCCGGATTACCTCTTCAAATCCTGATTATTTCGTTCAATTATTTGTTGTTGATTATGAAACTGGACAAGCCTATCCGACGGACCTGATTCAGCCGGCAGGCAGTCTCCTTGGTTTGACCAATTTACCAGCAGGTGATTACGCATTCGGTATCACAAGCGGCGGAGATTTCGGAGACTCTTACACGTTACAAGTGAATGCAAAAAACCCGCCCAGCTTCACAGGGGCTGTATCCATATCGTCCAACTTGCAATACTTTGTAGCTGAGTATGCGAATGGGGATGTTTTCGCTAATGGGACTAAAGTGTATAACAAACAATCTAAGACCGCCGATTATAAATGGGAGCGTGTATTTTATTTTTCATATGACGGAAAATATGATCAGAGAACCCATTCTGTTGAAAGTGTGAAAGTGAAAAGTATTTCGGCACCAGTATCGTACTCTGCTCCTTATGCGAGTTCATCTGAGGCTATTCTCGTCTACTTAGATGTGGAGACGTTATTTATGTATCATGAATCATCGTTTGCTAGCGGGCAATACTACCATAGTAGCTTTGTTGATACACTTGGGAAGACAACGCCAAGGCGTTTAGATATTGATGATATGACAAATTACGGTGATCATATTTTAGCGGTTGATTTGAAAACAGGAAAGCCAATTGATTTCTTCAGTGTCCTTAATTTTTACTATGCTGCAGGGATCGAGAAGCTGCCTACGATCAGAACGTTGAATTAAGAAAGGCGGTTGACATCAAATCGCCACATGTGTAGAGTAAAGATAATTAAATGACAGAAGTCCACTAGGGGAGTCATGTATGACTGAGACAAGAGAAAATCTTGGACCCTTTGAACCTGATCTAGTTTGTACTAGCGGAGGGAAGTGGAGCTGGACCTTGTCTTATTCATGCTTGAATCGATAAGAAGGCCGCTCCATTTGGGGTGGCTTTTTCATTTATTCAACTGAAGAAGAGGAGGCTTTTTTTATGACATTTTCAGCGCAATTAAGACAAGAAGCAGAACCATTATTTGAAGCCATTTATCAGCATCCGTTTGTCAGAGGACTGGCATTAGGAAAGCTGGAAAAGGAACAGATCATTCATTATGTCAAACAGGATGCAGAATACTTACATGCTTTTATTAAAATTTATGCAGCGGCGCTCAGCAGATGTACAGACAGAGAGGATGTTGCTTTTTTCCATCAGCACATTGCGTTTGTACTAGATAGTGAGACGCACCCTCATCAAAACCTTTGCCGAGTGGCAGGTGTGGCTTATGATGAACTGCAAGGTGCCTCTTTGGCGCCAAGTGCTCATCATTATATTCATCACATGCTGCAAGTGGCCCGGGAAGGCACACTTGGGGAAATCATCGCTGTCCTGCTTCCATGCCCTTGGACGTATTGGGAAATTGGAAAACGAATGCTTTCAGACGTGCAGCCTGAACCGTCACATCCATTTTATGAGTGGATCACGTTTTATGGAGGGTTAACCGACTCTATCACAGTGGAGCTTTGCGAGCGGCTTGATGAGCTGGCGGAAGAAGCTAGCGAGAAAGAAAAGGAAAAAATGAAACAGCACTTTATGCTAAGCTGCCAACTTGAATACAAGTTTTGGGAAATGGCGTTTACGGTGGAAGAGTGGCCAGTTCCAATGGAGGTGCATTCTTCATGACATGGAAGATGAAAGAAGTCGTTCTTGCTGTCATCTTATCCGTTGCGTGCGGTGTCATCTATTTAGGTTGGTCTACGCTTTACTTACCGATAACAGCACTAGTTGGTCCAGCAGGAGGCAACATCATGTTTGGCATTTGGGTGATCGCGAGTCCAATCGTGGCGTATATCATCCAAAAGCCGGGAGCTGCCCTGATTGCAGAAACAGCTGCCGCCGCTGTGGAGCTACTGACAGGCAGCCACTTCGGTCTTTCAGCCCTGCTGATTGGTGTATGCCAAGGGCTTGGGGCAGAAATCGCCTTCGCTCTTTTTGGGTATAAACGATATCGGATGTGGACATTGATGCTATCAGGTGCCTTTGCGGCTGTTGGAGCCATGGCATACAGCCTCGTTGCGAATGGTTTTGGTTATTACACACCTCAAGTTTTACTCATCACACTGGTGACCCAAATCATTAGTGGGATGATACTAGGCGGATGCTTAGCGAAAGTTGTGGTGGACGCATTAACCAAAACTGGTGTACTGAATCAATATGCCATCATGAAAGAAAAACGAAACAAAGGTGATCAGCATGGGTTCATTTCTCGCGTGCAATGATCTGACTGTCCGTTTTTATGAACGACATCAGCCCGTTCTGCATCAAATCTCTCTTTCCATTCAAAAAGGAGAAAAGGTGCTAATTTTAGGACCAAGCGGCAGCGGTAAATCTACGCTCATGTCAGTTCTGGCTGGCATCATTCCAGAACATATAGAAGCAGACGTGCAGGGCGAAGTGACCCTACAAAGACATACAGGCGTCATGTTTCAAGACCCTGATTCCCAGTTTTGTATGCACCGCGTCAATGAAGAAATTGCCTTTAGCTTAGAGAACCGTTCCGTCCCACGTGAAGAGATGGATGATATGATTCAGCAGCTCATGGTAAAAGTCCAACTGGATGTTGATCCGAATACAGATATTCATACATTATCTGGCGGCATGAAGCAGCGATTGGCACTTGCTTGTTTACTAGCATTACAGCCAGATGTTCTATTTTTTGATGAACCAACCGCACAGCTTGACCCAGCAGGAAGAATGGAGGTTTTCCAACTGTTGCAGCAGCTTGCAGCTGATCAGCGACAAACTATGATCTTTGTAGAACATGTGCTAGACGGTGTCATCGAATGGATGGACCGAGTGATTTTATTAAATGATCAAGGAGGCATTTTAGCAGATGGATCTCCAAAAGATGTGCTCGCGACTTATGAACAAGAGATGAAAGAGGCAGGAATTTGGCGGCCAAAATTATTTCCCGAGAAATGGTCCGAGATCATTCAAGATCCATTTCATCCAATGAGTTATGCGCTTATGCAAACCTTTGATGCAAGAAAAGAGCAGCAAAAAAAAGTGCCATCAATCGATCAAGAGACCATCATTCGCACAAATGACCTTCAATTAAGTTATGGAAAAAAAAGAATTATGAGCGATCTTCAGCTGGAAATCCAGGCAGGAGATTTTGTGGCGATCATTGGGGAAAATGGGAGCGGTAAAAGCACATGTCTCAAACATTTGATTCGTTTAGAGCCAGTGAAAAAAGGTCGCATTTTCTTAAAAGAAACACCTCTCAAAAAGTGGTCTGACCGCCAACTATATGAAAAAACAGGCTTTGTGTTTCAAAATCCAGAGCTTCAATTCATACAAGATACAGTCTACGATGAAATCGCATTTGGCGGAAGGCAGCGTAATTGGCCAGAATCCGTTGTGCAAGAAAAGACGGTTCAGTTATTGAAAGAGTTTGGTTTAGAGAAGCATGCAAAAGCGCATCCTTTCACCTTAAGTTTGGGGCAGAAAAGAAGATTAAGTGTCGCCACGATGCTCCTTTTTGATCAGGATGTATTGCTGTTAGACGAACCAACTTTCGGACAGGATGAAAGAACAGCGAAGGAATTAATGAAGCGGTTGAAAGAGCGTCAACGCCAAGGCACCACCATTTTAATGGTCACACATGATATGGATCTTGTCGATGAGTGCGCCGATCAAGTACTTCTTTTTCACCAAGGGAAGCATGTGTATGATGGCACGCCCTATGATTTATTTTCAAATCAGAAACTTGTCGAGGCTTATGATCTGAAAGTACCCTTGCATTATCGCTATGTGGCGGAAAGAAAGGATGTGCTGACCGTTGCAAAGTAATCACTCCTTTCTTTCCGCTGTGAATCCAGTCATAAAATTATTCGCTCATCTGCTTGCAATGTGCTGTCTCATGGCCATTTCCGACCCTAAGACAACCTTCATCATCTGGCTGTTTGCACTTGGGATTGGACTTGTTTTAGGCGGATGGAATATGAAGTACCTTCTCACAAGACTTGTCCCTTATCTATTCTTTTTTATTCTTGTGTTTTGGATGATGGCTGCCTTTGGCAAAGGGGATCACACTGTTTGGAAGTGGGCTTGGTTTCATATCACAGAGGAGAGTTTAAGAAATGGACTCACCATCGCTTTCAGAATGCTTGGATTTGTGACATTTGGTCTTCTTTTTACGTCCACAACAGACTTGACGGCATTTATGATGAGCCTGATTCATCAATGTAAAATGTCGCCAAAATGGGCGTATGGGATGCTTGCCGGCTTCCGGTTTATCCCGTTATTTCAAAATGAATTAAAACAAATGAAGGCGGCACATAAAATTAGAGGCTATAAGCAAAAAAACAGCTGGAAAGCTTTTATGCGCTATGCTCTTCCTCTTTTTACACAAGGCGTACGAAAATCAGAACGTTTAGCCATTGCGATGGAAGCACGAGGCTTCACTGGGACGAGAGAGCGGACGTATTATCATGTCATCAGCACTTCGTGGATTGACTATCTATATCTTTTGCTCATCGGTATCAGTGTCTTCATGTGCACAATCTTTTTTTAAAAACACCCACATTCTCTAAATAGAATGTGGGCTTTTTAGATGTATTAGGTCATTTGATTGATATTGGTACACATTACAGGCTGTAATAGATCATATAACGAACCGATAAAGAGGGTGTACTGAGAAAAAGAGAGGATGAACGTGAGCGAAATGACACAGAGAATTGATAACATAATAGACGCTTTACCAATTATTGGACTAGCGATGAGAGAGCAGCTAACCTTTTCTGTTTTAGGGAAAGAGAAGGTTCTTTATTATCAGCAGCATGGAAACATTGACTTAGGATTTAAAGCTGGGGACACAGTAGCTCCAGGGTTTGAGAATTTTTCTATGCTGAAAAATGGGAGAGAGCCGTCGTTTATCCAAATTCCGAAAGAAGTATACGGAATTCCAATGGATATTGTAGCCATTCCAGTTAAAGATGAGACGGGTCAAGTAATCGCTGCCTTCTGCGTGGCCTATGATCAGACCAATCAACAACGATTAGATCACATCATGACGGAGAGCAACCAAGCTTCCGAAAAACTAGTCGCAATGGTACAGCAAGTTGCCGCACACTCAGAGGAACTACAAGCGACAAGTGAACAAATTCTACAAAACACGAAAACCACTGTCGAAAATTCCTCTAAAATCAATCAAGTGTCCAACCTAATTAAGGGTATCTCTGATCAAACGAATTTACTTGGTCTCAATGCATCCATCGAAGCTGCCAGAGTAGGTGAAGCAGGAGCAGGCTTTGGAGTGGTTGCAACGGAAGTGAGAAAGCTGTCAACTCACGCGAAACAAGCGACGACTGATATTGAAACAGCGCTCAAAGATGTGCAAGGATCGATTAAAGGAATGGAAGAAGAAATTGCACAGATTGTCGCTTCCTCTGAGCATCAAGCAGAGCTTGTAAGTACGTTTACAAAAATTATTGAAGGTCTTCACGAAACAAATGAAACGATGAAATCCCTGGCAGAAGACTTAGTAAACTATCAAGTGAAATAAAAAAGTATTTTGATTAAAACCTCCAGATAAATCGGAGGTTTTTTTACGTTTTAAGGTGGGAAAGTTGTTAGGATATTGACCGATTTATCGCTGACAGGCAAGGTACACTTCTGTATGATAGAAAAAGAGATACTAGTTTGGTCATGATAACGATACATAAGGAGGAAGACCATCTTGACACAATCAGCGAAGCTGCAAGAAATATTAGCACCTTACCGTACAAAATTGGATCAAACGGAACAGCCCATGATTCAATTACAGATGAAACAGGGAAAAACAGGACCATACGACAGCAAAATTGCAGGGGATCCTTACTTCCCAAAACATGACGAATATCCAGTTGACGGTGAAGGACACCCTATGAAGCTATTGGCACAAATCAATTTTGGCCAGCTACCGAAACTTGAAAATTATCCAGAAACAGGGCTTCTGCAAATTTTTATTTCTGTGCATGATGATCTATATGGGATGAATATTGATCATAAGACAGAGCAAAAAGATTTCCGTATCAAATTCATTGAAGAACCTTTTTTAGCTGAAGAAGATTTGTTGACGGATTTTTCTTTTGTGAAAATCCCTGATGATTTTTATTTTCCTGTTATGAAGGAAGGCGCAATAACAGGTGAACGTTCAAGCGAAACAATCAGTGTAGGAGATTTTCGCTTTGACAAAATCACAGGTAAACGAAGCTGGGACCTATTCGAAGATGTAGAAGGAATTGATGGGGATGAAGCAGATGCCTTGCTAGATGAATTTTATGAGACAGCAAGTGGATTTGGTCACAAATTGGGCGGATATCCTGGCTTTACACAAGAGGACCCGCGTACCTATGAAGACCAAGAACATACCGTTTTATTAATACAAATCGACTCAGATGATGAAGTGGATTTGTTGTGGGGAGATTGCGGAATCGCCAACTTTTTTATCAAGCCAGAAGATCTAAAACGAAAAAATTTCGAAAATGTCGTCTATAATTGGGATTGCTCCTGATTTTGTAAAAAACATCCTTTAAACACTCTTTATAGAGTGTTTTTATGTATGTTTTTAGACTTTTTTGCCCCTATTTCGTCATTTTTGAGAGGTAATATGTCATTCTTTCTAGTTGACCGTATCAAAAAAAAATGTAAAATCATCTTAAAGTCCTCTTTTTTGAAAATAATAATAAAATGACATCTCAATCAACAATAAATACTCGAAAAAGCGGAATGTACTGGGGGGTATCAATTGATCATTTCGAAAGTAATCAATAATAATGTGGTCAGTGCGTATGATGACGAGCAGCATGAGCTGGTCATTATGGGCAGAGGGATCGCTTTTCAAAAGAAAAGTGGAGACCCGATTGACGAAGAACGTATTGAAAAAGTATTTTCCATTCAAAATAAAGATATATCAGAAAAATTCAAAACCCTGCTTTATGATATTCCAATCGAGTATATGCAAGTGTGTGAGGCGATTATTGATCATGCGAGAACAACCCTTAACAAAAATTTGAATGATAGCATCTATGTGACGCTGACAGATCATATCACCTTTGCTATTGAACGTCATCAAAAAGGAATGGACATTAAAAATGCGTTACTTTGGGAAATCAAACGGTTGTACAAAGAGGAATTCATGTGTGGTGTAGAAGCGATTCGGATTATTCAGGACAAGCTCAACATTCATCTTCCTGAGGATGAAGCGGGTTTTATTGCCATGCATATTGTCAATGCAGAGCTCAATGAAGAAATGCCGAACGTGATTCAAATTACCAAACTCATTCAGGATATTTTAAATATCGTTAAGTATCACTTTCAAATCGATTTAGACGAGGAATCATTAAACTACTTCCGTTTTGTTACGCATTTGAAGTTTTTTGGACAGCGTCTGTTTAACGAAACACAGATGGAAAATCAAAATGAATTCCTGTATGAAGTAGTAAAAGAAAAAAACACCGCTGCTTTCCAATGCGCTGAAAAAATTAACGATTATGTTCAAAAAGAATACTACCGAAGTCTCATAGAAGATGAGATGCTATATTTAACTTTGCATATCGACCGAGTGATAAAAAGAAAATAAATTCGAAAAGAAAGCGTTGACATTGTAAAATTAACATGCTAATTTATAACTATAAACAAAATAACCCACAATCTTTTAGGATTGTTACTGGTCAAGCAGGCAAAACCTAAATCATTGTCCCTATCTTTGATAAGGCGTGATTTAGGTTTTTTTATATCCAAAGACTTATAAAAATTAAATAACGATCAATCGCTATGAAGGATTGTTACTGGTTAAGCAGGCAAAACCTAAATATCGATTAATGTCTGAATCGCTATTTTTCGGACATTAATGGATGTTTAGGTTTTTTCTATATCATGATTTAATCAACGATTGGAGGGTAATACAATGAACCACAAACAAACAGCAAAAGAAGTTCTAGAGCTTGTCGGCGGTGAAAAGAATGTTAAGCACGTCACGCATTGTATGACAAGGCTTCGCTTCAACTTATACGATGAAGGCAAAGCGGATAAAGAGAAGCTGCAATCAACAGACGGGGTCATGGGTGTGAATCAAAGCGGAGGTCAATATCATGTCATTATTGGCAATGATGTTTCAAATGTCTATCAAGCGATGATTGCTGACTCAGGCCTGTCAACAGATGTAAAATCAGGCGGTACAGAAGAAGCATCAAAACAAAATGTGATATCAAAGCTTTTCGATTTTATCTCTGGTGTCTTCACACCGATTCTTCCAGCCATCGCTGGAGCCGGTATGATCAAAGGGATATTGGCACTCATGCTCACGTTCCAGTGGATATCAGATAAGAGCAGCACCTATGTGATTTTAACAGCCATTGGCGACGGCGCTTTTTACTTCTTACCGATTCTGCTTGCTGTAAGCGTAGCCAAAAAGCTTGGCACAAATCAGTATATCGCCGCTGCCATTGCAGCCGCCGCACTGCACCCGCAGTTAACGGCTTTACTAGGTGCAGGAAATACAGAATTTCTAGGCTTACCAGTGGTGGCCGTTGTGTACTCTTCATCGGTGATTCCGATTCTACTCACCATCTGGCTCGGCTCATATGTTGAAAGATTCGCAGAAAAATATAGCCCAAAATCATTGAAGATCATCCTTGTTCCAACGGTCACACTTCTTGTCGTAGTACCAATTATGCTCATCGCAGTAGGACCGCTTGGTGGGATTATCGGAAATGGCCTTTCAGGTGGAATTGATTTATTGTTCAAACATGCAGGTATTTTGGCCGGACTCTTGATCGGTGGCTTCATGTCACCATTGATCATTACGGGTATGCACTATGCACTACTTCCAATCATGATCAACAACATTACGTTAAACGGTTTTGACTTCATTCTTCCAATGATGTTTGTAGCGAATATGGCACAAGCAGGCGCAGCATTCGGTGTCTTCTTAAGATCAAAAAACAAAACATTCAAATCATTGGCGATGTCTACAAGTATCACTGCATTAATGGGTATTACTGAACCTGCTATGTACGGTGTGAACATGCGATTGAAAAAACCTTTCCTTGCAGCCCTCATTGGTGCAGCAGCAGGCGGCGTGTTCATGTCTATCTTTAAAGTAAAATCATATGTGATATCTGGATCAGCAGGTCTGCCAGGTCTCCCAACATTCATAGGCCCAACATTTGTCTACTCCATCATTGGTTTAGTCATCGGCTTTGCTGTAGCAACCATCATGACACTTGTCCTAGGATTCAAAGATGTACCAGTGAAAGATGATACAAAAGCAGACAAATCAGAAGAAAAGAAAGACACAGTAGCACTTCAAAATGAAGTGGTACAAAGCCCGCTTGAAGGTCAACTAAAGCCGCTAAATCAAGTAAATGATGCAACATTCTCTAATGAAATTATGGGTAAAGGTGCGGCCGTTGTTCCAACTGTTGGACGTGTTGTATCACCGTTCAACGGCAAAGTTGAAACCATTTTTCAAACGAAACATGCCATTGGCTTAAAGAGTGACCAAGGCACTGAGCTTCTCATCCATGTTGGAATTGATACGGTGAAGCTTGGCGGAAAACATTTTACAAGTCATGTACAGTCAGGGGATATCGTTCAAGCAGGAGATGTGCTCGTTGAATTTGATATCAAGGGCATTCAGCAAGAAGGCTATGATGTCACCACACCAATTATTGTCACCAACACAAATGATTTTGCACAAGTTGAAGCAAAAACAGATGGCACAATTACAGTGAAAGAGGCACTGCTCACAGTCAGTGTAGAAGAAAATGAGGAGGGTATTCAACATGAACAAGTTAGAAAAAACATTTCCTAAAGGTTTCTTATGGGGCGGCGCTGTTGCAGGTAACCAAATTGAAGGTGCGTATAACAAAGATGGAAAAGGCTTATCGACAGCTGATGTATCACCGCACGGTATTATGCACCCATTCGATGAATCAATGAAAGACTTGAACTTATATCATGATGCTATTGACTTCTATCATCGCTATAAAGAAGATATTGCACTCTTTGCAGAAATGGGATTCAAATGCTTCAGACTCTCTATTTCTTGGCCGCGTATTTTCCCAAATGGCGATGATGCGGAACCAAATGAAGCAGGTCTTGCTTTTTATGACAAAGTATTCGATGAACTGCATAAGCATGGAATTGAACCAGTTGTCACCATTTCTCATTATGAAATGCCGCTTGCACTTGTGAAAAACTACGGCGGATGGAGAAACCGTAAGCTTGTCGATCTTTATGAAACATACGCGAAAACGTTGTTCACCCGCTATAAAGACAAGGTGAAATATTGGATGACCTTTAATGAAATTAACGTTGTATTACATGCGCCTTTCACTGGTGGCGGACTTGTATTTGAAGAGGGCGAAGACGAGAAAAGCATTCAATATCAAGCAGCACATCACCAATTTGTTGCAAGTGCTTTAGCTGTCAAAGCAGGACACGAAATCATTCCGGATGCAAAAATCGGCTGTATGATTGCAGCGATGACAACTTATCCGTACAGCTCAAGACCAGAAGATATGTTTGCTGCAATGGATCAGGACCGTAAAACATTGTTCTTCTCAGATGTACAGGCAAGAGGCTACTACCCAGGTTACATGAAACGATACTTCCGCGAAAATGGAATTCATATTGAGATCCAAGATGGTGATGAAGACATCCTAAGAAACCATACAGTGGACTATATTGGCTTCAGCTATTACATGAGCTTTGTGACAAGTACAGATCCAGAGGTTCTTGGACAAGTGACTGGTGGTAACCTATTTGAAGGCGTGAAAAACCCTTATCTAGAAGCAAGCGATTGGGGCTGGCAAATTGATCCGAAGGGACTTCGTACAACACTTAACCAGCTATATGACCGCTACCAAAAACCATTGTTTATCGTAGAAAATGGATTGGGTGCTGTCGATCAAGTAGAAGAAGACGGATCGATTCAAGATGATTACCGAATTGATTACCTCAGAAGCCATCTACTAGAGGCGAGAGAAGCGATCGCAGACGGAGTAGACCTAATCGGTTATACAAGCTGGGGCCCAATCGACCTTGTCAGCGCATCGACAGCGGAAATGAAAAAGCGCTACGGCTTCATTTATGTCGACCGTGATAATGAAGGAAAAGGAACATTAGATAGAAAGAAAAAGAAAAGCTTTGATTGGTATAAACAAGTGATTGCTACAAATGGTGATCATTTAGATGCATAAAAGAAAAAGACAAACCGCTTATACTGCGGTTTGTCTTTTTTTCTCCAAAGGGACTATGAAGACCACACTTGATCCGCAATCTCAATCACATGACGCAGCTTTTCCCATTGCTGTTCTTCTGTTAACAAATTGCCTTCCTCTGTTGAGGCAAACCCGCATTGTGGACTCAAACAAATTTGGTTAATGTCCACATATTGAGCCGCTTCCTCAATCCGTTTTTTAATCTGTTCAACCGGCTCAAGCTCACCGTATTTTGAAGTGACAAGGCCTAGTACGATTTGAAGGTTTGGGTTTTTCACGTAGCGAAGGGGTTCAAAACCGCCAGAACGATCGTCGTCGAACTCTAAAAAGAGACCATCTAGATCTAAGCCGGCGAAAATTGTTTCTGCCGCTGCCTCGTAACCGCCTTCAGCTGCCCAAGTCGATTTAAAGTTACCACGGCAAATGTGCATGGTGATCACCAAATCCTCTGGACGATCGGCAACTGCTTCATTAATGGTCTTAGCAAACGATTCACGCAGTTCATCTTCTTCTCGGCCAAAGGCTTTGATTTGTTCATGCCCTTTTTCAGAAAAGAACACAGCCCATGCGGTATCATCTAGCTGCAAATAGCGGCAGCCAGCATCATAAAAAGCACGGATGGCTTTCTTATACGCCTGCGCTACATCATGGTGGAAGGCCTCTAAGCTGTCATAGACTCCTTCTTCAAGCTTTCCTCGGAAAAAGAGCATATTCGGGCTTGGAATGGTCATTTTAGCCGTATGATCACCAGCGATACTGTGAAGGAAACGGTAATCCTCTAGCATTGGATGATCCGTAAAATCAATCTTGCCCGTTACCTTGATGCCTCTCGCTTTTGTTGTCGTGTTGTGGAATTGAATGCCCTGATCGGCTTCAAATCCTTCAACCCCATCTAGCCCCTCAAGAAAGTCAAAATGCCACCAAGCTCGTCTGAATTCGCCATCTGTGACAACCTCTAATCCAATTTCCTTTTGTTTCTCTACAATACGTGTAATTTCTTCATTTTCAATTTGTCGGAGCTGCTCTGCTGTCAGCGTACCGTCTGCTTTTTGCTTACGTGCTTCCTTGATTCGTTCTGAGCGAAGTAAACTGCCTACTTGATCTGCGCGAAATGGCGGTTTCGTTGTTTTCTTTCCATTGATTTGTACTTGTGTCATGCTGAATCCCTTCTTTCTACAGATTAAAAATCAAATAAAAAAGCTCTTCCTTGGATAAGGAAGAGCATCATATACTGAGAGAACTCTGCCTTATCTTCAAACAAGCATTAGCTTGCTTAAGGAATTAGCACCATTCTGTTCCTAGGAACAGCGGTTGCCGGGTTTCACAGGGCCAGTCCCTCCACCACTCTTAATAAGGTTACCTTTTGATTCAATTTTCTTAATATACACAATTATTAAACCTTTTCAGCAAAAAGTCAATGGTTTTATCGTTTAATTTTCTACATGAACAAATAGCGGTAAACAAACCCGATATGGAAAAAGGAAGAATAATGCTGTTTGCTCAAATAAAAAGAGCCTCTTATTAGGCTCCCTTTTTGGATTTATACTTGTTTAGGTGCATTGTTTAGGGGATGACGACGTTTTCCATTGTAGTGGCGGCGCATACGAAAGATTTCAAACTCCGAAAGCTCTGCGCTTTTTCGTTTTGGTGTGCGGTTATCTTTTTTGAAAGAGAATAGTAAGTAGCAGCAAAGTGAAGCGATAATCAATAAAATCATCATATGACATTCCTCCAATTCATCCTATTCTTTAGTGTAGACAGGGTGAGTGATGTTTATAACTGAAAATAAGCAGCAGAATCGTTTTAGTTCTTAAGGTTCAGTTGATCTGCTAATTTAGGTCTAAAATACTGGTTGTTTTTAACTATTATATTTCCAGTTATTTCACTCGTCAAGAAGAATTTTTCTGGGGTTGTCTTTATTAGTACGAATAAATGTCATAAAAGTTTCAGAAAATTGTAAACTTTTATTAAAAAACCGTTCCCGAACAGGAACGGTTGTAAACATTTTTATGCTTTTTCTTCAAATAAACGGGCAATTTCAACGATGACTTCTGTTGCTTTCACCATGTTTTCGACAGAAATAAATTCATATTTTCCGTGGAAGTTTTCCCCGCCAGTAAAAATGTTTGGCGTTGGAAGACCTTTATATGAAAGCTGAGATCCATCTGTACCGCCGCGGATGGGTTCGATCACAGGTGTTACTGAGCGGTTTTCCATTGCTTCATGGGCAATATCCACAATATGTTTCACCGGCTCAATTTTTTCTCTCATATTATAATATTGATCTTGAATGCTGAGGGTAATGCTGTTTTCTCCATAGATGGCTTTTAAGTCATTTGCTGCTTTTTCAAACAGTGCCTTGCGATCGTTAAACTTTTCTTTATCAAAATCACGAATAATATATTGCAGCTCTGCTTCTTCGACTTCTCCTACAAACTTCGTTAGATGGAAAAATCCTTCGTATCCATCTGTATATTCAGGTGATTCATCAGAAGGAAGCTTGTTGTGGAAGAGCATTCCGATTTTTGCAGCGCTGACCATCTTGTCTTTTGCAGTTCCTGGATGGACGTTGTTGCCTTTAATTGATACTTTCGCACCTGCTGCGTTGAAGCTTTCATATTGCAGCTCGCCGAGTGGTCCGCCGTCAATAGTGTAGGCATATGAAGCACCGAAGGCCTCAACATCAAATTTGTGTGGACCTCTGCCAATTTCTTCATCTGGCGTAAAGGCGACGCGGATTTTCCCATGCTTGATGTCTGGATGCTCAATCAAGTAATGCATAGCGGTCATAATTTCTGCGATACCTGCTTTGTTATCTGCACCAAGTAGGGTTGTGCCATCTGTTGTGATCAGCGTATGTCCTTGGTACTTTTGCAAATTTGGAAACTGTGATGGAGATAAAACAATATGTAGATCTTCATTTAAGGTGATGTCGCCGCCTTGATAATTTTCATGAAGCTGCGGTTTCACATTCTTGCCGGTAAAATCTGTGGCTGTGTCAATATGAGCCAGAAAGCCAATGGTCGGCACTTCTTTGTCTGTGTTTGACGGAATCGTTCCCATGACATAGCCATTTTCATCCATTGTCACGTCTTGAATTCCAATGCTCTTCATCTCTTTAACAAGCTGTCTCGCTAGGTTCAATTGTCCTTCAGTCGATGGGCAGCTTTTCTTTTCTGCATCCGACTGCGTATCTACCTTCACATAACTTGTGAAACGCTGAATCATTTCTTCTTTCATCTATACGTCACTCCTTTTGTAGAATACGTTCATTTT
This sequence comes from Bacillus pumilus, assembly GCF_003431975.1. Taxonomy (GTDB): domain Bacteria; phylum Bacillota; class Bacilli; order Bacillales; family Bacillaceae; genus Bacillus; species Bacillus pumilus_N. The sequence continues at coordinate 3,739,434 of NZ_CP027116.1, read as the reverse complement.
ATCACGTCTTGAATGCGCTTCATAACAAGAAAGGCTTTCTCTGGCAATTAGAGAGGAAAAAGGCCTACTTTCGCTTTGTGATGTGCTGAATGGTTCTTTAGGGTGATTTTTTTGGGTGTCTTTTTATTTATAATGAGGACATATAAAATCATCCATTTGTACGTTAAATTGGGAGAAAGGGGTGCGAAAGTTGGATTCTAGTCAAACGCTGGCACTCGCTCAAAAGTTTCAGGAAGCGGCAGATGAGATTCGGCAGTCAAAGCAGCTGCTTGAGAATCGGCTCAAGGCAGTAGGATCAGGCTGGCAGGGAGAAGCAAGGAATAAATTTGATCAAAGCTTTGAGGAAACAACGGCACGCTATGATCAATTTGAAAAGGACTTGCTTGAAACGAGTCAGGAACTGCGCGATGCATCGGTCAAGATCGAGGAACGGAAAGCTGAAATTGCCAGGATGGAAGAGCTTGAACGAAAGAGACGAGAAGAACGGAGAGAAAGAAACCGAGAAGGGAGATGATGTGATGGCACGTGACATTGTGGTTGATCCAGATCAGCTCACAGGGCTGGCAAATGATGTTGTAGGCGAACTGTCTGCCATCGAAACGAAGCACCGCGATTTACATAGTGAACTGGATGGTCTCATTTTAGGCTGTGATCCTCGGTATAGAAGCTGTTTTTCTGGTGTCGGGGATGCATGGGGAGCAGGACAAGCATTGATCAGTAAGTTGAGCAGTGATGATATTGCGATTCGTCATGCAACAGATAAAATGGTCGAAGCGGATGATATTTTACGAAAAATGTACAGCATTTATGATCAATATGGAACACTCACGAGCTTAGCTGGTATTGTGATGATGCAGGCGAAATACTATGGGCTTGGGATGACAACGTTTATAAAAGAGAATGGCCGGTATGCAACGCAACATTCGAAGCTGCTGCTTGATCTGACCAGCCGGGTAGAAGGAACGAGATTGGACCGTCTAGCAAGGATTTGGCTGAGTAAAAAAGAATTATTAAAACGATCAAACTGGTCGATGGCTGACTTGGTCCATAAGAAATTCACAAAATTTTACCCTGACGATACGGTTGCTTTTACAAATAGTGTGCGTGACTTTACAAAAGGAAGTATTAATTGGAAGGACACAGCTGCCATCAAGTCTGTTTTGAAAAATGGATCAAAATTTGCGAAAGGAAATGCCATCATTGCAACGGTTGTCACTGGTGCAACGGAAACGGTTGGCTGTGGGTTGAAAATTGCTGAGAACTATGCAGAATTCGGTGATCAGCCAGAAGTCCTCAAGCGCGAAAATGCAAAGGCTGTTGGAAATGCAGTGAACAATACGGCCTTTATTGCTGGTGGATCTGTCGCAGGTGCCGTTGTCGGCGGCGCTCTCGGAAGCTTTGCAGGCCCGATTGGGACCGTTGTCGGAGGAGCGATTGGTTCAGCAGTCGGTGGATTTATTGGGGAAAAGGTTGCCAAGCTGACATCCGGTTTTGCAGAGCAGGTTGCAGTGAAATTAAAGGACCCTATTCATGCGGTCGTCGATAAAGGGAAACAAGCATTCGAGCTGGCGGGTCAAGGTGTGAAAGCAGTCAATGACACCATTGATCAAGCAAATCAGGTGATACATAAAGGGATAGAAAAAACAAAAGAAACCGCGGACTCGCTGATTAAGGGTGCAGGCGATTTCTTTAAGGGTGCATTTTCTTTTGGATAAGGAGAGATCAAGTTGGATCAGCTAAGTCTAAGTATCGAGGAACTTATTTTTAGTTTTTACAGTGAAGGCTATTTTGAACAAGGCATGTCCTTAAAGGAAGCCTATTATCCTGATGTAGAGGACGAACGCCTTGGGTTTTTATTTGAAATTGCGTGCCGCTCTTTGCTCGCAAAAGGTGTACTTGAATTTCGAAACAGACAATACCGGTATAAAGGGGAATACCGTCATTTCATCCAGGCAATGAATGATGCATCTTACACCGTCAAAGCGTCTCGATTCGGAGATGGAGATGAAGAAATCAGCACCTCCTTTCATAAGACACAGGCGGGCGTGTATGCACATCATACACTTTATGATCAACAAGTACATCAGATTGAAAAACTGAAAGACGATCAGCAGGCACAGGAACAAGTAACAGCCTTTTTCAACATACAGATAAGTGATCACCCTGTATCTGTTATCACCCTCCATGCAGAGGAATTCGAAAAACTATTAGAGCAAGCAAGCGAGGGGAAAAAAGAGTGGCCTTCCTTCCTTGAACAGGCAGAGAATCAAGATCTTGTGCAGACATTTGTTTCGGATGTGCAGGCAAGAAAAGGGAAGATGGACTCTCTGATGAAGGTGATCTACGACAAAAATAATACGCCTGATGTGGAATCCATGTTGTTTGTCATTCCAGGCGAGGAATATTCGTGGCTTGTGTCAGGAATAAAAGAAAATGAATTTTGCATTGAGACGGCTCATAGAGACCGATTACGTTCTATATTCTAATGGAGAAAAGGAGAATGACACTTGAATCCAAGTGAAGTAATAGAAGTGAGGAGCAGGACCTTTTTAAGGGTATGGGCATTCTTAGCAACAGGCGGTTTTGGTATCATCGGTATTTGGCTGTTTTCAGAAGCTCTTACATTTGAATCGAATTATACATTGTTTTTATTTTTAGGCGGGCTATTAGGCATTGCTTATGGCTGGATCTCTTTCTTGATGATTCTGCCGGCTTTTATGAAGAGAGGAAATGTGATTTTTCGCATTCAGCGCGGGGTGAATGGTGCAGTTTTACATCGCGGACAAACAATCCCTTTTCAAGACATTCAATCCATTGATATGCGCAGGCATCGGTATAGTGTAAGGGGATTTCTCTTCATGGATGTGCTAATTCGGAAAATAGATGGGAAATTGATCAAGATTCCAGCGTACAGTATTTTAGACGAAGAAGTATTTGAACAAACCGTCAAACAAGAGATCTATCCACATTTAAATCAGTCTGCCCAAGAAGACTGGAAACAGCAGCATGGACAGGTAGAAGAACAGATTAATTAGGTAGTTTTTGCTAATACGCGAAAGGATGAGACGCCACTTTTTCGAAAAAATCGTGTATGATGTCAGTAAAGGCTGAACACTCGGAGAGGTGATGAGAGATGGATAAAGAGATGGTAATCGACCTCGTCACAGAACAAATGGCACGGATTCGAAAAGAAAAGAATTATACGCAGGACCGCATGGCTGAGGTACTTGGTCTATCGAAACGGCATTTGCAGCAGGTTGAAAAACACAGGCTGCGTCTCAACTGGACGCAATCTGCGGCCGTATGTGCATTATTCAGGGATAGTGACATTTTAAAAGGGACACTTGGGGATGACCCGCTTGAGATTTTGGAAGTCGTAGCACATGATGAGTTGAATCTCTCGGTTGAGCGTACGATTGGCGGAAAGGTTTGGTGGCGAACGTCTGTCAAAAAAGGCACGTTTCGTCTTCAGCAAAATGTGCTTAGTCAGCATTACCGCATCTTAGATGATGAGAATTATCGCTATTATAGTTCGTTTAATAAAGAAGAGGCAAAGCGGCGGCTAGAGGAATTAAGTCAGCTGTCTTCTCCTTATTCATAAGCAGCTGAGAGGAAAAAGAAAGAGAGGCACCCTAATGGTGCCTCTCTCAGCGTGTAGACAAACCCTCGCATTCTTTGTCAGGTCTGCGCTCCGGTGCTCACGAATGTCAAATTCGCTCCGCTCCGGTACTCGTCCTTCCTAGACTTCAAAGGTTTTCTATCACGCTGAAAAGAAGACAAAGAGCTAAAATAAACATCATTTTAGCCCTTTGTCAACAATTTGAGAGAGGCACCCTAATGGTGCCTCTCTTTTCTGTGTTTATACTTTTAAAGTGTTTTTTGCCCGAATAAACGCAACAAGCTGTTTGATTTCTTCATCATTTAGAGGAACGTCGTCGACAAGGATAGTTCCTTCTTTTGCTTCCGTCAGTTCAATTTTGATATCAGAGATTTTGCGTTGGATCTCTGGCTCGTCCGTTCTACCAAGTAAAAAATCAATGGACGTATCATACAAATCAGCCAGCAGTTTCACTGCTTCAAGCGAAGGTCGTCGGTACCCAGATTCGTAACCGGCATAGGTGCTTTTGGCGATACCAAGGCGATCTGCCGTATGCTGGAGAGACCATTTTTTCTTTTTTCTAAGAGTGGTTAAACGATCGAGAATCATAAATGAACGCTCCTTTATATACAAAAACAGTATATCATATTTTGACAAAGAGTGTACGCGTTATGCGTAATAATTTCTTGATTAATTCGCGTTATGTGACTATAATGGCAATGAAGGTACGCGTAAAGCGTATATTATAGAATAGCACAAGCTAGCTAATAATATGTGTGACAAACGTAGTAATTTTACTGAAAGAGGTGGACCTGTTGAAGAAATTATTGCTTTTAACCACTGGTGGGACGATTGCATCTGTAGAGAGTGAGAATGGTTTGGCTCCAGGTGTTAAAGCTGAGGACCTTTTAAGCTATTTAAACGAAATTAATGCAGAGTACACAATGGACACAAAGTCCCTAATGAGTATAGATAGTACAAACATGCAGCCTGAGTACTGGGTGGATATCGCAACAGCCATTTATGAAAATTATGATGAATATGATGGCTTTGTTGTCACGCATGGTACAGACACAATGGCCTATACATCAGCAGCTCTTTCTTATATGCTGCAAAATCCGGATAAGCCAATTGTCATTACAGGCTCACAAATCCCGATCACGTTTAAGAAAACAGATGCGAAGAAAAACATCACAGATGCCATTCGTTTTGCATGTGACGGTGTGGGCGGCGTATATGTCGTGTTTGATGGCAGAGTTATTCAAGGAACTCGCGCAATTAAACTAAGAACGAAAAGCTACGATGCATTTGAAAGTATTAACTATCCATATATTGCATCGATTGAAAACCATCAAATTGAATACAATAGCAAAGTAAAAAGATCGTCAATGAAACCGCTTAAATTAGATGCATCCTTAAACACCGACGTTTGTCTCCTGAAATTGCATCCAGGTTTAAAGCCTGAATTCTTAGATTCAATTAAAGGTTTGTACAAAGGAGTCGTGATTGAAAGCTACGGCAGCGGCGGAATTCCTTTCGAAGGAAGAAACCTTTTAGAGAAAATCAACGAATTGCTTGAAGAAGGCATTTCTGTCGTCATCACAACTCAGTGTCTAGAAGAAGGAGAAGACATGAGTGTGTATGAAGTAGGACGCAAGATCAATCAGGAACTGGTGGCACGTTCACGAAACATGAACACAGAAGCCATCGTGCCGAAACTCATGTGGGCATTAGGCAAAACAACAGATCCAAGAGAAGTGAAAAAGATTATGGAAACGCCGATCGCAGAAGATTTAGTGATTTAACTAACTATTCTATAGAAAGCAGGTCATATGAGATGGTTCAAGCAACTTATCGCTATGAGAAGGATTTTCTTGGTGAAAAAGAAATTCCAGCAGACGTGTATTATGGGGTTCAAACTCTTCGTGCAAAAGAAAATTTCCCGATTACAGGATATCGGATGCATGAGGAACTGATCAGAGCCTTTGCCATCGTGAAAAAAGCAGCAGCTCAAGCCAATATGGAAGTTGGACGTTTATATGAAGGAATCGGAAATGCCATCGTACAAGCCTCTGATGAGGTCATTGAAGGCAAGCTGCATGAGTACTTTATTGTAGACCCAATTCAAGGCGGCGCAGGAACGTCGATGAATATGAATGCCAATGAAGTGATTGGAAACAGAGCTTTAGAAATCATGGGACATCAAAAGGGAGAATACATCCATTTAAGCCCAAACACACATGTAAACATGTCACAATCAACGAATGACTCGTTTCCAACAGCGATCCACATTGCTGTGTTGAAGCAATTAGACATTCTGCTTGAGACGATGCAAACGATGCATGACGTATTTCAAAAGAAAGCGAAAGAATTCGATCATGTGATCAAAATGGGACGTACGCACTTGCAGGATGCTGTTCCAATTCGTTTAGGACAAGAATTTGAAGCATACAGCCGCGTGCTCAGCCGTGATATTAAACGGATCAACCAATCAAAGCAACATTTATATGAAGTCAATATGGGTGCAACAGCTGTTGGGACAGGCTTAAACGCAGATCCTCGTTATATTGAGATCGTCGTGAAAAAGCTTGCTGATATTTCAGGGCTGCCGCTTATAGGCGCAGAGCATCTCGTGGATGCGACGCAAAACACAGATGCTTACACAGAAGTGTCCGCAGCATTAAAAGTTTGCATGATGAACATGTCCAAGATTGCCAATGACCTTCGCTTGATGGCATCTGGTCCACGTGCAGGTCTTGCTGAAATTGCATTGCCAGCTCGTCAGCCGGGTTCATCGATTATGCCTGGGAAAGTCAACCCAGTCATGGCAGAGCTGATTAACCAAATTGCATTCCAGGTGATTGGGAATGACCACACGATCTGTCTTGCTTCTGAAGCGGGTCAGCTTGAGTTAAATGTCATGGAACCTGTTTTGGTCTTTAACTTGCTTCAATCTATTAGTATAATGAATAACGGATTCCGTTCATTCACGGATCATTGCTTAGTGGACATCGAAGCAAATGAAAAACGTTTGAAAGAATATGTTGAAAAAAGTGCAGGTGTCATTACTGCGGTAAACCCTCACTTAGGCTATGAAGCCGCAGCTAGAATCGCAAGGGAAGCCATTTTGACAGGACAATCGATCAGAGATCTTTGCTTGCAAAATGATGTGTTAACAGAAGAAGAACTTGATATTATTTTGAATCCATTTGAGATGACAAAGCCTGGCATTGCGGGTGCGGAGCTCCTAGAGCGATAATAATATCAAAAATTTTATTTTATTAATATGTGGAATTGCCTGTGAAATAGAGAAAAACAGGCAATTCACTTTCTTTCGAATTGACACACTTTTTTCACAATATTTTGAAAACGCTTAACGCACGCACAAAGGGAGGAAACAAAATGAAAACACCACGTCTACCATCTATTTTAGAAGTCGTGTCTGTACTTGGCTTATTTTTAGCAATTGTTTTATCATTCACTCTTTACTTCAATTTAGATATTCAACTGGCATTGTTCATCTCATGGTTTATGGTTATCGCATTAGGTATTCGATTGGGGCATTCCTATAAGGATCTTCAAAATGCGATCACAAAAGGGATATCGAATGGGTTAGAAGCCATTTTAATTTTAATTTCAGTAGGTGCACTTGTTGGAACATGGATTGCAGGTGGAGTTGTTCCTACGTTAATCTACTATGGTCTAGAGTTTATTCATCCTAATATTTTCTTATTAGCTACACTTGTCATCTGTGCAATCATGTCCATTGCAACAGGAACTTCTTGGGGAACGGTTGGAACGGCTGGGATTGCGATGATCGCCATTGGTGAAGGTCTTGGTATTCCACTTCCGATCGTAGCAGGTGCAGTCTTATCTGGTGCTTACTTTGGAGATAAATTATCTCCATTATCAGATAGTACAGTGCTCGCTTCCTCTCTTTCAAAAGTGGACGTGCTGGCGCATGTTCGAGCGATGATGGTTTTATCCGTACCCGCCTTTGTTATTACGGCCATTATGTTTACGGTTACAGGCTTTATGTATGCCGGACGCAACATTGATCAAGAAAAAGTAGAATTTTTGAAAAATGCACTTCATGATACATTCACAATCAACATATGGATGGTCATCCCAGCAGTAGTGGTTGTATTACTGCTCGTATTTAAGAAACCTTCAATGCCTGTTATTGCCATTGGTGCTCTTTTAGGAGCTATATGGGCAATGGCTTTCCAAGGAATGAATCCAGCAGATGCGATTGGTTCAGCATACAATGGCTTCTCTATTAATTCAGATGTAGATTTCTTAAATACGCTGTTAAATCGTGGCGGGATTGTGAATATGCTTGGATCTTTAGTGGTCATTATTCTCGGACTTGGTTTTGGTGGCGTACTTGAATACCTAGGCATCTTAAAAGTCATTGTCGCTACTTTCGAGAAGAAATTATATAATGCAGGAAATGTCACCCTATCTACACTTGTTGTTGCATTCTTTGCAAATATTTTTGGCTGTGCAATGTACGTTTCATTAATTCTTACACCAAAAATTATGGAAAAAAGCTACGATAAATTGAAAATAGACAGACGCGTCCTATCTAGAAACGCTGAGGTCGGTGGAACAATGACGTCTGGTATGGTTCCGTGGTCAGATAACGGAATTTACATGGCAGGGATTCTAGGCGTCTCGACATTCTCCTATTTACCATTTATGTGGTTGAGCTTTGTTGCCATTGCTCTTGCCATTATTTACGGATACACAGGGAAATTCATCTGGTACGTCAAAAATCAACAAGACTCAGAAGAATCAGCCTCATAAGCCGTTTAGAAAAGCCGTCCTCACGGGGCGGCTTTTGTTTGTCCTAGGACCGAGAGACTATATTTGATATAAAGCAGATCATTGGGATTTTAGACCCTTTATGAAAGAGGTCTAAAGGGGTAATGTGAAGCAGAATGAAAGCATATTTATCCCATAAAAAGGGCAAAAATCCCTATTCAAACATGAGTCTTTGAACCTTATAATAACAATATTGGAAAAAGTGCTATTCATCTTACGCTCGTTTAGAGAAATTCTAAGCAGCGTTTTTATTTTTTGACAGGAGGAGGAACCCATATGAGCTTATCAAATATGCTGTCTGCCCTAAACGGTGGCATTTCAAGTAAAAAAGCAGAAATCGAAGAGAAAATCGCTCGACTTAAAAAGGCAAAAAGTAAGGTCGAACGTGAACAAGATGCGACAGAAGCAGACCTAAAGCAAATCAAGCAGCCAAAACTTGGGACCTCTTGGAAAGGTGAGCGAAGCCAGGATTTCAAATCAGAGCGGAATGAAGCACATGATGCGCTGCAAACGATCGTGAACGACAAATACCCACGTTACGTAAGCCGTATCGAATTCAAAATAAGTACATTAGAAGCTGAACAAACTGCTTTGTCCTTCGCCAGTTCCTTAGCAGGAGACGCCGCACGTCTTGCTGAAAAAGGAGAAGACGCAGTAGAGGACGCGAAACGCTTGATCTCAAAAGCATGGAACAGTTTTTAGAGCTGCTTTCACACTGAACAAATCTGGAGGATATCACGATGGGACAAATTAAGTTAAACTACCAAACAGTTATGAATCAACTAGATGAAGTCTCCCAAGCAGTCGAAGCTTTAACGATGAAAAAATCAGCAGATAAAGCGGGTGAAAACAGTCTTGAATTTGTGACCAAGTGGACGGCGCGTGAGACAGAGGTGAACGAAATGGTCTCAAGTTTTAAAGAAGCCTTAATCAAAAATGTCCAGGACACACGCTCGAATGTGAAAACATTAAAAGAACAGGATGAAGCGATTGCTGCAAAATAACGCGCAATCGTTTTCTTATGTATTGCAAGGAATAGAATGAATTATAGATCTAAAGACTCATATATAATCAAGGATTTACGACCTTGTATTATTCCGTTTTTCTTCCAAATTCGTCACTAAAAGGACACCTTTTCCCTATTTAAGGCTGAGGCTTTTCACCTTATACTATACTTAATGAAGGCAGATTGATAGAAATGTCAGGATTGAAAAAATTAAGTGAACCGATAGCTTCCTAAGGCTCTGACACTGTGCTTTCATATGAGGTCCGATAGAGGTGGATGACATGAGTTTATCCGAGATGCTGCACCATCTGCATATGGGCATTGATAACAAACGTGCAGAATTTGATGAAATGATCTCTCGGTTAAAGACAGCGAAAAGCAATATTCGAACAGAACAAGATCTTGCGCATTTAGACATAAAGGAAATCAAGAAGCCTGCTCTAGATTCGTCATGGAAAGGTGAGAGAGGAACGGACTTTCATCGCCACCGAAAAGACGCCTACCATGTGATGCGTGACATTGTGAACAGTGAGTATGAAACATATATCAACGAGATTGATCAAAAAATCTTACACTTTGAATTGAAAAAAATGGAGCTGGCTGTTGCCAGTAATTTTGCAGGAAGAGCCCAGGACGTGATGGAAAAGGGCGAGGATTTCGCAAAAGATGTTAAACATTTGATTGAACGGGGCTGGAAAGCTCTTTAAAATAATAGATAAAACAGCCGTCTTATATGTGAGCGGCTGTTTTTTGTTTAGTCACATCCACCACCACTATCGACAGAATCTCCCCCGCAGGAGGCTTCAGAAGCGTGATGAGTATATGAAGTATAGGTACTTGTCGTTGAATTGTGATGAGCAGGACGCTTACCAGCTGTGCGTTGACCCTTTTGTGTGAACAAATGGGCAATGATTGCGCCTAAAGAAGCCAATATGATTATAACCACAAACATAAAAGAACCCATGATGCATCCCTCCTCTTGTTTTCTATTCATACGAATGAGCCATATCGTGGTTCCCAATTGGAAAGAAAAACTGGGCAAAGAGTTCTATTTTCGTTTATGATGATAGGCAAAAGTAAATGACAAGGGAGGAGAGTCTATGCTATCTCTACGTCAGGAGGAGCTTCTGAAAAGGTTGATGCAAGCGGAGCAGGAACTGACAAGTGAAGAAATTGCCCGCATGATTGGCGTCACATCACGGACGATTCGAACGGATATGAAAGCGCTTAAATGCATGTTAGATGAACATGGAGCCGTACTACATATCAAACGCGGAGCAGGGTATATATTGACCGTCGAGGATTATGGGTCTTTTCGTACGTTTTTGAAAGAATCATTGAGAGAAAGAAATGAAAAAAAGGAACAGGTCATTCCCAATCAGCCTGAAGACCGTGTAGCTTATCTGTTGAAAAGGCTGCTTCTGTCAGAAGACTATACCAAGTTAGATGCGCTTGCAGAGGAATTATTTGTGAGTGAATCGACAGTGAAAAATGATTTGAAAGCAGTCAGACATTTGTTTTCATTACATGGACTTTCTGTGTCACATCGTCCTAAATATGGACTGAAGCTGAAAGGGGATGAAATGAAATTAAGATATTGTATGGCTGAGCATGTGTTTCAGCATGAGCAGGCGAACTCTGCTCTGTTACCTGAAGAAACATATCAATTGGTTCAGGACATCGTGCGCTCACGTACAAAAGCAAGCGGCCTTCATCTGTCAGAGATCGGTTTAAGTAATTTAGTCACCCACATTGCCATTGCATGCAAACGAATTGAAGAGAAAAAACTGGTCGTGATGCCAGAAGCCGAATTGAAAGATATTCAAATGCAGCCCGTTTTCCAAGTAGCTAAACAAATGGCAGAAGATATTCGGCATATCCTCGCGATTGATTTTCCATTATCTGAAATGGCGTATATTGCGATTCACTTGATGGGAGCCAAGATGATGGCATATGGAGATGCCGGTCATACGCTATTTCATCTTCTAGACGAAGATCACTTTCGCTTCACTCACCAACTGCTTGCTTATGTAGAGGATCACATGTCACTTGATATTCAATTTGATAAAGAGTTAATCGTTGGATTAAGTCTTCATTTACGTTCTGCCATCCATCGTTTTAGATATGATATGAATATTCGTAACCCTTATTTAACGGACATTAAACGGCATTATCCCATTGCATTTGAAGCGGGTGTCTATATGGGCAGATGGCTGAAAGAAAAAGAGGGTGTTGAGATTCATGAGGATGAGATTGGGTATTTGGCGCTTCATATCGGTGCTGCAATCGAGCGGACAAAATCAGAGCATGTGAAAAAGAGATGTCTTATTGTGTGTGCGACAGGTGTCGCCAGCAGTCAGCTCCTTCTTCATAAGCTGACAGCAGCTTTTAGCGGAAGGCTGGAGATCGCTGGAACTGCAAGTGTTGGGGAAATGTCTTCGTATGATTTGAGAGGCATTGATTTTATCATTAGTACCATTCCGCTACAGAACACGTTGCCGGTGCCAGTGATTGATGTACATACGATTCTAAGTGACGATGATATTGTGCGGCTGAAACGGTTTGTTCAGGGCGCGCAGGATACAGGGGTTTTGCGGTATGTTAGTCCGGCGCTGACATTTTTTCAGCAAGATCTTCAATCAAGGGAAGAGGTTCTGCAATTTTTCGTGAACGTGCTCAAGGAACAGCATCGCATCCCAGACGAGTTTGAACAATTATTACTGGAGAGAGAGCAAGTATCACCGACATCGTTTGGTCATTTGGTCGCGATTCCCCATCCGATTAAGCCGGCAACAGATGACACATTTTGTGCGATCTGTACGTTGAAAAAACCGGTGCTGTGGGGTGAAGATCGGGTACAAGTTGTTTGTTTGTTGAGTATCCAAAAGACGTATCAAAAAGAATTACAGTCACTTTATCAATTTCTTGTACGGCTGACAGAGCGTAAGGAAGTGGTGGAACAACTCATCAAGGCCGCTTCATTTGAGGAACTGGCGGCGGCACTTCAAGTATTGGAGCATCCAAATGAAAAAAAGGGACACCCATTTCCACATCTGTGAGGAAAAAGATTAGATGTTAATGAAAGCGCTTTTAAAATAACATCAAAAAGGAGGATGATCACGAGTTTTTGCAAAGGGGGAGACGGATCATGAGCTTCAAGGAGAAAGCAGCAGACGTCATGGGAAATGTAGCTTATCGCATCACGAACCAGAAATATATTATGGCGATTAAACAGGCATTTGTCACGCTGATGCCAATCATCATTACAGGGGCTTTTGCTGTACTGGTGGCAAATATGATTATGAGCCCGGAGACAGGGCTTGCTCATTTTGAGATATTTAGATTTTTAGCAGAGCTTCAGCCAATTATGAAGGCAATCAACTATGCCACGCTGAACTTTTTAACAATTGGGGCTGTGTTCCTGATCGGGATAGAGCTTGGGAAAATCAACGGGCACAAGTCTCTGTTCCCAGGTCTGATGGCATTGATTTCGTTTATATCTGTTATTCCAACGACACTTCTTCTTGAAGTTGATGGATCGATGCGTGAGGTCGTAGATGTACTGGCAAGGCAATTTTCCGATCCAAAAAGCCTATTTTTAGGGATGATCATTGCAATCGTATCTGTGGAAATCTTTTGTAAGCTGACCGAGGTAAAATGGCTGCAAATCAAGATGCCAGATTCTGTTCCATCGAATGTGGCAACATCTTTTTCGTCACTTTTTCCTTCGATCATTACGATTACGATCATTAGTTCCTTCGGCTTTGCATTTCACCGTTTGACAGGCATTTATTTGCATGAAGCAGTGTATAACGTGGTACAGCGTCCGCTAGAAAGTGTTGTACAAGGTCTGCCAGGGATTTTAACGTTGATGTTTGTGGCACAATTTTTCTGGGTGATCGGCATCCATGGCAACCAGATGATCAAACCGATCAGGGAGCCGCTCTTATTAGGGTCAATTGCAGTGAATATGACAGCATTTCAAGAAGGAAAAGAGATTCCGAATATCATCACGATGCCATTTTGGGATGTGTATATGAGCATTGGTGGTTCAGGTGTGACCATTGGGCTTTTGATTGCGATTTTTATTGCTGGAAGAAGGGAAGAGATGCGAAGTATTGCCAAGCTCTCATCTGGACCAGGTCTTTTTAACATCAATGAACCCGTTATTTTTGGCTTGCCCGTCATGTTAAACCCTGTGATGGCCATTCCATTTATCGTCACACCGCTTGTGACAGGTACGATTGGTTACATTGCGACAGCTACAGGATTTGCTGGAAAAGCCGTTGTGATGGTGCCGTGGACGACACCGCCGATTGTGAATGCGTGGCTGTCCACCGCTGGCAGCATGGGGGCGGTCATCACACAGCTCATCTGTATTGTGGTTGCGGTCTTCATCTATTTTCCATTTGTTCTTTTGTCTAACCGTAAACCGGAAGCGGCACCAGATTCAGAATAAAGGGGAGTGGCATGAATGAACATGCAATCTTTGGTGAGATAGGCAGACCTGGTTACCGTTTATATGATCGAGCGCTTGAAAGCTATGTATTTGCAAGGGATTTGGGAAGGACTCACGTTCAGACGAGGAAAGGGAAGGTGGCAGCATGAACAGAATTGAGATTCCAAGTGATTTTATCCTAGGTGCTGCGGCTTCTGCTTGGCAAACGGAGGGATGGAAGGGAAAGCAAGCGCATCAGGATTCGTACATCGATTTATGGTATAAGAACGGGTATCACGTGTGGCATGAAGGATATGGACCGGCAGGCGCAACGAACTTTTATGAGCGTTATCCAGAAGATGTAGCCCTTATGAAAGAAATCGGACTGACTCATTACAGGACGTCGATTAATTGGTCGAGATTTCTCATAGATTACGAGAAGGGGATTGTGGATGAGACCTATGCCCGTTATATTGATGATTTGATCAATGAATTAATCGCAGCAGGTGTAGAGCCGATGTTTTGCTTAGAGCATTATGAGCTTCCAGCCGAGCTGCTTGAAAAATATGGCGGATGGTCATCAAAGCACGTCGTCGAGCTATTTGTCCTCTATGCGGAAAAGGTATTTGAGCGCTACGGGGATCGGGTGAAACATTGGTTTAGCTTTAATGAACCGATTGTTGTCCAAACTCGTGTTTATCTAGACGCTATCCGTTATCCCTTTGAGCAAAATACGAAGAAATGGATGCAGTGGAACTATCATAAAGCGCTGGCAACGGCAAAAGTGGTGAAGCTGTTTCGGGAGATGAGATTGAAGGAATCGATAGGTGCAAAAATTGGGGTGATTCTCAATCCAGAAGTGACGTATGCAAGATCCTCTGCCCTGCATGATCAGGAAGCGGCACGGATGTATGATCTGTTTTTTAATCGAGTGTTCTTAGATCCCTCGATCAAAGGGGAGTATCCAAAAGAACTGCTCGATGTGTTGAAAAAACATGATATTCTTTTCGATGCGACAGAGGAAGAGCTGCAGGTCATCAAGAATCATCCGGTTGATGTCGTCGGGCTCAACTTATACTACCCGCATCGTGTCAAGGCACCGAGTAAGGCGTGGAATGAAGGGACACCATTTCATCCGTCTTATTATTACGATATGTTTGAGCTTCCAGGGAGAAAAATGAATCCATTCAGAGGCTGGGAAATCTACCCGGACATTGTCTATGATATGGGGATGAGAATAAAAGAAGAATACGGAAATATCGAGTGGTTTGTAGCCGAAAACGGGATGGGTGTAGAAAAGGAAGAACGATTTAAAAATGAAGACGGTATCATTGATGATCAGTATCGTATTTCATTTATCAGCCAGCATTTGAAGCGAGCACTTCAGGCGAAAGCAGAAGGGTCCAATTGCACAGGCTATATGCTGTGGGCTTTTACAGATAATGTATCGCCAATGAATGCCTTTAAAAATCGCTACGGATTAGTCGAAATTCAGCTGGAAAATGAACGGAACCGCCAAATGAAAGCATCAGCGTATTGGTACCGAACATTAATGAAAACAAGAGAACTGAAGGTTGAAACAGAAATCATTTATCGATAGGAGTGATGGGATATGAAACGAATCATTCTCGCTTGTGCCGCAGGAATGTCGACATCTATTGTAGTGTCTAAAATGAAGGCAGCCGCAGAAGCTAAAGGGCTGGATTATGATATATACGCCATACCTGAAGGGGCTATTG
This sequence comes from Bacillus pumilus, assembly GCF_003431975.1. Lineage (GTDB taxonomy): Bacteria > Bacillota > Bacilli > Bacillales > Bacillaceae > Bacillus > Bacillus pumilus_N. The sequence goes on along the minus strand of NZ_CP027116.1, from coordinate 3,723,826 downwards.
CGGATGAATTAGAAGAGCATGGAGAAGATGTACAGGCGATTTTACTTGGACCGCAAGTAAGCTTTATGAAAAAGGCAGCAGAAAAAACCGCCGCGCCTTATCGAATACCTGTCGATGTCATCAATGTGAGATTATACGGAACAGCAAACGGAGAAAAAATACTAGAGCATGCTCTGAAACTAGCTAATGAATCTTAAATAATTGGAGGAGAAGCAGATGACGGTATTAGAGGAAATGCAGGGAGCAGCCTTTCAAATCATTGCTCATGCGGGCGAGGCAAGAAGTCATTATGTCGAAGCGATTCGTCTAGCAAGAGCCGATGATTTTGAAAAAGCACAGCAGTTGATTGAAAAAGGGGAGGCAGCGTTTCGAAGCATCCACAACCTGCATTTGTCGCTGATCCAAAAAGAGGCGGCAGGGGAACAGCTTCCCTTTTCTTTATTGCTGATACATGCAGAAGATCAAATGCTCACAACAGAGACCATTCATCTGCTTGCCATCGAAATGATCGAAATGTGTAAAAAAATGAACGCCCTGTCAAAATAGATATCAGCTATTAACCAATTTCTGTTATAATCATTCGGTAGATAGAGAGAAAGCAGGATTGGTGAATGAAGAAAACATGTATGTTGATTGCGGTTGGTTTTTTGGCGCTGTTCATTTCGGGCTGTATGGGAACGAAGGAGCAAACGGAAGGAAACCATCAAGTAGTCAAAGAGGAAAAGGGTCCATTACAAGTAAAAGAAACAAAACAGATTCAGCAGAAAGAAGCGGAAGTGATTGATACACCAAAATGGATTGAGCAAAAGGAGCCGGTAGAGCTTCCAATTTTGATGTATCACAGCATCTCCAGCGGTAACTCGCTGCGTGTACCAAAGAGCGAGTTTGCGGCTCATATGAAATGGCTGAAGGACAACGGCTATGTTACGCTGTCTCCAGAAGAAGCGTACCGCGTATTCACGACAAATACGAAGCCAAGTGAGAAGTGTGTCCTCATTACATTCGATGATGGATATACCGATAACTATACAAAAGCGTTTCCGATTTTAAAGCAGTATGGAATGAAGGCAACGATTTTCATGATTGAGCAATCCATTGGCCGACCGAACCACTTAACAGATGAGCAAATGGATGAAATGATAGCAAGTGGACTATCGATTGAAAGTCATACCATTCATCATTTAGAGCTCAATCGTTTATCAAGGGAGCAGCAAAAAGAGGAATTAAAAGGGTCAAAGGCATTTTTTGATCAACGATTTACTCAGCGTACAAGAATGGTTAGTTATCCTGTCGGGCGCTATAACGAGCACACGCTGAAGCTGGCGAAAGAAGCGGGTTATCAAATGGCTGTCACGACTGAACCAGGACATGCGAAAAAGGCACAAGGCATGATGTCCTTGCACCGTGTTCGCATCTCACCGGGACTTTCACCCGAAAGCTTTGGCAGACTGGTAGAGGGAAATCGATAGGGATCAAATCACAAATGTTTCACATGAAACATTTTACGATAAGTTTCACGGTGATGATTGGTGAATCGACAATATCAGCTAGGATTCATCTCAAACGTAATAGTAAAAACAAATGTTTTTTGGATGTTGTGAGAAGAAAGGAGAATGTGTATGTCCAATTTCCTAGGGATTGATCATGTCCAATTAGCTGCCCCAAAGGGGAGTGAAGAGAAAGCGCGTTTGTTTTTTGGAGAAATTTTAGGAATGAGAGAAATACCTAAGCCTAGTCATTTAGTCAAGCGTGGCGGTGTCTGGTTTCAGTGCGGAAATCAGCAGCTTCATATTGGTATCGAAAATCAATTTCATGCTGCTAAAAAAGCTCATCCAGCATTTCAAGTAAAGAACTTATCGAATTTAAAAGAGACTTTCATGCAACATCACATTCATATAAAAGAAGATGAGCCCTTAGATGGAGCAATCAGATTCTATGTAGATGATCCATTTGGAAATCGAATTGAATTTTTAGAGAGAATGGAGTAAAAAGCACAAAAATATTTTGAAGTTTCTAGGGTGAATCAAATAAAGAATAAGGCTGTCTAGATTTTTTAGACAGCCTTATTCTATGATAGAAAGTACGTTATTGATAAACGGGATAGCCCGTTATTTTAATATCTTTCCCAAGCGGTTCTACTGAAAGTTGATCCAATTCAATGGCATCACTCATGAGGCGTATGCCTTCGCCTCCGAAAAAGGAAGGAGAAAGTCTTCCGCCAATGAGTTTAGGTGCCATATAGATGACCAATTTGTCTACAAGCTGCTGTTCTAAAAATGAAGCGTTGACCTGTCCGCCGCCTTCAATCATGAGGGAGGAGACATTTTTTTCTCCTAGCACTTGAAGCACTTCTTGCAGGGGAACTCGCGTGTCGCTATCTGTTATAAAGACGCTCACGCCAGCTGCTTCTAGAGCGGCTCGTTTTTCCTCATCAGCTTGCTTTGTTGTAAAAATCCATGTGGGTGCCAGCTGGTCAGTGACAACCTTTGCTGTTAGTGGTGTTGACAGTTTAGAGTCTAAGACAATACGAATCGGATGGCGCCCATTTGGAATCCGTGCCGTTAAAGAAGGGTCATCATGAATAATGGTTTGAGCACCGACCAAAATCGCATCATTGATACTGCGGATGTGATGGGCATCATAACGAGATGTCTCAGCTGTAATCCACTTGCTGTCAGACGTAGCTGACGCAATTTTCCCGTCCAAGGTAATGCCTGCTTTGAGCGTCACGAACGGTGTTTTCTTCGTAATAAAATGGTTAAACACTTCATTCATGAGAATGGATTCCTGTTCAAGTACGCCTGTAATGACTTGGATCCCTGCATCTTGTAAAATGGCAATCCCGCGGCCAGCGACAAGCGGGTTCGGGTCAAGTGCCGCCACGACAACAGTTTCGATTCCTGCTTTCACAAGTGCTTCTGCACATGGACCTGTGCGACCATGGTGAGAACAAGGCTCGAGGGTCACATAAATAGTAGCTCCTTTTGCTTTGTCTCCAGCCATTTTGAGTGCGTGAATTTCAGCATGCGGTTCACCGGCTTTCATGTGGGCACCGACACCAACAATTTCATTGTCTCGCACAATCACAGCCCCGACGAGTGGGTTTGGAGATGTCTGACCTTTCATTGCCTGTGCATTTTCAAGGGCTAGATTCATATATCGCTCATGATGTGGCAATCGTATGCACCTCTTGCTCCGCCTTCATATGACCTGAGCGGTTGATTTTTGTTTGCAAGTATTTTTCATTAAACTCCGAGACATCACCCCAAAGTGGAATACGTCCAGAAAGAGATAGACCCGCATGACTGATGGCATCTGTCTTTTTTGGATTATTGGTAATGAGTCTGACCGGCTTTGTACGAAGTGTTTGAAGAACAGCGATGGCTTCTTCATATTGACGCGTGTCATCTTCAAAGCCGAGAGCTTCGTTCGCTTCTACTGTATCGTAGCCGTTTTCTTGAAGGATATAAGCCATGGCTTTAGTGAAAAGTCCAATACCTCGGCCTTCATGATTCGCTAAATAAAACAGTGCACCTGCACCATTGTCCTCAATCATTCGCATGGACTGCTTCAATTGGAACCCGCAGTCGCAGCGCTTGCTTCCGAAAATATCACCAGTGTGGCAAATGGAATGCATGCGGATAAGGGCTTCATCAGCTTGCTCGAAATCTCCATACACCAGCACGCTTGACTGCTGATGATCGGCAAGCTGGCGGGACGAGAGGCTTTCAATTAAAGCTTCATCAGACAATGGTTCTTTTCCATCGTCTTTTAACCATGAATACCAGTTGAACATCACGGTTCTGCCGTCTAAATTCACTGGCAGTTTAATGGGTCCAGTGATATATATATACCCGTCTTCTTGCTGTACTCGTTTTATTTTATCTTTTAAAATGGCTGTTTTAAGATCTGTGTGTTTGTCCATATTCTGCACCTTCTTTTTAGTCTGCTTCTTCAATCTGTAAACGAACGAGAACGCCAAATGGATCAACAAATTCGTTACTTTTACCTGTCGTTTTAACTTGAGTGCCTGCTTTGGTCAGACGCTCGAGGACGGATTGTCTGTCTGCTTCCTCTGGAAATACCAGTGTATAGCTTCTAATTCCTGAAAAACGTGGATCAATGGCTCCTTTTCTTCCGCGTCCCCATGCATTAAAGGCAAGGTGGTGATGATAGACGCCACCTGCAATGAATAAGCTTGCTGGTGGAGCCATTCGGATATGAAAACCAAGCGTATGGACATAAAAGGAATCAGCTTCTTCTGGGTTGAGATGGAAATGCAAGTGCCCCATGACTGTACCAGCAGGAAGTCCTTCCCACGTTGTATCAGCAGCCTCTTGTAGGAGACCATCTCCGTCAAGCGGTGCATTTCCGCCACCTTTCAGTTCTCCTTGCTCACCTACCCAAACGTCCTCAGGGCGATCAGCATATATTTCTACGCCAATGCCGTCAGGGTCACTTAAATAAATGGCTTCACTGAAAAAGTGATCACTTGCTCCAATTAAAGGATAGCCTTTTTTGATCACATGTGCCAGCCATGTGCCCAGGTTTTTTCTGGTAGGTAATAAAATAGCAAAATGATAAAGTCCGGGCTCATGATCGGGCTTCTTCTTGAGCTGTGCATCCTCTTTTAACAAAAGAATGGGTTCCTTTGCATGACTTCCGAGAGTGACGGTGGATTCCGTCTGTTTTATTATCGTAAATCCTAAAATGTCTGTATAAAAAGGTAAAGAACGCTCAAAGCTGGACACATGTAACTCTGTTACACCCAATCGTAGCTGTTCAATTGTCTTCAAGGTCGGTCATCTCCTTCATGATATATGCATCGGCATGTTCAAATGTTTTTGAAAATCTATAAAAATGAATACCTCGTTACTTAAAGTAACTAAACTATATAATAGTTAGTGACTTATTTCAAGTAATTAAATGTGCTATAATGAAAAAAAGAGAGAAAAGCAGGAGGGAATGAAGTATGGCTCAAGTAGATGGCTGTCCAATCACAGATGCCATGGAGATTCTAGGCAAGAAGTGGGTCATTCTCATCATTAATCAGCTTCTGACAGGCCCCAAACGTTTCTGTCAGCTTGAAAATGAAATGAACATCAGCGGCAGATTGTTATCTGAAAGGCTGAAGAATCTAGAAGCAGAAGGGCTCGTTGAGAAAAACGTATACCCCGATATTCCAGTACGGATTGAATATGCATTAACAGCGCAAGGGCAGAAAATTGAACCGATTATTCGTGAAATGTTTGCTTGGTCTTTAGAACGTAAAAATAGCAGAAAAGGGGAACAAGTCCCTTCCTAACCGATTTCGATCAGTCTGTCTGATCGAAATTTTTTTGTGTGATTTTCCAGATATCTAAGTCGATATCTCAGGCATCATGGAAAAGCGAGACCTGAAGGACTATTAAAAAATAAAATTACGTACTATGAAGTACAAGTCACTAGACCCGCTCTACAAAAAAAAGCCTAAAAAAGAAATAAAGCGCTGCGGCTCACATGCAGCGCTATTTTTTTGTTTTTTTATTTCCTGTCACATATTTTTGACAAAGTATTCAAACAACTGACACAATACCATCCAATTTTTAGGTAAAATTTACTTTATTTTTGAAGCGTATGGGTGTAAAGTACAGGTATAAATAACTAACCGAATGAAAAGCAAGAGTAAAATTTCACCGAGTAAACCATTTCAAACAGGCTATTATTTGTGAATCATTGAACAAATATTGAACATTTTGTGAAGTGATGAGCATAAATATCGAATCATTCGGCATGTGAAAGTAAGGGAGGATGTAAGGCTGTGAGTGAGCTGTTTTTAGCAAGATTTCAATTTGCTTCAACGACATTATTTCATTTCATTTTTGTTCCTATGTCAATAGGTTTGGTGTTCATCGTTGCATTGATGCAGACCCTTTATGTCGTCAAGAAAAAAGATATTTATAAAAAGATGGCGAAGTTTTGGGGTCACCTGTTCTTAATCAACTTTGCAGTAGGTGTGGTGACAGGGATTCTGCAGGAATTCCAGTTCGGGATGAACTGGTCAGATTATTCAAGGTTTGTCGGTGATGTCTTTGGTGCACCGCTTGCCATTGAAGCACTGCTCGCCTTTTTCCTTGAATCTACATTTATTGGACTTTGGATATTCGGTTGGGACCGTCTGCCGAAGAAAATTCATTTATTGTGTATTTGGCTTGTTTCCCTTGGTACGATCTTTTCGGCTTTTTGGATTCTACTCGCCAACTCATTTATGCAGGAGCCAGTTGGATTTGTCATTAAAAATGGCCGCGCAGAAATGAATGATTTTGGCGCTCTTGTAACGAACCCGCAGCTTTGGGTTGAATTCCCGCACGTTCTGTTTGGTGCGCTCGCTACAGGTGCCTTCTTTATTGCAGGAGTTAGTGCCTATAAAATGATCAAAAAACAAGAAATCGCTTTTTTCAAAAAATCATTCCAAATTGCCATGGTACTCGCTTTAGTTTCTGGCTTAGGTGTAGCGTTCTCTGGACATGATCAAGCGAAGCACTTAATGAAATCACAGCCGATGAAGATGGCAGCAAGTGAAGCCCTTTGGAAGGATAGTGGAGATCCAGCGGCTTGGACTCTATTTGCCAATATTGATACAGATAAAAAAGAAAACTCTACAGAGATCAATATTCCGTTTGCTTTAAGTTACTTGGCTTATCAGAAGTTCAGTGGAGATGTTCCAGGCATGCTGACACTTCAAAAAGAATATGAAGCCAAATTTGGTCCTGGAGACTACATTCCACCAGTGAAAACCACATTCTGGAGCTTTAGAATCATGGTTGGTGCCGGAATACTGATGATTTTTGCTAGTATGATTGGCTTGTACTTGAGCTTTAGAAAGAAACTCGAAACGAACAAATGGTATTTGCGTTTCATGGTGTGGATGATTGCGTTCCCGTTTATTGCGAACTCAGCTGGCTGGATCATGACAGAGATCGGGCGTCAGCCGTGGACCGTCTTTGGTATGATGACGACGGCTCAATCGATTTCGCCAAACGTATCGTATGGCATGCTGTTATTCTCAGTCATTAGCTTTACGACGATTTATTTGATTCTTGCCATCTTGCTTGCCTACTTATTCATTCGAGAAATTAAAAAAGGTGCACATTCGGAAGAGGATACAGATCAAAAGGATGAAACGGACCTGTCTACAGATCCATTTGATGGAGGCGCATATCATGGCATATCTTAACGAGATTTGGTTTATTCTTGTCGCAGTATTGTTTGTTGGATTTTTCTTCTTAGAAGGATTTGATTTTGGTGTGGGGATGTCCATGCAACTGCTTGGAAAGGATGCGCACGAACGCCGCATTTTAATTAATACGATTGGTCCTTTCTGGGATGCGAATGAGGTCTGGCTGATTACAGCTGGGGGCGCTATTTTCGCTGCATTCCCTCACTGGTATGCCACGATGTTCAGCGGATACTATATCCCGTTTGCAGTTCTGCTCTTAGCGCTCATCGGGCGCGGAGTCGCCTTTGAATTTCGAGGGAAGGTTGAGAAAGCCTCTTGGATCAAGGCGTGGGACTGGGTCATTTTCTTTGGCAGTCTGCTCCCGCCGTTTTTACTCGGTGTGTTATTCACAAGTATTTTACGCGGGATGCCGATTGATCAAGACATGAACATGTATGCTGGCTTTACGGATTTTGTGAACCTTTATTCAGTAATCGGCGGATTAGCTGTGACGGTTCTTTGCCTCCTGCACGGATTGATATTCGTCACACTTCGTACAGAAGGTGATTTAAGAAATCGTGCAAGAAAGCTTGGCCAGCGTGTCCTGCTCATTGCACTGCCAGTTCTTGTCCTTTTTGTCGGTGTATCTATCATGGAAACAGACATTTATACGGTACGCCCGATGATCACCATTCCGTTAACTGTACTCATTGTGGTTTGTTACGTAGCGGCTCTATTCTTTATGAGAAAAGAACGTGATGGCTGGACATTTTTCTTCACAGGTGCAGGCATCATGGTGACGGTCACCATGCTTTTCACTGCATTGTTCCCGCGCGTCATGATTAGCTCGATCAACCATGCATTTGATCTCACCATTCATAACGCTGCATCCGGATCCTATTCACTAACGGTGATGACGATTGTAGCCATTTCTTTGCTGCCCTTTGTGCTTGGGTACCAAATTTGGAGCTATTACGTCTTCCGTAAACGGGTCAGCGGTAAGGAGCCAATGACTTACTAATGGATAAACGTTTGCTTCAATTAAAAGGAATGAGAGGGCTCCTTGCCCTCTTAGGTATTGTGTCACTCATTCAAGGAGCAAGTATTATTTTCCAAGCACAGTGGCTGGCACATGCCATTACTACGCTGTTTGACGGGAAAAGCCTATCGCAGGCAACACCTTATGTCCTGCTGTTTCTTGCTGCCTTTCTTGTGCGGCACGGTCTCACCTTCATTCGGGAGAAGGTCATGTTTACCTACTCTTCCCGAATTGGAGCAGACGTCAGAAAACAGCTGTTAGATCAACTCTTTCGTTTAGGTCCAGCTTTCACAAAGAAAAAAGGAACAGGAAAGCTTGTCACATTAGCGATGGAGGGAATTGCTCAATATCGTCAGTATTTACAGCTATTTTTGCCGAAAATGGTGAATATGGCGGTTATTCCAGTGATGGTACTCATCTATGTTTGGACGTTAGATGAAACATCTGCTGTCATATTAATCGTGACGCTGCCGATTTTAATTGTTTTTATGATTTTGCTAGGTCTTGTTGCTCAGCGTAAAGCGGCCAAACAATGGAGATCGTATGAGAAATTATCCAATCATTTTACTGATTCTCTCCGCGGCCTTGAAACGCTTCGTTACTTAGGCATTAGCAAAAAACATTCCCGCAATATTGCGGAGGTGTCAAAGCGATATCGAAAGGCGACCATGAGTACGCTGAAGGTCGCATTTCTTTCATCATTTGCGCTTGTTTTCTTTTCCATGCTGTCGATTGCAACCGTTGCCGTCTTTCTTGGTTTGCGATTAATTGAAGGAGAGCTTCTGTTATTGCCGGCTTTGACGGCACTCATGCTGGCGCCTGAATATTTCCTGCCGGTGCGAGAAGTGGGAAATGATTATCATGCGACACTAAATGGAAAAGAAGCGAATGAAGCCATGCAGGTTATTTTAGAAGAAAAAGGCTTTCGCGTTCAGGACACACAATCTGTGCAACTGAATGAGTGGAACGAACAATCTGTACTCACACTGCAAGATATATGTGTCCTGCATGATGAGCATGCTCCTTATTCCATTCAGGATGTAGACTTCACGGTCAAAGGAAAGAAAAAAATCGGGATCATCGGTGCAAGTGGTTCGGGGAAATCGACATTAACCGATGTGCTCGGCGGCTTTGTTGAACCGACTTCAGGTCAAATCACGTTAAACGGCCAGCCGTTTGTTCATTTACAGATGAAGGAATGGCAAAAAGAAGTCGTCTATATGCCGCAGCATCCTTATTTATTTCACATGACATTACGAGAGAACATTCGTTTTTACGAACCAGACGCAACAGATGAAGAAGTGGAAAGAGCTGTGCATGAGGCTGGCTTATCTCAGCTAGTGATGCAGCTGCCAAATGGTCTCGATGAGGTCATTGGAGAACAGGGAAGAGGTCTCAGCGGCGGACAGGCGCAAAGAATTGCACTTGCGCGAACGGTACTCGGCCAGCGGTCGATCATGCTGTTAGACGAACCGACAGCGCATCTCGACATTGAGACGGAGTATGAATTGAAGAAAACGATGCTCCCGCTGTTTGAGGATAAACTGGTGTTCTTAGCGACGCACAGGCTTCATTGGATGCCAGACATGGATGAAATCATTGTCATGGATCAAGGAACGATTGCAGAAATGGGGACACATGAATCATTAATGGAAAGAAAAGGCGTGTATTATCAATTGGTACAGGAGCAAATGGGGGCGGTCACACATGGTCAGTAAAGGCTGGTTTATACCTTATATCAAGGAGAATCAAAAGCTGTTTGCCCTGGTTTTATTTTTAGGGGCCATTGCAGTATTCTCTGCTTCTATGCTGATGTATACGTCAGGATTTCTCATTTCAAAAGCGGCCACACGACCTGAAAATATACTCATGGTGTACGTCCCTATTGTAGCTGTACGTACCTTTGGTATTTCCCGCTCAGCTGCCCGCTACGCAGAAAGACTGGCGAGCCACCAGCTCATTTTGACCATGATTGAAAAAATGCGTGTCCGTCTGTATGACATGGCTGAACGAAGTGCGAAACAAACAAAGCTGGGTACAGGTGAAATGCTTGGGCTCTTGTCAGATGATGTTGAGAGACTGCAGGACGCCTATTTAAAAACCATCTTTCCATCCATCGGTGCGCTGCTTTTATATGCCGCATCCATTGGGGCTCTTGGTCTATTCTCGTGGCCATTCGCTGGACTGATGCTGCTTTATATGGCACTTCTCGTATTCGTTTTCCCATACGTCACCGTGCTAGTGAACCGGGCGAGACAAATTCAAATGAAAAAAGGCAGAAATGAACTGTACAGCCATTTAACAGATGCCGTCATGGGCGTTAGTGACTGGTTGTTTAGCGGCAGGCAGAAAGATTTTGTTGATGCATATGAACAGAAAGAAGCGCAGCTGTTAGCGCTTGAAGGAGCTAAGCACCGATTTATCCGTCTGCGCCAATTTTTTGCACAGCTCATAATTGGAGGCGCGGTTGTGCTTGTTGTGTATTGGAGCGGGTCAGTCGTTCAGTCAGGCTCGATGTCACACACACTGATTGCAGCCTTCGTGCTTGTACTGTTTCCGTTAACAGAAGCCTTTCTTCCGCTCTCAGATGCGGCAGGTGATATTCCAGTCTATCAGCATGCTGTCGGCAGACTGAATCATTATGAGAAGCAATCGTATGACGAGGGAGCTGATGGGCAGACAGAGGGTCCGTCGACCAGTTCTAACGATCAAGCTGTCTGTTTTGATCAAGTGTCCTTTAGGTATGATTCACACCAACATGTGCTAAAGCACCTGTCATTTTCACTGAAGCAAGGCGAAACACTCGCTCTTTTAGGAAAAAGTGGTGCAGGAAAATCGACTATTTTAAAATTGTTAGAAGGAGCCGTCGTGCCGAATCAAGGAAATGTCAGTATCCAGGGGAAAGCGGTACAAAGCATTCAAGAGAACGTATCCGCGTATGTGTCTGTGCTGAATCAACAGCCATATTTATTCGATACTTCTGTTTTAAACAATATTCGCTTAGGCTCTCCAAATGCGACAGAAGAGCAGGTAAAAGAAGCTGCGCGACAAGTGCAGCTCCACGATACCATTGAATCCTTGCCAGAGGGGTATCACACCGGTGTACAGGAGACAGGGGTTCGTTTCTCAGGTGGAGAAAGACAACGAATGGCGTTAGCACGGATTTTGCTGCAAAACACTCCAATTGTTGTATTAGATGAGCCCACCGTCGGGCTTGATCCGCGCACAGAGCGGGAGCTACTTGAAACCATCTTCCGTGTGTTAAAAGGAAAAACGGTCATTTGGATTACCCATCATCTCACTGGCTGTGAGGCATGTGACCGCATCATGTTTATTGAAGATGGACAAATTGAAATGCAGGGAGAGCATCAAGATTTGCTGAAAGAAAACCCGCGTTATCAAAAATTGTATGAGATGGATCGTCCGTTTTCTACAATATAAATAAATGAAAAGAACGTTCGGGCAGTAATTTCTGTCCGAACGTTTTGTGGTTTTAAGGGTTTACTTTTCCAACACCAGCATTTGATACCACTTCTGATTTGACATTGTTCACGTTAAGCAAAGAGTAGTGATAAGGAGGGTTGTACGTACCTGTAGAAGATGTTGGCAGACTGCCTGAGCTGTTAATATATGAGTTGTTGATGACATGCCATGTACCGACTTGACGGCTGTCCCAGCTGCCGATCGCATTTTTTGTATTTTCAAATATGTTGTGCTCAATTCTCATCTTTGCGCCCATCCGAGAGTTGATCGCTGTCGCATGGATGCCTTTATAGTAGTTGTTATACACGTGCCCTTCCCCGAAGCGCATAGACGGTACACGAGAGTTCAGGTTTTCAAAACGGTTGTTGTGGAAGGTAATTTTTCGGTTGTAGCTGTCGTTATCAGAGCTGCCCATGAGCATCGTTTTCCAGCTGTCATGAACATAGTTCCATGAGAAGGTAATATAGTCGGAGTCATTTTTCACATCAAATAATCCATCATAATCATCTTTACCCGAATTTAATGTATTGTACAGTTCATTATGGTCAACCCATACGTTTTTAGAAGCGCCTTCGATTCCGATGGCATCCTTGTCACCGATGTTGCTGTGATGGATTTTCAGGTTGCGGATAATGATGTTATTGGCACGCCATACTTTAATGCCAATTCCATTGAATTCACCTTTCGTGCCTTTGCCGACGATCGAGACATTGTTTGTATCTTTCACATCGATTTTATTGGCAGATGTATTAGAAGGGGTAATCGTCCCGTCGACAACAATTTTTAATTTTTCGTTAGTTCCTTTACTTTTGAGGGCAGCCAATAGTTCATTTCCAGTTTTGACTGTGACGGTTTTACCACCTTCACCGCCTGTTGTACCGCCATTTAATGTGGAGAATCCTTGTTGATTAAAATTGGCCATCATAGAAGGACTTTCTGGATACTTTGCTACCGCTTTTGCCTCCCCATTAGGTGCAAATAATGAAGTCACGAGACCAACCGCTAACACACCAGCTAACATTGGAACTTTTTTCTTCAAAGTCAACATCTCCATTCTATTTTGTTTTAATGTGAACGTTTCCAAAATAAGCTGCGATTTAGCTGCTTCTCCTTTCTTCGCTAGTATCGCCTTTTTGGAATGTAGGAAGAGCATAGCACGCAAAAAGGTATCATCGGCTAAGAATTGGCGGTGTTTATTCCATGATTTTCTAGAAAACTAAGGCCTTGATTATTTTATTTTCGTCTAAATGAGACAAGGATCATTGACGATAGGTATTGGGATGACCTAGTGATTATGGGGGAGAGCATCTCCGCTTGATAGAAAATCAGAACGCATCATTTTGTTAGAGGCGAAGGAATGTCATAATCATTACATAAGAAAAAAATGGATATTTAATGCTTCAAATACTGGACCAAAAGGGAGAAAAGCAAACAAACTAAAAAACAAAGGTTATTTTGAACGATGTCGCCATCCGTGTCGTCTAATAAATAAGAGAAGAAAAGGAAGGAGGGGTGTGTTTGGAGCAGACAGAAGAAACCTTATTGATTCAGCGGGCACAACAGGGGGATGATGCTGCATTTACAGCCCTTTATCGTCATCATTATTCCTTTGTTTACCGTTATATGATGAAGCTCACCCTTCAACAAGAGCTGGCGGAAGAAATCATGCAAGAAACGATGCTCAAAGCATACATGAAACTTTCTTCATTTAGAGGAGATTCCTTATTTTCAACATGGCTCATTTCCATTGCATCTAGACAATTTTTGGATCATCAGAAGAAAAGAAAACGTGAACAATTGAGAGAAGGAAAAACAAATCAAGAGACGATACGCCGGTTCAAATGGGACATACAGCAAAAGGGCCACCCATGGCATGACATGTGGGAAGCGCTAAACGAATTAAAGGCTCAGGAGAGAGCACCGATTATACTTCACTATTATTATGGTTTTACTTATCCCGAGATTGCTTCAATGCTTGGGATGAGAGAAGGCACTGTGAAGTCAAGAGTTCATCATGGATTAAAGAAAATTCGAAAGGAGTGGTCCCTATGAAGGAAGATCAGTTCACCGAACGATTAAAGGAAGAGCTACAGCAGCTAGATGAACAAATTGAAGTGGAAAAGCCAAGTGAGCATGCTGTCATGATGATGCTGAAGCAGGCGAAGGAACAAGAGAAAAGGCGCTTTAAACAAGAAGTTCTGGCGTACGTTCTTATCAGTGTGACCATTTTGGCACTATTTGTAGCTGTCATCACCCATTTGCCTATCATCTTCATCCTTCTCCAAATAGTGAGTGTGCCACTCTGCGTCGTTGTCGGCATCAAGGAATATCAACACATTAAAGGAGGGTCTTCTTTATGAGTCAGACAGAGTGGATCATTTTATTGTGTGCATTGCCGTTGCTATTTGCGCAGGGCCTCCTTTTATTTATGGATGCAAAGAAAAGAGGGCGTTATAAGTGGTTTTGGGGCATTGTCGGTTTAATAAACTTCCCATCTTCTTCTATTTTATATTGGCTTTGTGTCGTGTTACCTGATCGAAAAAAGGATGAAAAGATCCGAAAAGATTGAGTGGATGGCCTATAAAACTTTAGGCCTTTTTTTCAGGTTGAAGATCAACTAGAAATTCGTCATGATTCATCTATTTGTCAAAGATTGCGGGATATATAATGTCCAAATCATCATTTCTAGCACAATAGTCATTCTGCAAACGTTCCTTTTTCAAAACAATAGCTGCGGCTGCTTGATCCATCTCAATTCGGCATCGTTTTCATCTGTTATCAATATTGATCAGTTTTTACAAATGGTGTTAAATTAATCTCAATATGCGTTAGAAAATCTAACAGAAAAATGCGTGAAGATATACAAAGGAGGCAGATGAGACATGTTGACCTTAGATCGAGCGGCACAAACAGCACAAAGCTACATCCACCGTGTGTTAGAGGAGGTGGAAAGACGAAATCCTGGCGAGGAGGAATTTCAGCAAGCCGTAAAAGAAATTCTAGAATCACTCGTTCCGGTTTTTGCAAAACACCCAGAGTATGAAAAACAAGGGATTTTAGAAAGACTCATTGAGCCTGAGCGACTTGTGGTATTTCGTGTCCCATGGGTAGACGATGAGGGGAAAGTTCAAGTCAATCGGGGGTTTAGGGTGCAATTTAATAGTGCCATCGGTCCTTATAAAGGAGGCATTCGCTTCCACCCATCTGTCAATGCAAGCATTATTAAGTTTTTAGGATTTGAACAAATCTTTAAAAATGCACTGACGGGTATGCCGATCGGTGGAGGAAAAGGTGGATCTGATTTTGATCCTAAAGGGAAGTCTGACGGAGAAATCATGCGTTTCGTCCAGAGCTTTATGAGTGAACTCAGCCGTTACGTGGGGCCTGATCAGGATGTGCCAGCAGGTGATATTGGCGTAGGGGCACGCGAAATTGGCTATATGTTCGGACAGTACAAGAAAATGCGCGGTGCTTATGAGGCGGGTGTGCTGACAGGGAAAAGTCCAGGATTTGGAGGCAGCTTAGCGAGAAAAGAAGCGACGGGCTATGGACTGGTGTACTTTATGGAAGAAATGTTAAAAGCGCATGGACTGCAATTTGAAGGACGTTCAGTTGTTGTGTCTGGCTCAGGAAATGTGTCTATTTATGCGATGGAAAAGGTCATGGAGCTAGGCGGTAAGGTCGTTGCTTGCAGTGATTCAAGCGGAGTGATTTATGATCCTCAAGGCATTTCACTTGAGACCGTGAAGCAGTTGAAGGAAGTGAGCAATGAACGGATTGGGGCTTACATAAACATTCACCCGCATGCTGAATTGATTGAAGATTGTGAACAAATTTGGTCCATCCCTTGTGATATTGCGCTTCCTTGTGCTACTCAAAATGAAATATCTGAGATGCAAGCACAGCAGCTCGTGGGAAATGGTGTCATTGCGGTAGGAGAAGGAGCCAATATGCCCTCTACTCTTGAGGCAGTGAAAGTTTTTGAACAGAATGATATTCTATTTGCACCGGCAAAAGCGGCGAATGCTGGCGGTGTAGGTGTCTCGGCACTAGAAATGGCACAAAATAGTGCAAGAATGTCTTGGACATTTGAAGAGGTAGATGAACAGCTGAAACAAATGATGCAGACAATTTATCGTCAATGTACGGAGACAGCAGACGAATACGGACACTCTGGAAACTTAATAGTAGGAGCAAATATTGCAGGATTTCGCAAAGTGGCAGATGCGATGATCGCACAAGGCGTGATTTAACTCCTGCTCTCCCGCACCTGTTTATTTTATGACAAGATGGGGAATCGTCCCTATAAGAATGACAATAAGGAGGCGCGGGAGAAATGAAAAAATGGCTGAAACAAATTTTTAAGTGGGCACCTGTGATTTATCCAGTGGTGAGAAAAATATATAAAGAACGGAAAGCATCTAAAAGTCGTAACGTATCAGCCGGATAAACCGGCTTTTTTTTATGCAAGCATCCCCATTTTGCGATGAGAGAAAAAAATCACCGATTTGAATGATCCAAGTGATGCCTCTCTCCGTTAAGTACATAACAAACGGAAAGAGGAGGCAATAACAGATGAACATGAAAAAAGCGATTTTAACCATCCCGCTTAGCGCAGCATTACTATTTCCGGCAGCTCATAGCGCAAGTGCCCACGAAGGACATATGCATGGAGGGGCAAAGAAGATGTCTTCATCACAACAGGTGTCAAATAAAGCGACCGATCTTCGAGCAGCACTAGACCAGCTGTTTTCAGAGCATGCCTATTTAGCAGTCATCACGATGCAAAAGGGAATTGACGGCAGTAAAGATTTCGATCAGGCAGCGTCAGCGTTGAATGACAACACGAATGACTTATCAGGTGCCATCGCCTCTGTGTACGGAAAAAAAGCAGGGAAACAATTTAAAGACATTTGGTCCAGCCATATCGGCTATTTTGTTGATTATGTACAAGCAACGGCAAAGAAAGATGAAGCAGGTAAAAAGAAAGCGGTCAAGCAGCTAGACCAATATCGCATGAAACAAGCCGATATGCTCGATCAAGCAACAGACGGCAGATTGAAAGCAAGTGAGCTTGAAGAAGGCTTGAAGATGCATGTGAATGAACTACTAAAAGCGTTTGACAGTTACACTGAAAAGGATTTCGATACGACCTATGAAACTGTTAGAAAGTCCATTCATCATATGTTTGAAGTAGGTAAAGGCGTATCATGGGCGATCACAGATCAATTTCCTGGGAAATTTGATCACAAATCAGTCGATACTCCAGCCGCAGATCTTCGTGAAGATTTAAACTACTTGTTCTCAGAACATTTGGCACTTGCGGTCGTTGCTATGCAAAAAGGAAATGATGGCAGCAAGGATTTTAATCAAGCAGCGGCAGCTTTAAACGAAAACACAAATGATTTATCTGATGCAATTGCCTCTGTGTATGGTAAGGATGCAGGAAAACAATTCAAAGACATTTGGTCAAGCCATATCGGTTACTTAGTTGATTATGTCAAAGCCGATGCATCTGGAGACAAAGAAGCGAAAGAGAAAGCGATGAAAAACTTAGATGCGTATCGTATGAAGCAAGCGAAATTTCTAGATCAAGCGACAGATGGACGTTTGAAGGCGGCGGATTTAGAAGCTGGCTTAAAAATGCATATTGATGAGCTGATTAACACATATACGTCTTACCATAATGGTGACTATGATCAGCTTTATCCAACAGTGAGAGAGGCATACGGCCATATGTTCATGGTCGGTCAAGATGTCGCAACAGCGATTGTTGATCAGCATCCTGAAATGTTCAAATCCAACATGCCTAACGAAATGCCGAAAACAGGTATGGGAGGCACAGCCGGTCCTTTAGGTATGTCATATGAAGCATTTGCGGGATTAATCGCAAGCTTGATCCTAGCCGGAGGTGCAATGGGCGCGTTCTTCCTTATTCGCCGAAAGACATCAAATTAAGTTCATATAAAAACAAAAGGGGACGTGCACAATCGTGCCGTTCCTTTCTTTAAAAGGAGGCAGACTAACTTGAAAAGGTGGCTGTTTGGTCTTCTAATGCTGCTCATCATCACAGGCTGTGCAAATCAATCTATGGATGACTCGTCATCCCCTAAAACAACCTCATCACCTGAAAAAATAACAACAAATCAAGCCGCAAAACAGTCTCATGCACAAGACATGTTAAAAGAGGAACCGTCCGGTATTGTCCCGGCTGAAATTACGATTCCTGCGATTGATGTTAAAGCAAAAGTAGAGAAAACAACTTTATCAAAGGATGGCAGTATGGGCGTTCCAAAAAATGCGGACAACACAGCTTGGTTTCAAGATGGTCCAAAGCCAGGGGATAAAGGGAATGCCGTCATGAATGGTCATGTTGATAATAAATGGGGACCTTCTGTTTTTTATCGACTAAAGGAGCTGAAAAAGGGAAACAAGGTGATCGTGACGTCCTCGTCAGGGAAAAAGCGAACCTTTGAGGTAATGAAAGTGCAAAGCTATCCGCGTGAAGAAAAACCAAATGCATTTTTCGGGTACGCTTTTACACGGAATCTCAATCTAATTACGTGTACAGGGACATTTGATCATGCAGCAGGGACTCATGAAAAAAGATTGGTTGTCTTTACGCAGCTCATCTCTTCATAAAAAAGGCGTTGACACAAAGGTGTAGCGCCTTTTTTCATGTTTTCTCCCAGGGTCCTACCAAAAGACTCATAGGTCATTAGATATGGTTTGTTGTATAAATAGGGGCATTTGTCATATAAATGAGTTGGCAATTTTTATTTCTTTTCAGTAGAATATGAGTAATGAAGAGAACTGCAAGCGTATACAACCTGTCCAGACAAGGCAGATTCTCCACCCATACATAAGGAGGCCGATCTGATGCTGAGTAAAAGACTGGCGCACATTTTAAGTCAATTAATGGCAGCGAAGACCCCGCTCACAAGCGCTGCGCTTTCTGTCAGCTTACAAGTGACAAGCCGAACCATTCGTACAGACATCAAGGAACTGAACGACCGTCTTGCTCCTTATCAAGCGGCTGTAACAGCTGTTCGAGGAGCTGGCTATGAGCTGCTGATCAACGATGAGAATGCCTTTCGCCGTTTTATGAAAGAAGAGGTCGAACAGGAAGAACCGCTGGCTGTTCTGCCGGAGGAGCGTGTTCGGTTTATTTTAAAAAAGCTTCTTCTCGCAGAGTCTTATGTGAAACTTGAAGACTTACAGGAGAAGCTGTTTATTAGTAAATCGACGATGAGTAACGATATGAAATGGGTCAAACGCAAGCTTGAGCCCTTTGATCTGAAGCTGGAAGCAAAGCCGAATAAAGGCTGCCGGATCAAAGGATCGGAGATGAAAATCCGTTACTGTATGTCAGAATATTTATTCAGTGAACGCCGATCCTACCAAACAATGCTGAACACAGCAGTCACCATTTTGCCAAAACATGAATTAGAATTGATTCAGAAAACAATCATTGATTATATCAGTGAAGAAAGAATGAATCTATCAGACATTTGCATGAATAATTTAATTGTTCATGTCGCCATTGCCTGCAAACGGATTAGGCACGGAAACTATGTATCTGTCTTGCCAGAGGAAATCAATGAGATTCCACAGGCAAAGGAATATAAGGTTGCTAAAAAAATGGTGAAACGCCTTGAAGGACTGCTAAACGTTTCTTTTCCACAAGAGGAGATCGTCTATATCGCCATTCATTTATTAGGAACAGCCAAAATGGTACAGTCTTTTTCATCGAGCGGTCAAAAACAAATTGTGGACGATGACACGAGCCGCCTTGTTCAGCTTATGCTCCAAGCCATTGATCAAAAGCTGCAGCTTGATTTAGCCGGTGATGCGGAATTAATGATTGGGCTCAGTCTGCACTTAAAGCCAGCCATGACACGTTGTAAATATGGAATGAATTTAAGAAATCCGATGCTTGATGAAATAAAGGCCGGGTATCCACTTGCCTTTGAAGCAGGAATTGTCGCCAGTCGTGTCATTGAAGAAGAGATCGGTCTATGTATTCATGAGAATGAAATCGGATATATGGCACTTCATTTTGGTGCGGCTTTAGAACGGAGAAAAATGGAGATTCCACCGAAGCGATGTCTCATTGTCTGTGCATCTGGTGCAGGGAGTGCAAGGCTGCTTCAGGATCGTCTGCGGTCACAATTTGGATCAAAGCTGACCATTTTAGGAACAGCAGAGCTTTATTCGCTTCCACATGTCTCTTTACATGCTCTGGATTTGATTATTACAACGGTCCCGATACCGATGAATTTACCGATTCCCGTCATACAAGTGAACACCATTTTGGGAGGCGGCGACTTTTTAAAAATCGAAGAAGCCCTGACGAGTGAAACGAGAGTGACACTGGCCTCTCAATATATGAAAAAGGAATTGGTCTTTACAAAACGCACTTTTCAAACAAAGGAAGAGGTCATCACCTTTCTCACGAAAAAAATCATCGATATGGGTTTAGCACCAGCAGAACTTACACCTTCTGTGATGGAAAGAGAAGAGGCGGCTCCGACATCCTTCGGGCATTATACAGCCATTCCACACCCTATGACGCCGCTGACAGAAGAGACGTTTTGGGCGATATGTACATTAGAAAAACCGATCATATGGGGAGAGAAAAAGGTTCAATTTGTCTGCTTGCTTTGCGTCGAAAAAGAGAATGCCAAAGATTTAAAAGGGATGTACCGACTGCTAGGTGAGCTTGTGCATAATGTGAAATTCATTCAGCACCTCATCGCCTGTGATACATTTGAAGACATGCTCGATATCATGTATAAAAAGGCCCCTTCGTACAAGAACTAACAGTGTGATACTAACTTTTTCCGCTTCCTAAAGGAAAAAGTATAGGTGTTTATGAAAGCGGTTTCATAATATGCTGAATGTGTAAAGAAAAGCTTCACAATTTCAAAAGGGGGCGTTTACACATGAACATCTTATTGGTTTGTGCAGCAGGTATGTCAACAAGCTTACTTGTCACAAAAATGGAGAAAAGCGCAGAAGAACAAGGAAAAGACTATCGTATTTGGGCAGTATCTGGAGATTCAGCCAAAAGTCATATTGATCAAGCCGATGTGCTTTTATTAGGACCACAGGTTCGATATTTATTACCACAAATGAAAAAGCTCGGAGAAGAAAAAGGGATTCCAGTCGACGTTATTAATACCGTACATTATGGTGTATGCAACGGGGCTGAGGTTTTAAAATCTGCTGAACAGTTAGTGAACGGATAAAGGGGGCGGAAGGGATGAATGGATTCAACCGATTTCTAGAAGAGAAGGTCATGCCGTTTGCAGGGAAGATTGCCGCTCAAAGACATTTACAAGCATTGCGTGACGGAATTGTTTTAACCATGCCTCTCATTATTGTCGGTTCACTGTTTCTCATTTTAGCCAACCTTCCAATCCCAGGATACAGCGATTTTATGGCAAGTATCTTCGGAGCTGAATGGGCCACGAAACTATCCTATCCTGTGAATGCAACCTTTGACATTATGGCACTAGTTGCAACCTTCGGGATTGCCTACAGGCTAGCTGAAAAGTATGCAGTGGATGCCCTATCATCTGGTGCGATCGCTGTTGCAGCTTTCCTTTTGGCGACACCATATCAAGTTCCTTTCACACCTGAAGGCTCAACAGAAGCCATCTTAGTAGGTGGGGGAATTCCAGTCACATTGATGGGCAGTAAAGGGTTATTCGTTGCCATGATTATTGCCATGCTTTCAACTGAAATTTACCGATTCATCGTCCAGCGGAATATCGTCATTAAAATGCCTGATGGTGTACCGCCAGCAGTGAGTAAATCGTTTATCGCACTTATACCAGGTTTTGTGGTCATCACCCTAATCTGGGTCGCTAGACTTCTGATTGAGATGACACCATTTGAGAGTATTCATAATATCATCACGGTCTTAATTGGCACACCGCTTTCCATTCTTGGTGGAAGCTTAGGCGGAAGTATTGTCGCCATGGGTGTGCAAATGCTCCTCTGGGCGTGTGGTATTCACGGAGCAACCATTGTCGGTGGCGTCATGGGTCCAATTTGGCTCGGTGCGATGGATGAGAACCGTCTCGCATTTCAAGCAGGAGAAGTGCTGCCAAATATCTTCACAGCTCAGTTCTTTGAAATCTTCATCAACGTCGGCGGAAGCGGCGCAACGCTTGCCTTGGTGCTGACGATGATCTTACGTGCCAGAAGTAAACAAATGAAACAGCTTGGCCGACTTGCCATTGGGCCAGCCATCTTTAACATCAACGAACCGATCATTTTTGGAATGCCGATTGTCATGAACCCAATGCTTTTAATTCCGTTTATCCTTACACCAATCATGATGATCATCACAACCTATATCGGAATGAGCACGGGACTTGTGGCAAAACCAGCGGGGATTGCAGTCCCATGGACCATGCCGCCCATCATTTCAGGCTATCTTGCCACAGGAGGCAAAATCTCTGGTGCAGTCATGCAGCTGATTAACCTGGCATTGTCATTCGCTCTATACTATCCATTCTTTAGAATGTGGGATAAGCAGAAATTGAAAGAAGAAAGTGAGCTAGAAACAAAAGCATCAACTGATGAAAATGTCGCCAGCATGTAATAGAGGGAACAAGGGGGATGCGGCCGATGGAAATGGAACAAATTGTGTTTCAACTCATCTTACACGGTGGGAATGGCAGAAGCTCCGCGATGGAGGCCATTACGTGTGCAAAGCAAGGAAATTTTGATGAGGCGAAGCAAAAATTGCAGGAAGCACAAGACGCGTTAAATGAGGCGCATCACGCACAGACAGAGCTGATCCAAGGAGAAATCAGAGGAGAAAAGACCGACATCAGTCTCTTAATGATTCATGCGCAGGATCATCTCATGAACGCAATGACCGTCAAGGAGCTTGCGGCGGAAATCATTGAGCTCCATGAAAAAATGAAGCAACTCGGAGGTGTCAATTCATGAAAGACGGAATCAAAATTGTCACAATAGGCGGAGGATCAAGCTATACGCCTGAGCTTGTCGAAGGGTTTATCAAACGATATCATGAATTGCCTGTAAAGGAATTATGGCTTGTGGATATTGAAGCGGGTCAGGAAAAATTAAATATCGTGGGCGCTCTTGCAAAACGTATGGTCGAAAAAGCCGGTCTGCCGATTGAGGTACACCTAACTCTTGACCGCCGGGAAGCCTTGAAGGACGCAGATTTCGTGACGACACAATTTCGTGTCGGGCTGCTGGAAGCACGGGCAAAGGATGAGAGAATTCCGCTGAAATACGGTGTCATCGGTCAGGAAACGAACGGACCAGGCGGTTTATTTAAAGGACTTCGAACCATTCCAGTTATCCTAGACATCGTGAAGGATATGGAAGAGCTTTGTCCAGATGCGTGGCTTGTGAACTTTACAAATCCAGCCGGCATGGTCACAGAAGCTGTGCTGCGCTACACGAATCTAAAAAAAGTAGTCGGTCTATGCAATGTACCAATTGGGATTAAAATGGGGATTGCCAAGGCGCTTGATGTGGATGTAGAACGGATCGAGGTGCAGTTTGCAGGCCTTAATCACATGGTCTATGGATTAGACGTGTATTTAGACGGGGTCAGTATTATGGAACAAGTGCTTGATGAATTAGGAAATCCGAATAGTCAGTGGTCCATGAAGAACATTGAAGCGAAAAACTGGGAACCTTCTTTTGTAAAAGGCTTAGGGGTCATCCCATGTCCATATCATCGCTACTACTATAAAACAAAAGATATGCTGGAAGAAGAGCAAAAGGCAGCTCAAGAAAAAGGAACGAGAGCAGAGGTTGTCCAGCAGGTTGAGCATGAATTATTTGAGCTCTATAAAGATCCTGATTTATCGATTAAACCACCGCAGCTCGAAAAAAGAGGCGGGGCGTACTACAGTGATGCGGCGTGTAACTTAATCAGCTCCATCTATAATGATAAGCACGACATCCAGCCAGTCAATACAGTGAATAGAGGAGCGATTGCCAGCATTCCAGCCGAATCAGCGGTTGAAGTGAACTGCATCATTACGAAGGACGGACCAAAACCAATAGCGACGGGTGATCTGCCTGTAGCTGTGAGAGGGCTTGTTCAACAAATCAAATCATTCGAGCGTGTGGCAGCAGAAGCGGCTGTGACAGGAGATTACGAGACGGCTCTTGTGGCAATGACGATCAATCCGCTTGTTCCATCTGACGACATCGCAAAGCAAATTTTAGATGAAATGCTCGAAGCGCATCGTGAATATTTACCGCAATTCTTCAAATCAGTTAATGCATAAAAACATGGCCCCTTTAAGGGGTCGTTTTTTTTGATTGCCCCATATGGAAACTGGAGAAAGAAGTGTATGATAGAAAAAACAGCATGTATGGCTTCAAAGAAAGGACGATTTGAATATGGTTGCAATTGGTTTAATGTTTTACGGCTTTACTGTTCAACCTTTGATGAGTTATGGCACAGTGGTCTTATTTTTGTATGGTATCATTGCTTCATTTATTGGCCTTATCCGCTGTAGACAGTATGTGTGGATCTATGTTCTCCGCCTGCTCGTTTGTTTTACCATTCCAGTAACCAATCTGGTGATGTATTTCGCAACAATAGGAGGAGATGAAAGAAAGTTTGATTTCCAGCCGATGCCGCTTGTTTATCATCTTGTCCTTATCCTAGAAATCATCATCATCTTATTGCCGGAGATCTTTTTACTGATCGAAAGAAAGCGAAGCATCAAAGGGAAACAGTGGATATACGCAGGGGCGATTGTTGGGGTATCGGTCTTGTTTTGGTGCACGATTTGATGGGAAGCAGACTGGACAACTGAGTCTATTTCGCCTTTTGTTTCTGTTTCCTCTTTCGCCTGACCTTTACAAAAGTAATGGAAAGAGCAAAGATAGAAATCCCAAGAACCTTAAATAGAAACCGGGTGAGGAACGGTGAATCGTAAGGAGAGGTAAATAAACAAAAAAGAACCCTTCATAACTGAAAGGTTCTTCTACATGCTTATGCCTGCTTAACGACCGAGTCGACCTCTACTGTCCAGCCGAA
The DNA here is from genome assembly GCF_003431975.1 of Bacillus pumilus. Lineage (GTDB taxonomy): Bacteria > Bacillota > Bacilli > Bacillales > Bacillaceae > Bacillus > Bacillus pumilus_N. Next base: position 3,699,052 of record NZ_CP027116.1, on the reverse strand, counting down.
GATGTCTGGCTGTGTTCCTTTTTGAATACCAGTAATGGCTTCATACAATTTCTTCGATACTTCGCCAGTTTGACCATCTTGAATGACGTATGGCTGATCGTGATAAATTAATTCCCCTACAGGAGAGATCACGGCCGCCGTTCCAGTTCCGAAGATTTCTTCAAGTTCGCCTGATTGATGTGCTTCAATTAACTCATCAATAGAAATTTTACGTTCTGTCACTGGAATGTCCCAATGTTTTAACAGCTCAAGTACAGAGTTTCGTGTGATACCTTCTAAAATGCTGCCGTTCAATTCAGGTGTCACGATTTCTCCATTGATTTTAAAGAAGATGTTCATACTGCCGACTTCTTCAATGTACTTTTTCTCGACTCCATCAAGCCAAAGAACTTGTGAAAAACCTTTCGTTTCAGCGACTTGCTGTGCCTTGAGGCTTGAAGCGTAGTTTCCAGCTGTTTTCGCATTTCCTGTCCCGCCCTTAACGGCACGAACAAATTCATTTTCAACTGCAATTTTGACCGGATGGATGCCTTCTTTATAGTAAGATCCCACTGGAGATAAGATAATCATCAGCTTATACGTGCTTGACGGTGCAACGCCTAAGTACGGTTCAGTGGAAATAATGAATGGACGGATATACAAGGAAGTGCCCTCTGCATCAGGTACCCAATCCTTGTCAATACGAATGAGTTCATTTAAGCCCTCTAAAACCGTTTCTGTATCAATTTGCGGGATACACAGGCGGTCATTGGATCTGTTGAGGCGCTCCATGTTCTTTTCCGGACGGAATAAGAGAATTTTTTGATCCTCAGAAACATAAGCCTTCAAGCCTTCAAAAACAGACTGCCCATAATGATAGACCATTGAAGCCGGGTCCATTGGAATTGGCTGATAAGGAATAATTCTTGGATCGTACCAGCCTTGATCAATGGAATAATCCATCACAAACATGTGGTCTGTGAAGGTTTTTCCGAATTGAAGTTGATCAGATTGAGGTTTTGGTTTTTTTGTTGAACTAAGTTCAACGCGGATGGGTTGTTTTGGCATCGTAAATCTCCTTGCTGTTTGTTTATTTGAAAATTCTAATAATATGAAATAATTATGATTCTATTCTATACCTTCAAAAAATATTAGCAATAGGTTTTCTAGAATTCAGACAAGAAAAATCTGTTAAAGCGCTTTCCTCTTCTCTGCCGTCAGTCTGGCTCATGTCACCCCTTTTCAAAAAGAAATAAAATCCAGATTCATTATTAACTGATTAATCTGACAATTTAAAAACGGATGGTTTTCCTGTAAGATATTCTTTCAACCATACACCTTTTGACTAGTACATTGCAAGGGGCATTATCATATTTTAATCCTCTTTTTTTTAACCGATAAAGAAAGAAGAGAAGTGAAAGGAGCAGACAACAAGATGAAACGAGCGATACCAGGCATTTTACTCATTTTATTCATGACCGTGATCAGCTTCGGTTGTCAAGCGATGACAGAGGAGGCTGGCGCCAAGCAGGGTACCTCCTATTACGTGGCGACAAACGGAAACGACAAAAACCCAGGAACGAAGCAAAAACCTTTTCGCACATTGAAGAAGGCGGCAAGTTTGGCGAAAGCCGGTACAACCATTTACATGAGAGGCGGTACATACAAAGAGAAATTGGTTGTCCGCCATTCAGGAACAAAGAAAGCACCTGTTGTCTTTCAAGCTTACGGAAAAGAAAAACCTGTCATCAGTGGCGCTGCTCTTAAAGGAAACCAAGCAGATGGCGGTCTTGTCACGATTGATCAAAAAAGCTACATCACACTCAAAGGTCTGACAGTGGGACATCTCAAGACGAATAAAGAAGACCTGACACCAGTTGGTATCTTTATTAAAGGAAGCGGAAAAGGCGTCAAACTGCTCAACAACCGAGTGTATGACATCCAGACGAAACACAAAAAAGGGAATGCGCACGGTATTGCTGTCTATGGGACAAAAGCACCTGCGGCCATTGAAGACATTGAAATCAAAGGAAATACTGTTGAAAAATTAAAACTGGGCTTCAGTGAGGCGCTTGTGTTAAATGGAAACGTGAAAAAGTTCCGTGTGACTCATAACACGGTCCGACGTGCAGATAATATAGGCATTGATTTAATTGGTTTTGAAAACGTTGCACCTTCTAAAAAGTACGATCAAGTGAGAAATGGTGTCGTATCTAGGAACAAAGTATATGAGATTACGAGTGTCGGGAATCCAGCTTACGGTAAAGACATCTCCGCTGGTGGAATTTATGTGGATGGCGGAAAGGACATTGTGATCGATCATAACATCACACATCACAATGACCTGGGGATTGAAGTGACAAGTGAGCATAAAGGAAAAATGGCTGACCGCATTCGCATCGAACACAATCAAGTGTATTTGAACCGTTATACAGGCATTTCAATTGGCGGCTATGATCAGAAGCGTGGCGGCACAACAAATACGACCATCTCACATAATATTTTGTACAAAAATGACACAGCCGGCTTAGAAGGCGGTCAATTGCTCATGCAATATCAAGCTGTGAACAATCGAATCACGAATAATATCATGACAGCTAGTGCCTCACATTACTTAATCGTGAATCTTTATGGAGTGAATCAAAAGAATACCTTCCAGAAGAACGTGTATGACGACCGAAAAGGTGCGAAAGCATCACAGTGGGTATGGCGTGGGAAATGGATGGAAGGCTACAAAACATATCGCTCGAAAAGCGGTCAAGATAAAGGATCAGCACATCTCAATCCACTATTTGTGAATGAGAAAAAATATGATTTTCGCCTGAAGAAATCATCACCTGCTAAGAAAATCATCGGAAGTTAAGCATGTATGAACCAAAAGCTTATTGTTTTAAATTTTCAAAAAAATCATTGACATTGATGTGACATCACATTAAAGTTAAGAAGACATTTCAACTAAAACAAAATTTCATAACGGATCTCTTATCAAGAGAGGCAGAGGGACTGGCCCTATGACGCCCGGCAACCGTTTCTACTATAGAAATTGGTGCTAATTCCTGCAAAGCTGTGACAGCTTTGACAGATAAGAGAGGAAGACTTCCCGATACATGTTTCATGCAACGGTGATCAAGCCTCTCTTTCTAGGAGAGGCTTTTTTTCGTCTCTTTTTCAAATGAAAGAATCGTTTACAGGCGTTTTCCCACTATTTTACCTAGTTTTCCAATGAGAAAAATATAAAACAACTTGAGGAGGAACAGCTATGAAGCGTAAGTATTTTACATCATGTCTTATTTTATTAACGGTATTGACCGTCGTATTAACGGGTTGCGGTACTGGATCAAGTGCAGGCTCAAAGGCGAATGCGGACGAAAAGGTCTCCTTTGACAATGTACCGAAGCGATTTGCAAAGGGGCAGGGAGCAAAAATTAAAGTCATCCGCAAAATCGGAGGTGACGATCATACAGCGCAATTTTTAGCAGGGACGAAAGCAGAAGGTGAAGCGCTTGGCTTTAAGGTGGATGTCTACACAGCAAACGGGGATACAGCAAAGTTCCATGATGCGATCTCTCAGGCGCTTGAAGAGAACTATGATGGCTTTATCATCTCTCATGGGGATGATGAGGCGACTGTCGCTGACGTGAAAAAGATCACAGCGAAAGGCATACCAGTAGTAGCATTTGATTCGAATCCGAAGCTGAAGGACATCAAAGGGGTCACAGTGACGTCTCAAGATGACGAACAATTAGCGAAAAAATCATTGGACGCACTCGTGTCTGATTTTAAAGGGAAAGCAAATATTGCCTATCTCTGGGTAGATGGATTTCCGCCAATGGTGAGACGTAACAAGGTGTACCAAGAAACGCTCAACCAACATAAAGGAATCAAGGAGCTTGTCCGTTTTGGCATTGCTTCCTCAGATACATCTGTTCAAACGCAAAATGCAGTGGCAGCGATGCTAAATAAATATCCAAAAGGTAAACTTGACGCGATTTTTGCCACTTGGGATGCCTTTGCCATTGGAGCGGCAAGAGCGTTAAAGGAAGCAGGGAGAACAGAAGTGAAGATTTACGGGATTGATGTATCAAATGCTGATCTTCAAGAAATGACAACGAAAGATAGTCCGTGGAAGTACACCGCAGCGGTTGATCCGAAGCTTATTGGCGCAGTTGACATGAGGATTCTTGCGAAGAAAATAGCGGGTGAGACAACTCCATCTTCCTATGACCTTGAGGCCTCTCTCATCTCGCAACAGCAGCTACAACAAGCTGGAAAAGCCCTCAATATGGTTAATCTTGCAGACGAAGTAAAGGGGTTCGGCTCATCGACTGCTTTTGAAGAAGATTGGATGAAGACCTTGAAGAAGCATTATACAAAATAAACGACGTGCACTCTCTTTTCATAGAGGGTGCTTCGTTTTTCAAAATGAAGATCCTGAGAAGGAGGACACCTATGACATCGCCGCTAGTTTGTATGAAACATATTTCGATTGAATTTCCAGGAGTAAAAGCGCTCGATCAGGTGAATTTCACCTTGCAAAAGGGGACAGTTCATGCGCTGATTGGAGCGAATGGTGCTGGCAAGTCTACGTTAATGAAAGTTCTTTCAGGTGCTCATTCTCACTATGAAGGAACCATCCACATCAATGGTCAGGCGGCTTCCATTCAAAATCCAAAGGACGCAGCCACATATGGTGTGCAGACGGTCCATCAAGAAGTAGATACGGCTCTTGTTCCCTACTTAAGTGTGGGTGAGAATATGATGATGCATGAGCTTGAGAAAAAAACATTTGTCGGCTGGAAAGAGCTGCACCGCAAGGCAACCCAACGATTAAAAGAAATGGACATCGACATCTCCACAAAGCGCCTTGTGAGTGACCTAACCCTTGCAGAAAAACAGATGGTGCTCATTGCCAAGGCCGTTTCGATTAAATGCAGTATTTTAATCTTAGATGAACCAACGGCTCCACTTAGTCATGCAGAAACAAGTAAATTATTCTCAATGATTGACCGGCTGAAACAAAATGGAACTGGCATTGTGTTTATCTCCCATCGTATGCCTGAAATTTTCACCATCTGTGATGAACTGACAGTGATGCGAAATGGGACCGATGTCTCAGCTCACCTTGTTCAAGAGACAAGTCCGCAGCAGGTCATCGAAGAAATGCTAGGTGCGCCATTAGAGGAACAATTCCCGCTCCGTACACCTATGAAGGATGCACCTGTTGTGCTTGAAGTGAAACAGTTAGGCGACCAGCATAAATTAAGAAACATTCAACTCCACGTGAAAAAGGGAGAGATTATCGGAATTGCAGGACTTGTCGGTGCTGGAAAAACAGAATTGTGCAAAGCCCTTTTCGGTGCCTCGGATAAAAAGACCGGAACTGTGGAGCTTCATGGTCAAACCGTTCACATCACATCGCCTCATCAAGCTGTGAGAGCTGGAATTGCCCTTGTGCCGGAAGAGCGGAGAAAGGAAGGGATTCTGACAGAAGAGAGCGTGGGGTGGAACTTAACGGCGGCAAGTCTTCGTTCATTTTCACGGGTGTTTAGCTTTTTACATCGTTCGAAGGAAAAGCAGAAAGCAGACGAAATCGTCAAACGACTTGGTGTCAGAACACCATCTCTTGAAGCAAAGGTGAAGCATCTATCCGGTGGAAATCAACAGAAGATTGCCATTGGAAAATGGCTGCTGGCTGAAGCAGATGTCTATCTCTTTGATGAACCAACGAAAGGCGTTGATGTGGGAGCAAAAAAAGATATTTTCACGCTGATTGCAGAGCTTGCAAACCGCGGGAAATCTGTGATTTATGCGTCGAGTGAGCTGTCAGAGATTGCAGGTATCGCAGACCGCGTCTATGTCCTGTATGATGGCAGAATTGCCCGGGAAATGACCGCACCAACGACTGAAGAAGAGCTATTATATCATTCAACAGGAGGACAATCATGAGTGAACGACAAATTTCCGCCCCTGTGCAGCAAATCAAAAAACAGCGGCCATCCTTTCATCTATTTGATTTCTTTTATCGATATGGCACGATCTTAACCATTGTTGTTTTGATCGTAGTATTTGCAACAGCGAACCCAGCGTTTCTGCAATCAGGGAATATCATTAATATTTTACGATCTATCTCCATTGTGACCATTATTGCGGTGGGGCTCACCATCTCATTGGCAGTAAACGGTTTTGATTTATCAGTCGGATCCGTCGCTACGTTATCGAATGCGATTGTGATTTCTATGTTTGTGTGGTTTTCGCAGAACCCGCTGATTGCAATTGTCTCTGCTCTAGCGGCTTCTCTTATTGTCGGCTTCCTCAATGCGTTGATGATTGTCAAAATGAAAATTCCAGATATGCTCATGACATTAGCCATGATGTTTATCATTCAAGGACTGGCTCAGACGTATACGAAAGGGGCGACCATTTCTGAAAATATGGTGCTGCCTGATGGTACGTTCTCAACGGGTACGATCCCCGCCTTTTTCAGCAAAATCGGTCAGGTGCCATATATTATTCTCGTTATGGCAGCCATTGTGGTATTTGCGCATGTGTTCATGACTTACACAAAGCACGGCCGATTCATGTACATCATCGGAGGAAATAAGGAAGCGGCTCGATTGTCCGGTATTCATGTAAACAAATATAAAATTGCGGCATATCTGCTCTCGGCTTTATTTGCAGCGATCGGTGGTATTGTGCTGGCATCAAGGGTGATGACAGCGGAAATAAATGCGGGCACACCATATTTAATGGATGGCGTCGCAGCTGCTTTTATCGGTTTTTCCGTCATGGGAGCGGGGAAGCCCAACGCATTTGGAACTTTTATTGGGGCTATACTCATCGGTATTTTGCAAAATGGGCTTGTGATGATGTCCGTCCCTTATTACGCGATGGATATTGTGAAAGGCTCTGTGCTCGCCCTTGCACTGGCGCTGACGTATTACAAACAGCGAGGATGACATGTATTTTTTAAAACCTTTCGAGTCCTGTCTCCGTCTAGTAAACGGAAAGCGGTGCATCCGCCGTTTCCCAAAAGGAGATGACAAAAAGAAATGAATATGTCAGCAACTCATGTAGAAGATTTGAAAAACGTCATGGAAGACTGGAAAAATGAATTATTAGTATATAAATTCGCATTAGATGAAATGGATACAAAGTTTTCAATTATTAGTCAGGAATATAATTTGATCCATGGCCATAACCCAATAGAGCATACAAAATCACGGATTAAATCCTTTGAAAGCATTGTGAACAAATTAGCAAGAAAAGGATGCGACATTACCACACAATGTGCAAAGGAGTATATCCATGATATTGCAGGTGTCCGCATCATCTGCTCCTTTATTCAAGATATTTATAACATTATGGATGTTTTGAGGCAGAGAGAGGATTTAAAAATCCTTGAAGTGAAAGATTATATCCAACATCCAAAACCAAACGGCTACAGAAGTCTTCATTTAATCGTGGAAATCCCTGTGTACTTAACGAATCGTGTAGAGCATGTGAAGGTTGAGATTCAGGTGCGGACGATAGCGATGGATTTTTGGGCGAGTCTTGAACATAAAATCTATTATAAACTACAAAACGATGTCCCTCATCAGCTGACCGATGAACTGAAGGAAGCGGCAGATATTGCCCACTATTTAGATGAAAAAATGCAAAATATCAAACGAGAAATTGATTAGCACATCAAAAAAAAAGACAAAGGGCTAAAATCCAGATCATTTTAGCCTTTTGCCCACATCTGCTCTTTTTTATTATTAAGGATTGGTTCCGCGGTCTCTCTTTTGAATGATTGAATCCTTATCTTGAACTTGTGCAAATTGGTTGTCTTTTGTAATAGAAGCCTCGATGGAAACACCTGTGATCAAAAGCGTTAAGAGAGCACTTGTGATAAGCCATTTTTTCATCATATATCACTCCATATTTGTTTTTAAGGACAACGCCTTGTTCGAGAAATAAGTGGATTCTTCATGAAGGCCGAGATCTGTTAAGAAAGCTGCTGCATCCTGACAGATGGCTTCAAGATCGACAAGGAAATTCATAGATTCTAATTGCTCGCAATATGACTTGATTTGTTCAATCATGTTGTCTGGCTGAAGCATTAGTGTTTCTAAAATAGATAATTTAAGAGAAATATTTCGTTGTTTTAAATTTTCTGCTTTTTGAAGTGAAAGCTGTACATAATAGTGGAACAAACCAGGCTTTTTGAGCTTGAATAGTGCTTTTGTGTAGGCATACATGGCAAGTAAGTAGCCGCCTGGAGAAGAAGTTTCGAATGTCTCGATCAATAAAGCTTTTTCTAGGAGTGGCACAGCTTCACTGTATTCATTTCTAAGACTTTTAATAAAGGCTGCATTGCAATACGCGTGACCAAGTAAATCTGGATCTTCCATTTGTTCTAGTGAATGAATCACTTTTTCAAATAAGGATTCAGCCTCAGAGTATTTCGATTGATCAGCATAATTCAAAGCGAGCATCATTTGACAGCTGATTGATTTTTTCACATAACATGGATCTGCGTCGTAAATAGATGAAGCCATCTTTAAGTGGTGGATGGAGAGAAGCGTGGACCTTATATTATAGTAAAGACACCCTGTTTTATAATGAAATTCTGCTTTTTCAATGTCATCGTGGACGAGATCTAATTTATCCTCTGCCAACTTCAAGAGGTGAAATGCTGTATCCTGATTCCCTCTGCGCATTTCATACATCCCTTTAAAGAAATAGTAATAGTAGCTGAGCATATCGTCCGTACGAACCGCATTTTCATCAACAAAAAGACTATGATCCAACGAAGCTGTATCTTCGATGAGATCCTTAAAACGGTACTCTAGCAATTGATAGTAAAGTAAGACGTCTTGATTTTCTTCCATTCGATCAAACGCTTGAAGAATTTCTTCTTTTAGCTGGATCGCGCCTTGTATTTCTCTTTTTTTCATCATGACATACCAGTCATTTAACATATTTGCTACATCAACGGACGACAAAACACCTGTTTCTGCCAATTTATATCCTCCTTTCTTCATCTATCCACCTAGTTCGATTTCCGTTCATCTGAATTCACTTTCCATATTCAGTATCTTCTTATATTTTAAGCGCTCTCTCTCAATTTGTAAAACATGTTTTTTGATGTAATTTCAACCAGTAGTGAAAGAAAAAGGGATTAGGTGATATTTTGTATACGCTTACATTTTTTTAGGTGGAATGAGCGTTTTCAAAAATATATATTACAATACCAATAGAGACAAGAAGATAGTTTGTGAGTCTGTTTTTATAGGCTAGAAAAGATCGGTTGTTTTCAAGGTGCTGCCTCATTTTTCGTAAGATTATCTCACATTATGATTGTGAACCACGCTTCTTTTAGAATAAAATGAGTTATTCGCAAAATAGTAAAATTTAAAGAGACTTTTGATCTAGGTATGTATGGATCTTTGGTATTGATAAAAAACATCACACACTTATAGATTTAGCGTGGTATAGTGTTATTGTTATTGCGAATATTTAGACAAAACTGACAATAGGGGGTCGTGTTTTATGAAAAAATCGTTGTTACTGATCATGGGACTCATTGTTGTGCTCGTCATGGCAGCCTGTGGATCAAAATCGGACAGTGATTCGGGAGAAGGCAAAGGCACATATAAAATTGGGATAGATACAACCTATCCGCCATTTGAATTTGAAAAGGGCGGTAAATACGAAGGAATAGACGTTGATTTGATTAACGCAATTGCAAAAGATCAAGGCTTCAAAGTGAAGCTAGAAGCCATGGACTTCTCAGGCATTATTCCAGCGATGCAGGCAGGTCAGTTGGATGTAGGTATGGGCGGGATGAGTATCACAGATGAACGTAAGAAGAAAGTAGACTTCTCAGATCCGTACTTTGACGCTGGGCTGACAGTAGTTGTGAAAAAGGACAGCAGCATTCAATCAATTGATGATTTAAAGGGGAAAAAGCTAGCTGTTAAAAACGGGACGACAGGTGCTAAATTTGCATCAGATAACGCAGATAAATATGGGTATGAAGTAGTTCAATTTAACGACAGCCCATCGATGTTCCAGGAAGTTTCAAACGGAAATGCAGATGCCTTAATTGAAGATTATCCTGTCATTACGTACGCGATCGCACAGCAAGATTTAAAATTGAAAACAGCTGGAGACCGGTTGAATGGAGACCAGTATGGTATATCTGTTATGAAGGGGAAAAACCAAGACCTATTGAAGAAGATCAATAAAGGGCTGGAGAACTTAAAGAAAAACGGTGAATATGACAAAATTATTGATAAATATTTGAAGTCATAACACAAGCGAGGCGCGCTCCGAGCGCGCTTTCTTTATGTCATCATATGTGAATTAGGGAGGGAGAACCATGGATACGATTGTTAATGCATTTCCATATTTAATGGATGGTTTACAGACCACTTTATATATCTTTGTTGTTGCTATCATTTTAGGATTTATCATCGGTTTAATAGTGGCGTTATTCCGTCTGTCACCTTTTAAAATCTTAAATTTCATCGCACTCGTCTTTGTTAATGCCATTCGAGGCACCCCATTTATCGTCCAGCTATTCTTCATTTATTTTGGTTTGAATACACTTGAATTCATTTCACTTGATCGAGTGCCGGCAGGGATTATTACAGTAGCAATTAATGCAGGGGCTTATTTCTCAGAAATTATTCGTGCTGGGATTCAGTCTATTGATAAAGGACAAACAGAAGCTGCACGTTCCTTAGGTTTTACAGGGGGACAAAACATGCGTTTTATCGTCCTTCCGCAGGCATTTCGCCGCATGCTTCCAGCAATTACAAACCAAGCCATTATCAGCTTGAAGGACACGTCTCTTTTATCGATTATCGGAATCGCTGATATTATGCAGCGAGGGCAAGTACAAGCATCGGCTACATTTGATCCTTTGAATGTCTGGCTCATTGTCGGTATCATTTATTTTGTGATCATTTATTTACTTTCTCTACTGGCAAGCTATGCAGAAAGGAGATTTGATGTGAAATGAGTATGATTGCGGTGAAAAATTTAAAGAAGTCCTTTGGCGATCATGAAGTCTTAAAGGATATTAATGCAGTCATCGAGGAAAAAGAGGTTGTGTGTGTCATTGGTCCTTCTGGATCAGGCAAAAGCACGTTTCTGAGATGTCTCAATAAATTAGAGGATATTACGGCTGGGGAAGTTGTTGTCCACGGACATACGATTACAGATCCGAAGGTAAATATCAATAAAGTACGACAAGAAGTCGGGATGGTGTTTCAACACTTTAATCTATTTCCTCATAAAACTGTTTTAGAAAACATCACGATCGCACCGATTAAGGTAAAGGGTGCCGACAAGAAAGCGGCAGTCGATAAAGCGTTAGACTTGCTTGAAAAGGTCGGCTTGAAAGACAAGGCCAAAAGCTACCCTAACCAATTATCTGGTGGACAAAAGCAGCGTGTTGCCATTGCAAGAGCCTTGGCGATGGACCCGAAAGTGTTATTATTCGATGAACCGACATCTGCTCTTGATCCTGAGGTTGTTGGGGATGTATTAGCTGTAATGAAACAGTTAGCCGTCGAAGGGATGACAATGATTGTGGTCACACATGAGATGGGCTTTGCAAGAGAGGTAGGAGACCGAGTGATCTTTATGGATGGTGGGTATATTGTCGAAGAAGACAAACCGGAAGCTCTCTTTGGAAACCCCCAGCATGAGCGTACAAAATCATTTCTTAGTAAGGTGTTATAAAAAAAGAGTAAGGGCATATGGGTGCTCTTACTCTTTTTTTATGGAGCATAAAGGGAATCGGGTCCATTTCCTAGGAAATATTAGCGCTGGAAGAATTCGATCCATTCTTGGTCTGGCCCTCTGAAAAAGAAGTAGCAGTATCCATTTGGTAACGTCGTAATTTCTTCATCAATTAATTCAATTTGCAGCTTTTGGATACGATTGAATTCAGCATGAATGTTGTCTGTTGTAAAGGCAAGATGGTGGACCTTTCCTTCAGATGGCAGATCACTGCTGTAGCCTTGGATGAGCTCAATTTCCGTTTCTGCCTCGTCTTTAAAGCCGAGAAATGCAAGCTCAATGACTCCGTTTGTATGAGTGATGCGATCCTTTAATTTCATGCCCACGACTTTTTCATAAAAATCAATGGACGTATCAATATTTGAAACCATAATGCCTGTATGATCTAAGCGTAATGTCGTCAAAAGAAGTGCCTCCTCTATGGCGTGTTGATATTTTTCTCCTCATCTTATCATAATAGAAGTAACGTATACATTCATATGGTAGGATAGAGAGAGTCAATTTAGGATAAGGATGACACGAATGAAAAAAATCTCATTAAAACAAACTTTTGCAGAACAAGTGAAAAAGGGATATCCGCTCATTTCCAAAGATGCTGTTTCGCGTGTGAACGGTGTACAGGAAGGCGAGCTCATTGAATGGGTGGATGAACGAGGCGATTTTTTAGGAAAAGGGTACTATGGTGTACAAAATAAAGGAATCGGCTGGGTACTGACCTTTAATATCAATGAAACAATAAACCAATCTTTTTTTGTCTCTAAGCTTGAGCAGGCAGCAAAAAGCAGAACGCATTTATTTCGTGATGCACAGACAACTGCTTTTCGTGTGTTCAACGGAGAGGGTGATGGCATTGGTGGTTTCACGATTGATCATTATGACGGGTTCTATCTCATCCAATGGTATAGCGAAGGAGTTTATACATTCAAGGCGGAAGTATTGGCGGCACTTGAGCACGTATATCCAGACTATAAAGGCATCTATGAAAAGAAACGATTTGATACGTCTGGCCAATATATAGAGGATGATGATTTTGTAAAGGGAGAGAAAGGTGAATTTCCTCTCATCGTGAAAGAAAACGATATGAATGTAGCGGTTTACTTAAATGATGGTGCGATGACAGGTATTTTTCTAGATCAACGTCATGTGAGAAAGGCGATTCGCGATCGTTATGCAAAAGGAAAGACCGTGCTCAATACATTTTCTTACACAGGTGCTTTCTCAGTGGCAGCAGCGCTTGGCGGAGCGAGCCGTACAACAAGTGTCGATGTCGCAAACCGCAGTTTGAAAAAAACATCAGAACAGTTTGAAGTCAACGGTGTTGATGTGGACGGACAGGATATTAAAGTCATGGACGTTTTTAAATATTTTCCGTTTGCTGCGAAAAAAGGATGGACCTATGATCTTGTCATTTTAGATCCGCCTTCCTTTGCCCGAACGAAAAAGCATACATTCAGTGCGGCGAAGGATTATAAGAAGCTATTAAAAGAAGCCATCCAGATCACAGCTGAGAACGGCGTTATTGTGGCATCAACGAATAGCAGTGCTTTTGGCATGAAGAAATTCAAAGGGTTTATTGCGCAGGCCTTTAAAGAATCGGGGCAATCTTACCGTATCCTCGAAGAATATACACTTCCTGAGGATTTCCGTACAACGAAGAATTATCCTGAAGGAAATTATTTGAAGGTTGTCTTTATACAAGCATAAGAAAAAGCCATTTTCCGATAAAGGAAATGGCTTTTTTTATAAGGCAAATGTCATGAGGAGAGGCGCTGCACATAATGTAATAATGGCTGATATAATCATGGATACACTTGAGATCGTTCCTGAGACGGAGCTCATTTCAAATGCCTTCGATGTTCCTGCCCCGTGTGCACCTGTTCCAAGCAGAACACCCATGGCAATGTCATTATCGATGCGGAAATAACGAATGACCATTGGGCCGATAACAGATCCAAATAGCGCAGTTAAAATGACGAATACAGCCGTAACGGACGGCATACCGCCAATCATTTCTGATACACTCATCGCCACTGGTGTGGTAACCGACCTTGGGACAAGACTTTCGATGAGGCTTGTATCCAAATGAAACAGCTTGGCGATAAATGCAGTTGATAAGATCGCAATGACAGAACCGCAAGCGACATTCAAAATAATTTCTACTGCATGCTTCTTCAGAATGTGAAAATACTTATATAAAGGAATGGCAAAAGCAACCGTTGCAGGCTGAAGCATATTCGTGAGCCACTTCCCGCCTTGATTGTAAGCGTCGTAAGGAATGTTGACGATTAACAAAAAGACGACAAGAACAAGCGGTGTCACAAGTAATGGGGATACATAAACCTTCGGGTGTCGTTTATATATCGCTTTTGATCCGAGATATAAAAGAACCGTTAAGATCAGAAATAGTGCGCCAACTAACATAGTTTTTTTCGCTCCTTTCTTTTCGCAATCAATTGCGTCATGATACCAGTCGAGAGCATGACGACAAAGGTACTAAGTAAGACGACAAGGACGATACTTGTGCCCGATTGAGAAAGCAATGTTCCATAATCAATGACACCAACCGCTGATGGGATAAAGAATAGCAGCAGTTCTCCGAGCAGCCATACGGCGCCAAGTTCAATCCATTTTAATTGGATAATCTTAAAATGAAGTAATAAGAAAATGACCAGAATGCCTAAGATCGTGCCCGGAATTCTTAAATGCAAAAAGGCCGCGAGCACATTCATCAATTTCGCAAAAACAAACAAAGCCATAATCTGAAGGACAGCAATCAGCGGCGTTTTGAGCAATTTCACTTTCTGTTCACTCCTTTTTCTATATAAATTGTTCACTGTTTCACAAAAACATGATAACGTTCCAGTTGATGAGCTTACTTAAAAGTGTACAGCACGTTCTGTTATAGGTAAAATACATATATCGAATAGTTAGTATTCCTTTTGTCTATAGGAAGGGTGAAGCATGTGGACATTAGACATTTAACATATTTCTTAGAAGTCGCGAGGTTGAAAAGCTTCACGAAAGCATCGCAATCCCTTTATGTGTCACAGCCGACCATTTCTAAGATGGTCAAAAATCTCGAGGATGAGCTAGGGGTGCAGTTGTTTTATCGAAATGGCCGGCAGGTTGAAATGACAGATGCTGGACAAACGATGTATACACAGGCGAGTGAAATCACACAATCATTTCAGAATTTAACGAGCGAATTAAATGATTTAATGAATGTGAAAAAAGGGCATATCCGCATCGGACTGCCGCCGATGATTGGGTCGAGTTTCTTCCCAAATGTCATGGGGGAATTCCGCCAGCAGTATCCTGATGTCACATTTCAATTGGTGGAGCACGGCTCTATTAAAGTTGAGGAAGGGGTCGAGGATGGGTCGTTAGATATTGGTGTCATTGTGCTGCCTGCTAATGATAAAATTTTTCATACGTACACCATCATTAAAGAAGACATGAAGCTCGTGACGCATCCATCACATCCGATGACAGATCGTCATGAGGCTCATTTAGCTGATTTGAAGGAAGAGTCTTTTATTTTCTTTCGAGAAGATTTTGTTCTGCATAGCCGGATATTGAATGAATGTATGAATGCGGGCTTCCGGCCCAATGTCATTTATGAAACGTCTCAATGGGATTTCATCAGTGAAATGGTAGCCGAGAACTTGGGGATTGGCCTTCTGCCTGAACGTATTTGCCGGGATCTTGATCCTGAAAAGGTAAAGGTCATTTCCTTAAACCCATCGATTCCGTGGCATTTAGGGGTTATTTGGCGAAAGGACCGCTATTTGTCGTTTGCCGCAAGAGAGTGGTTAAAGCATACTAAATCCTACGTGTGGGATGCAGAGTAAAAGGAGGACGATAAGGATGAAAACAAGTGACGCGTCTCATTTATTGGAGAAGGTTCGAGCGGAAAATCCACTCATTCATAACATCACCAATCAAGTCGTGATGAACTTTACAGCAAATGGACTGCTTGCCTTAGGTGCCTCGCCAGTGATGGCAAATGCCAAAGAAGAAGTGGCTGAAATGGCGCAATTAGCGAATGCACTTGTGCTCAACATTGGCACATTGACAAAGGAGACCGTAGAGGCCATGGTTTTGGCTGGACAAGCTGCCAATGCTAAAGGTGTACCTGTTCTATTAGATCCTGTCGGCGTCGGTGCGACAACGTTTCGAATGAAATCAGCAAAACAGCTGTTAGAGCAAGTGAACATGACCGTTGTCAGAGGGAATGCTGCAGAAATTGCTCATTTACTTGGAGTGGATGGCTGGGAGTCAAAGGGCGTCGATGCGAAGGCGGCGAACGGAGATGTATCAGCACTAGTCAAACAAGCGGCGAGGACACTTCAGACCGTTGTGGTAATCACAGGAAAAGTCGATGTGGTGTCAGATGGAGAGGACGTGCTGTCTATTCATAATGGACATGAATGGCTCACCAAGGTGACGGGAACTGGTTGTTTACTGACATCGGTCATCGGGGCTTTTTGTGCAACAGGTGAACAGCCGCTTCATGCATCGGCAGCTGCTTTATTGTTTTATGGTGTTGCAGCTGAACGGGCAGCGCAGTCCACAAAGGAAAAAGGGCCAGGAACGTTTCAAATGGAATTATTAAATGCACTCTCACACACAACTGGCGATGATGTGTTGACGCTGGGGAAAATAGGGGGAATTTCACATGACAAAGGCTGATCAACAGCAAATCAAACAGCAATTATCGGTTTATTTTATTATGGGAACAGCGAATACCAGCAGGCAGCCGCTTGATGTCGTAAAGGAAGCCATTCAAGGCGGGATTACCATGTTCCAATTCCGTGAAAAGGGTGATGGAGCTCTGCAGGGGGAAGAAAAGAAACAATTGTCTCGTCAGCTTCAAGTGCTTTGCCAAGAAGCCAGTGTTCCTTTTATTGTGAATGATGATGTACAGTTAGCGATGGATCTTGATGCAGACGGCGTTCATGTTGGACAGGAAGATACAAATGCACGCGACGTCAGACGAAAAATCGGGAATAAAATATTAGGCGTGTCTACGCATAACCTAGATGAAGTGAAACAAGCCATGAAGGACGGCGCAGATTATGTCGGGATGGGTCCTGTTTATCCATCAGAAACAAAAAAAGATACACGCAGTGTTCAAGGGGTGTCTTTGATCACTGAAGTACGTCGTCATGGTCTTCTTATTCCGATTGTGGGCATCGGGGGGATCACATACGACAATGCTGCGCCAATCATCCGATCAGGGGCAGATGGTATTAGCATCATTAGCGCCATTAGCCAGAGTAGTGAACCGAAAAAAGCAGCAGAAGCCTTGAAAGCACTTGTTGACTCAGAAAAGGCATCTCTTTAGCTTTAGGAGACGACATGGATTGACTCAATTCATGTCTTTCTGATGTCGGGGAAAATAGACAGGCGAGAAGCAAATGTGTACAATTAATTTGTTCGATTATTTTCGAAATGACAGGTAAATAAAGGAGAATGAACAATGGAAGTACTCGATACGTATTTTCGCCGATACGATGAAGCGGGAAAAGGGCAGAAGCAAATGGAAGAATTGCTGGCATTGTTTTCTGACGATGTCATGATTGTCTTAAATGGCGCCGAGAAGCCTGGTATCCAAGCGTTTACACAGTTTTTAAACACATTTTTCCACGTGCATGAAGACATCAAGCATATGTGGGATGGCTGGAATAAAAGAGAAGACGGAAAGTATGAAACAAACTGGGCTGTTTGCGGGAAACTTTCGGATGGCCGTGTCTATACAGCAGAAGGAATTGATATTGCAGAACTGGACGACCAAGGAAAGATCGTTTATTTAGAAAACGTTCCGAAAAATCCAGAGTTATTTCAACGATATTAAAAAGCCGGCTCATCAGCCGGCTTCTTTTATTTGTCTAAAGAATATGCCTCAATGGCTTCTTTAGCCGAAGTTTCTTTATCAAAAATAAGGTGACGGCTGTACACCTCACTTAAATGCAGTGGATCTTGATCTAATTGATCTACAAGCTCAAAGACATCTAGGATGGCTGCTAATTTTTTGGTCGTTTGTCCACCTTCAGCATTCTCAAAGGTTTCTTCTAGAAAGCTTTGTTTGACTATATTCTTTACTTTACGGTGGTTTTTTGCTCGCACCAAAATGATTCGTTCTTCAAACATTTTATCGGGCATACTGCTAGGTGATGAGATGGATTCGAATAATAACTTGGCTGCATATATTTGACGCATCAGTCATGTCACTTCTTTCTTGCAGATTTTTGCTTGTACTAAATGAGAGTGCCTCAACGTGTGAAATGATTTCCAGTATGTGTATAAAATGATAACATATAAATGACGTTGAGTAGGAGGATGTTTGAACACATATAAAAGAGAGGTGATAGGGATGAAGAGTGTGGTTGATAATAGAGGGGAAGAGCATGAAATTCTGTTGATCCTCGTCACATGCTGCTCTTTAATCACACGTAGAAGGTTTGCCAGGTTAGAGAAGTATAAAAATAAGTTGATAGGTCAATTTATACCTTACTGAAACTTTTTTTGAGAAAAAGTCAAAAAAGCCGGCTCATCAGCCGGCTTTTCCTCATGAATCAGTATCCATATGCATGCCTGTATGTGCCTTTACTTGGATTTCCGTAAAGGTGTCTTCATCTGCTTTTTCAGAGGAGAATATCGTGCCTAAGTATGCGGCAAGGAATCCGAGTGGGATTGAGATAATTCCAGGGTTCGACAGCGGGATGAGCGGTTCTCCTGTAAAGATGGCTGCTCCCGATGGATCCCAGACGCTTGGGCTGAGCGAGACGATAATCAGTGCGCTCAGTAGTCCTGTTAGACTTCCTGCGATGGCACCCGTGGAATTAAATCGTTTCCAAAACACAGTGAAGATAATCAATGGTAAATTTGCGCTTGCTGCCACAGCGAAGGCAAGTGACACTAGAAAAGCGACGTTTAAAGATTGGGCAAATAATGCAAGAATGATGGAAAGAATGGCAACGCCGATCGAAGCAAAGCGTGCCGCTTTCACTTGCTCCCGTTCACTCGCTTTCCCTTTGCGGATGATCTGACTATAAAAGTCATGGGCAAAGGCAGACGCGGCGGATAAAACGAGGCCGGTGACCACTGCCAAGATCGTCGCAAAGGCAATAGCGGAAACAAAGGCAAATAATAAATCTCCTCCTAGGGCTTGGGCGAGCAGTGGGGCGGCCATATTTCCTGCTGCATCGGCTGCTGTGATCGCTTCTGTTCCAACAAAGGCAGCTGCGCCAAAACCGAGGAAAACCGTCATTAAATAAAAAATCCCGATGATCCACGTAGCGGATAGAACAGATTTACGCGCAGAAATGGCATCCTTTACCGTATAAAACCGAATCAAAATGTGCGGCAAACCTGCTGTTCCAAGCACTAAAGCAAGATTTAGAGACAAAGTCTCTAAAGGGACATCATATTTATTTCCCGGGTGAAGAAATGCCTCGCCGAGCGGGGTCGCTGTTTTCATCTGTTCAAACATCTTCAGCAGACTAAAATCAAACTTCGCAAACACAAGCAGTGAAATAATCAGCGTGCCCAGCATGAGAAGGACAGCCTTTGTGATCTGCACCCAGCTGGTTGCGATCATGCCACCAAAAACCACATAAATGGTCATTAAGACACCCACAATCAGCACCGCAATCCAGTAATCAATGCCGAGAAGGAGTTTGATTAATGCGCCAGCCCCAACAAGCTGCGCAATCATATAAAAAGTAGAGACTGTGATTGTGTTAAACGCGGCAACCCCTCGAATGGCAGGACGCTTAAATCGTGCAGCAATCATATCAGCCATCGTATATTTCCCAAGATTTCGAAGCGGTTCAGCTACAACGTAAAGAACGACAAGGTACGCCACTAAAAAGCCAATACTATAGAAAAAGCCGTCAAATCCATTTAAAGCGATCATTCCAGCGATCCCTAAAAATGATGCAGCAGACATATAGTCCCCGGCGATGGCAAGGCCGTTCTGAAACCCAGTCAGACCTCCACCTGCTGTGTAGAAGTCGCTCGCATTGCTCGTTTTCTTCGCAGCAAAATATGTGATGACCAATGTGAGCCCGACGATCGCTATGAATAAAATAAACGCGGTCATGCTCATTCGTCATCACCTCTCGATTCATTTTTTAAAGCGCTTACATATTTGTCAAACTGAGCTGCTTTTTTCGCATAAAGTCCACATAATACCCACGTCATGACAAATTGTGTGAGGGCGAATAACCAAGCCCATGAGATCGCGCCAATTGCCGGTGTGTTCAAAAAGGTGAAGTAGGATGTAGCAACCGGAAGTGAAAAGTAAAAGAGAAAAAAGAAAATCGTCAACGGTACGATAAATCTGCGTTTTTCCTCGAGAAGTTTTCGAAAATCCTCTGAAGCGGCAACCTTCTTATAATGAACTTTTTTGTCTGCCATTGTTTCCTCCTTTGTACGAATTAGGGACAAGGTACTCCAATGCATATGAGACGATCTGGTTGTTTATGACAGTATATCATAAAAAAGGAACCCGAAAAGGGTGCTTTCTATCGATAATTTGAAAGAAATGTTTGTCTCGCTTTTTCATATGCTTCGCCATCAAAATGATCTCCGCATTTGTGGATACACCAAGGCTCTTCTTGCTTTGCAATCCCAACCTTATAGCCCTGCTGGACGAATTCTAAGGACTGCGAAACATCATAAAAATGAAAACCATCAAAGAGATCCTCACGCCATTTCACATCATACTGTGTCGCCATGAAAAGACCATCAATCGCCGAAGCGTTGATATAATCTTGTGCTACTGGATGCTGGCCTCTTTCAAACGAAAGCAGCTGATAGGTGTCGTGACGATATTCAATGACTTTCCCCCTGCAATCAGCACTCTCCCACCAAATCCCATTGTCAGGCACGCTTTCAGCTCCTATGACCCCAACCATACCGAGTGTTGGATGCTGTAAAAAAAGCGGAATCAGCTCAAGCAGCATTTGCTGTTTGACAATCAATGTATCTTGATGAAGATAAATTTTAAATTGAGCTGGATGGCTGCTGGCTTCATTATAAGCAGAGGTCATACTTGATGCATGTCTAATCGGCAACACCTCCACATGATATCCATGTGGAGCAGGAAGTGAAGCGAGCTGCCGAAAGCATGCCTGAAACATCGATTCATCATTTACACATAAAACAAACAGGATGGTGGAGTTACTCATGTAACTGAACCGCCTCAACCACATACTGATAAGCGGTAGCGGCCTCGTGAAAATCAGAACGAATACCATGCTTCACGAGTAATTCATGTAAATCACTCATCACGCTCGCGTAGGAAGGATGCTGTACGCGAATGGTTTCAAGCTCGCGAATACGAAAGCCTGCTGAATGAAAGAGTGCATGAATTTCGTGAAGGGTGAAGAAACGTAAATGTGTTTGATCCATTAAACCTGCATCTGTATAGGTGAATCTGCCGGCAAGTAATTCTAAAAGGGTTGATATGTGACCGATATTCGGAATAGAAGACAGGATAGCTCCTTCTTTTTTAAGGAAGGGTTTGACCTTCTTTAAAACGGCCCACGGGTCCAATAAATGTTCAAGGACGTCTCCGAAAATGATGCAGTCAAATTGTTCATGTTCATAAGGGAGAGTCATCTGTTCAATATTTCCGCATAAAACATGATCCAGCTCTTGCTCAGCCTCTTTTGCTGCATCTTTAAATGATTCAATACCATAAATGGTCCTGCCCTTTTGTTTCAGGACTTTTCCAAGCTTGCCTGTGCCGCATCCGATATCCAATAAAGACGTCCAATCCTCACGAATACGGTTGACGATGACCGGGTTCACGCCATGATAATACTGATCCTTTTTTTGGTGATAATAGGAAAGGGAATCTGAACTCACGCTCTACCCACCTTTCTGCTTTCTCGTTGCTTTCATGCTTAATATATGGGTGGGCAGCTTGGTTTTATAACGAGAGAAGGACAATTTTCATGAATGATGGTGAAAAAGGGATCATATAAAGAACGGGAAACGGCCTGTCCTCCTATTATAGAAAGACAGAACCCCATGAGTGGGAGGGATTGGTATGAAGAGGTGTTCAATTATTGTAGCGTATCGTCATGAAAGGATGTGTAAATGGTCAATTGATAAGTCAGAACTTTAGCCAAAGCAGTCTGAAAGACAAAGGATAACGGCGTTGAATTACGGTTTGTTTATCATCTTCTGATCACCGTTGGATGTTAAAAAAGCTTGTATTTCTTCGATGCTTAGTCCAATTTTTTTCGCTTCCTGAATCAAATAAACCCACTCTTCGTCAACTCTTCTTTTCACTTGCGTATCCATAATATCCTCCAGTTCAATAAGACATATTCATCTGCAACCAATGACTTGAACAAACCGTCTAGTAACTGTACGTGTGGATGAAAACAGCGCAAAATAGATTTTTGTCGAAAAATGATGACATTTAACCTATTTTGTAAA
Organism: Bacillus pumilus; assembly: GCF_003431975.1. Lineage (GTDB taxonomy): Bacteria > Bacillota > Bacilli > Bacillales > Bacillaceae > Bacillus > Bacillus pumilus_N. The sequence goes on along the minus strand of NZ_CP027116.1, from coordinate 3,676,819 downwards.
ATCTATCACCTACCACGTTCCTAAAAAAATGACTAAAAAACCCATAATTATTGATTTCTTACTTCTAATAATAAACAATTGTAAAGTCAGTTAAAAGATTATAAATTAAAATAATGATAAAGACCTAAAACATTTGACTCATATAAACCAATTAGGTTGACATTTGCCATCGGGTAGAACAAATTTCATCTGTGCAGGACGTACATATTGTTCGTTTGGGAAGTTCTTCTCAAGATGGTATTCTAAAAGAAACAGAAACCACCAAGAAGGAATGAAGAAAGACATGTATAGCCTTTTTCAAAAGTATCAAGAAGTTGTTATGTATCTTGTGATGGGAGTGTGTACAACCATTGTCAACATAGTCAGCTTCTACTTATTCGTTGAGATGTTTTCCATGGATTATAAAACAGCTACAGTTGTTTCATGGGTATTTGCTGTTCTCTTTGCTTATATCACCAATAAGAAGTATGTCTTCAAGCAAAAGGCTCGTGATACGAAAAGCCTCATGCGTGAACTTTCTTCATTTTTTAGTGTCCGTCTCATGTCTCTAGGTGTAGATCTGGGGCTGATGATTTTATTTGTGAGCCAAATGGCGCTCAATGAAACTGTCGCAAAAATTCTTGTCAACTTTGTGATTGTAGTCGTGAATTATGTCGCCAGTAAATGGTTCGTCTTCAAGAAAACAAAAGAAGATGCGATTTAACACATGAAAAAAGATAGGTGATGTGAAATGAGCAGCAGGCCAGACGAATTATATGATGTCATATATCAACAAACAGAAAAGCAGCATGAACAAGTGCTGAGGCTAGTCAAAGAAATGACTGCGCATCCAGAAGCGTTTTCGGAACAAGAAAAGGAAAAGATCAACCGAATGGACATTGCGCTTCAAACGGCAACGGACATTTTAGAAAACTTAATGACCCCTGACATGCAAATGACCATTGTTTTAAGACAAGGGAGAATTCATGTTGACCTAACGAAAGCGTAAAAGAAGCAGCCAATTGTTAAGCGGCTGCTTTTTATTATGCATCGCTTGTTTCCCGCAGTTGCTTTGGAGACATGCCGATCTTCTTTCGAAAGACTTTATTCAAGTAATTCGCATTTCGGTAGCCGCACTGTATGGCGATTTCTTCAATCGAGTATTTCGTTGTTTTCAGTAACGTTTCCGCCTTTTCTAACCGGATATTGGTTAAATAGTGAATAGGTGTGAAGCCAGTGGCCTTTTTGAATTCCCTCGTAAAATGACTTTTGGATAAACGTGCCGCAGCTGCCATATCGTCCGGGCCGATTTCCTCGTGAAAATGATGGCTGGCAAACAAGGCTGCTTGAACGATAGGCTCAGGCCATTTCTCCATTTGTCCCTCAAGCTTTGGCAAATATGAATACAGTTCCATGACAAATTGATAAGCAAGGCTAGACCCCTCAAATGGATTGGTAATCCGTCTTTCACTGGCTTCATCATAAATTTTCTTCAGCAGGCGGATCGGTCTGGAATTTGGATGAAAACGCATGACCTGCTTTCCTTGGTCTATAAATTGGTCAAAGCAAAGGTCGCAGGCTTCCCCATAAAGCGTCAAATAGAGGAATTCCCAATGCTCACTGTCCTCTGGAAAATAATATTGATAGGCACTTGGACTTTTCACGAGAAAAGCCTGCCCCGGCAAAACTTTGAATCGTTTTTCCCCGATTTCGATCATGCCGTGTCCACTCAGTGTGAGCTGAAAGATGCACTTGCCCTGATCCTTCCGCTCCACGCCATTCCAGCTATATAACGAAGATGATTGAACTTCCCAGCCAACAGACCATATTTGCGCCGGCAATGTCACATCAGAATGGTGAAAACGAAATGCAAATGCTTCTTTCTTCAAATTGGAAACCCTCCTTCACAGCAAAAAACAACCTTTTTCTATTTAGAATCATGCTACACCTCATAACACATCGTACCACTCACAGCAAAAAAAGGGTATTTTTTAACGGTTTTTTTACCATTGAACTGACACTGTAGAGCCAACTAAAATAAAAGTATCAGAAGAGAAAAGGGGAATGGATATGATCGATACGTTACGCGCGGCTTTTCACCAGCAATTTGGAGAAAGAGAGGAACTTCGCTATTTTTTTGCCCCAGGAAGAGTGAACCTGATTGGTGAACATACAGATTACAATGGAGGCCATGTGTTTCCATGTGCGCTTACTCTCGGAACGTATGCTGTTTGTGCAAAGCGTTCAGATGGCCGCGTGAGAATGTATTCCTTGAACTTTGAGGACGATGGTGTGAAAGAATTCAACCTTTTTGAAATCGTTTACGCAGAATCAGACGGCTGGGCGAATTATCCGAAGGGTGTGTTCAAGCAGTTTATAAACGCAGGGATGAAGATAGAAGACGGCTTTGACATTGTGTACGGCGGCAATATTCCAAATGGCGCAGGTCTGTCCTCCTCTGCCTCTATAGAGCTTGTTACCGCTGTTCTCATCAATGAGTGGCATTCATTCAGTGTTTCACATGCCCATCTTGCCCTCCTTTCACAGCGTGCAGAAAATGAATTTATTGGCGTCAATTGTGGGATTATGGATCAGTTTTCGATTGCTCTTGGAAAAGAAGATCACGCCATTTTGCTCAATTGTGACACCCTTGCCTTTGAATACAGTCCGTTCTGGCAAGAGGGACTCGCACTTGTCATCGCCAATACAAACAAAAAGCGGACACTGGCTGATTCCAAATACAATGAGCGCCGGTCAGAGTGTCAATCTGCTTTAAATGATCTTCGAAAAGACATTGACATTACCCACCTATGTGAGCTCACTGTGGATGAATTTGAAGGGCATGCCCACTTGATAGAAGATGACATATGCCGCAAACGTGCAAGACATGTCGTGACGGAAAACGAGCGGACGATGAAAGCAGTAAATTTTCTGAAAGATGATAAAATGGAAGAACTAGGCGCCCTCATGAAGGCTTCTCACCTTTCTTTAAAGAATGATTATGAAGTGACAGGAAAAGAATTAGATGCACTAGCAGAAGCGGCTTGGCGTCACCCCGGGACAATTGGTTCCCGTATGACGGGTGCAGGCTTTGGCGGATGCACGATCAGCATTGTGAAAGAAGAGATGCTGGCGTCATTTATAGAAGAAACTGGTGCGATGTATCAAGAGAAAACAGGCATTCAAGCCTCTTTTTACACAGCTGGAATTGGAGGAGGCGCAAGAGAACTCACGAAGGAGGAAGTGTAATGACAATTTTAGTTTGTGGAGGAGCAGGGTACATAGGCAGTCATGCGGTAGCGGCTCTTTTAGCGAAAGGCGAACGAGTAGTGGTATTGGATAATTTGCAGACAGGCCACAAAGAGGCTGTTTTGGAAGGGGCTGTTTTAGAGGAAGGAGATTTACGGGATCACGCCTTTTTAAGACAGGTTTTCAACGCGCATCAAATAGAAGCGGTCATGCACTTTGCGGCAGATTCACTTGTCGGGGAGAGTGTAACAGATCCGCTCAAGTATTATGACAACAACGTAGGCGGCGCAACAGCTTTACTGCAGGTAATGAATGAATTTGATGTGAAACGCATCGTTTTCTCTTCAACTGCTGCTGTGTATGGTGAACCAAAACGTGTACCGATCGTTGAAACGGATGAAACGAGCCCAACGAATCCTTATGGAGAAACGAAACTAGCGATTGAAAAAATGCTGAAGTGGTCTGAGCAAGCATATGGCTTAGAATACGTGGTGCTTCGCTATTTTAATGTAGCTGGTGCCCATACAGAAGGACTTGTCGGAGAGGATCATCAGCCTGAGACGCATCTCATTCCAATTATTCTGCAAGTTGCTTTAGGAAAAAGAGATCAAATCATGATTTACGGTGATGATTATGAGACAGAGGATGGCACGTGTATTAGAGATTACATTCATGTGATGGACTTAGTAGAGGCGCACATCTTAGCCGTTGATCGCCTGCGTGCTGGAAAAGGCAGTGCGACATACAACTTAGGAAATGGAACAGGTTTCTCCGTAAAGCAGGTCGTAGAAGCCGTCAGAAAAGTCACGGGGCATGCCATCCCAGCGCAAGTGGCAAAAAGACGCGCAGGAGACCCAGCCAAGCTAATTGCTTCTTCTGAAAAGGCGCTGCAAGAATTGGGATGGGCACCTCAATATGCTGACCTTCACACAATCATTCAAAGCGCGTGGGATTGGTTTCAGAAGCATCCAGATGGCTATCAAAGTGAATAAAACGTAACAGCTGGCAAGAGAGGGGACAGAGGGAATGGCGATTGATATTTTTGAAAAGGTGGAACAGCTGATTCAATACGGGATCGATAAAGAGCTGATCACAACACTAGATATCGAATATACGAGAAATCGACTGCTTGAGGTGCTCGGGCTTGATGACGCTGAAGCAAGAACCGTCTCAGGAGAAGAAAACCTTGAAGACATCTTAATGCCAATGCTCGATTGGGCTGTAGAAACAGGTCTGATCCCTGAGGGGACAGATACGTATCATGATTTATTAGATGCAAAAATCATGGGCTGCTTGGTGGCGCCTCCAAGTGTCATCTATGCGAAGTTCGAGGATAAACGCCAGCATGAAGGACCGAAGGCAGCTACAAGCTGGTTCTATGAGATGCAGCAAAATGCACACTACATTCATACAGGCAGGATCGCCAAAAATGTACAGTGGTTTACACCAACAGAAGATGGTGTGCTAGAGATCACCATTAATCTATCAAAGCCAGAAAAGGACCCAAAAGCTATCGCTGAAGCGAAAAAGCTTAGTCAAAAGCAATACCCTCTTTGTCTCCTTTGTAAAGAAAACGTTGGGTTTGAGGGGCGGATTAATCATCCAGCGAGACAGAATCACCGGATTATTCCAGTAACACTCTCAGATGAATCGTGGTTTCTGCAATTTTCACCCTATGTGTATTACAACGAGCACTGTATTGTGTTCAAAGGCGAACATGAACCAATGAGCATCACCAAAAAGACCTTTGAGCGACTGCTTTCCTTCATATCTATATACCCGCACTATTTCATCGGGTCAAACGCCGATCTTCCGATTGTCGGAGGCAGTATATTAAGCCATGACCATTTTCAGGGTGGTGCGCATGAATTTCCGATGGCAAAAGCCGAGATGGAAGAGGTCTTCTCTCTCGACGCCTTTCCGAATGTGCAAGCTGGCATTGTGAAATGGCCGATGTCTGTGATCCGCCTTCGAAGCAGCGAACCGCTTGCACTCGCAGAGGCAGCAAACTTTATCTTAAATGAGTGGAAATCGTACTCAGATGAAGAAGTGGAGCTGATCGCTTATACAGGAGAGACTCCGCATAATACGATTACACCTATTGCGCGGCGCCACGGGGATAGCTATGAATTAGATTTAGTGCTGCGGAATAACCGTACAGATAAGCAGCACCCGGACGGCATTTTCCACCCGCACAAAGAAGTCCACCATATTAAAAAAGAGAATATCGGATTAATTGAAGTCATGGGCCTTGCTGTCCTTCCTGGTAGATTAGCAGAGGAATTAAGCCAATTAAAAGAGGCGTTGCTATCGGAAAACCCTCTTGAAGAAATCAATGCGTGTCCTGAGATTAGGAAACACGCCATATGGGCAAAACGACTGCTTGAAGAGAACAGTTTTACAGAGGAGAACACCGAAACCATTTTACAACAAGAAATTGGCTCTGTTTTTTCTCGAATTCTCTCACAGGCAGGTGTGTTTAAAAGAACTGAGCAAGGGAAAACAGCTTTTAACCGTTTCATTCAAACACTTCAAACAGGCAGGTGATTAGATGATTGAACAAGTAAGAGGGCTAATGGAAGAAAAGCAGCTTGATGGTGTTTTGATTCAAAAGCGAAATAATTTTTCTTGGCTGACAGGCGGAAGAAGGAATCACATTGTGTTAAATACGCCAGATGGTGTGTGCCAGCTGCTCGTGTTAAAAGACGACCTCATTCTCATTGTGAATCAAATGGAAGAAAAGCGGATCATTGAAGAAGAAATGGCGTACGTCGATCATCCGTTTCAAGTGGTCACAATGGATTGGTATGAGGATGAGACCCCATACATTCAAGAACTCACAAAAGGTAAACGAATTGGGACGGATATTCAAATGGATGGATTTGAATGGATCGAACCGGATTTGTCGCATGTTCGCTCAATCCTAACTGCTTCACAGCTCAGACAATATGAAATGCTCTGTCATGAAACAGCAGTTATTGTAGAAAGTGTCTGTCAAGAAATCGTTCCAGGGCAGACCGAGCACGAAATTGCTTCGCTTGTTGCTCAAAGAGCCATTGCACAAGGGATGACGATAGAGGTTCTGCTAGTAGCAACGGATGACCGTATTCATCAATACCGACACCCGATTCCAACAGAGAAAGCACTTCAAAAGCATGCGCTTGTTGTACTCTGCGCAGAGCGGAACGGGCTCGTAGCGAATGTGACAAGGTCTGTGTACTTTGGGCAGCTTCCGAAGGAGCTTGAAGAGAACAAAGAGCGGCTGGCACGAATTGATACGGTCATGAATGCTGCTACGCGACCTGGTAAGACATTAGGAGATGTACTGAAAGCAGGTATTGCTCAGTATGAAAAAGAGGGATTCCCTGATAGCTGGAAAAAGCTTCATCAAGGGGGAAAGACAGGGTTTGTATCCAGGGAAATCATTGCCGTTCCCTCATCGAAGGAAGACATTCAGCTACATCAAGTGTTTACATGGAACCCTTCATTGCCTGGACTGAAATCAGAGGATACGATCGTTGTAGAAAAAGAGGGAAACCGCTTTTTAACGTATACAGGCAAGTGGACGTACATCGACATTGAACATGAAGGAGAAATTTATAGACGACCTGATATCTTAGTGAGAGATGAATAATGCAGAGTGCCGGCGCTGAGCCGGTTTTTTGCTGGAATTCTTTAGCGGGATTCCACTTATTCAGCATCATTACCAATTCTTACAGCGCATAGGCTGAGGATCGGTACTTTCTTTTCTGGTGAACTTGCGTTAAAATGAGTAAGGTTTTTGTTAAATGTGGGATACCTATTTTGAAATTGTTTATCTAGATAAAATTTCATTAAGTTAAATTGAAATTTGAACAAACTTTTTTATTGTGGTAAACCTAAATTTGACAAAGTTTTTGATTGTTTGTCCTTTGCCTTCAACTCTCAACTTTTCAAAATCCTAGAAATTTATTGTGTGTGCAATAATATAAATTTATGTCGAATTTATGACATTTTAATAGAAATCTGTTGAAAAATAAATGAACTTTTGAAAAAAGGGAAGCTAACTCTAACAGATTTTGATAGCATTACAAAGGGAAGAAAAGTTTTCGAAGGCAGATGGCTTTTCACAATTATTCAGCAATTTATACATTATCTAAGGAAGGATGGTGATCTTCTTGTTCAGAGCCATTAAACCTATGCTTTTATTAGCGATGCTCGTGAGTGTTTTTGTATTAGGAGGTTGCAGCAATATCGCTGTTTTAGATCCTAAAGGACCTGTCGCAGCACAACAAAAAGACTTAATCCTTTTATCCATTGGATTTATGCTCTTTATCGTTGGAGCGGTATTTGTACTGTTTACCATCATTTTGGTTAAATACCGTGAGCGTAAGGACGTTGGAAACGCCTCTTATAACCCAGAACTACACGGGAATACGCTTCTAGAAGTTGTCTGGACAGTGATCCCAATATTAATCGTTGCTGCCCTTTCGGTTCCAACTGTAAAAACAATTTACTCTTTGGAAGAGGCGCCTCAAGCAACAAGCCATAAAGATCCACTTGTCGTTTATGCTACAGCAGTTGATTGGAAATGGATCTTTAGCTATCCAGAGGAGAATATTGAAACAGTGAACTACTTAAACATTCCAAAAAATCAGCCGATTTTATTCAAAATCACTTCCGCTGATACAATGGCATCACTATGGATTCCTCAGCTAGGCGGGGAGAAGTATGCGATGGCTGGAATGGAGATGGAACAATATCTTCAAGCTGATGAAGTCGGCACATACGAAGGAAGAAACGCCAACTTCACAGGCGAGGGCTTTGCTCAGCAAAAATTCAAAGTCAATGCGATGACGCAGTCTGACTATGATAAATGGGTAAACAAAACGAAAAAAGAAGCACCAAAGTTAACGAAGAAAACGTATGACTACTTGATGCTTCCTGATGCTGCAGATGTGCAGACATTCTCATCAACACATTTATCCTTTGCGAAGCATGGAGAGGATTCTGAATACGCACTCCAAGCACGCAAACGTTTAGGTTATCAATCAGTTTCTCCACATTCGAAAACAGATCCTTTCGAGAATGTGAAGAACTATAAAAGAAAACTAGAGAATGAATAAACTGACTAAGGAAAGGAGGAGGCCGTTATGCATTTGAAATGGGATGAGTTTTTTGTAACTGGAGACCCATTAATTCTTGGTGCGCAAATTTCTATCGCTCTTACTTCCATTGCCATCGTGTTTGTTTTAACCTACTTTAAAAAGTGGAAATGGCTTTGGAAAGAATGGCTAACATCAGTTGATCATAAAAAGCTTGGGATTATGTATATCCTTGCTGCTGTGATCATGTTCTTCCGCGGTGGGGTAGACGGACTGATGATGCGCGCGCAGCTGGCGCTTCCTAATAATACGTTTTTAGATTCCAACCACTATAATGAAATTTTCACAACGCATGGTACGATCATGATTCTATTCATGGCGATGCCATTTTTAATTGGTTTAATCAACGTCGTTGTTCCTCTTCAAATTGGTGCACGTGACGTTGCATTCCCTTATTTGAACAACCTTAGCTTCTGGACATTCATGGTCGGAGCGATGCTGTTCAACATTTCCTTCGTTATTGGAGGATCACCAAGTGCAGGCTGGACGAGTTACATGCCGCTCGCCGGAAATGATTTCTCACCAGGTCCTGGACAGAACTACTACTTGCTCGGGCTCCAAATTGCAGGTATTGGTACACTTATGACAGGTATTAACTTCATGGTGACCATCTTAAAAATGCGTACAAAAGGTATGACGCTTATGCGTATGCCAATGTTTACATGGACAACATTGATCACGTCTGTCATCATCGTATTCGCATTCCCTGTATTAACAGTTGCTTTAGCACTTATGACATTTGATCGTTTATTCGGTTCTGCATTCTTTACACTCGAAGCAGGCGGTATGCCAATGCTTTGGGCGAACCTTTTCTGGATTTGGGGACATCCTGAGGTATATATCGTAATCCTGCCGGCTTTCGGTATTTTCTCAGAAATTTTTGCGACGTTCTCAAGAAAACAGCTGTTTGGTTACAAAGCGATGGTTGTATCGATTGTGGCAATCTCTGTTCTTAGTTTCCTTGTGTGGGTTCACCACTTCTTTACAATGGGGAATAGTGCAGCGGTTAACTCATTCTTCTCGATTACTACAATGGCGATTTCTGTACCAACAGGTGTAAAAATCTTTAACTGGCTCTTTACAATGTATCGAGGCCGTATCAGCTTTACTTCACCAATGCTTTGGGCACTTGGTTTCATCCCGAACTTCGTTATCGGTGGTGTCACTGGGGTTATGCTTGCGATGGCAGCTGCGGATTATCAGTACCATAACACGTACTTCCTTGTATCCCACTTCCACTATGTATTAATCGCAGGTACTGTCTTTGCTTGTTTTGCTGGACTTGTTTTCTGGTATCCAAAAATGTTTGGTTACAAGTTAAACGAAAGAATCGGCAAATGGTTCTTCTGGGTATTTATGATCGGATTTAACATCTGTTTCTTCCCGCAGTACTTCTTAGGACTGCAAGGAATGCCAAGACGTATTTATACGTATGGACCAGAAGATGGCTGGACTGCACTAAACTTTATCTCAACAATTGGTGCATTTATGATGGGTGTCGGATTCATCATCCTTTGCTACAACATTTACTATAGCTGGAGACATGCAAAACGTGAAGTGTCTGGAGACAGCTGGGGAGAAGGACGTACACTTGACTGGGCGACATCTTCTGCAATTCCGCCGCATTATAACTTTGCAGCACTTCCAGAAGTGACAACACCAGATGCATTCCATCATTGGAAGCAAAACAATGTAGACGTTCATCCTGAAAAAGAATTCAAGAAAATTCACATGCCGCACAATTCAGGCAGACCACTTATCATGTCTGCATTCTTCGGACTTGGTGCATTCGGTCTTGTATTTGAATGGTACTGGATTGGCGTTATTGGCTTAATCGGTGTATTCGCAACGATGATTTTACGTTCATTCGAATACGACGATGGCTACTATATTCCTGTTGAAGAAGTGATTGAAACAGAGAAAAAGAATAAGGAGGCGCAGAAGTAATGGGACATAATGATAGCAGCTATGCAAATGCACCGCTTGAATATCAGTCTGAAACAGGACGTTTAAACATCCTTGGTTTCTGGATATTCCTTGGCGCGGAAATCGTGTTATTCTCAACACTTTTTGCGACCTACTTTGTTCTTCATGGCAGAACAGCTGGTGGCGTTTTACCAGCTGAGCTGTTTGATATGAAACTTGTATTGATCATGACATTCCTGCTATTGGTTAGTTCATTCACATGTGGGATTGCCGTTCATGAAATGCGCCGTGGAAGTACAAAAGGGGTTGTCATTTGGACGATTCTAACACTGCTTCTAGGCGCAGGCTTCGTTGGCTTTGAGATTTTTGAGTTCTTCCATTATGTGCATGAGGGTGCGAGCATTCATACAAGTGCGTATTGGTCTGCATTCTTTGTACTCTTAGGAACTCACGGATTACACGTATCGATCGGTATCTTCTGGATTACCGGGGTCTTGTTCCAAATTAAAAAACGTGGATTAACTCCACAAACAGCAGCGAAGATTTTTATCTCAAGTCTATACTGGCATTTCCTTGATGTTGTATGGATTTTCATCTTCACAGCTGTTTACTTGATCGGATTAGGGGGGCTTTTGTGATATGGCTGGAAAAACACATTCCTCAGCAGAGCACGAACACTTCCCTTGGAAACACGTAGTTGGCTTCATCCTATCCATTGTGCTAACAGTCTTAGCATTTTGGATTGCCATTGGAGCTGAAATTGGCAGTTCCGCAAAACTATGGATTATCTTTGGTTTTGCATTTATTCAAGCGTTCTTGCAGCTATTCATGTTTATGCACATGACAGAAAGCGAGAACGGAACTGTTCAAGTCGGAAATACATTGTTTGGTCTGTTCTGTGCGATTATCTTCGTTATCGGATCTGTTTGGATCTTTGCGGCTCACTACAGCCACGGAGAGAACAGTAAAGATGGTTATTCACCATCTGCACCAAAGCACTCGGAGCATTCAGAGAAATAATAAAAAACCACTCATCTTTAAGGTGAGTGGTTTCAGCTTGTAGACAAAGTCTACAAGCTTTTTTGTATAATAAGGGTAATAACACAAGTCTGTGGGGGATGAACATGTTATCCAAACGTGAAGAAGAAAGACGAAACCAATTAGAAGTAGTGGCTTTAGATGAATTAGTGCCTCAAGATCATCTTGTACGGAAAATAGATCAAGCAATCGATTTTGACTTCATTTATGATCTTGTCAAAGATCATTATAGTTCCGACAATGGTAGACCAAGTGTTGATCCTGTTGTTCTCATTAAGATGGTCTTAATCCAATATCTATTTGGTATTCGCTCTATGCGTCAAACCATTAAAGAAATTGAAACTAACGTGGCTTATCGTTGGTTTATTGGATATGGGTTTTCGGAGAAAATCCCGCACTTTTCTACCTTCGGTAAAAACTACGTGAGACGCTTCCACGATACAGATTTATTTGAACAAATTTTTTATCGAATCTTAAGAGAAGCGATGAAAAAAGGGTTTGTTGACCCTTCAATTGCCTTCATTGATTCCACTCATGTCAAGGCGAATGCCAATAAGAAGAAACTTGAAAAGAAAGTCGTTCGAGTAGAGACGAGAAGTTATCAAAATCAGCTCCATGAGGAGATCAATATTGATCGTGAAGAACATGGAAAAAAGCCCTTACCCCTACAGAATAAAGAAGAAACAAAAGAAGTTAAAGTTAGCACGACTGACCCAGAAAGTGGCTACTATGTAAAGGATGAACGTGAAAAGTCATTTGCTTATTCATTTCATACAGCTTGTGATTCAAAAGGATTTATTTTAGGCTCGTTGGTCACAGGCGGAAATGTTCATGATAGTCGTATGTTGGATTCACTCGTATCAGAGGTATCAGAGAAAGTCGGAAAACCAAATGTAGTCGCAGTAGATGCGGGATATAAAACACCTTATCTCGCTAAGTTTTTAATGGATCAAGAGATAAGACCTGTCATGCCTTACACTCGTCCAAGAACAAAAGCTGGTTATTTGAAAAAGAGTGAATACGTATATGATGCATATTTTGATTGTTACATTTGCCCCAACGGGCAAATTCTCTCTTATCGTACAACGACTAGAGAAGGCTATAAGCAATATGCGTCTGATTCAGAGATATGTAAGTCCTGCTCATATTTAGATAAATGTACACAAAGTCAAAATCACACCAAACAAATTCATCGGCATATTTGGCAGGACTATCTAGATGAAGCAGACCATCTGAGACTGACACAAATGAATAAAGACATTTATGCAAAACGGAAAGAAACAATAGAACGCGTTTTTGCGGATGCAAAAGAAAAGCATGGTATGCGTTGGACGAAACTTCGTGGACTCAAAAAAGTTTCAATGCAGGCGATGCTTACTTTCGCTGCCATGAATCTCAAAAAGCTAGCAAACTGGACATGGAAAGGACCATGTCCAGCGTAAAACACATGATGTTTTTATCAAAAAAATGTGAAAACCCCACTTTTACTTGAAGTAAAGGTGGGGTTTGTCTACGGTCTGAAACCACTCATCTTTAAGGTGAGTGGTTTTTATCATAGCGTTGATAACGCTTCCATTAGGGGGAGCGTAATTTATCTGGTGCTGCTAAATCTTTTGCGAATGAATGGAAGTCCATAAATGAGGAACGCTGCAATGTGTGCCAAAATCACGTTAATGGCAAAGAATGCGATCATGAAGGTATGTCCTGCTGGAGATAAACTGCTTGTCATGTAAAGACCGAAGAAAATCCACATAATCATAATAGGTGGAATTGAAGCTAGTGCAATTTTTCTGTTTTCAAGCCATAAAAACAGGGGTGTAGCCGTTGCAATACATAGGTACGCAAAGAACATATCCATCGTATCCAACTCCTTTGTAAGTTGATGTTCAAATCAAATGAGAGGTCAGGATGCAATTGTGTCTGTTTTTAGGAGATAATGTGAACATTTTGTTACAAGTATTATACCACAATTGACTTTGAAGTAAACGCAATAATTGGAAAATGGGCCTTATTCCGTAAAAAACGGTTTTTTTCTTTTTCCCTCCGTATACCGTACACTGGCACGATATTGCTTGTCATATCGCCACATAGGTCATTGAATTTTCCCCTTAAAATCTGTAAAATAATCTTTTTAAAGGACTCATGATCGGTTGCTTGATAAGCGTGTAGAGGAATATTTTCCTATTGTTAGGATGAAAAGTATTTCATTTTTTGAAAATTGATTGGAACCTTTCGGCAGTATCTTCCGTCATATTTAAGGTGAGTTGCTTTTGTGAAAATTTCAATCTAATATAAATAAGGGCTTTTATGTTTTGTAATAAGGGTGGTTAGTTCATGAACAAGCAGAATACATCTCCTTACTATCAAGGGGATTTGATTTTTATATTTTTCGCCTTCTTTGCCATCAGTGTCATTGCGATATATGCTGCGGGTCAGTTTGGGCAGTATGGAACTAATGCATGGACGAGGCAGATTATTTACTACATGGTCGGGGTCATATGTATTGTAGCCATTAATTATTTTGACTTAGAGCAATTAGAAAAACTGAGCTTATATATTTTTATAGGCGGCATTTTGCTGTTAATTTTTCTGAAAATCGCTCCTGCACAAATCGGAGGTCATGATTTTGCCCCAATTAAAAATGGTGCAAAAAGCTGGTTTGTGATACCGGGGGTTGGGACACTTCAGCCTTCAGAGTTCATGAAAATAGGTTTGATTATGATGCTCGCATCTGTCATTGGAAAATCAAGCCCTAGAGGAAAACGGACATTAGAAGATGATATCTTCCTTCTATTAAAAATTGCCGGAGTGGCAGCTGTCCCAGTTGGACTGATCTTCTTACAGGATGCAGGGACGGCAGCTGTCTGTATGTTTATTGTGGTCGTGATGGTGTTTTTATCAGGAGTCAATTGGAAATTGATCTCTCTCATTGGTTCCGTGGTTGTGCTTTTAATTGCCGCTGTGTTAGCCGTGATCATTCTCTTCCCTGATGTTGCGAAAACAATCGGTATTCAGCAGTATCAGATTAACCGGATTACTGCTTGGCTGCCTGATCAATCTACGTCAGCCAACCAAGCGCAGACACAGGATGCTTCTGGGTCTGATAAATATCAAGTAGACCAAGCCATTATGGCCATTGGTGCTGGACAGATTTTTGGGAATGGGGTTAAAAACTTAAAAGTCTATGTTCCTGAAGCACAAACAGATATGATTTTCTCGATTATAGGAGAAGCCTTTGGCTTTGTCGGCTGTGCGTTTGTTGTGATCATGTTCTTCTTCTTGATCTACCGGCTTGTCGTGCTGATCGATCGCATCCATCCATATAGCCGATTTGCATCATTCTTCTGTGTTGGATATACAGCACTGATTGTGATTCATACGTTCCAGAACATTGGGATGAACATAGGTGTAATGCCTGTAACAGGGATTCCGCTCCTGTTTATCAGCTTCGGAGGCAGCTCCGTCTTATCTGTTCTCATTGGTTTCGGAATCGCTTATAACGCAAGTGTTCAATTAACGAAATATCAAAGCTATTTATTTAAATAAAAAAGTAAGGGCAGTCTAAGAATAGACTGCCTCAGATTGTTGACAAAGGGCTAAAATGATCTTTATTTTAGTCCTTTGTCTTCTTTTCAGCGTGATAGAAAACCTTTGCAGTCTAGGAAGGACGAGCACTGGCGCGGAGCGAATTTGACATTCGTGAGCACCAGCGCACAGGACTGACACCGAATGCGAGGGTTTGTCTACACGCTGGGGCAGTCTAAGAATAGACTGTCTTTTTTCATATGAGTTTTTATTTTTGAAAAGCCATATGTCTTTGTCTTATGATAGTAGAAGTGAAGGAGGTCTTCGAATTGAATAAAACAATAGAAACGATATTAAATCATCGGTCCATCCGTTCGTTTACAGACGAGCGTTTGTCCGAAGAAGAGGTACTGACACTCATCAAAAGTGCACAGGCTGCTTCGACATCAAGCTATGTACAGGCGTACAGTATGATTGGTGTCACAGATCAGAAGAAGAAGGCCAAGCTTGCGGAACTGGCTGGGAATCAGCCATACGTTGAGAAGAATGGGCATTTCTTTGTCTTCTGTGCAGACTTGAAACGCCATGATGATATTGCAAAAAAAGCAGGGAAAAATCATCAGGAGGCGCTTGAGAATACGGAAGCCTTTCTCATTAGCGTCATTGATGCGGCGCTGGCTGCGCAAAATATGAGTGTAGCCGCAGAATCAATGGGGTTTGGGATCTGCTACATTGGCGGTCTGCGTAATCAACTGAGAGAAGTCTCTGAATTACTTGAAACGCCATCTTATGTGCTGCCGTTGTTTGGTCTGGTTGTCGGACATCCAGCCAGTCAATCGTCACAAAAGGAACGTCTGCCAGTTGAACTTATTTATCATGAAAATTCATATCAGCAAGATGAAGCGCATGTGGATCGTTATTTAAAGGAATACGATGATCGCATTTCCTCGTATTATGAAGAACGAACAAACGGTGAAAGAAAAGATACTTGGTCCGAGCAGATGCTTCGCGGCTTTAGCCAGCCAAAGCGTGCCTTCCTTGGAGAATTTGTCAAAGAGAAGGGCTTTAATCGAAAATAAATAAGGAATCCCCCTTTCGATTGAGAGAGGGGGCTTTCTGTAAGAGGTGTAGCACGATGAAATTAAGCATACTGGATCAATCTCCGTTGATCGGAGAGGCAACACCTGCTGAGGCATTGAAGCAAACAGTTGAATTGGCAAAGCAGGCAGAGAAGTGGGGCTATCACCGATTTTGGGTATCAGAGCATCACTTTTCAAATCGGCTTGCAGGATCGAGTCCAGAGGTGCTTCTTGGCCATTTATCAGCCGTTACATCACACATACGTATTGGCTCAGGCGGTGTGATGCTGCCTCACTATAGCGCCTATAAAGTAGCAGAGAACTTCAGGGTTCTAGAAGCACTGTCTCCTGGCAGAATCGATCTTGGCATTGGACGTGCTCCCGGTGGTATGCCGATCTCCTCCATTGCCCTTCATAACGGTGAACGAAAACGTCTAGGTGATCAATATCCTGAGCAGGTAGAAGAGTTGAAGGTCTATTTACATGACCTAGCGGATGAATTTTACCCGCTGCCTCATTTAACCGCTTCTCCGAAGGTAGAGACTGCACCAGAGGTATGGATGCTTGGTTCCTCTGGAGAGAGTGCGAGGCTAGCGGCGAAAGCAGGTGCAGGCTATACGTTTGCTCTCTTTATCAATGGCGAAGGCGGAGAAGACTCAGTAGCGCAGTATATCAACCGCTTTGAACCTTCAGCATTCGGTGCTGAGCCGCGCGTCAGTGTGGCAGTTTTCGTGTTATGTGCTGAAACAGAGGAGCACGCAGAAAAACTGGCAGTTAGCTTAGATTTATCTCTGCTTGCCAATGAACAGGGGCAAAACCTTAGGGGCTTTCCTTCATATGAAGCCGCACAAGCTTATTCCTACAGTCCATATGAACAAAAACGAGTGGCTGCCAATCGTCAAAGGATGGTGGTTGGAACGCCATCTTCTGTGAAAAAACAGCTGACGGCACTAGCGAAAGCGTATCGTACAAATGAAGTGATCGCTGTGACGATTACTCACCACATGCAAGACCGGCTCACATCGTATCGTTTATTAAAAGAAGCCTTTGATGCATAACGTATGTATGTTTATCGTCCGCGCAGCCAGTAAAAGGGGAAAATGAGCATCATGATGAACAAAAACGTGGCTGTCACCAGCAAACTAAGCGGGTAAATGAAGGATACATAGACCGTCAGCTCGCATGCTTGATGAAAAGGACGAGGATGTTTCGCATGTAAAAGGGTGAGAAAATACACCAAGGTGATCGTTAGAAAAAAAGCAGTAAAAAAAGAAACGATCCATAGCAATATCAACATCAATCTCTCTTTCCTCCATATATGATCGAAAAGCCTTGATGAGCATATTCGCTCAAGCAAGGCTTTTCTTGTGATTCACATTTATTCAGGGTAAATTTCGAAAGGTTCTTTCGTTTGAACAGTGTCTGATTTCCCTTTCAAACTTGCATAAGCCAGCATTGTATATTCACCAGACGCGAGCTTTTGGCCTTGATTGATCGTACCATTCCACTTCACTCGGTGCTCTCCTTTATCAACATGTTGATAAACTCCTGCTTCACCTAAATATTCTCCATCTGTCGAGTAAACGAGAAATGCAAGATTCTCAGCGCCGCCAGGCAGATAGCTGCTGATGACATAGCTTCCAGCACGGTTATCCGGCTCTACGGAAACCGAGGTGACGCGCGGGTAATCAGGCTCTTTAACAATCAATAAAGTTGGGATCTCTGTGACCTTTCTGCCATTTTCGCGAAGGGTGATGCTGCCTTGGTATGTTCCTTTTTTGGTTTTACCGTATTTCACCTGTACCGCAGACGTAAAGGACCCAGTTGAATTTCCTTTGACAGTGATTTTTTTCGTTCCGTTTGTACGAATGCCGCTGCCATCGAATTTGTAATCAATGGTATACGTTTTCGGTGCTTTTGAAAGGTTTTTTACCTTGAATTTCTTCGTTTTGATTTGAACGCCTTTTTCTTTCAAGAATGTGCCGTAAGAATAGCTGGCGTCAGAAACGATTGAAGACGCTTGGAGTGCTTCAATGATGCGAACACTGCCTGTCCCTTGAGTGTTATGAGGGAATGGGCTGCCGTTTGCGTCAAATAGTTTTTCTGCTGTATTCATTAGCAATGCTTTGATTTGTTCCGTTGAGTACGATGGTTTTGCTTGCTTAATGATTGCTGCAACTCCTGCCACATGCGGAGAAGCCATGCTTGTTCCTTGCTTAGAGCCATATCCGTAAGGCTGAGAAGGATCATGCGTTGGGATCGTACTCACAATACTCACACCAGGTGCTGATAAATCAGGTTTAATCATCCACGTATCCACAACTGGTCCGCGAGATGAGAAGTCAGCGACTTGCTCACTAAGTTCTTTGACAAATTGAATGGAGAAAGTTGTTGTATTGTTTCCAGCCTCAATAGCTTTGACAAGCGCCGTTCCTTCAGCTTTTGAAAGCTTAATGGTAGGAAGAGCAAGACCCGGTACATCAACTGGGATTTCTCCATCTGTGTTGTTATACATCACAACGCCGATTGCACCAGCAGCTTTTGCGTTGTCGACTTTATCAACAAAGGCGATGGCTCCTCGTTCAATCACGGCGACTTTTCCTTGAACATCAATGTTTTCAAATGCCTTTTCGTCACCGATACCTGCTTGAACGAGTGTGACTTGTTTTTGGTCAAGTGCTTTTAAATCACTCTCTTGGTAGTAGCCCATTACTTTTGCAGTAGAATAGTTCGGGAATTTCACATTGTAAAGGCTGTAAGGAAGCTGAGTTGCTCCGACTGAAATGGCATCTCTTGACGTACCGGGAGAACCAACTGTCCAGCTGTTCGGACCGCTGTTTCCATTCGATGTGACAGCGACAACCCCTTCAGACATGGCCCAATCAAGTGCGATGCTTGTTGCATAATCAGGGTTGTTGACACTGTTTCCAAGAGAGAGGTTCATGACATCTGCTCCGTCAGTAACCGCCCGGTCGATGCCTGCAAGAACGTTCTCAGTTGTCCCAGATCCGCCTGGTCCAAGTACGCGGTATGCAAGAAGTGTGGCATCCTTTGCAACACCTTTAATTTGTCCATTTGCCGCGATGGTCCCTGCGACGTGTGTACCGTGGTCTGTCGATTCGCCTCTAGGGTCTCCGTTAGGCGTCTCTTGCGGAGAATAATCGTTATCAACAAAATCATAGCCTTTGTATAAGCCGAAGTTTCCTTTTAAATCGGGGTGGGTATAGTCTACTCCAGTATCAATAACAGCGACCTTTACCCCTTTCCCAGAGTAGCCGGCATCCCAAGCTTTTGGTGCACCGATAAATGGAGCACTTTTATCCATAAGAGGGGAGACATCTTCATTTGGAAGCTGAACACTTTCCTTTTTCACTTCATCTGTTTTATATGTAACATCCGGATAAACAGCTTTTACTCCGTCCACTGCGAGCAGCTTCGGAATTTCGTTTGCAGGAAGTTTCATAGAGAAACCAGAGAAGACTTTTTCATATTCTTGACGAACACTCGCTTTATCTATTTCTTTGAGTGCTGCATTTTTTATTTTTGTTCGAGATTTTTTGAGGGAGGCCTTCGTTTGTGCTTTGCCTTTTTGCTTAGCTTCAACTAAGGATTTTTCCTTTAATTCAACAATGACAGTGGTATGTTTTCTAGAATTGACATTGATTTCACCGAAGATTTCTGCTTTTTCCAATTCCACCTGTTTGTTCGATGGAGCGGCAGCAGCCTGTTGACCTGTAAAGAATGTGGATAAAATAAAAATAGTGGAGAACAATAGAACAGAAGCACGAGAGATTACCTTTTTCATTAATTTTCCCCTTTCTAGCTGTGTTTTTAGGGAGATAGCCTTTCTTTTTGTGGATAAATAGGAAAGATTCACTGCCCGTTATTAAGTATTCAATACGATGAAAACAATTCCTTTACTAAAATGGTCTTATTTTACATAGTTACAAAGACCTATTTTGTTTATAAAGTCTCACTTATGCACAAATAGCTGTTGATAACTCAATTATTTAGATACATATATGGAAAATAAAAAAATCACATACACAAAATCTAGTAAAGGGATGTTGATATGTGGATAAACCCTGTTGATAAGGTGTGCTTATCTTTTGGATAGAGTGTGTATAAAATTTTTATTCAAACATCATTGTACGTGATGATCTTCTGCACTTTTCAACAAAACTTCTGAAAACTAGTTTGTTTTTTCACCCAGATTGTGACAAACCTCTCTGTTTTCTCGGGATATGATAGGATCAGTTGTTTTGCTAGAACTGATAGATTCTAAGAAAAGCGGAGGGATGTTCAGTGAAGAGCTTCAAAAACTGGTTGAGTGTGTGGTTTGGTTTTATGATGAATGTGCTTGTGAATCCTGGTGTGATGATGAAGCAGCAGCGTTTTCAAGCAGCCGCAGTGGATGATGGGTTCTTTCAAGTCGTGAAAGAGAGAGAGCTAGAGAAGCTGGTAGAAGAAAAGAAGAAGAAGCGCAGGACAGAAAAAGCGTTTCAGAAAAGCCTAATAATGCTCGATGAGAAGACGGCGAGAGAGGCGCGTGCTGGTCCGCTATTACCTTTACATGAGACTTGAAACAGGGTAAAATCCCACATAAGAAACGTTATCTGGTGGGAGAGGATACCCCTTGAAGATATATAAAATCTTGAATAACAATGCAGTGGTTGTGAAGGAAGGTGATCAGGAGAAAATTGTGATGGGGCCTGGAATTGCTTTTCAGAAGGGGAAAAATGACGTCGTTCCCGTTCAAAAAATAGAGAAAATCTTTGTTGTGCGTGAAGAAAATGAGAAATTCAAACAAATTCTTGCGACATTGCCAGAGGCGCATATTGAGGTGGCAGAGCATATCATCAGCTATGCAGAGGGAGAACTGATGATGCCACTCAGTGATCATATCCACATATCACTGACTGACCATTTATCCTTTGCCATTGAGCGTCTTCAAAAAGGCATTGTGCTCTATAATAAATTGCTTGGTGAGATCAAAGTCTTATATAAGCAGGAATATGATATTGGAAAGTATGCCATTCGTTATGTAAAGGATCGGCTTGGGGTTGAACTGCCGGACGATGAGGCAGGGTATGTGGCTCTTCATATTCATACGGCCAAAATGAATACGGAGTCTATGAAAAAGACCGTGAAATATACAACGATGATCAAAGAAATGGTTGAGCATATAGAAAGCTATTTTCAGCATTCAATTGATGAGGATAGTATTTCCTATCAGCGGCTTGTGACACATTTGAGGTATGCATTAGGCAGGTTGGAATCGAATGAGGCATTTCAAATCATGGACGATGATATGCTGAGTTTTATCCAAACAAAGTATGATTCGGCTTACCGGTGTGCACTTGGACTTGCTGATTTGTTAAAAAATGAATACGGACTTCATCTCCCTGAATCGGAGATCGGCTACATCACGCTGCATGTCCAGCGTCTGCAGGATGCCGAATTGGTTTAAAATGATGATGCCTGCATGCAGGCTTTTTTTTATGCACACTACTTTAATTAGTGTATATGGGTCCTTTGATTCGAAAAAAGAGGTTGACGCAGGTCACGCTCATATACTATGATGAAAGCGTAATCAAAATTCAATATGGTGGGATTGTGACTGTCAGGCAGGCAAGACCTAAAATTTGCGTAACGAGGGGACATATATGTCCTTTGCTCGTTGGTGAATTTTAGGTCTTTTTTGCTTTAAAAAAGGGGGAGACAACATGGATTATCAAAAAACAGCAAAAGAATTAACAACATTATTAGGTGGCAAAGAAAATGTCATCAGTGCTACGCATTGTGCCACACGACTCCGATTGGTGATGAAAGACGAGGCGTTGATTGATAAAGATGCCATTGAAGAACTTGAGGGTGTGAAGGGGGCCTTCTCAAGCTCGGGTCAATTCCAGATCATATTTGGAACAGGCTCTGTTAACAAAGTGTATGAGCCTTTTGCTCGTGAGACCGGTCTTGAGGCAGACGACGAGAATCAAAAACCTGTCAGCCATGATGAAGCGGTGAAACAAAAAATGAATCCCCTTGCACGTTTTGCCAAGACGTTATCAAATATTTTTGTACCGATCATTCCTGCAATTGTTGCGAGCGGTTTATTAATGGGACTACTAGGTATGATGAAAGCCTTCAAATGGGTTGACCCAAGCTCCGCGATCTTTCAAATGCTTGATATGTTCTCAAGCGCAGCCTTTATCATTTTACCGATTTTAATTGGGG
The DNA here is from genome assembly GCF_003431975.1 of Bacillus pumilus. Classification (GTDB taxonomy): domain Bacteria; phylum Bacillota; class Bacilli; order Bacillales; family Bacillaceae; genus Bacillus; species Bacillus pumilus_N. The sequence continues at coordinate 3,654,645 of NZ_CP027116.1, read as the reverse complement.
TCAGTGCAGCGAAAGAGTTTGGTGGAAATCCTTATTTAGGAGCTGTAATTGGTGGGATCATGATTCACCCGAACCTGCTCAACCCGTGGGGCCTAACGGATGCGAAACCAGAATATATGCATCTATTCAATTTTGATATTGCCCTTCTTGGTTACCAAGGAACCGTCATTCCAGTCTTATTGACGGTATACATCATGTGTCTTGTTGAAAAGAATTTAAGAAAAGTGGTTCCGAACAGTATTGATTTACTTGTGACCCCGTTTGTGACGGTCATTGTGACTGGATTTGTGACATTTATTGCAGTCGGACCGCTTGGAAGAATGCTCGGTACAGGAATTTCGAATGCACTGACATTTATTTATGATCATGCAGGATTCTTAGCAGGACTCATTTTCGGAGGTGCCTACTCTCTCATTGTGCTGACAGGGGTTCATCATAGCTTCCATGCGATTGAAGCAGGGTTGCTGAATGATATTGGAAGGAACTATTTGCTGCCAATTTGGGCGATGTCCAATGTAGCACAAGGCGGGGCGGGATTGGCTGTCTTTTTCTTAGCGAAACGTGCGAAAACAAAAGAAATCGCACTTCCTGCAGCTTTTTCAGCTTTCCTAGGAATTACCGAGCCTGTCATATTCGGTGTCAACCTCCGCTATCGTAAACCGTTTATTGCTGCGATGATTGGAGGCGCTTTAGGCGGGGCATTTGTTGTCTTCACGAAGGTAGCAGCCAACGCTTATGGCTTAACGGGTATTCCGATGATTGCCATTGCAGCGCCATTCGGTTTACAAAATGTGGTAAATTATGTTATTGGTATGTTAATAGCTGTTGCTGTTTCATTTACTCTCACTATCATTTTTAAAGTAAAAGAAGTCGAAAAATAATCAAGGAGAGATCACAGTCATGACAACAATTGATGCAGCACTTCGTCAAAAGGTAGCAGAACGTATTCGAAACTATGAGCATTTGGTGAACAAAGATGTGTACCGCCAGCATTTTCATTTAATGCCGCCAGTCGGTCTTTTAAATGACCCGAATGGTTTAATTCAGTGGAATGGGGTGTACCATGTTTTTTATCAGTGGCAGCCATTCAAAACAGGACATGGCGCAAAATTTTGGGGACATTACACTTCGGTAGATCTAGTAAATTGGCAGCACGAGGAAGCCGCCCTTGCTCCAAGTGATTGGTTTGATCAAAACGGCTGTTATTCTGGCAGTGCATTCATAGACGATGGACATATGTATGTGATGTACACTGGAAACGTTCGCGATGAAGAAGGGAACCGTGAGACATATCAATGTTTAGCTGTTTCAGAGGATGGCATTCATTTTCAGAAAAAAGGTGTCGTGGCGACGCTGCCAGAAGGATTCACCGCTCATTTTCGTGATCCGAAAGTATGGAAGCGAAATGGCCAATGGTACATGGTTCTTGGTGCACAAAGTCTTGATCTGAAAGGGAATCTCGTCTTGTTTACCTCTGATACTTTAGACGGTTGGACGTTTCAAGGCATCATTGCAGGCAGTGGAAAAAATGGATTAGAGGATTTCGGCTATATGTGGGAATGTCCAGATCTATTTGAATTAGATGGCCGGGATGTATTGATTGTGTCACCGCAAGGACTCGAGCCGGAGGGCTTAAAATATCAGAATACCCATCAATCCGGCTATTTTGTTGGGAGATTAAATGATCATACCTATCAATATACACATGGAGCGTTTGAGGAGCTGGATCGCGGTTTTGACTTCTATGCGCAGCAAACCTTTTTAGACGAGTCAGGCAGACGTCTTTTAATTGGATGGATGGGAGTGCCTGATCAAGGAGAAGAGCATCATCCAACGATTTCATATCAATGGATTCACTGCCTCACGATCCCGAGAGAGCTCCATTTAGATGATGACGGACATCTGATTCAAAAGCCAGTCACTGAGCTCCAAGCACTGAGGAGTAATGAACAAGAGCATGTTTTCCATATCAAACGCTCCGTTCAATCTATTCCTATAGATGATATGACGAGCGCAGAGGTATTCATTGATCAAATTGACACACAAAAAGGGTTTGAATGCTGTATTCGTGCGGCAGCCCGTATCATTTATGATAAAGATGAGGGCAAACTGACATTAGAGCGAGATCGATTTGAAGATCGAACAAAAGAAGTTCGAGAAGTAGCAATAGAGGAATTACACGATCTTCATATCTTTATTGATGCATCGTCGATTGAGATTTTTGTAAATGGGGGCCGAGAAGTATTTACCGCACGTTACTTTCCTTCCCCGGGAAATAAATCAATCTCGATCAGTGGGAGAAATGAAACAAAGCTGAAACTGAAGACATGGCATTTACAAACAGAAGCAGGTCATTGATCTGCTTTTTTCTAGTGAATTCAGCCTGTATCTTAGGGTCTATATCATGTATATACAAGGGTGGCCGGATGCGGTTTGATGACGTTTTACATATATGATCATAAGTGGAATTATGGTATCATTTTAAAATATATACAGCTGAGGCTGACGTTTATCCAAATGCGATAGGACAAAAAGGGGTTGTTTACTTGAATTCAAAACAGCAGCCGACGACTAGAAAACGCTTGGAGACAATGGCAGATCATGTTGAAGATAAACGTGAAGAATATAAAGAATTGCTCATTCAAGTCCAATCTATTCTCGGTGAACCTTCTCTAGAGCAGGAAGAATTAAAAGAGAAGCTGTCAGATACGTATAAACAAATGAAAGAATATGCCTTATTTGTTGAATCCATCGAAGCCTTTATTCGAAAAATGGCGAAAGAATCTGATCAGCAAAAGTAGGTATGAATGTATGATGAAAGAGTGTACCTGGGTGCGGGTATGCTTTTTTTATTTAAAGATCATGTACATCAGTTGCTACGAAAGAAGACTTATGGAAAAAGGGTACGGAAAGGTTTATTATCCAAGTTTACCCCTAGGAATACAGTTGGAGAGAAAATCCGATCGAGAGATTATGTTATCACTGGAAAATAAGCTATTGATGGCCGACTTTAAAGAGTTTTTATATCAACTCATTGAATCAGGTCGTTCATTTATCGAGTTTCTAAAAGTGATTACGGGAAGACCTGATGATAGATAGTGATTTACGTGATGAATTTGAGAGAATAGAGAAGATATACAAGAGCTTGTAAGTACAAATAAAAACCGATTCACCCAAGCGGCGAATCGGTTTTTTCTGTACTATTTGTCAAAACGATGAGCAGAATGCTTTGTTGGCCCGATGTATTCGTTTAGCTGGAAAGAGCCATTGATGGCAGCCGTGATGAATTCTTTTGCTGCATAAATGGCTTCTTTCACGTCTGAGCCTTTTGCTAGTTCAGCTGTGACTGCTGCTGAGAATGTGCAGCCTGCGCCGTGTGTGTATTCTGTGTCGATCTTATCTGTTTCAAGGTGTTCGAAGGTTTGTCCATCATAAAGCAAATCGATCGCTTTATCTTGGCTTAGCTTACCGCCTCCAGTGATGACCACATATTTGGCACCAAGTGCGTGAATGCGTTTTGCTGCTTCTTCCATTTGTTCGATCGTTTTGATCTCATCCATTCCACTTAATTGACTTGCTTCGAAAAGGTTAGGCGTGATGACGGTTGCCAGTGGCGCAAGCTTTTCGCGCAGTGCTTCAGCGTGCTCTGGGTAAAGGACTTCGTTCGCACCCTTACAAACCATCACAGGATCAATGACGACATTTTTTAAGTCGTATGTTTTGATCGTGTCCGCTGCAAGTTCGATCACGTCGACCGTTGGGAGCATACCCGTTTTCAGCGCATCTACCCCAATGCCTTCTACAATGGTAGAGAGCTGCGCACGGATCGTCGCCGTATCAATTGGGAACACCTGATGATCCCAATGATTATGAGGGTCCATTGCAACGACAACGGTTAAAGCTGTCATCCCGTAGACGTTTTTTTCTTGAAACGTTTTTAAATCTGCTTGGATACCTGCACCGCCGCTTGAATCCGAGCCTGCGATGGTGAGTGCTTTATTCATAGACATAGTTGCTGAACCTCCAATGTGATGTGTAACAGTTACTGTTCTACCTCTTATTATAATCAGCTTTCCCATTTATCACAATGAAACGACATAAAAAAGCGTTCCACCCTGTGAGGAACGCCTCATCCTTTACCTTTTACAAATCACCAATTTTCCTTTTTTCAATTCGTCTAAAAGTGTTAAGGCTAATGCCTGATCGGCGCCAACTGACATGATTTTGGCCATGAGCTCATCATCCCGAGTGCGGATGACATTGGCAAGTTGATCTAAAATTCCTTGATCGACCGCTGTCATGCTTTTGGCGTCCGTATGCTCCGTTATGGTATCAGAGCGTTCAGGATCATATGCAAAAACAAAAACGTCGTCCTTTGTAGAATGGATTTGTTCAATGGTCTGTTTCGCTTCTTTGCTATTTTCTACAGTGAAGTATTCCATCGTCATCACTCCTTTTCTTCAAAAATTCCCATTTTCCCGTCACATCAAACCGCCTTTTATATCATGAGAAGAATGTCATTTTATGTTTTAATGGAAAAAGACGAATCTATTAAAGGAGTAAGCTGCATATGAAGATTTCTTTATTAATTGTGACACATAACCGGCTCAGTGCACTGTGTGAGCTGCTTGAATCTATTACGAGACAAACCGTACAGCCTTTTGAAATTGTGGTCGTGAATGATGCAGGCGAGCGAGTCGACATCATCCAGGAACTCTACCCTGAACTACCGATCCGCTTGATCCATTTAGATGAGAATGTCCAGCATGTGAATGCTAGAAACGTGGGTGTGCGGGAGCTGACAGGCGATGTCATCATGCTGAGTGATGACGATGATTACTTTACACCTTGTCATATCGAACGAATGAGTAAGGCACTAGAGGACGCCGATTTTGTCTTCTCTGATGCAGAAATTGTGTCATTTGAAGAAAAAGGCGCGACCCGCTTCCCGGTGTCAAGACGTCTGTTTGCTTATACAGCCGCTATTGAGGATATGCGTGTGTTTTCTACCTATGTTCCTTCCGGCAGTATGTATAAACGCTGTATACACGATGAGATTGGCTATTTTGATCCAGCGATGCATCATTACTGGGATTGGGACTTTTTCTTACGTGTCGCGCAGCATGCCCGTGTCAAACGAGTGCCGGCTGCTAGCGTGATCTATGCGTTCTTTGACGGCGGTGGAAACCAATCTAGTGATCTTGGTGAAACAAGAAAGAACTACTTAGATGATCTGAGTGAAAAGCATGAGCTGGGTGATCTGCCGACAGCGAACTTTGCTGTCTTATTAGAAGAACCAGCGATGAAAAAACGAGAATCAGAGAGTGAGATTGTGTGGGACGGAAAACCGATGATCTCAAGACTAACGCAGCAGGTAGAGGGAGGAAAAACACAATGAAGCCATTTTTAAATGATAACTGGTGGGCGGTGATGGAAAGTGAGTTTGAGCAGCCGTATTATCAGGAATTACGTGAATGGATGAAGGAAGAATACCGCACGCAGACCGTTTTTCCGAAACCGGATGACGTTTATCGTGCGCTTCATTTGACGTCCTATGAAGAGGTCAAAGTGGTGATTTTGGGACAAGACCCTTATCATGGCCCAGGGCAGGCACATGGATTGAGCTTTTCTGTTCAGCCTGGCGTGAAACATCCGCCATCTTTGAGGAATATTTTTCAGGAGCTAAAGGATGATCTTGGCTGTCCTGTTCCAAACCATGGTTCACTTGTGAGCTGGGCAGAGCAAGGTGTGCTGCTCTTAAACACTGTATTGACCGTCAGAAAGGGCGAGGCGAATTCACATAAAGGCAAGGGCTGGGAGCGTGTGACAGACCGCGTCATTGATGTGCTGAATGAACGAGATCAGCCCGTTGTTTTTGTGCTATGGGGGAGACATGCTCAAAATAAGAAAGAACGCATTGATCAAAACAAGCATTACATCATTGAGTCACCTCATCCAAGTCCTTTTTCTGCACGAAACGGCTTTTTTGGCAGTCGTCCGTTTTCAAAAGTAAACGCCTATTTAAAGCAAATGGGGAATGATGAAATCAACTGGTGTATCCAAGATATTGAATAAAAAGAGGACGAGGGGAAAGCCCCTTCGTCCTGTTTATTTTAAAAATTTACGAACCAAGTCGAGTCCATTTTTCGCATTTGGATAACGGAAGGAAAAATCGAAGCGATTGGTTTGGCGCAGGACGCTTTTTTCATGTGTAAACGTAAAGAAGCTTTCTTTCCCATGATATCGTCCCATGCCGCTTTCGCCCACGCCTCCGAATGGCAGGTAAGGAGTAGCGACATGCATGAGCGTGTCATTGATACATCCTCCGCCAAATGAGAGATGGTCTAGAATATAGGATTCTGTTTCTTTACTTGTTGTAAATAGGTAAAGAGCAAGCGGCTTTGGTCTTGCTTTGATCATATGTGCTGCCTCATGCAGAGATTCGAAGGTCATGACAGGCAGAATCGGTCCGAAAATTTCCTCCTGCATGACAGGATCTTCCCATGTGATGTGGTCTAAAATGGTCGGTGCGATTTTGAGCTCGTCTTCATTGCGCTGTCCACCCGTAACGATCGTTCCATTTGAAAGGAATTGTGAGAGCCTGTCAAAGTGACGCTGGCTGACATTTTTCCCAAAGTGCGGATGTGTTTCAGGTTGTTCACCATAAAAGTCACGGATACAGGCTGTCATTTCGCGCAAAAGATCCTCTTTAATCGATTCATGAACAAGCAAATAGTCTGGTGCAATACACGTTTGACCAGCATTAGTGAATTTGCCGAAAGTGATGCGTTTCGCCGCTAGTTTGATGTCTGCATCAGGCATGACGATGCAAGGGCTTTTTCCGCCAAGCTCAAGTGTAACAGGGGTCAAATGCTTTGCAGCGGCTTCCATGACAACTTTGCCGACTGCCACACTGCCTGTAAAGAAGATATAATCAAAGGGCAGTTTCAGCAGCTCTGTACTGACTTCTACACCGCCTTCTACGACAGCTGCATGTTCTTTATGAAATACTTGCTCCACCATTGCACTGATCACTTGTGAGACTTGCGACGTCAGCTCAGACGGTTTTAAGATGACGGTATTACCTGCCGCAATGGCACCAACTAATGGAGAAAGGGCCAATTGGAAAGGATAATTCCAAGGGGCAATGATGAGCACACTTCCATAAGGTTCCTTGATGATCATGCTTTTCGATCCGATATGAGTCAGAGGCGTTCGCACGCGTGCTGGCTTTGCCCATTTGTGAAGGTGCTTGATGGTATGATTGATTTCTTCATACACCATCCCGATCTCTGTTGTATAGGCTTCCTGTTCGGATTTATGTAAATCATGGGCTAAGGCTTGTAAAATATCCTTCTCATGCTGTTTGATGGCTGCTTTTAAGTCTTTAAGGAGGCGGAGGCGTTCTTCAACCGGCGGCTTTTGAAAGACTTTTTGTTTCTGAAAAAGAGTAGTGAGTTTGTCCATTATTTAATCCTTTCATAAACGATGTTGTTTCTTTTATTATGTGTGAAGGGCTATGTCGGGTCAAATAAGAGGGACGTGAGCGCACTGCTTTGAAAAAATGAACCATTTCGTTTGTTCATTTGGTAAAATAATGTTGGAAAACGATTTTTTTAGATTGGAGGGTCTACCCTTGAATATTCATATATCAAGTCTGCTTCAAAAAATGGAAGAAGCGGTTCAAAAGGCGAAACAAAGTGGAAATGATGAAGAGGTGAAACGTCAAGTGGCGGCGATTTCTTCACTATGTGATGTCATTCTTGATGCCCCATCACAGATGCAAACGCCGCAGCCGACGGTCATCTCGCCATCTTCTTCGATACAGACACCGGCCGCGCCGTCTATGTCCCCAGATCATGCCATGCTAGAGAAGCTGATGGGCACTAGCGGTGCGAAGAAATTTCAGCATCAAGAAGAGAGGCAAAAAGAGAAAGATGGGAACGGTGATTCTATTTTTGATTTTTAATGGTCTTGTCACGACAAAGGGAAGGTGATCGGGTTGAAACTATTTTTGGGCGCCATTCAGTGGATGGCATTTTTTATCGCAGCTTCTATTGCTGTACCCATTGCGATTGCACAAGCGTTTGAATTGAACCAAGTGCAGGCGGCGGAGCTGATTCAGAGTACATTCTTTTCACTTGGTCTTGTGGCGATGGTGCAGTGTTTATGTGGCCATATGCTGCCGATCAACGAAAGTCCAGCTGGGCTTTGGTGGGGTGTGTATACCCTTTATGCAGGCATGACAGGAACAATCTTTGCGACGTATCCTGAAACCCTGCAAGCTTTACAAGGGGCTTTAATTTTTAGTGCGGCTTTCTTTTTTATTTTTAGTCTTTTTAAAATTATTAATTGGCTTGCGTCTTTATTTACGCCAGTCGTTACAGGCATTTACTTGCTGCTCTTAGTTGTACAGCTAAGTCAGCCGATCATGAAAGGACTGATGGGCATTGGCTATCGAGGAAATCAGGTGGACGGGCTTGTCTTTTGCTTATCGATCTTGATTATTATCCTGACCTTCATGATCAGCCGCTCAAAATGGCATTATTTAAGGCAGTTTTCTGTGTTGTTTGCCCTTGCAGGCGGATGGCTGATATTCGCTCTACTTGGATTGGCGAAGCCGGTTCGAATTCCAGAACAAATCATCGAGTTTCCAAAGCTGTTCCCATTCGGCATGCCGGTCTTTGACAGTGGATTACTTGTCACGTCCTTTTTTATTACGATCTTACTCATTGTGAACATGCTAGCAAGTATTCGAATTGTGGAAAGTTCAGTGAAGGCATTTGGCGAACTGCGTGAGCGCAAGAGAGCTCGGCCGGCTGGTTTTGTCGCAGCATTTGGTCATTTACTGAGCGGATTGATCGGTGCGATTGCGCCTGTACCTATTTCGGGGGCAGCAGGATTTATCCAGACAACAAAAATTCCGTCGAGAAAACCATTTTTCATAGGAAGTCTACTCATTGTACTCATTAGTTTATTCCCGCTGCTCATGAGCTTCTTCTCCGCAATGCCATCACCTGTGGGGCTTGCTGTAAACTTTGTGGTGTTCTCCTCTATGATTGGGATTGCGATGTCTGAGTTTGATCAGTATGAAAAAGAAGAAATTCCACGGATTCGCTTTGTCCTAGGGATTGCGGTGTTAGCAGGTGTGGGGGCAATGTTTGTACCGCAGGGAGCTTTGAAAGGTATGCATCCTGTACTCATTTCATTATTAAGCAATGGTCTGGTTCTAGGTACACTCATTGCGATCGTGGTCGATCAAATTCTCTTACGAAAGAAGAAGAAATCCGACAATCTCGTGTCAACGCAAAGGGAAAGTTGAATGTCGTCTGTCACCCGCGCTATGATAAACATAACTGACGAGATAAGGAGAATGACGAATGAAACTATTTTTCATTTTAGGTGCGATTAATGCGATGCTTGCTGTTGGGCTTGGAGCCTTCGGTGCGCATGGATTGGAAGGGAAAATTCCTGAAAAGTATATAGAGATCTGGAACAAAGGGGTTCAATATCAGATGTTCCATGCGATTGGACTATTTATTGTTGCTTTTCTTGCAGATAAGCTGTCAGGTGTTTCCTTAGTTCCAACTGCTGGCTGGGTGATGCTTGCAGGCATCCTTTTCTTCTCGGGAAGCCTTTATGTACTGGCATTGACTCAGGTGAAGATTCTAGGTGCCATTACCCCAATTGGCGGAGTGGCGTTTATCGCTTCTTGGATCATGCTTGTCATTGCAGCAGCAAAAAATTTATAATCCAAAAAACCGATGCTCTGAGAGGGGCATCGGTTTTTTTCTTAATTCCAGTAGGGGGCGTAGTTGGGCGGTGCTTGGTAATAAGGGACGTAGTGAGACGGAGGGACAGGATGTGTCTGAGGCGTCTCCTCCCGGTGGCAAAATGGCCCGATAAACGCACTAGGCTTCACAGGCTGTGTCGCTTGCTTCCACTGTGTTTCGTTCATGCAATACGTATGTGCCATGATGTGAGCAGGGGTGAGGGTAAGAAGGTCTGAGCCTAGGATCACTTCAGGCGTAGATGCGTTAAAAATAGCTAACAAATGAGTTTTGTCTTGAAGGGCAACTTCATAGTGCCACCAGCCTTGAGGGACGTTTGCTACCTGTCCAGGGGTAATGGTATAGGTGTGCAATTTTTTTGTAAATGGATTCAGCATCGAGACGGCTGCAGAGCCGGATATACAATAAACAAGTTCTGCGGCATTTTGATGATAATGAGGCTCTACGACTTTGCTTTTACTCAAATATATATCCAGAAGGGATACTTGATCCAACGAGTTTAATTGTTGTTTTCCTAAAACATTAATCAGATTATGCTGATCATATTTCACAAGGGGGCTTTGATTTAGATCATATGAATATTTGACATTGGGTGATGTATAATCCAGCTCAACGGTCATTGATGTCACCTCTAGGTGTTTGATAAAAACTACTAGGCATCTTATGATCAGCAGTCTAAAGGTGTGTCAAAAACCTAATCAAAAGAAAAAAGCAAGGGCCTCTGCACCTTGCTTTGCGATGATCTATCTCGGAGAATATGTGGACATAGAGTATGGATAGTCGTATTGAATCTCCCCATCAAACGTAATGTAATCAAGGTAGATCGTTAATAGTAAGTATCGTGTTCCTGACTTGTTATCACTAATGATAATGTGGTCACGTCCTGCAGCTTCAATGACGCCTCTGAAAATCTTCGAGTTCCATTCCTTACTCGCCTCAAATGTCATATAAATCGTGGCTACCTTGCCGCGGTTCAATCGTAAAATATTTTCAATATAGGACTGTTCAAGCGGAAGCTGACCGGTGACGTTCTGCTGATAAATCGGTCCAGAAGGAATTTGATACGGCTGACCGCCACTCTGCGAGCCTTGCCCCCCTTGTAATGTACCAGTAGACGGCATTGGCGAAAATCCCTGCTGCATTTGTCCTTGCATTTGACCCTGCGTTTGGGGAGGGACTGAATAACCCATCTGCTGCGCAGGATACGGATTTGCTCCATATTGTTGCTGGCGAAAATCTTGACCTTCGAAACCCGAACCTTGCCCAAATTGATTTTTCAATTTCATAACGTTCCTCCTCTTTCCTCATGGTGTTCTAAACAGAAGGCGCTTAAGCACCTGTTGTTTCCATAGCATTCTTTCTCTCTTTCACACTATGAGACAGGAGGGGAGAATATGTACATTCAACGAAAAAAAGGAACTGCGGTGCAGTTCCATAGGCGCGGACAAACCCTCGCATTCTTTGTCAGGTCTGTGCTTCGTTGCTTACGAATATGATGTGCAATCTTCCTTACATTATCCAATTTAAAGCCCGATGGACATCAAATAAAAGTGTCATGATGAGAAAACATGCCGCAAGCGGTGTAATCACAATAAGAAAGGCTTGCCATAATTTCAGCTTCATTACAGCGACAATGCCTAAAACAGTCATTCCCAATATCCACGTCTTTGCATAAGCGTCAATCAATGTTAAAAAATCGAGATAATACCAAACTTCATAATGCTGATCTAAGTAAGGTGAGATTTTGACAAACGTGTACGGACCGAGCATTCCAATCGTGAAAATCCAACTGAGTGCAAATAAAGCAGAAGGGAAAAAGACCGTCAGCGTGCAGGCTTTCAGTACACCTCGATACGCCGTTTGAATACCGAAAAAAAGACGCCCCAACCATTTTAGGATGAGTACACCGAAAAATAGCCCAAGATTACCTGCTAGAATACCATATCCCGCACCTTGTAACAGAATAAAAGGAAATGGAATATGATTGCCCATATACTCGCTAAAATACCCTTCGTAGACCCAGCCCGTACCAGCGATACTTGCAAGGAGCATCATCAGCCAAATTGGAATAGAGGAATGTCGATATGATCGGACAATCGTTTTTGTCGCCACAAAAATTCTAAAAAATCGAAAAAATCCTTTTGCTTCTTCTTCTTGGGAGAGATCACTCTTCATAGCTTCCAATGTTTTTTACTCCTTTAATACACATAAATGATTACTTATATTACCAAAAATTTCACGTTTTTCAAAGATAAGATCGATAAAAAATACAATTTTATAAAAAATAGGTCATTCTACAGTCTCTTTAAGAGAAGACACATATAGTAATCATAGTTTAAAAGAGACTGAGGTGAAAACTTTGACAAAAGTAACTGTCATTATGACGAGCTACAACAAGGCGGATTATGTTGGCAGATCGATTGAAGCGGTGCTGCAACAGACTTTGTCAGATCTTGAACTTTTTATCATGGATGATGGATCAAACGGAAAAACTCTGGCTGCTATTGAGCCTTTTCGCAAGGATCCGCGCGTCCATTTTATCCAAAGCGGTGTCAAAACGCTGAAAGAAAGAACGGCGAAAACCCGCTATGCCGTACTCATTAATCAGGCATTAGAAATGGCGAAGGGCGAATATATTTCCTATGCGACAGATGACAATGTCTATGCGCCGGAACGTTTAGAGAAGCTCACGAATTATTTAGATGCCCGTCCAAATGAAAATATTGTCTACTCTGGTTCAAAAGTTATCTATTTAAATAGCAAAAAAGAGCCAGTAAAGGAAATCGTTCGTCGTGCGCAAACTGTGCAATGGAATGCACCATGTGCCATTGATCATTGCTCAGTTGTTCATCGCGCGTCCATTTTAAAAAGAATTCATGCTGAGTTTAAATCTTACTGGGACGAGAGTCCGCGTTTTTATCAGTTAGGGGATGCTCGATTCTTTTTTAGATTAAATCATTTTTATCCGTTCTATCCTTATAACGAAGTACTCGATACGAATTACATCACAGAACAGTCGATTCATTATCAGCTGGCAGAAAAAGAAAAAAGTGACTTTGTAAAAGCACTTCCCCCGCAGTCTTCCTGTTGGGAGCTTCGTCGAGTATTAAAAAAGAGATATGGGAGGTAACCTGAATGACGCACTATATTCATCATTATTGGCAGGTATACTTTGAGTATGTGAATTTAATGAAAGGCTTGTCTTACCGTCAAATTCCTCTTGGATTAATCAGCAATTTTTATCAATATATCAGCCCAGAGGTCAGAGAACGAATGGAAGATGAAGCGTTTGGTCACAAACTGACTACCACTCGTCCTTTGCCGCAAGACATTCAGCCATTTTTTGATCAGCACAAACAAAAGATTAAGCGTATCGCATATCGTCCGGCAGGTGGAAAGGCATTGCTTCACTTCGAACACCTACGCTTTACTGAAAATAATTATAAACGATTTCATCCGAACAAAACGGTGGTGTTGGCCCGCTGGAAAAAGGCTGATTATTTCGGATTACCAGTTATCAGTAAGCCGGATTTAGTGGGAGAGGTTAATAATAAAGCCCATGCTAAATATATTAAAAAAGCAAACGCTCTACTGAAACCTTACGCGCAGCATCCTGTTTTTGGAAATGATTTTTTTCAAGAAAAACTTCGGAAGGACATTGTGCAATTTATTGATGTGATTGACCAGACAGAGGCGTTATTTCAAAAGCATCCAATTGCAGCCGTTGTTGTTGGTACGACGGAGGATGTTTACAGCCGAGTGCTGGCTTTGCAAACAGTGAAGCGTCAAATCACTAGTATTTGTCTTCAGCATGGTGCGCTCATGGGTGATGAAGCCTTTTTACCGATTTTCACAACACTTCATGGGGTGTTTGGGAAGTATGAAAAGGACTGGTATGTAGACAAAGGGTGTCAGCCTGAACAGGTGGAGATGACGGGGCATCCAAGGTTTGATTTGGTGCATGAACGAAAGCCACTTCAACAGGATTTGCTGTTTCGTAAATTAAATTTCAGCCCAGCCAAAAAGACAGTACTTGTGGCGACGCAGCCATTTTCAGAGGCCTTTTATGGAAATGTCCTTAAAACGCTTGCAAAACAGAAAGATACCCAGCTGATCATCAAGCCGCACCCATGGGAAATGGCCCGAAACCGCTTAAAAGATTATGAGGCCATTGAGCGGGGAGCGAGCCAAGTGAGATTGATTAAAAAAGAAATCGACTTATATGACCTGCTGCCATATATGGATATGGTCATTACGCTTACATCAACTGTCGGGCTTGAAGCCATGCTGTTTAAAAAAAGTGTGTTGATTGGGAAGATGACAGAAGGGAGAAGGTACCCTTATTATGAGTCGTTTGGCAGCTATCATATGGAAAATCCAGTTGAACTTGCTGAGAGAGCGATCCATATTTTGTCGGATGAACAAGAGATGAAGCTGTCTAAACAGCAAGGTGCCCTTTTTGTTAAAGAAAATTATCCACATGTGCATTCTACCGATGTTCTGCTTTCTCTGCTTAAAACAAAAACAGGTGTGGATTTTAAGAGATAAGAAAAGGGGGCAAGTGATATGGAACAAAAGAGAACACAATTTCTCCCTTATGCACTGCCTTTGATTGAACAGGAAGAAATTGATGCAGTCATTGGAACATTAAAGTCCGGCTGGCTGTCAACCGGACCAAAAGTAAGGCAGTTTGAAGAAGAATTTAGACAGCTGACAGGTGCAAAACACGCGATAGCTGTCAATTCATGTACAGCTGCTCTATTTTTAGCGTTAAAGGCGAGAGGCATTGGGGCTGGTGATGAGGTGATCACAACGCCTCTGACGTTCTGCGCAACAGCGAATACGATCATCCATACGGGGGCAGCACCTATCTTCGTGGATATTGATCCTGCGACACTCAATCTGGATGCGGAGAAAGTAGAAGCGGCCATCACACCACATACAAAAGCGATTGTACCTGTTCATTTTGCTGGTCAATCATGTGATATGGACCGTATTTTAGCCATTGCCAAAAAATATGATTTGTTTGTGCTTGAGGATGCCGCCCATGCCCTCTATACGACGTATGACGATCAGCCCATTGGATCAATTGGTGATGCGACCGCCTTTAGCTTTTATGCAACGAAAAATATAGCGACCGGAGAAGGCGGCATGCTGACGACAAATGATGATGCACTTGCAGCTCGAATCAGAAGACTAGCGCTCCACGGAATGAGTAAGGGAGCGTGGAATCGCTATGGAGAAAAGGGAACGTGGTATTACGAGGTCGAGGAACCCGGCTATAAAATGAACATGTTTGACGTGCAAGCATCGTTAGGGCTCGTTCAGCTAAGCCGGCTGGAAAATATGCAGACCCGCAGAGAACAGATTGCAAAGGCATACAACCAGGCTTTTCAAAAAGAAGCAGGTTTGATCTTACCGCCTGTCCACGACAAGGGAAGACATGCGTGGCATTTGTATGTGCTGCAAGTTGATCCAGAAGAAGCATTCATCACACGAGATGACATGATTGATCAGCTACAAAAGGAGTATAAAATTGGCACGAGCGTTCACTTTATTCCTGTTCATTTTCATCCATATTACAAGCAAACCTACAACTATTCACCAAAGGATTTCCCTGAATCACTCACTTATTACAAACGAACTCTTTCACTCCCGCTTTATCCAAGTATGACAGATGAAGATGTGCAGGATGTCATCACCGCAGTGTTGTCTATTTTAAAAGATAAGAAGGCATCGTCATGAAGGTCGTTCATGCAATAGACGATCAGATGCTTGCCGCTTGGCTAGAGAAATATGATCATCGGGCGGAATACATGAACGGTTTCAAACAATTTGCCCTCGTCAGCGGCGCCCAGCTCAAAGCGGTGCTGTTATACGACTGGTCTAAATGGGAGAGTGGCATTTTTAATCAGCATATTTTTCATGTGAAGTTTGTGGAAGCTGAATCAGCGCTACTCTTTAAAGAATTGATGGAGCGATTCATCATTTGGATGAGAAGCGAAAAATGCGATTTCTTCTTTTTACGACTTGATGCGGCTGATCTTGAAAAAAACCGTATTGTCCAAAAACTATCACATGTGTATTATGTCGGCGGTCTCACTAGACTTGAGGCACCGCCTGCTCAAATGGAGATGCCATTATCAGGTCAAGATGTGGTGATTAGTCTGCCGGATGAAAAGGAATACGATGAGGCGGTTTCACTCGGTGGTCAGGCTTTTGTGAAAAGCCGCTATGCACTTGATCCATATCTAGACCAGCATGTTGTTCAGCATTTCTATCAGGAGTGGATGAGGAATAATTTGTATGGGCGTGCAGATATCAATCTCGTAGCAAAGCTGAACGATGAAGTGGTGGGCATGATTCAAGGAAAGGCCATAGATAATAAAATGGGGATTGAGCTTTTTGCCATTAGATCAGATATTCAGGGAAAAGGGATCGGAAAAAGGTTGTTTGTAGAGATGATGAAAGTATCTCATGACAGACAATATAGCTTCATCTCCGCTGGAACGCAGCTGCATAACATTCCTGCGATCCAGCTGTACGAGAAGATGGGATTTAGGACAATGAATACTTTTCTGTATTACCATGTATGGCCGAAAAAAGGAGAGAGGTAAGATGGCGCATTTCTATATTGGAGATCGCAAAGTGGGGGATGGTGCGCCTGTTTTTATCATTGCAGAGGCAGGCATTAACCACGATGGAAAGTTGGATCAGGCGCTTGCTTTGATTGATGTGGCAAAAGAAGCAGGTGCCGATGCGGTAAAGTTTCAAATGTTCCAAGCTGATCGGATGTATCAAAAGGAACCTGGTTTATACGAAACAGCTAAGGGAGAAGAAGTATCCATTTTTTCTTTAGTAGAACAAATGGAGCTGCCGCCAGAATGGCTGCCGGCGCTATTGACGCGCTGTGAGGAAAAAGGGCTGATCTTTTTAAGCACAGTGTGTGACGAGGAATCTGCTGATCTATTGAATCAAACCGATCCGCCAGCGTTCAAACTGGCATCCTATGAAATCAATCATTTGCCTTTGATGCGTCACACGGCTTCTTTTCAAAAGCCTATTATTTTTTCAACAGCCGGAGCAACCATTGCAGATGTACATGAAGCATATGAGGCAATTACAAGTGAGCAAAATCATCAGGTTGCCATCATGCATTGCGTCGCAAAGTATCCGGCTCCTAGAGCTTACACGAACCTTCGTGTGCTCCAAACCTTAGCCTCCGCTTTTCCTGGGGCAGTCATCGGCTTTTCCGATCATAGTGAGCATCCAACTGAAGCGCCTGTTGCCGCTGTGAAGCTTGGGGCAGCAATGATTGAAAAGCATTTTACCGTAGATAAGACGCTGCTTGGCGCCGATCATTCCTTTGCACTTGATCCAGAGGAATTAAAGGAAATGGTTCAGCATATTCGAGCGGCTGAAAAGGACCGAAAGCAATCAGAAACAGACGCTCATTCTGTGTCAGAGGAGCTCCTTGGCAGTTCTTATAAAACGACAACAGCCATTGAAGGGCCGATTCGTGAATTTGCGTATCGAGGGATTTTTACGACAAAAGGTATTGCAAAGGGCGAGGCGTTGACAGCGGAAAACCTAGCTGTATTACGTCCAGGACAAAAAAGCCAAGGTCTTCATCCAAGGTACATGGAGATTTTACTTGGCACAAAGGCTGTCAGAGACATCCCAGCCCATACAGGCGTTTCGTGGAAAGATGTGCTCATGCAGGAGTCCCGACATGATCAATGATGTACTCTTTGTCATACAGGCTAGAATGGGCTCAACAAGACTGCCAAAAAAGGTGATGAAGCCGATAGGTGGTATGGCGCTAATTGATTTCATCGTTGAACGGGTAAAGCAATCAGATCATTACAATCACAAAACGCAGAACCTCATGATCGCCACAACAGTCGAAGCAGAAGATGACCTGTTGGCTCATTATTGTTTATCAAAAGGCTATAAGGTATTTCGTGGCAGTGAGATGGATGTATTGCATCGATTCGCACAAATCGTCCAGCATTTTGAACCACAAACTATTGTGCGTTTAACAGGAGATAATCCATTTATAGATCCGGCGCTTTTGTCGAAAATGCTTGAAGAACATAGACAGAGGAAGGCTGATTACACGTATACGACTGGAACGCCACTCGGTATTTCCGGGGAAATCATCAATGCAACCATTTTACGTGAAATCGACAATTTTCCCCTCGCGCAGCCGGAACGTGAGCATGTCACGTTGTATATCCGTAAGCATCCTGAACGATTTCAACTGCAATTATTCACACCGCCCAAAGAACTCGCATATCCTGCTTATCGATTCACAATTGATACAGAAGAAGATTACGTATTTGCCACCCATTTACTTGAGAAAGCTGGTGGAGCTATTGCTATGCCTACAGCTGAGCTCATCACCATTTGTGAACAAGATCCTGATATTGTTCGGTTGAATCAATTTGTGAGACAGAAGGATGCTGAATGAATAAAAAAATCATGATTGTTGTGTACGGTGGTTTTTTAAGAGGGATGGGGCATGTCGTCAGAATGAAAAGGCTGGCAAAGGAATTGATTCAAGAAGGAGACGACTTATATTTCTATACAAATGAACAGATGTGTGTAGAAATGCTCTCACATCCAGAGTGGCACGTTCATTTGGTGCAGGAATCAAACGTATCCCTTCAAATGGAGCAGGATATCAAAGAGCTGCATCCTGATCTTCTATTGGTTGATGTCCTTGACTGTGACCTTCAGTTCCTTCGGTCGATCAAATCGTCCTCTCGGTATGCAAAGCTGGTCTTGTTTGAGGAAGAAAGAGCAGAAGCCTGCCAGCTTGCCGATGCTGTCGTAAACGGCATTTATGGTGGTTTGGACGAAAAGCACCTGCAAGTAAATGGAACGGACTATTTCTATGGAACACCTTATTTATTGTTAGATCACGAGATCAGCAAATTAAAAGACACATATGAGGTTCGAAAAGAATGCAAAAAGGTGGTTGTCAGCCTTGGGGGAAGTGATCCAGGTGGATTGTTATTAAAGGTTGTATCTTCACTCCTTGAAGCTAGGCATTTACACATTCTAGCAGTTGCGGGAAAAGCCTCTCGTGTCGAAGAACAAATCGAGGCTGCACATATTCAATTCATTCGCCATACGGATCAATTACCTGCCCATCTTGCGGAAGCCGATCTGGCGATTGTTGCTGGCGGGATGACGTTATATGAGGCCGTCTGTATCGGAGTACCCAGTATTGTCCTTTCACAAGTAGACCACCAAGCAGTGACTGCCGCTCGTTTTGCGCAAAATGGAGCCTGTCATCATCTTGGATTAGGTGATCTTGTGGATGAAAAGGATATCTGGCGTGCTGCTCGAAGACTTTCCGGCAGCTACTTTCTCCGCAGGAGCATTCATCTCAATGGACGATCACTCATTGATGGAAAAGGAACCGAACGAGTGAAAAACATTCTTATACACCTCATGAACCATCATCAAAAAGAACATAAGGATGTGTAGATGTGAAGGGAGTTATTTTAGCAGGAGGAAAGGGGTCACGACTGGCACCTTTAACGAAGATTTTCAATAAACATTTACTGCCGGTTGGCTCATATCCAATGATTTATTGGTCATTGTTCAAACTGAAAGAAGCGGGAATTTTGGATGTAATGCTCATATCACAAGAAGAACAAATCCCGCTGTTTCAAAAGCTGCTTGAAGGTGATCAGGAACTTGGGATGAACATTGTGTATCAGGTCCAGCCTGAAGCTTCTGGGATTTCAGACGGTTTATCCTATGCAAAGCCCTTTGTAGAAGGGGAGAAGTTTGTGTTGATGCTTGGTGATAATGTGTTTGAGGATTCGCTCACTCCTTTTGTTGAAGCCTTTCAGCAGCAGGAAGACGGAGCGAAGGTTCTGTTGAAAGAAGTGGCAGATCCAAAGCGGTTTGGCATTGCAGAGATTGATGCCGCCCACCACCGAATTGTATCAATTGAGGAAAAACCAGAACACCCGCGTTCATCCTTCTGTGTCACGGGTATCTATTTTTATGATCAAGAAGTCTTTCAATACATTGAAAGAATCTCGCCGTCAGATCGGGGCGAATTAGAGATTACAGATGTAAACAATCTCTATATCTCAAATAGTCAGCTAACCTATGATATGTTAAAAGGGTGGTGGATAGATGCAGGAACACATGAATCTCTCCACCAAGCATCTACGAAAATGTTTGAAACGATGAAGAAAAAAGAGGGATACGAATGACGAAGTCTTATTTCATTACAGGCGGAGCCGGATTTATTGGGCTAAATTTTGTGAAGCTACTGCTCCAGGAAAAAGATGTCCGGCTCACTGTTTTTGACAAATTAACATATGCCAGTCATCCAGAGGAGATGGAGGAATTATTAAAACTGTCTCATTTTCGTTTTATTCAAGGGGATATCACCCTTCAGCATGAGCTGGATCAGGCATTTGATGAAGTCTATGATGCCATCATTCATTTTGCGGCAGAATCGCATGTTGATCGCAGTATTGAATCGGCAGAGCCTTTTATTCAAACCAATGTCCTCGGTACCTATCGTATGCTGGAGGCAGTCTTAAAGGGAAAGGCAAAAAAACTCATTCATATTTCAACAGACGAAGTATATGGAGATTTGGAGCTGGATGATCCTGCTTTCACAGAACAAACACCACTTTCACCGAATAATCCTTATTCAGCAAGCAAGGCGAGTTCAGACCTGCTTGTGAAATCTTATATCCACACTCATCAATTACCCGCAATGATCACACGATGCAGCAATAACTACGGACCGTATCAGCACGAGGAAAAATTAATACCAACGATTATTAGAAAAGCAATCAATGGAGAAAAGATCCCGATTTATGGGGACGGCCAGCAGATTCGCGATTGGCTGTATGTAGAGGATCATGCGAGAGCTGTGAAGCAGGTTCTAGACAATGGAACAGCTGGGCAGGTGTACAATATTGGCGGCGGCAACGAGAAGACGAATCTCGATTTGACCAAAACCATCCTGGCGCAGCTTGGGATCAGTCATGACCGTATTTCGTTTGTTGAAGACAGAAAAGGGCATGACAGACGATATGCCATTGATGCCAGCAAGCTAAAAGGGGAGCTGGACTGGACGCAGGAGACGTCATTTGAAGCAGGTATTGAAAAAACGATCAATTGGTATCGTGCCAAATATGATCAGAGCGAAGAAGGGTGACGGATGAAAGTTTTAATCACCGGTGCAGGCGGCCAATTAGGGAAGGAATTGAGCAGACAGCTTAAGGAAAAAGACATAACCGTCATTGCCTTAACGAGGAGCATGCTCAATATCGCAGACCAGCAAGCAGTCAGACACGCGATGAGACACTTTCGGCCTAATATTGTTGTCAGTGCAGCAGCATATACCTCTGTTGATCAGTGTGAAACAGAAACGGAAAAAGCGTATCTTGTTAATGGCATTGGCGCGTACTATACAGCGCTTGAAGCAAAGAGTGTAGGGGCTGATGTGTTACATGTCAGTACAGATTATGTGTTTGACGGGCAGGCAGACACTCCTTACCAAGTCGATGCACAAGCAGATCCTCAAACCATTTATGGAAAGAGTAAAAAGCTTGGTGAGGAATTGATTCATCTTGTATCAGATGAAGTGAAAATCATCCGTACATCTTGGCTATACGGACATGAGGGACATAATTTTGTGAATACCATCCTTCGGCTCGCAGAAACAAAGGATCATTTGCGCATCGTGAACGATCAAGTAGGTTCACCTACTTATACAAAAGATGTCGCAGATGCCATCATTCATTTGTTTGATCAAAAGGCAGGAATTTACCATGTCAGTAATCGGGACAGCTGTTCCTGGTTTGACTTTGCGTCAGAAATTGTGGCGAAAAGCGACCTGTCTACAGCCATTGAGCCAATTTCCACGGAAGAGTACGGCTTCCAAACGCCTCGTCCAGCCTATTCTGTGTTAGACCTTCAAGGAATTGAAGCTACAGGCTGGCAGCCGAGACATTGGAAGGATGCACTTCACGAATATTTGCAGAAAGAAGGGAGATGGCATCAGCATGATTGAAGGTGTACAAACGAAAAAACTTATGAAACATTGTGATGATCGCGGCTTTTTTGCAGAACTCATTCGAGATGATGAGCCGATGTTGAAACGCTTTGGTCAGGCATCGTGGTCGAAAAGCTTTCCAGGAGTGATCAAAGCCTTTCATTATCATGAAAAACAAGATGACGTTTGGTTTTTCCCCGTAGGTCATGCCCAGGTCGTTTTATACGATTTGCGTGAAGATTCCCCTACAAAGGGTCAAACCGATGTGTATTATATGGGCGAAGATAATCCTATGCTGCTCCTCATCCCAAAGGGTGTCGCACATGGCTACCGGGTACTAGGCGAGACGCCGCTGCAAATCGTGTATTTTACGACAGAATCCTATGACCCGAAAAACCCAGATGAAAAGAGAATCGCTTGGAATGACGAGGCGATCGGATTTAATTGGGAAACGACATTTAAATAGAGAACAGAGGCCTTTCGCAGGAGAAAGGTCTTTTTTTGTTGAAATACATTCTATAAGTGTCATTTTATGTATACTAAGTTAAGCAGAAAAGGGATGTGGATGAGTTTGTCTAAAAGAATTGCATTTGTCACAGGAGCAAGTACCGGGATTGGAAAGGCAATTGCTATAAAGCTTGCCGCTCAGGACCATGTAAAAGTCATCATCAATTCTAGAAATCAATCTTCACTAGAAGATGCCCAGCAGCACATTGAGCGTATGGCAGACACAAAGGAGTCGGTGTCTCTTTTTTGTGGCGATATGTCGAATGAAGAAGTGAGAGCTGAAGCCTTCGCAGCAATAGAAAAAGAGTTTGGCAGACTGGATGTGTTGATCAATAACATTCCAGGAGGAAAGCCAGATACTTTTGATTCATGTGAAAGTGAGCAGATGCTGGCAGCATTTTCTCAGAAAGCCGTTGCGTACATTGATACGACGAAACGTGCAGCCGCGATGATGAAACGACATGAATATGGACGGATCATTCAAATTGTCGGGAACCTTTGGAAGGAACCTGGTGACCAAATGTTTACGAACAGTATGATGAATGCAGCGATTATCAATGCTAGTAAAAATGCAGCCACACAGCTTGCACCTTTTGGGGTCACAGTAAATTGCTTAAATCCAGGATTCATTGCTACAGATCGATATGAACAATTTATCGAAAACATGATGCGTAAACAGGCATTGTCACGGGAAGAGGCAGTACAGGCTGTTGCATCAGGCATTCCGATGCAAAGAGTAGGCTCAGCGAGTGAAATGGCTTCATTGGCTGCTTTCATCGCATCAGAGGAAGCCTCCTATGTCACCGGACAACAAATATCCATCGATGGTGGATCGATGAAAAGTATATAACATGAAAAACCCGCTATATGCGGGTTTTTTGATGAAAGCGAATCGGAAGTATGTGGAGCCGGTCGATAAAAAGGGCAAGCTGTTCAATTGGAGCCACCATTGAGATGCGGACATGACGTCTTCCGTGTGCTCCAAACACACCCCCAGGCGTCACGACGACATCTGCATGCTCGAGTAAATAGTCGGCAAATGCATGAGAATCCTCGAAATCATCAGGGATCGGCGCCCACAAATAAAAGGCACCGGCTGGGCGTTCAATGGTCCAGCCAAGCTGTTTCTCCGCTTGACGGATGAAGAAACGTATTCGTTCAAGATAGACTTCTTTCAATGATTGAATATGACAGTCATCACTTTGTAAGGCAGTGGTGGCGGCATGTTGAAAACCTCCATACATACTGACAAATACATGATCCTGGAAGGCGTTTATGGCATCGATGATGTCTTCGTTCCCTACAGCAAATGCAACTCTCCATCCTGCCATATTAAATGTTTTAGACAGTGAATATAATTCTACACCTACGTTTTTTCCAAGAGGAGCCTTTAGAAAGCTTACTGGTTTTTGTTCATAATGAAAGGAACCATAAGCAAAATCATGAATCACATGCAGATCGTGAGCGGAAGCAAATTCTGAAGCCTCCTCAAAAAATGCTTCGTTTGCGACGGCGCCTGTTGGGTTATTCGGATAATTTAAGAAAAGAACCTTTGCCTTTTTTAATACGTCTGGATCAATTGACGAGAAATTCGGCAAGTAGCCATTTTCCTCTTCAAGTCGGATGCAGTATGGCTTTGCATCTGCCATCAAGATACCTGAATGATATTCTGGGTATCCAGGATCGGGGACGAGGGCAATGTCCCCTGGATCAAGCAGGCACTGACTCATCACATAAAGACCTGTTTTTCCCCCATTGAAAAGCGCAATTTCCTTCTTCGGGTCAACCTCAATGCCGAATTCCTTTTTGTAGAAATCTGCAATGGCTTCCTTGAAAAAATCAAAGCCTCTAAAGGGTGCATATTGCTGAAATTGCAAAGTGCCTGCAGCCTCTTGAAGGGCGTTCACGATATGTGCAGGAGTCGGAAGATCAGGATTTCCCTGACCGAGGTTCATGATGTTCGCTCCATTTCTGGTTTTATGTGCAATTTTCTCAAATACGGTTCCAAATTTCTGTTCTGGCAGCCGTTCGATCATATTAGATGGTATCTTCACCACGTTACCCTCTCTTTCTATCCCTTCACTAATTCATCCATTAACTGAATGACTGCCTGCTTCTGAATGTTGCGGATGGATGCGGCAACATCCTGAGAGGATGATCCTTTTAATTCAAAAGAGACGATGCCATTAAAGGCTTCAAATAAAGATAGATCCACAAAGGTTCCTTTAGATGGGATGGATTCACTGATGATCACAGTATCTCCAACTAAAGCGTCCTGCGGAATATGAACATGATCAATGGTGATATGTGTGACCTCTGGCGGTATGTGTCCGCTCTCTTTGAAGTGCTGAGGGTATAAATGACAGTCTGCTACATAATGCGTATGTCCAGAAAGTAGCTCTTTTGGCAGATCAGCCTGTTTTCCATCGACTAATACATCAATCAGCAGCTTGGCCATATCCACGCCAAAGACTTTTTTGATATTCGGAATCATATTCCAGCCAGCAAATCTAGCTGCTGATTCGATCAGTCCGGTTTCTCGATTCTTCATGAGCTTGATCTCAGTATGAGTGGCACAGTTTTCAAGTCCTAATCCCTCATTGGCCTTCTTTGCTGCCTCAATAATGATTTGCTGGGCTTCATTGTCTAGGATCGACGGAGTGATATGAGCGGTTTCTGTAAACCCGATTTGAGGTGTCTTATCATGAATGACAAAAGGAAGGTATTCACCCTCGACAACCAGTCCTTCCACACTGACATAATCAGCGTATCCTTCATCTTGATACCAATCCTCGTAAGCACCCTCTAAGTACGTTTCAGCGACAAACGGTGCTTCATACGTTACAGCGTTTGGAACGGGGATGGTTTGCAAATAGGATTGTACGTTTAAAAAGAGTTCATCACTGCCGGTCCGGTCATGAAAAAGGGTCACGCCAATGGAGCTTGCTAAATATGTAGGCTTTAAAATAAGCGGAGTCCCAATATGCTCAATCGCTTGCTGGAAATCAGCTAAAGTCGTGACAGGCTGAGTTTTTACCGCTTTGACACCAGCTGCATTGAATGCAGCCCTCATTTGACTTTTATCACGCGCTAATTCAGCTGCCTTTACCCCAGCGCCGCGCAGCCCAAGACGCTCTGCGGCTTTTGCCATTGGAGCAATGAATAATTCATTATTGGTGGTGATCGCATCCACTTTGAAAAAGGAAGCCACACGGACTAGGTCATTCACCACTTCTTCCTCTGATTTCAGATAATCATCATGTGCCCAGTAAATCGATTCAGGATGTTCAAAGGTCGGGTGTGTGTCAAAATAATCTCGATCTTTAATGACTGCAATAGAGTATTTTTCGATTAGCTCGGCATGTCCCTTTGTAATGGCAAAGGGTCTCGGGATATAAGAAACGATATGATACGATGAAGCCACGCTTTCATAAAACATATGGGGCGGGCATCCTCCTAGGTCAGCAATGACAAGTACAGTTTTTTTACTCAACGAAAGCACTCCTTTTTATCTAGCGGTGTAACCGCCATCTGCTGTGACAACACTTCCAGTCATATAGCTGGATAGATCAGAGGCGAGAAACAGCATGACGCCCGCAATTTCTTCGGGTTTTCCGAGACGAAGTAATGGGTTCACCTTTGCTTTTTCCTTTTTGACAACCTCAAGGCTTTCTGAATGATTGTCCATAAAGGATTTTTCATTTAATGGCGTATCAATAATGCCTGGGGCAATACAATTCACCCTGATTTGATGGGCGGCATAATCGACCGCCATGGATTTGGTCAGCTGGATGACACCGCCCTTTGTGGCGTTATAGGCGGGGATGTCTGGCCAGCCGACAAGACCTCCGACAGATCCAGTATTAATAATACTTCCGCTTTTCTTTTCAAGCATATGCGGCAATGTATGCTTACTCATGAGAAACACACCCGTCAGGTTGACCTGTAAAATATGGTTCCAATCCTCCAGCGTCATCTCGTGAATGGGTGAGACAATTTCAATGCCTGCATTGTTAATCAACACATCGATTGTCCCAAACTGGCTCAGCACAGATTGAACGGTTTTTTGACAGTCAGGCTCATTCGTAATATCTGTTTTAAAAAATGCGAGATGCTCATGCGGCAATGATTCGACGAGTTGTTTGCCGCTTTGTTCATTGATATCAGCCACTGCGACTTTTGCGCCGTGCTCAAGAAAGAGCTTGACTGCGGCAAGCCCAATTCCTGATGCACCTCCTGTAATCAAAACGACTTTTCCGGCAAGGTTCATTTCTTCACCTTAGACGCTTTTGGCTTCAACCGATTATAGCGGGGAGGGAAGAAGAGATTAATAGATTTTGATGCTTCCGGTTTTGAATTGATCGCACCGTGATCTTCCTTTGGCTCACAGAAATAAGTAGTGCCGAATTCCATTTTCTCTGTAAAGCCTTCAATGGTCATATCGTAACCTCCACTGATGCAAATGCCGATTTGTTCATTGCGGTGTTTATGAAAAGGCATTTCCCCGCCATCTCCAGGAATGTTGGCAATCATGAGCTCCATCCAATCCTCAACAAAAAAGGTCACTTCCATGCCAGGGAGTAAATCCCGTGTTTTAAAAATGTCTAAGAAATAAGTAGGAGGCGCCGTATATTTCTCGCCATCTTTTAATCTTTTAATATCAATCGCAATCACTTCTTCATCTGTCTGGTTCGATGCGCCATGAGGGACAAAAGGTGGTGCGATATACGCTGATTCTAAAGGAGTGAGCAATTGGGTCGAAGGACCGACCGTCATTTGAAGCTCGCCTTTTAATACGATGCCGATTTGTGCTTCTGGATGCTCATGAGGTTCTATGATCGTATGAGGAGGAACGTATGAAATTAACACTTCCGTATCGCTTCTGACCGTGGAATATTGTGTGACACCATTCTCCCATTCTATTTTTTTAGCTTGTGGAAAATATCGTTCTTGCGTCTTTTGTTCAGTTTTCATATTAGATCTCTCCTTTTCCGAATATGGACCAGCTCATAGGGATGCTTTTAAACGTTCGAATGAAGGTGAGGCCATATGTAGCTCTAGCCACCTCATTGGTTAAAGCGAAATCAAATTCGCCGTCTCTTACTTTTTGTGCGGCAGTACTTGTAGAATTGACCAGCTCAAATTCAGCATTTTGATGAATGAAATATTGAATCAAATTGACAGGTGCGGGATGAGAGACAATTTTTAAATGGTGGAGCATTTGTTCTTGAAATGGGAAATCTGGTCTGACAGCCAAACCATACATGGGTGTGTCACATCTGAAAATTTGTAAAAGCTGCAGGTCAGGCCTCATGTAGAAATGCTTGATTCCTTCGTATGCGTGTGGAACGAGAGTGTATTGGAGTGCGTTAGAGAGAGTATGTTCAATGCAAGTTTCGAATGTGTCGTAAAGGGATAGTTTCGTATGAGTGCCAAGTGTAGTGGTGGAATGAGAGATGAAATGTTTTGCTGCATATTCACTGCTTGTCCCCTTAGGGCCTAGTGTATTGACTGTAAACATCTTAGGTGAAGCGATGGGCTCTTCTTTAAAATGAAAAACATCATTCTTTAAGATCATGTTTACCATCCAATCTTTTTTCAAATTTTTACTAGATTATAAAAAATAAAATTGGCAATTGTCAACAAAATTTATAAAAAATGTATTTTATGATGATATTAAAAATTGATCTAAAAAACTGCACATAACGAGATGTGCAGTGAAATGAACTTACGTTTCAAATGTGTTTTTATGTTTCTGCTGTAAGGTTCGTTCACGTTTATAGCTCACAAAGCTAATGAGAAAACCAACAAGCGTAATGAGTGCACATACAAGCCCTACTGTATGATAGCCGAAATGAACATAGACAGGTCCCATAAGAGCAGAACCAAGCATAACGGCTAGATTGGACGCAAGGCTGTAAAAAGCCATCACTTTGCCTCGGTGAGTTTGTGAGCAGTCGCTCAGGACAGTGCTCAAAAGCGTGACAGATAAACTTTGCATCGCACCCCAAATAAACAGGGCAAAAATCAGCAATGTCCATGAGAAAGGTGCATAAGGAAGTAAGGCGAGAACGAGCGTAATGCCGCCAAGCACAAAGAAAAGAGAACGAGTTTTACCAAACCAATCTGCGAATTTCCCCGTAAATACACTCATGGAAAAGCCGACGCCATAAGCCATGATCAAAAGTCCGGCGGTTGATTGTCCTCCAGAAAACAGGCTTTGCAGATAAGCGCCTAAAAACGAGTACATGCCATAAAAACCAAGCATATTACAAAATGTCACGGTCAAATAGGCTGGGACACGATCGATTTTCAAAGCTCCCCATAAAGAACCAGTTTTCTGCCTTGTTTGAGGTGCTTCTGTATTCGCTGTGGCGGTTTGTTTTCGAGATTCAAGGATGACCAGCAGCAGGACAACGAGACTCATGATGGCGAAGATCCAAAAGGTCCAGCGCCAGTTCAAACTTTGGCCGATAAAGGCACCAATTGGTACACCAAGGACAAGAGACAAAGACCAGCTTGATACAATGAGTCCCATCACCTTGCCGCGATACTCGTAAGGAACCCGGTCGCCTACAAGAGCATAAGCTGTTGGCACAAATACACCGGTTGCAAGCCCAGAAATGGCACGGCCGGCAAAAAACACCGTTAAATTCGGGGCGGCCGCACACATCACGGTGCCAATCAAAAAGAAAGACAGCCCAATGATCAAACACATTTCCCTTGAATACCGATCCCCTAAAGGAACAAGCAGCGGGGCTCCAACCAGTACAGCTAACCCATAAATGCTGATGGAAAGGGCGAGAATATCCAGAGAGTGTTGAAAGGAGTTTGATAAATCAGGCAGCAGTGGTGAAATCACCAGTTCTTCCGATCCCGCAGCAAAGACGCCAAGCGTAAGCGCGATGGCAAGTGTGATGGGAAACGTTTTAGAAGTCTGGCTGTCTAAAGATTCTTTCATCAGGTGATCCCTCCATACTTGCTTTTTCATTCAATTACGTTAAAATAAATTCTACCATTATTTAGTTTTATTTTACATTTCGCATCATAAGTATTATCATAAAATACTTTTCAAATGGAACGATTTTTGGATAGGAGAGGTACGAATGAAAATCACCGATGTTGATGTGCATATTTTAAATGAATTGAAAGAAGATGCTCGCTTATCCATGAGGGAATTGTCCAAACGAGTCAACTTATCCGCACCTGCGGTAGCAGAAAGAGTGCGTAAATTAGAGGATGCAGGGATTATCGAAGGGTATTCAGTTCAGGTCAACTATAAAAAATTAGGGCTTATGATTGACTGCTTGCTGGAGGTCACAGTGCTAAACGGAGAGTATCAGCGTTTTGTGGCTTTTATGAATCAGCATCCACGCGCTTTTTTTGCTTATCGAGTGGCAGGGCAGTCTTGTTTTTTCATTAAGCTGTCAGTGGCTTCCCTTGAAGAAATTGAAGCCTTTATTCAGGCAGTGTCTGGATTTACAAAAACCGTCTCTCATATTGTCTTGTCCGAGCACTCCTTTTCTCACCCAGTTCAGGAACGAGTGAAACAAATAGAAGAGCCAGAAATGACCGTGATGAAATAAAAAAGGACCTCACTCAGGTCCTTTTTGTTTGTCTATCTGACTGATAGCTCATGATCGTAATGATGAGCCCAATGAAGGTTACAGCTGCAGCAAATAACGGAACAAGCTGTAAATGTGTAAGTTCGATGGCTAGACCGCCAAGCGCTGCACCGCCGGCATTCCCGATATTAAAGGCAGAATGGCTAAGCGTTGATGCGAGTGTCGGTGCTTCATGCGCCATGTTCATCGTGCGGTATTGCAAGGTAGGAACAAGAATAAATGAAATGATTCCCCACACAAAAATGGTCAGTACAGCAGGCACTTTGAATTCGGAAGTGACCGTAAACAATAATAGGACAGCCATCAGCAAGATCAATGCGACTATAATACTCGGCATCAGTTTCCAGTCAGCAAGTTTTCCGCCAACTAAATTCCCGATGGTCACCCCAATTCCAAAGAGAACAAGAATGAGCGTGACCCCATTTTCCTGAAAGCCGGTCACTTGCAGTAGAATTGGGCTGATATACGTAAAGGCTGTAAACACACCTGCAAAACCAAAGATCGTCATTGCAAAGGAAACGAGTACCTGTGGTTTTTTCAAAACAGACACTTCATTTCGAATATCCAGTACTTCTTCCTTCGATTGATTGGGTACTAAGCTGATGATACCGATTAAGGAAATGAGACCAATGACGGCAATGACGAGAAACGACATACGCCACCCGAATTGATTTCCGATGAAGGTACCAAACGGCACGCCCAGTACATTGGCGACTGTCAGTCCCGTAAACATAAAGCTGATCGCACTTGCACTTTTCTCCTTAGGCACAAGCCGTGCAGCCATGATCGCTCCGACACCGAAGAAGGTACCGTGAGCAAATGATGTTAAAATACGTGCAGCCATTAACAAACCATAAGAGGTAGATATAGCGGCGACAACATTTCCTGCTACGAACAAGATCATTAATAGAATGAGAAGACGTTTTCTCGACATTTTCCCAGTTGATAATGTCAAAATAGGTCCGCCGACTGCGACACCAAGTGCATATCCAGTAATCAACTGCCCTGAAGCAGAGATGGAAACATGAAGATCATTTGCGACGTTTGGCAAAAGTCCCATAATGACAAATTCAGTCATACCAATCGAAAACGCACCAAGCGTTAAAGCAAAAATAGCGATGGGGAAGTTTTTCATGATGTAATCACCTTTCTAAACAAATACATAAAAAAGCTTCGGAGTAATCCGAAGCCTCAAGAGTTTATCATACATGGAAATAAGACGCCAGCTGCTCGTTTGCTAGGCGGTTTCCAACAAAGAAGGAACCGAATTCGCCGTAACGGGCACTGACTTCATCAAAGCGCATTTCATAAACCAATTTTTTAAACTGAAGAACATCGTCAGAGAAAAGAGTGACGCCCCACTCATAATCATCAAAACCGACGGAGCCTGTAATGATCTGCTTGACTTTCCCTGCATAGCTGCGGCCAATTAAGCCGTGGCTTCTCATGAGGGATTTACGCTCATCCATGGAGAGCATGTACCAGTTGTCATTGCCGGAACGTCTTTTATCCATTGGATAGAAGCACACGTATTGAGAAGTAGGGAGCTCTGGGTATAGACGTGCACGTACATGCGGATTCTCGTAAGGGTCTCCGCCATCTCCGCCTCCAGCTAAGTAGTTGCTGAGTTCCACAACTGAAACGTACGAATAAGCTGGAATCGTAAACTCTGCTAGTCGTGTTTTGTTGAATTCAAGTTCAATTTCACCCAGTTCTTCCATGGTTGGACGTAAAATCATCAGCATAATATCTGCTTTTTGGCCGACAATACTATAGATTGTTTGGCTTCCAGCCTGATTGTGCTCAGCTATTTTCCATTTTTCTAATAGACCTGTGAACTCATGAATAATTGCTTGACGCTCATCACTTGTCAGCAGCTTCCAAGCTGTCCAGTCGATCGTTCTAAAATCATGCAGCGCATACCAGCCATCTAGTGTTTGAGCTGCTTCATTTGTTGTGTGTTGTTCGCTCATTTCTTTCACTCCTATTTACAGTTTTCCATCTGTTCCAACTATAACATAGTTTGTCCAAATGGAGATGTGATCAAAACTTGAAAGAAGAAAGCAGATTTTCTAGAAATTGATTAAATTAATTTGAAAAATAAGAATTTAATTTGTAAGCGCTATAATGTAAGTTGGTAGTTTGAATTTATGTAGAAGAAGAGTATGCTTAAAAGAGAACGCTTTTTTTGTAAAATCAAGGAGGGTATTTAAGTGGCAGATATTTTTTCAACAGTTCAGGAAAAGGTTGCAGGTAAAGGAGTAAAGATCGTTTTTCCTGAGGGAATGGACGAACGCATTCTAACAGCCGTTCAAAAACTAGCAGATGGCAAAGTATTGCAGCCAATTGTAGTAGGTAAAACACAAGAAGTTGAAGCAAAAGCAAAAGAATTAGGTCTTACACTTGAAGGTGTTGACGTGTATGATCCTCATACATATGAAGGTTTTGAAGAGCTTGTACAAGCTTTCGTAGAAAGACGTAAAGGCAAAGCAACAGAAGAGCAAGCAAGAAAAGCATTACTTGATGAAAACTACTTCGGTACGATGCTTGTGTATAAAGGTCTTGCAGACGGACTTGTGAGCGGTGCAGCACATTCAACTGCTGACACAGTGCGCCCAGCACTTCAAATCATTAAAACAAAAGAAGGCGTAAAGAAAACATCTGGTGTCTTCATCATGGCTCGCGGCGAAGAGCAATATGTGTTTGCTGATTGTGCGATCAACATTGCACCAGACAGCCAAGATCTAGCTGAAATTGCAATTGAAAGTGCAAACACAGCCAAAATGTTTGATATCGAACCACGTGTGGCAATGCTTAGCTTCTCTACAAAAGGCTCAGCAAAATCAGACGAAACTGAAAAAGTATCTGACGCAGTTCGCATTGCAAAAGAAAAAGCACCTGAGCTTGTACTTGATGGAGAATTTCAATTCGATGCAGCTTTCGTTCCTTCAGTAGCAGCGAAAAAAGCGCCAGACTCCGTCATCAAAGGCGA
Organism: Bacillus pumilus; assembly: GCF_003431975.1. Taxonomy (GTDB): domain Bacteria; phylum Bacillota; class Bacilli; order Bacillales; family Bacillaceae; genus Bacillus; species Bacillus pumilus_N. The sequence goes on along the minus strand of NZ_CP027116.1, from coordinate 3,621,687 downwards.
TGCAAGCGTATTTGTTTTCCCTAGCCTAGAAGCTGGAAACATCGGCTACAAAATTGCACAGCGCTTAGGTAACTTTGAAGCTGTAGGTCCAATCTTGCAAGGTCTAAACCAACCAGTAAACGACCTTTCAAGAGGCTGTAATGCCGAAGACGTTTACAACCTTGCGCTTATCACAGCAGCTCAAGCACTATAAAATAGCATCTCGACTAAAGCAGTCAGTACGATAGATTCGTGCTGGCTGTTTTTTTATTGAACACAAATGTGTACAATATAGGGTGAAAAGAAAACAATCTGATCGTAGATAAAGCCGAGGATAGGCAGGTGCTATATGGAAGATTTAATACATAAGCTTCAGCATAAGGTCGCGTTTTTAACCGATGCACAGAGGAGAATAGCAGATTATATCGTACAAAATCCAATGGAGGTCGCGTTTTTGACTGTAGATAAATTGGCATCAAAAGTAGGGACAAGTACAGCTACCATCATGAGGTTCTCTGCTGCTATGGGGTATTCCGGTTTCTCTGAGTTTCAAAAAGAGCTTCAATCGACGATGAAGCATAAAGCTGCCCCTCAAACGAGACTTGAAGCGAATTTAAAGCACTCAAATAAGAGTAAGCTCTTACATAATCATGTAGAGCTGCAATTTCAAAATATCCAGTACGCATTGGACAATATCACGGAAGAAACCTTTCAGCAAATTGTTGGGAAAATAGCCAGCGCCCGTCACGTTTTGTGTACAAGTGTCCGAAGTGGAAGACCTGTTGGTGAGTACATGTCATTAGGCATCAACCGGCTATTAGGGAATTGCCAATATATTGATGCAGACCAAAGTGACTGGGTGGATGATCTGGTTCATTTCAACTCTAGTGATTTCATTATAGCAGTCAGCTATCCGCGTTATGCAAAGCGTATGAAGGATTTGCTGGAAGCAGCGAAGTCTTATGGGGTGGAAGTGCTTTTAATTACAGACAGCTACAGCTCGCCACTAACCAAATATGCACAATATGTATTACCATGTTCCTCAGCGAGTGTAGGCTCTCATAACTCCGTTGTATCTGCTATCTTTATCGTCGATTTCATCTTGAGTGCATTAGCGATGAATGACCCTGAAAGGACAAAACCTCGTTTAGATCAAATCAATCATATGTTAACGAAAATGAGTTATCACACAACACAATAGTCGTGTGGTCACTCATTTTTTTGTTTATTTTTTTGAAAGCGCTTTACTAAATAAAAACATGGTGGTATGATCATAACACGAAAGTAATGTTTGTTACTTTTGATAAATAAAACGTAATGTATATAACTCAAAGGGGATGATGGAAGCAATGAGTACTGTTCAATCTGTGTCAAATGATCTAATAGATCGGGCAAAAAAGCTCAACTCGACCTTGTTGTCGGATGTGATGGGATGTACTGGTGCAATGGATTATCAGATCAAGCCAGTTGCGACAGGCATGAATGTAGTAGGTACAGCTTTTACCGTTAGCTTGCGGCCAGGGGATAATCTGTTTCTTCATCAAGCCATTTATTCTGCTCAAGAAGGAGATGTACTCATCGTGGATGGGAAAGATCATAGGGGTCATGCCTATTTAGGAGAATTAATGGCCAGTTCAGCAAAAGCTGTTGGTATAGAAGGGATCGTGATTGACGGTCTTGTCCGCGATAAAGTGGCGTTAGAGGAATTAGCTTTTCCAATCTATAGTAAGGGGTTTACGCCGAATGGACCTTTTAAGGACGGTCCTGGTGAATTGAACGAAACCATCTCATGCGGAGGTGTCAACGTATCACCTGGAGACTTGGTCATTGGGGATGATGATGGAGTCGTGATTGTTCCAAAGGAGAAAGCAGAAGAGATGCTGTCACGAGCAGAAGAGAAACTAGCCTATGAACATCAAAGATTAAAAACCATTCAGCATTATATGAGTGAAGGAAAAAAGGATATCAGTCTTTTAGCACCCGCATGGCTTGAAGGCAGAATGAAAAAATATCAGGGATAGGGGAATCTGTGATGAAGATAGGTTTTATCGGTTATGGAGAAGCGGCGTATGAGTTGTCAACAGGATTGAAAACAGAAGGATTAGACCATTTTTATGCGTATGATGTACTATTACAGAATGAGAATCTTGCGGGAGCGCTGAAAGAAAAAGCAGCTCGTACAGGAGTCGAATTGACAAATAGTATCAGTGAAGTCATTGAAAAAGCTGATATTGTCATTGCAGCTGTACCAGCCAATAAGACGTTAGAAGTGGCTCAATCTGTATTAGGAAGTTTGAAAGAGAAGCAAGTGTATGTAGATGTATCAGCATCCACACCAGACATCAAAAAACAAGCAGCAAACGAAATTGAAAAAGAAAAAGCGCTGTTTGTAGATGCTGCCATGCTTGGATCTCTTCCAGTGAACAAACATAAGGTTCCAATCACGGCAAGCGGAAGTGGAACAGATCGATTCATTGAATTAACGAAAGAATACGGTATGAATATTACAAAAATCAGTGATCAGCCAGGAGATGCTTCAGCCTTAAAACTAATAAGAAGCATTTATATGAAAGGAATCGTCGGTTTACTTATTGAATTTTTGGAAATTTCCAAAAAATATAAAGTGGAAGATCAGGCCATCGCTTCTCTCAGCGAAACGATGGACAGTAAAAGCTTTGAAGAGACGATGAATCGTCTTGTGACAGGGAGTGCATTACATGCAAAAAGACGAGCGGTCGAACTACTTGGCTCTATTGAAATGCTTGATGCAGCTCATATTGATGCGGGTATGTCTCGGGCAGCACAACAAAAGCTAGAGAGGCTAGCAGACTTTCACTTTGCTGAACGATTTGATGGGGAAAAACCAGCCAGCTGGGAAGAAGTCATTGACGTGATGCAGCAAGGATAAAAATGTAAGCGTTTTATTTAACCAAGAGGAGGCGAAAAAACGACATGGGTTTTATTGCGTTGATTGTATTCATAGCTGTCATTATTATATGGAATGTCATCGTCAAACGAAATATGGGAGAGGCCATGCTGTTAGGATTTATTGCAACTACTTTGTTTGGCGGAATGGATGCGCTTAGACTGTTCTGGGATGGTTTAATTTTTGCATCCACATATGAAGTGCTTTATGCAGCCGTCGCTTTTGTATTCATGGCCTATTTAATCGAAAAGCTGGAATTAATTCATGCGCTTTTGCGCATCCTGAATTCGGTTGTCGGCAGACTTCCAGGTGGAGCAGCTTATATGAGTACGTTAGGTTCAGCAGTCTTAGGTGCCCTTTCAGGTTCAAATTCTGCAAATACAGCTGCCACTGGCTCTATCACGGCTTCTTGGATGATTAAATCAGGCTGGAGCCGAACTCATACAGCCACTATGCTAGCAGGAAATGGGGGACTTGGAGCGGCACTTCCTCCGAACTCTTCCATGTTTATCATGCTCGGTTTTGCACCAGTTGCAGCCCTTGTATCAGAAGGAGATTTATATATTGCTCTTTTAATAGGCGGACTGTATCAAGTCTTATACCGATTTATTCTTGTGTATATTTTGGTGAGAAAAAATAAAATTCAAGCCATGCCGCCAGATGATATCGTCCCCTTTAGAGAAGCTGTGAAACAAGGGTGGAAATCGATTTTTATCTTTTTCGGTGCCTTGATCCCGATCATCATGACGATTGGTCCTCTTGCAGATTATTTGAAAAGTAATCCGAATATCGGGCCAGAAGCAATGGATCAAATTTCTCTAATTACGTGGATTCCAATTCTCATGATGCTGATTAGTTTAACAATTGGAAGAAAAAAAGCATCTGCTTTAGATTGGTCTCAGTTTTTTAAATCAGCCATTCCTAAATTCACAACAATTGGTGCTTTGATGCTATTTGCTGTTGCGGCTAGTCAGGTGCTTGCTGAATTAGGACTCGCAGAAGATTTGACGCAAATCACATCAGTACTGACCATTCCTAAGTGGCTCATGGTGCTCATTGTTGGTGTTCTTGTCACGCTGGTGGCTGGACCATTATCTTCAACAGCCACATTAACAGCTGTTGGTCTTGTATCATTTTCAGCGTTAATTTCAGTTGGAGTGGATCCGGTTGTCGCTGTTGTCGCCATTCTCGCCTTTTCATCAACAGAAGGCGCTTCCCCGCCTGCATCAGGGTCAATCTTCATCGCTTCTGGTCTTGCAGGCGCCCGGCCGGAGAAAACATTTATACCGCTTATTCTCTACTATATGCTGCCGATTGTAGGAATTGGCTGGCTCATCGGAATGGAAATACTTCCAGTATAGAAAGGAGTCACACATGAGAGCATTGATGGAATTTTTATTTAAAGTGCTGCTTGTCCTGTTCTTAACATCAGGAACCCTATTGGTTTTCGGTCAAATATTAGGGATTCTCTTGCAAAAGGGAGATTTGATGATGGCGAGTACGAACCTATTCAAAAATCCAACACTGGTGTTAAGTGCTTGTTTTAGTCTTGTCGGCTTCTCTCTTCATTATATTCCTGACAAGAAAGATACTTCCTTTAGTGAACATACATCAGCTTCGGCTGGTGATTCGGTCAAATAAGCATGAGAAGCTGGATTCAGTTAATGAATCCAGCTTTTTTTGCGCGGATAAAATAGGTATAAAAACCCAATACATACGATTCATTTTTTGTTGAATTCGTTTTCAATCATATGCCTCTTGTGCTAGGAAATGGTAACATAACGGGGGACTATTTGAGGCAAAGAGGTGTTTGACGATGTCTGGAGCCATCATCGGTTATACAACGGCCTTGTATTCGTTAAAGGCTGACATATCCATAAAAAAAGAACAAATCATAGAACTCAAGATGTGTCGAAAAGAAATAAAAGAAGCAAAATCGGCTCTGGCAGATGCTAACAAGAAAATGACTTATCCAGATCTGACATCACATACATGGTTTGGCCATCTTGCAGATACGTTTGATGACATTCGAGACGAGATGGCATCCGCCAGTCAAGAGATTAAAGGTGTACAGCTAACCCATCTAGTGAATCGAATTGATGAGAAAATCAGTGACCTAAAATCAGACATTCATTCGTTAGAACATGAGGTCCATTCTGTTGAAAGAAAAATAGAGAAAGAAAAGCAGAAGCAATTGGAAGAAAAAAGAGGGAAGTCACATGAGTAGAGAAATCAAAATAGATGCCAGTGAAATTAAACGAGTGTTACAACATGCAAAACAATCAGGCGCTCAAATGAATGCAACACTTCCAACAACCATGAAAGGGAGAAACCAGCTTCAGACAGCAGACACATTAGAAAAGATCAATCAACAGTTGAACGAATTAAGCACATCCTACATAGGCATTCTGCAAAAACAGCTTGTACAAACAGAACAAGCGGTGAACACCATGATTGAAACGGACAAGGCGCTTGCCTCCAGCAGTAAAAGAAAATAAAGGAGATCGCAATGAAAACCCTTGACGCCTTTGCGCTAATAAACGGAATTGACCAAACGCTGAATACATTAAAGCAGTAAGTAGATAAATACACAGCATGGTCGTTTTCAAAAACAAATAAAAAAAGAAAGCATCATGTAGCACTTGATTCTAATCAAACTAAAACCTGCGGATGCAGCTAGTGGTCATCATTTAAAAATCAAATTGAAAGGAGTAATAGGATCATTAAGAATAATTGGGTATCTGTTCAGAAGATTGAAGATGAAACTTTAATTTGGGCTGGAACTATAATCAGAGTTTTTAAAGAGGAAATAAATAAGGATAACATAGAAGGTAATTTCTATGATTACATCGTTTCTTTTATTTATGATAACAATGAATATTTACAATTAACCTGCCTAACTCAAGGGGAGGGTGGAAATATTGTTTGTATATTGCAAACAGAACCAAATTCTAATTATTCATTAGGTAAGGAATTGAAAAGAATGATGGATGATGGTACAAACTCTGTTTTTGTGAAATTTTCACCTGAATGTATCGTTAAGTAAACATCTAATATGAGCGGCGAACACCATGATCGAAACGGACAAGGCGCTTGCCTCCAGCAGTAAAAGAAAATAAAGGAGAACGCAATGAAAACCCTTGACGCCTTTGCGCTAATAAACGGAATTGACCAAACGCTGAATACATTAAAGCAGCAATCACAACAGATCAGCTCCATAGAAAAACAAATCCATCAGATCATCTCACTTGATGGCGCACTAAAGGGAGAGGCGGGACAAGCCATTCGCGCCTTTTATACAGAATGTCATATTCCCTTCCTGCAATTCTTTCAGGTCGTCATGGAGGAATACAGCACTGCGCTGAAAAACACAAAGCAGGCGCTTCATGCACTTGAATCAAATCAGCACGGCTTTATATCACAAGCATTTATTGAACACGAACTTGATCAAGGATTAAAAAAAGCTGAACGAACGATATCTGAGATTGTAACGGATGTGAACCATGCTATCGGTAGAATTGGTCATATTGTTCATTTGCCAAATGTAGACGAATCAGCTTTTCAGCAAAACTATCAAAAAGCATGGCTCGAGACCTCAAGAACCATTGGTCTGCTTCATTCATTTGACAGGGAGCAAACAAGTGCTTTACATGAAACAAAAAGCTCCCTTCAAACAATGAAGCAATACATAGGCACTTTGAGCACCATGTTCACTAGCCCAAAAATCAACATCACCACCTATCAAAAAGGATCTATTTTCAAAAATGACAAAGAAGAAAAAATAAGCAGTACTATCAGTGGATTAAATGACAAAATAGACAACCCAAAAGACAATCCGATGATGCTCATGCTGAAGAAACTGAGAGAGAAAGAACAGGCGAATGTGGAGACGGTTGTTCGGGAAAAGCCGTCTAGCACAATCAATCAAACGACCGTCACCTTAAATGGAAAAGTATATGATATCAATGAGTACAAAAAGATCAACTTCGAAAATGCCAAAACGGTTGAGGTCTTGCGAGACGGAATGCTGTATCGGTTACGAATATCTGAAAAGAACAAAGTAACGATTGAGAGCGTTAAACCGATTTCTGAAGTGAAAACAGGCGATCAACCCCAAAATATCTTAAATACAGCGGTCGAATTTACAGGAATAAACGACGCAATTCGAGCGATTACAGGAAGAGATCCAGTAACAGGTGATAAAGTCGCGGATATGGATCGTTTGGTATCAGGGGTGTACATGGTTCCAAGCGCTAACATTGTTAAAGTGGGGAAATATGTTTTTAAGATTATTAAAGGGGAGAAGGTAGCTAAGAGGGTTGAGAAGAGTGCAAAGGGTATTGGAAGAGGAGAACAAATATTAGATAAAGTTAAAACCTATGAACAAGCCAGAAATAAGACAGTAGACTTAGTTGGAGACCTAGGACCCAATGCACAACCATATACAGGTACGCTTAAGTCGAGTGCTGGGTATGGTAAAGTTGTTGGTAGGCAGTCTGCTGACGGAAAAGTAAGATGGAGATTAGATTATGATCCTAATAAGGGACCACATATAAATATTGAAGATTTTCGTAATGGTAAAGGAGCTAATGCAAAGAAAATCGCTATACCATTTGAAGGTAACGAAGGTACTTTTAAATCTTTATTAAAACACTTGAATAGATAAGGAGATTTTATATGAGTTTATTTGATGAATGCATTGAGGCACTTGGTGAGAATGTACACGTTTTATATGATAATAGTAGGGAGAAAATATTAAGCTATTTTGAAAGTTTATTTCCATTTTCTGATTGGGGGCAAATTGAATGGAATAATTTGTCTTCTTATGTTGAAGTGAATACGTTTGATGAGATACAATCCTTTTTAAATCAAAAAATGGATGAGTATAATGATGTTGTTTATGTAATTTGGGATGAAGGGACGTTACCAATTATTCAATCTACTTTAGATAAAGTTTTTGAAGCTATAGATGATGTTACTGCAGTCAGTTTTGATACATGGATTTTTTCACCATCTTCTGGGTATGTTATTGAAATATTTCATGATGGTGAAGTGAAAGTAGGATTAAAATAGAATTGATGAACTCTCAAAAATGAATTAATTTGGTTCTCTTTGAGGGTTTTTTTAATGTTCCTGTTGTGGATAACAAGCATATTTTCTTTACTAACCAATCCACCCCACTACAGCGGTTTTAATGCACTCTGTTGAATAACTTTCTTAGATCTATTTGAGGTGAACTAGATATCGTAAAGTAGACAAAATCCCAGAAAGCCGAAGCCGTGGTAACGCTAAACGCATATTAGACGGTGAAGTTGTCTCAACAACCGAAAACATCATCCTAGAATACAGCGGAATCTACGACGGTTATCGAGCCGTCACCGGCAAAGACCCCGAAACCAGCCAAAACATCAGCAGCACAGACCAAGCTCTGTCCGCAGCTTCTATTATCCCAATCACAAAAATAGTGAAGGTTGGGAAATATGTTTTTAGGTTGGATCAAGGGAAGAATGTGGTGAAGAGGGTTACTACTAGTACAGGAAGTAAGATAGATTCTGACACAATAAAAAAGTATGTTAGGGATATAGAAGGACGAACAGGCAGAGAATTACCTAAAAACCAAATAGATAATTTGAAAGCAGCATTAAGAAAAAAAGAGTATAACAAAATGTCACCCATAGAAACGGCTAAGCATCGGGCAAAATTTGATAGTATGAAAAATAAAGTAATCAAAGAGTGGGAAGTAAATACTGGACAAAAGTGGCCAATGTATAATGAAAATATTATTTCGGAAAAAACCGGTAAAGTAATTAGAAAAAAAGGAGATAAATATGATGCTCATCATATAATTGAAAATACTTTTGGAGGGGAGCACGAATGGTGGAATATGCATCCTGCAAAATTCCCTAACGAGCATCAAGCTGGTATACATGGAGCAGGTTCACCAGCAAATACATTATTTAAAGGAGTTAAAAAATAATGGGATATGAATTTATTAAGAAAAACGAAGAAAATAGTTTTTTTTTAGTAACTGAAAAAGAAATAATAGATGTCGAAAAGGAACTTGAATTAAAGTTTCCCAAAGAGTTAATCAATTTTTATATAGAGGTAGGTTATGGTTTTATTAAAGGGTCTGAGTTTAACATTAATCGTATTATGGATCCTTATTCTGTAAGAGACTTTCGATTAAGGGCTAATGATTTTGAATTCTATCCTGACATTGAAATCTATGATGAATTTGAGAATAATAAATTAATATTTTTTGAAGCAAATGAGACAGCTTTAATGTCAATTGAATTGAATGAAAAGGATAGAAGCGCAATATACTATTACGATGTACAAATCGCTAATTCTTTAGAGGAATTTTTAACTAAGATTCAAGAGAACGATAAATATTATCTAGATTTACTAGTAGACTAAGTTAAAAGCCTTTCAAGGTTTACTTTACCATCGATTAATATATGAGAATTGGACAAGGGGAAATTTATAAATTGAAATATAAGTGTGGAGTTAGTGACCTGTTAAGTAAAGATAAAGCAAAAATTTATAAACATAGCACTCATCTAGGAGGACTCAAATGGTCAATTCACCCCAAATTCCAGGCCTAATCATCAATAATCCAGAAACTGATATAAATATCCAAGAGGCAGAATCACAACTAAACATGATATTGCCTCATGCCTATAAGACCTTACTAAAACAAACAAATGGATATTCCATCGGCGGCAACCTACTTCTATACGGCACTGAGGACATAGTGGAACGCAATGCAACGTGGGAAGTCCATCAGTATGCAAGCGGCTATGTGGCGATTGGCGACGATGGTGGTGGACAAGTATTTCTCATGCGGCTGGTTGATGATGAGAAAAAGGTATGGCTTGTAGATGCTGGTGTAATGGACCCTCAGCATGCAGAGTTGGTCACTGAAGACTTGCTGGAGTGGGTGAGTGGGGGATGTATCGTTGAATGATCACAGCATTGAAATGCATGAATCATTGAAAAGTAAAACTGAATCATCCAACTGAACGCTCTGTGACGTCAAATGTCATGGAGCTTTTTTGATGATATCACTCAGGATTCTCCCTCCATTCATCCCATGTTATAATAAACACAGTTTATGAACGAGAGGATATGCAGGACATGAAAAATGAACCTATTGAGTTACTGACACAGCCGAAATGGCGAATCATAGATCAATCGAGCCTCGGTCTTTATGTGGACCCGAAGCAATCCTTTGCGATGGATGATACGCTTTGTGCGTCGGTCGGGAAGGGGCTCTCACCAGCGACAGCGCGTTCATGGGTACATCACAATACGATTGTGCTTGGGATTCAAGATACAAGACTTCCATTTCTGCAACATGGCGTGAAACTGCTTGAGGATGAGGGATATCGTGTCATTGTTCGCAATTCAGGCGGTCTTGCTGTGGTGCTGGATGAAGGTGTCTTGAATGTGTCTTTAATCTTTGCAGAACAAAAGAAGGGCATTGATATTGACCGCGGGTATGATGCGATGGTGGAATTGGTCCGCCGGATGCTGTCGATGTATGAGGTGGACATTGAAGCCTATGAAATTGTCGGCTCTTATTGTCCGGGCAGCTACGATTTAAGCATCAATGGAAAGAAATTTGCAGGCATTTCTCAGCGTAGATTACGCGGTGGGGTCGCTGTGCAAATTTATTTGTGTGCAGATGGAAGCGGGCGTGAACGTGCCGACTTGATCCGCCGTTTTTATGATGCCGCCTTAAAGGACAAACGACAAGACGTGAAGGCCGTGTTTCCTGATATACAGCCGGATACGATGGCGTCTTTATCAGAATTAACTGGAGAACCAATTGATTGTGCGCTCCTCATGCGTCTTTTACTAGAGGAGCTTCAAAAGCTCAGTAATCAGCTGACAGCGTCAGGATTGAACGCAGAAGAACAACTGGAATTTGAGAAAAACATGACACGGATGATTGAACGGAATGAAAAAGTGTTTTCTTAATAAAAGAAAGGAAGGATTCGGGTGAAATCCAAAAACGGTGGTTACCTCTATTTACTATGGCTTCCTACTATCATAGGAGCTGGCTACGGCATTTCGCTTTTGGTGCCGTTTCTTCAGCCTGTACTGACACTTGGTATCGCAGGTCTTTATATCTTTATATTCGGTGATTTTCAGGTGAGACAAGTCAGGTATATATTTATGTTCGTCTTTTTAATTAATGTCCTTTTTAGTGTCATGCTCTTTTTAGGCATTTAAAAAAGTGCTTCCCGCAGATGGGGAGCACTTTTTGTTATTCTGCCATTTTTTCGAGGTTGCCGTTCCGGTCCATTTTAAAGGTTGGTGCGGCACTGTCGTCCTCTTCAAACAAAACTAGTTTTCTTGCACGGTTCATGATTTTGACGAGTGTTTCATAATCTTCTTGAATGGTGAGCTGATCCTTTTCAAGCTTTTTCACTTCAGCTTCTAGCTGCGTGACTTTATGTGAAAGATCGCTGTTTTCTCGTTTTAATCGGCTGTTTTCCATACGTAAGGCAGAAGATTGCTGTCCATCGCCTTCATAGCGGCGCAAGAAATCAATGATATCTTCGATCGTTAAGTCCTGTTGCTGCCTAAAAGGACTAGCTGTTGGCTTATTTTCTGTCACATGAGAAGCTTGTGACAATAAATGTGATAAACTAGCTAACTCTTCATTGTAGCTTTGATCTACAAACTGAAGCTGTTCGGCTGTTTCAGATGCTGGTGCAAACGTTTCTTCCTGCGTTGGTTGTTCCAGCTCCTGTGAGAATTCCTCTTGCATGACTGTTTCTTCTACTTGCGGCTGATAGAGTAATCGTTTTTTTGCAGGCTGTCCATTGCCGAGTGCACGCATGCGTTGTTTGCGCTGCTTTTTGGCAAGGGCTAACGCTTTTTCATATTGATGCCTCACGACAGCATTCCATCTAAAACCGCATGCCGCTGAGGTACGATTCAGCTTGTCTCCTACTTCTTCAAACGCATTCAACTGTGTGCTGCCCTCTCTGACGTGCCGTAAGACGGTTTCCGCCAAAAGGAGATCATCTTCCTCTGACCAAGCATCTTGTCTTTGTTTTGACATGTTTAAACCCCCATATGATTTGATGGTATTAGATTAGCCAAGTTCGAGAAGGTTTATACAAGTTTGCTAAAAGGATAGTAGAAAATACTAGCTTTATGTGAGTCAGTATCATCAATTATATGCGTCTTGCAAGTCCAGCCTCTTCGATGTACAATGTTGGGTGGTATATTATTCACGATTGGTTGTACAACTGTTTCATATAGAATGAATTTTCATCATTGAAAGGAAGCGTAAGACCATGGCTAATGAGTTTCGCGTATGTGACGATTGTGATGCGACGAACCTAAAGACGTTGTTGCCTCGACTTAAATCGGTTGACCCTGATGCAAAAATTGAGATTGGCTGTCAATCCTATTGTGGTCCAGGCCGAAAAAAGGCTTTTGCGTTTGTGAACAATCGCCCATTATCCGCACCAACAGAAGATGAATTACTCGAAAAGGTTCAAAAAAAAGTCAAATAAATGTCACTGAATGTGTTCAGTCGACCTAAAAAGAGGTCCGTCCCTGTCAGGTCGGGCTTTTTACGTCCGTGCAACCTTTGAGAACACATTCACCAGCAAATTCAAGGATGTTTTCGGGAAAAGTTACCCGATATAATAGAAACACGTCTTAAAAAAGAGGGACGAAACGATGGCGTATCCAAAAGGGAAATTATCTGAAGAAAAGGTATTTAAAGATCCTGTGCACCGTTATGTTCACGTACGGGACGCATTAATATGGGATTTAATAGGAACAAGAGAATTTCAGCGCCTGCGACGAATTAAACAGCTAGGAACCACTTATTTGACGTTTCATGGTGCAGAACACAGCCGATTCAATCATTCACTCGGTGTATACGAGATTGTGAGACGAATTGTAGATGATGTGTTTAAAGGGAGACCTGAATGGGACGAAGGGGAGCGTGAGCTTGTACTTAGTGCCGCCCTGCTTCATGACCTCGGACATGGCCCATTTTCTCATTCGTTTGAAAAGGTCTTTCATCTAGATCATGAATCGTTTACAAGAGATATTATTTTAGGGAAAACGGAAGTCAATGATGTGCTTCGCCGGGTCAGTGATGATTTTCCGAAGCATGTGGCGGAAGTCATTGCCAAGACGTATCAAAACAAACAGGTGGTCAGTTTGATCTCAAGTCAAATTGATGCCGACCGCATGGACTATTTACAGCGTGATGCCTATTATACAGGCGTCAGTTATGGTCATTTTGATATGGAGCGTATTTTGCGCGTGATGCGTCCGAGAGAAGATCAGATTGTGATGAAGCAGAGCGGGATGCATGCGGTCGAGGATTATATTATGAGCCGCTATCAAATGTACTGGCAAGTCTATTTCCACCCAGTGACACGCAGTGCGGAAGTCATTTTAACGAAAATCCTTCATCGTGCAAAAGAGCTGCATGAAACGGGCTATATTTTTACACATGCCCCTGTTCATTTTTATTCGATTTTTGAGGGGAATGTCACCACAGAGGACTATTTTAAACTGGATGAATCCATTGTCTTATTTTATTTTCAGGCGTGGGAAGATGAAGAAGATCACGTGCTGGCTGATTTGTGCCGCCGTTTTATGAACCGCCGATTGTTCCAATATACAGAGTTTAATCCAAATGAAGAAATGACGAAATATTTCAAGCTGACCGCCTTGTTCAAGGAGGCAGGCATTGATCCTGACTATTATTTAGTGGTCGACTCTTCGTCTGATTTGCCCTATGACTTCTACAGACCAGGGGAGGAAGAGGAGAGACTGCCGATCCACCTTTTGACGCAAAGCGGTCATATTAAAGAGCTGTCGAGACAGTCAGATATTGTTGACGCCATTTCCGGTAAACGAAGAACCGATCATAAACTTTATTTCCCGATGGACTTAATTGTAGATATGTCGGAAAAAGCTGAAGAAAAGAAGGCGATCATGAAGCTGCTTGGATTGGGATAAGGAAGTACTGAAAAAGGAGATGTCGGGAATTTGTTGAAAGAGCATGCAAAGTTGATGAAGGTATTCTCTGAATCCGGGGAAATCGTTGGACGGAAGAAGCTGCAAAAGATGATTTACATAGCAAAAAAGCTAGATTTGCCTTTTTACGAGAAATACGATTTTCATTTTTATGGCCCCTATTCAGAGGAGTTGACGCTCAGAATTGAAGAGCTGTGCAACCTTGGATTCTTGGACGAAATGAAGGAAAAAAAGGGCGGATACTATCAATATCGTTATTCGCTGACGGACAATGGGAAAGAGTTTCTCGATCAATGTGAAGTGGACATGCCTGACCTCAAAGGGCTGACGGAGCAGATGAATGAGCAATCGTCTCGCTTTCTAGAGCTCGTCTCCACGATATTATACTTTGATGATCTGCCAGAAGATGAGGTGAAGGAAAAGGTCTTCACCATTAAAAGCAAGCAGCGCTACACGGACGAAGAATTTGAGGCTGCACTAGCTTATATTGATCAATTGAAGGAATTGAACTAGTTTCGCAAAAGCCCAATGTTTTGGGCTTTTTTTGTTTTGTAAGACCCAGACCAAATGCGCTATTTTTCGATGAAATGTGTACCGAAATATCCGGAAAATTAGTGAATATGACGTGTTTCGACTTTCTTCCTGTGTATCCAATTCCCTGTTTTTGACTGAATAGAAGGAAAATAGTGAATTTTCAGTGAATATATAACCTTGTGAAAATCAAAGGAGGGATAGGAATGAAAAAGCGTTCAGTCTTTTTGTCATTTTTATTGGTAGGTAGTTTGTTACCGGGAGTAAGTTCAGCTTCAGCACCAGTAGCGAGTGCGGGTCATGGGCATGATCATGATCATGCGCCGTTCGAAACCCATATTAGTGATGGGTTGCCAAAGGCAAACAGTTTTAAAGATTTGGCGACAGCACCTCCAATTGAGCGAGATGTGACAACAAAGGTATTAGATGAGTCTGGTCAGCAAGTAGGCTCTAGAACCTTTAAGGCGAATACAGGAGATTCTATTTCAACAAAGGCAAGTACAGGCAGTCAGAAAGTAACGGTCTATGCTGTGGCTGATGCACAGTATCGTGCGAAATATAGTGACTGGCAAACGCGGATTGTCAGCATCATTGAGCAAGCGGATGTGACGTTTAATCGTGATCATGATGTGGACTTTGTCGTACAAGCAGTAGGATCTTGGACGTCTTCTGGATCTAATGCAGAGCAAATTTTATCTAACCTTTCACGCAGCTTTGATGGCAGAGGGTATGATTTTGTTACAGGATTTACAGCGAATCCAAACTTTGACGCTGGCGGAATCGCATATGTATACAATAGTGCACCGCGCGGAAGTGCATTCGCTGTCAACCTTGACCAAGGAACAGCGAATACAGCAAAAGCGGCTACGCATGAATATGGTCATAACTTTGGCTTACCGCACGATCCTCAAGGCAGCGGCATTGTCTGCTTAATGAACTATGATTATTCCTACACAGTTGATTTCTTTGATCCGGCTCATAAAAATCAAGTGAACCGCAACAAAGCGTGGTACCGATAGAATAAGAGACAAAAGGACAAACACCTTATGTGCTTGTCCTTTTTTTATGCTTACAGGTCGCTGATGCGCTTTCCTGCTACGGCATAGTGTTCTTTTTTCATTTCTTCAATAATAACAGAGACTTTTTCTGCACCTGCGCCTGTTGTTTCAACAACAGCATCAGTGACTTTCTCTACAAGAGCTCTTTTCTGCTCGTCTGTTCTTCCTTCAAGCATTTGTACGGTGACAATCGGCATGGCGAAAACCTCCTTTTTCCTTTAATGCTACGCTTCCCTTTAGTTTAAGGGACTTCTTATAGTATACTGAATGAAGTAAATCATTGTATAGAAAGAAAGAGGGATTCATGCCTTTGAACCAATTTCTTGTGTATCCATTAGAACTGATTCCATATGTCGCCATTACGCTTGTTGTTGCATTTACGATGCACGAGCTGGCGCATGCATATGTTGCGTATCGTTTCGGAGACCCGACAGCGAAGAACCAAGGGAGACTCACATTAAATCCACTGAAGCATCTCGATGTATTTGGGACGATTTTGATCTTTGTCGCCGGGTTTGGCTGGGCGAGACCTGTACCGGTGAATCGATACCATTTTAAAAACCCGCGCTTAGCAGGAATCTGCGTCTCGATTGCTGGTCCTTTAAGTAACTTGGTGTTGGCGTTTCTAGGCTGTTTCGTGTACGTGCTTCTTCAGAAATTTGGCGGGGAGTCGCTCATGCGCTTTGAGCCTGGAGTGGATTATTTCTTCCGAATCTTTATAAACTTGAACGTCATTTTGTTCCTATTTAACCTATTGCCAATTCCGCCGCTGGATGGGTATCGTATTATTGAGGACGTCGTCAGTCCCCGTATCCGGGCGAAAATGACGCAATTCGAACAATATGGGATCATTATTTTTCTCATATTTGTGATCACACCGCTAGGACAGTTTGTTTTTGGTCCATTGATTGGAATGCGGGATCAAATCATATACTGGTTTAATCTTATTTTGAAGCCGCTGCTTTAGGAGGTTTAATGAATGGAAGGTAAAAAAAAGAAACCAATTGGTTTTAATATCATTAAAAAAACAGACGCAACCGACGGACACGGAGGATTTGGAGCGGGTGCACTCAGCCTAGATAACATTTCGCCAGTGATTATTGACGTAGAGGAAAAGGAAGCTGTCATTGATATTGGTGCGATGCATGCAAGAAGTGCCGTGGAAAAAGGAATTAAATTCTTGAAAAGCAAAGAAGAGGTACCGAACGGAAAGCCGTATTGGCTCGTATGGGTGACCATTGACCGCAGAGAAATAGGCCCTTATTATGCGGGTGTGACGGCTTGTGAAATGACCGTCGACCGTTCAATCCGCCGCGGGTATAAATCGCTTCCAGAGCATGTGAATTTAATGGATAAATCGATGAAGCGAAAAATTGTTGTCAGTCATATGGATGACATATCGAAAAAGGTGCTTGCGGACTTCTTGAAGGGTCATAATGAAGCACTATGGGAAGCATCCACAGATGAATTAAAAGAAGGATTGGCTGTCCCTGAATAATTGTGAAATTTTTGTGAAGAATGGAGAATTGCTACCAATTCCAGCTGATTTTTGAGTAAACTGGTGTTAAAGCTAGGACATGGAGAATCCCGAGATGCAGATCTCGGGTTTTTTCATGTCCTTTTTTAACGTTTCAGCCACTTTTCCCACCATTTCTTTGGCCTTTGGTCTTGAACCGGATCTTGTTCAGATGATTTCTCCGCAGCGCCGTAGCAGACACCTGTCGGCTCCGTTCCTTCTACAAAATAGGTGAATACCTTTGATTCGCATCCTGGACCCGCAAGATCACCGGTTTTTGGATTGATATACACACCTTTTACACCGTCTGGCGGCATGAAGGAGGAGGCTGGCTGATTTGATAGGGCTGATTCCATAAAGGATGCCCATATCTTTTTTGCATAAGCTGTTTCTTCGACGGAGTCAATGGTGCGCCCTTTATCATAGCCCGTCCACACACCTGCGACAAGCTGGGGAGAGAAGCCAATCATCCAGCTGTCGGCTCCTGTCGTCCCTGATTTTCCTCCGTATGTTCGCGTGAGATCCTTCATAATGGTGCGGCCAGTGACGCTCGTATAGCCGTTTAATTGATCATTGAACATTCCTGACATCATGTCAGTGGTGACAAACGCTGCTTTTTCATCTAAAATTTGCTCTCGTTTTTGTTTTTCTTCAAATAGCACGTTGCCTTTTGCATCCGTTACTTTCGTAATAAAGGTTGGTTTGACTTGTTTTCCGCCATTGACAAGCATGGCGTAAGCGTTGGTCATTTCAATTGGTTTGACAGGAGACGTGCCTAGGGCAAGTGATGGCACTTGGTCTAGTTTCTCGTTGATACCAAATGTCTTGCCGGCTGTTACAAGCTGCTCCATTCCTAAAAATAGATGGGTTTTCACGGCATAAATGTTATCAGACAGCGCCAGGGCTTGAAGCATCGTAATACCGTCATTGGCGTAATAGCCATGATAATTGCTTGGTGAATAAGCAGCACCGCTTCCTTGATCACCGAGCTCAAAAACCGTTTCTTCACTGCGCATGACGGTTGCTGGTGTGAACCCATTTTGCAAGGCAATGTAATAGAGAAGAGGCTTCATGGTTGAGCCGGGCTGTCTTTTCGCTTGTGTGACCCGATTGAATGGGCTTTTCTCATAATCTCTTCCCCCGATGAGGGCGAGTACATGCCCTGTTTGGGGATGGATAGCGGTAAAGCCGATTTGAATGTCTGATGCTGAATTCATTGTGCTTTTTAACGTCTTCTCGGCAATTTTCTGTAATTCTGGATTTAGGGTCGTTTGGATATGAAGTCCATAGGTTTCAATCTGCTCCTCTGTTAACCCTAGGCTTTGTTTCAGCTCTCGAATCACATCATCATAAAAATACGGGGCTTGCTTTGCTTGCAGCTGTTTTTGCTGCAAAGGGCGGTAGGACAATTTTTCTTTCTCGGCTTCATCGGCTGCCTCTTTCGTAATCATTCCGTCCTCTTGCATTTGTCTCAGAATCATATTCTTTCTAGCGCTGGCTTTCTCTTCATTCACATAAGGTGAATAGAGAGAAGGGCCCTTCGGGATACCGGCAAGAAGGGCAGATTCGGCGAGGGTCAAATTCTTCGCTTTTTTCCCGAAATACAGGCGGGACGCCGCTTCCACCCCGTATGCTCCGTGACCATAGTATATGGTGTTCAAGTATCCTTCTAAAATCTCATCTTTTGTATAGTTTTGCTCTAAACGGATCGTGTAAAAGGCTTCATTCCACTTCCGCTTCCACGTTTTATCATGATCTAAATACAGATTTCGTGCATATTGCTGGGTGATCGTGCTGGCGCCTTGTACCTTTGCCATGGCACGAATATCAGCTACTGCAGCACCCGCCATCCGTTTGATATCAAAGCCATGATGTTCATAAAAGGTTTTATCCTCCACAGCTACAGCCGCCTGACTGATATGAGGGGACATGTCCTTTAATGGCACCCAATATCTCTTTTCTCCAAAGCTGGATTCTCCAAGCTTTGAACCATCTGCTGCATAAATCGTCGTAGATTGGGGAACTTGAACAGAAGGGGCGCCTTGCCATTTGGCTATTAAAAGAATCGTCAAAAAGACAGTGCCTGCAAATAGAAAAGCGAGCAAGCCGATAAAAAAACAGGCTCGAATCGTTTTCACGGTCATGCGGATTTTTTTATTACTCATGATTGTGTCCATGCAAAGCCCCCATTTTGACGGTTTTTTATCAGTATGGAACAAAGAAAACCGTTTTAAACAAACGATTACGAGAGCATGCTTAAAAATCGAAGAGAACTCATGCGGTTCTTTACAATTTGATATGAATCCACTATACTTTTTTCTTGGACAATCGATATAGTCATAGCCGATAAAAGGCGCTAACAATAGATGTTTGTTTATTATTGGATGAGAGGAAGATGGACAATGAGCGAACTTTGGTATACAGAGAAGCAAACGAAGAATTTTGGTATTACATTGAAGGTGAACAAAACCCTTCACACAGAACAAACAGATTTTCAGCATTTAGAAATGGTGGAAACAGAAGAGTTTGGCAATATGCTGTTTTTAGACGGTATGGTGATGACATCTGAGAAAGATGAGTTTGTATACCATGAAATGGTGGCACATGTTCCTCTTTTCACTCATCCAAACCCGGAAAATGTACTTGTCGTAGGCGGAGGAGACGGCGGTGTCATTCGTGAAATCCTGAAGCATCCAAGTGTGAAAAAAGCGACACTTGTTGATATTGATGGCAAAGTCATCGAATACTCGAAGAAATTCCTTCCTTCGATTGCTGGAAAATTAGATGATCCTCGTGTAGATGTCAAAGTCGGAGACGGCTTTATGCACATTGCCGAAGCTGACAATGAGTATGATGTCATCATGGTGGATTCAACTGAACCAGTAGGCCCAGCTGTGAACCTGTTTTCTAAAGGATTTTACGCAGGCATTTCAAAAGCACTTAAAGAAGACGGTATTTTCGTGGCACAAACGGACAACCCTTGGTTCACACCTGAGTTGATTACAAATGTTCAGCGTGATGTAAAAGAGATTTTCCCAATCACGAAGCTTTACACAGCAAATATTCCAACGTATCCAAGTGGTCTTTGGACATTTACTATCGGTTCTAAAAAATATGATCCACTTGCTGTTGAAGACAGCCGTTTCTTTGATATTGAAACGAAATATTACACAAAAGAATTGCACAAAGCGGCATTCGTTCTGCCGAAATTTGTGAGCGACTTAATCAAATAAATCAAGCGAAATGGACATGCGCAAATGACAGTTTGCGCATTTTTTGAAGCGTAAAAGGAGGAATCTTGCATGAGATTCGACGAGGCTTATTCAGGAAAAGTGTTTATTGGAAGTCATCCGACATGGGAAGATGCAAAGGTCATTTTATACGGGATGCCGATGGATTGGACCGTTAGTTACCGGCCCGGCTCACGTTTTGGCCCGAATCGAATTCGTGAGGTTTCAATTGGCTTAGAGGAGTACAGCCCTTATTTAGATCGTGAGCTGCACGAGGTACCATTCTTTGATGCCGGTGACATTCCACTTCCTTTTGGAAATGCACAGAAAAGCTTAGACTTAATTGAAGAGTATGTCGACAGCATTTTAGAAAAAGGGAAGTTTCCATTAGGAATGGGAGGCGAGCATCTTGTGTCTTGGCCTGTTTTCCGCGCGATGCATAAGAAATATCCTGATTTGGCGATTATCCATATGGACGCACATACGGATCTTCGTGAGGAATACGAGGGTGAGCCGCTGTCTCATTCAACACCAATTCGTAAAGTGGCAGGACTCATTGGACCTGAAAATGTATTCTCTTTTGGGATTCGTTCTGGGATGAAGGAAGAATTTGAATGGGCAAAAGAAGCGGGCATGCACATTTCTACATTTGAAGTGCTGGAGCCGTTGAAGAAAGTATTGCCAAAGCTGAAAGGGCGACCAGTTTATGTCACAATCGACATTGATGTACTCGACCCGGCTCATGCACCTGGTACAGGCACGGTGGATGCTGGCGGTATTACATCAAAAGAGCTGCTTGCTTCCATTCATGCGATTGCAGGTTCTGATGTGCAAGTAGTTGGTGCAGACCTTGTAGAGGTAGCACCTGTATACGATCATTCCGACCAAACTGCGAATACAGCTAGTAAGCTTTTACGTGAAATGCTGCTTGGGTTTGTGAAATAATACCTTGATAAAGGGCTTGTCATCTCATGTAGACAAGCTCTTTTTTTTACATGGAAAAGGAGGCAGTTCATGTTTTCTTCTATATTGATGGTGCTTCTCGCTTTATGTATGTTAGCGGCAGGCATTCTTACATTAAAACGAGAACTCACAGCAGATCCGCCTGTTTTTACTTCGGAAAAGGAAGCAAAGGAAGAGATGTTGGGGCTGTTTCAGGATCGAGGCTTTTTCTATCTGACGGCCATTGCGTTATTCATGCAGGTGGTATGTAAGCAGGCAAATATCGCACCATTTGATTTTTTTCAGGCATTTTTGGCAAGTTCAGGCGTGCAAGCTCTTTTTTATTTAATGAAAAGAAAAGACTTGGGCGTAAAGACTGGACTCGTCGTATTGGTCAGTTTCATATTTCTTTTTTTCTAAAGGGATGGCGGAAGAAGAAAAACGAAGTTTAAACGTAGAGAAGAAGAGAAATGATGGGATGATAGGCGATCATGAATATGGTATACTATTTTAGTTAAACGGGTCTTAGCAAAGGAAGTGCAAAATGACACAAAACCAAATTTCAATTCATGTAAAGTCAGTGATGAAACCAGAGACGGAGCCGGCAGAAACGATCGAATTCCGCACAACTGGAACGTATCAAGAAAAGAATGACAAAACGTATCTCACTTACCATGAAGAACATGAAATGGGTCAAGTAAAAACCGTTGTGAAAATGAGTGAAAAAGAAATATTTGTCATGAGATCAGGGGCTATTCAAATGAAGCAGCGCTTTCTCATTGGAGAAACGACCGTTACACATTACACGATGCCATTCGGTACACTACAGCTTGATGTACACACACATGGCATTGATCTCGATGTGGACAAGGGACTGCTACACATTACGTACGATATGCTGACAGGGGAAGGTCAAAAGCATTTACATACATTATCGATTTCGTATAAGGAGGATTTACGTTCATGAATATCGCAGAACAGGTCAAAGATGCGTTAAAAGAAGAAATTATTGCGGCAGTCGTCAAAGCAGGACTTGCTGATGAAAGCCAGGTATCAGATGTCCTTTTAGAAGTGCCGAAAGACAAAACTCACGGTGATTATTCCACCAACATGGCAATGCAGCTTGCCCGCATTGCGAAAAAAGCACCTCGTCAAATCGCAGAGGACATTGTCAATGCGTTTGATAAAGGGAAAGCTTCTATTGAAAAAATGGATATCGCAGGTCCAGGTTTCATTAACTTTTATATGAACAATCAGTATTTAACAAAGCTCATCCCAGCTGTCCTTGAAGCAAAAGAGGCTTATGGTGAAACGAATACAGGCGGCGGCCAAAAGGTGCAAGTCGAATTCGTCTCAGCCAACCCAACAGGTGACCTTCACCTTGGACATGCCCGCGGAGCAGCTGTAGGTGATTCTCTTTGCAACATCCTTGATAAAGCAGGGTTCGACGTGAGCCGTGAATACTATATCAACGATGCAGGCAATCAGATCAATAACCTCGCTTTATCTGTAGAAGTACGTTACTTTGAGGCGCTCGGTCTTGAAAAAGAGATGCCTGAAGACGGCTATAGAGGAGAAGACATCAAAGGCATCGGGCAAAAGCTTGCGGATGAATTTGGTGACCGTTTCGTGCATGAGGCGGAAGAAGAGCGCATGAAGTTCTTCCGTGAATACGGATTGAAATACGAATTAGAGAAATTACGTGTAGACCTTGAGAATTTCCGTGTGCCATTTGATGTATGGTATTCAGAAACTTCTTTATATGAAAACGGAAAAATCGAACCAGCACTACAAACCCTTCGTGAAAAAGGCTATGTATTTGAAGAAGACGGCGCAACGTGGCTGCGTTCAACTGATTTTGGCGACGACAAGGACCGCGTGCTGATTAAAAATGACGGCAGCTTCACTTACTTGCTTCCAGATATCGCATATCATAAAGATAAGCTAGACAGAGGCTTTGATCAACTCATT
The DNA here is from genome assembly GCF_003431975.1 of Bacillus pumilus. GTDB lineage: Bacteria > Bacillota > Bacilli > Bacillales > Bacillaceae > Bacillus > Bacillus pumilus_N. Next base: position 3,598,509 of record NZ_CP027116.1, on the reverse strand, counting down.
AACATTTGGGGAGCGGACCATCATGGCTATATCCCTCGAATGAAGGCGGCGATCCAAGCACTTGGATATCCTGCTGGCAAGCTTGAAGTAGAAATCATTCAGCTCGTTCATCTTTACAAAAACGGTGAAAAGATGAAAATGAGTAAGCGTACAGGAAAAGCCGTCACCATGCGTGACCTGATTGAAGAAGTAGGCTTAGATGCCACGCGTTATTTCTTTGCGATGAGAAGTGCGGCGACACATATGGACTTTGACCTAGACCTAGCGATTTCTACGTCTAACGAAAACCCTGTGTACTACGCACAATATGCCCATGCAAGAATTTGCAGCATGCTGCGTCAAGGTGAAGAAAAAGGCTACGAGCCAAACCTTGAAAAAGCAGATTTCTCTCACATTCAATCGGAAAAAGAATACGATCTTCTCAAAATCATTGGCAGCTTCCCAGAAGTTGTAGCAGAAGCAGCTGAAAAGCGTATTCCGCACCGTGTGACGAACTATATTTATGACCTTGCATCAGCCTTTCACAGCTTCTACAATGCCGAAAAGGTCATTGATGTAGAAAACGAAACAAAAACAACAGCACGTCTATCGCTCATGAAAGCGACACAAATTACGCTGGCGAATGCATTAAAACTAATTGGTGTATCGGCACCGGAAAAGATGTAATTATACGAAAAACCCACTGTAAACAAGAGTGGGTTTTTTGTTTGTATTTTTCATCGTTCATCTGTTAGATCACTTTTATGTCTCTGGAAAATCTCAATTTCGTAATCCTTTAATGCTTGTTTAGGAAGTTGCTTTTCTAATGCAGATTGCAAACCTGCTATATCTTTTGAAGTATCGATGCCAATGGAAATTGTGGGCTCTGTCTTGATAATCTGATAGTTAAACAATTTATGCTCTTCCCATAATGAGTCCAATACGTGGATGACCTTATCATCTAATTCCTCTTCAGAAAGGGTGAGAGTTTTTGAAGTGAAGCTTAATCCAATCATACAAAGAGTAATAAAAAACAAACCAATCAGACGTTTAATCATTATATCTCCTTTATATAGTTAATATATTCCTTAAATAGATCATAACATCCAATTGGGTTTGTAGAAACAAGTTCATAAAGGGTTTTTTGACTTGATGATAATCAAGCAAGGTTCCTAATTTAAATTGCTCTATTCAGAATCTGTTAAATAAAAACATCCGCTATCTACTAGAGACAGCGGATGTTGAACATTACCCAAGTGTATTAATAATGTTAGAAATAGAATCAAATAATTGGCTAAGTACATCAGAGAACATAGTTTGTATCCTCCCTTCAAAAAGCATGTAGTATGTGTGTCGTTAAATGGGATTACCCAAGCGTATTAATAATGTTAGAGATAGAATCGAATAATTGGCTAAGTACATCAGAGAACATAGTTTGTATCCTCCCTTCAAAAAGCATGTAGTATGTGTGTCGTTAAATGGGATTACCCAAGCGTATTAATAATGTTAGAGATAGAATCAAATAATTGGCTAAGTACATCAGAGAACATGTTGCCCCCTCCTCTCTTTTCTTTTTACATCTACTTAACGAAGGGGATGAAGGGTTGGATCACTTTTTCTAAAAAAATTTTAAAAAAAGAATCGATGGAATAGAAAAAGCACCCACATATGAGGGTGCTTTTTAGGTTTTATTTATGCGTGAACACGCCATTGGATTTGTCCGCCGTAGCAGGATAGTTCGGTACTCCCGCCAATCGGCAAGGTGAAGACCGGCTGTGTATGTCCGATATCGACATCGTAAATCACTGGAATGTGTTGAAGCATTGGGTGTTTATCTAAAATGAACTTTAAATGTTCCTCTGTCATCTTGGATTTTTTCTGAAATCGTCCGATGATCAACCCTTTGATAGATTCTGTGTGATGCAAGAGGGAGGTGAGGTCTCTGGCGAACATTTCAGGGAAGACCAACTCATCATCCTCCACAAATAAGATGGCATCCTTGATGCGAGGCATAAAGGGTGTCCCTTGCAATAAGTTCAGTGTGCAAAGGTTCCCGCCATACAAGATGCCTTCAGCTGTTCCTTCCTGATATATTCCCCATTTCGTCGGGTGAAACTCCCTGTTCGCTTGGTCAAGGTACCATGCGTCATCGCTCCATTTTGTCGATGGAATCACCTCAAATGGCTCACCGCCGTTCATCAAGCAGGCTTGAAACATAGCGGTTTGCTCCTCTTGTCCCTGTTCCATTTGGAAACTGGAAAAATGAGGGCCTGAGTATGTCACCATATCGCATTTGGCGGTAATGGCGGTTGCGAGTGCAGTAATATCACTGTATCCACAAAGAACTTTAGGGTGCTGACGGATCAAGTCGTAATCAATGTAAGGCAGGAGCTCATTGGAATTGAAGCCTCCAATGGCAGTCAAGATACCGTCGACTTTCTTATCTATGAACGCATCATGGAGATCAGACAAGCGGTGTTCAATAGAAGATGAGGAATGAATATCACATTCAAACACGTGTTGTCCAAAAGAGACAGTGAAACCTAAAGTCTCTAAACGCTTCTTTGCTTGAGCAACTCCTTCTTCTGATAAAATGCTGGCACTTCGGCTTGGGGCAATCACACGAATATGGCTGCCCTTTTTTAAAGGGGCGGGTGTATACATAGACAAATCTTCCTTTCCATCACATATTTCTCCATTATATCGGATCAAATGGCCCAAGTCTGTAAAAGCTAGGAGAAAGAAAGGCCGTGCGTTTCAGACAAGCTGTGCAAAGGGTATGGAAGAGAAAAGACAGAAACGAATGAGGGCGGAGAATGTGAAAAAGAGGAGACTCGAATTTTTATTTTTATATTTTATGATATTTGGGGCATATGTGGTGTTTTGGTGGCCAGTGCCAGCGTGGAGCGTTCAGCTGTATGCAGCAGTTTATATCGCCATTATTTTATTTAGCATCATCTCACTCATGCTAGAGAACCGGACATCACAACACACACTTTTATGGATATACGTGCTGATCTTTTTCCCGATCATTGGCTATATGTTTTATCTGTTCTCGGGACAGCTCTATGTGAAAGGTCATTTATTCAAATCAAAGAGAATGTACAACCGTGAAAAATTGCGCAGAATATCGGAGCTTGAGAGCAAGCCGGATGAATCGCGTCTAACCGATAATCAGCGGACTTTTTTTCATTACACAGAAAAGGCAACAGGCATGCATGTGAACACAAATAGTGATATGGATATTTTAAAGAATGGGGAGGAGACATTTCCCCGTATTTTTGAAGAACTAAAAAAGGCAAAATCGTTCATTCATATTGAATATTACATGTTCAAATCAGATTTTCTTGGGCATCGGATGATGGAGATTCTGATAGAAAAAGTGAAAGAAGGAGTAGAGGTTCGCTTCATCTATGATGCGGCAGGTAGCATTCGCTTCTCACGAAAAGATATTAAACGATTGAAGCAGGCAGGGGTCAAGGTCGCTCCTTTTCTGCCTTTAAAATATGGATTCTTTAATCAAAAATTCAATTTCCGAAATCACCGGAAAATCGTGATTATTGATGGAGAAACAGGATTTGTCGGCGGGTTAAATGTCGGAAAAGAATATGTTGGACGGGATGAAAACATTGGTTTTTGGCGTGATACGCATACGATGTTAAAGGGCGAGGCTGTTCAAACCCTTCATTCTGTTTTTATGCTCGACTGGGAGTATGTATCAGATGAAGTATTAATTGATGATCCGAAGTATCATACACCGCATCCTGTAACAGGCGAGGATGTGATTCAGGTTGTCCCGACCGGCCCCGATATGAAAGAAAGTATGAGTGATTTATATGATGCACTCATCTCAAATGCGAAACAATTTGTCTGGATTGCGACACCTTATTTTGTCCCAAATGAATCCATTCGTACAGCATTGAAAATTGCTGCTACAAGAGGAGTGGATGTCCGGGTGATGGTACCGGAGATCAATGATGGCTTCCTCACACAATACGCCACACGCTCCTATTTTTCTGAGCTCCTAAAAGAGGGCATCAAGGTGTATCACTATCAAAAGGGCTTCATGCATCAAAAAGTGATGATCGCAGATGGAGAGCTTGCCTCGGTCGGCACTGCAAATGTGGATATGAGGAGCTTTCAGCTCAATTTTGAGGTGAATGTCTTTACAGCTGCGAAAAAGCCAATTGAGCAACTGATGGCACACTATGAGGAAGACATGAAGGAATGTGAGCAGATGGGACCAGTTCATTTTTATAAAAGAGGCTTAAAGGAGCGATTAAAGGAATCATTTGCCCGATTGTTTTCTGGCGTGTTATGAGGTTTTCCAACCAAAGAAATCATTTACTGATCTAGTATTTTGAAGAGGGTTCCTCTATAATTGAAAATGATTATCAATTATAGAGGAAATGAGGTTCTTTTACATATGCTAAAACGCTTTTTTGCCTATTACAGGCCCTATCGAGGTCTTTTCTTTTTAGATTTCTTTTGCGCTGTGGCAGTTGGACTCATGGAACTGGGTTTCCCTCTTATCGTGAACTACTTCATTGATACATTATTGCCAACAGGAAACTGGACAGTCATTGGCTGGACCGCGCTTGCACTGTTTGTCATTTATGCCCTCAGCTCGGTTATGCAATTTATTGTGTCGTATTGGGGACATATGCTTGGCATCAATATTGAAACAGATATGAGGAAGAAGCTGTTTGATCACTTCCAGCGCCTATCCTTTAAATTCTTTGACAACAACAAAACGGGTAAACTCATGTCACGGATGACAAACGATCTCATGTACATTGGAGAGGTGGCGCATCATGGTCCTGAAGATTTGTTTATAGCGATTATGACAATCCTTGGTGCCTTTGCCGTCATGCTGATGATTAACTGGCAGCTGGCTATTTTAACCTTCTTGATTATGCCAGTCATCATTTGGCTCGCCCTTCATTTTAATAAGAAGATGACGAAGGCGATTACACAGCTTAACAATGACATTGGAGACTTCCATGCAAGGGTTGAAAATAATATCGGCGGCATTCGTCTTGTTCAAGCCTTTGCCAATGAACATTTTGAGAAAAAGCGTTTTGCGGAAAACAACAACCGCTTTCGGAAAGCGAAGCTTCTTTCCTATAAAATTATGTCGGTCAACGGATCGATCAGCTATATTCTCACAAGACTTGTGACATTATTTGTCCTTCTGGCAGGTACATGGTTTGTTCTTCAGGGGCAATTAACGGCAGGTGGATTTATCGCGTTTGTTCTGATCACTAACGTATTATTTAGACCGATTGATAAAATCAACACGGTCATTGAAATGTATCCAAAAGGCATTGCAGGCTTTAAAAGCTATGTCGACTTACTTGAAACAGAGCCAGATGTGAAGGATACAGAGGGAGCACGTGATGTTTACGGATTGAAAGGTGAGATTGAATATCGAAACGTAACATTTGGCTACGATGAACACAGTCATGTGTTAAAGAATATCGATTTGAAGATCAAACAAGGAGAAACGGTTGCGTTTGTCGGGCCTTCAGGCGCGGGTAAATCGACGATTTGCAGTCTGCTGCCTCGTTTTTATGATGTGGATGAAGGAGAGGTCACGATAGACGGTGTAAGTACAAAATCGATGACACTGACTTCTTTAAGGCAGCAGATCGGTATTGTGCAGCAGGATGTCTTTTTATTCTCAGGCACCATTCGTGAAAACATTGCGTACGGCAACCTAGAAGCCAGCGAGGCAGAGGTTTGGGAGGCTGTCAGGCGTGCGCATTTAGAGGAACTTGTCCAGCGTTTCCCAGAAGGATTGAATACGGTGATAGGTGAGCGCGGCGTCAAACTATCAGGCGGTCAAAAGCAGCGCTTGTCAATTGCACGGATGTTCCTGAAAAATCCGTCCATACTTATTCTAGATGAAGCCACATCAGCACTGGATACAGAAACAGAAAAAGCCATACAGGACGCGCTTAGTGAACTGGCTGTCGGCAGGACAACACTCGTCATCGCCCACCGTCTTGCAACAATTAAACACGCCGACCGTATCATTGTCGTGACAGAGGAAGGCATTGAAGAACAAGGCCGCCACCAAGATTTAATTCAAATGGGCGGCGTATACAGCAGACTGCACGAAGCGCAGTTTGGTATTGATTGAAAACAAATTTTAAGTTCACCTTTATAGATGAACTCAAAATTGACCTTTAAGTACAATTGAAAGTAGAACGAGTATTCGTGCAGGGGAAGTTCTTGAACGTGAACAAGAATTTTTTGTAGAAATAGAATATGTGAAGTCTGTCTGGACGCTTATAATAATTTCAATATATTTCTATAAATTCACGGTTATGTATTTAAATCTTAAAACGTGGACCGATGAAAATAGTGGTAAATAAAAATATATAGAGGTGTTCAAGTGAACAAACAAGCATATTTATATAACTGTTTCGTATCATTTAATGGAGAGAAAACAGACATAGCCTTTGATGATCTTTTGGACAAGATTGTGACTTTAAAACCAGAAAAAAAGTTAAAAAGAGTAAAGCAAGATGATTATACTAGTCTCAGTATGACACCTGATGGTAATTCGCGTATAAGAAAATTAGGTTTTGGGAAATACAGAAATAAAAAGCCTTATGAAACAGATAAAGGTACTGATATTATAGAACTAATTAAAAGAGATGTACTAGAAATGAGTTCAGCTGTTTTTATTCCTAACTCTAGATTAGCAATTGTAGAATATAACCATTATGGACCTAGAATGCGTGCGATCTCTGACTATTTAACAAGTTTTTTATATAAAGATGACAATAATGTTTGGGAAGTTGAATTTGTGCCGGTTGAGAGTAAACTTGGCTGGGAAGATATTTCTGCCTCAACTGATATAAAAACTCTCGAAATAAAGTTAGATATTGGAGGTAAATCACGACATTTTATTTCAAGAACTAATAATCCTGAAAGTTTATTTTTTAAATTGATTAGGAATACAGTGACAACACATAATGAATTTGGAGCAAATAAAGCTACTCTATCTTTCAGTAAGGGAAGAAAAGGAACAGGTTTTAATAAAGATAACTTAATGTCTTTATTAGAACTTCTTGAATTAGAGAGTGACCTTTTTGAAACAGTTAAGATTAAATATCTTAGTCCAAATACGGGAAGAACAGAAACGATTGATTTAAAAAACGAGGGCGTTACAGGATTATATTTAAAAAATGTAACTGTAAATAGTAACTGGGAGTTTATTTGTAACGAAATCTTAGAAGAATATCCAAATAACGAAAATTCAACTTTTGCAAAATATGGTCCTCTGCTTCCCAAAAGAATCTCGGATGTGATAAAATAGAACGAACGTTCCTATTTTGAGGAGGTCTCTTTTCTATGCATTTGTTAGATCGTCTAGTTAAATTTCTAGAAAAATGGGGCATAATAATTATTTTGTTTATCGTCACATTGATTTTGCTTTTCTCACTTTATTTTCAAAGAGATCTCACTTTGAACATATTTGAATTCTTTTTAAATGAAAAAGAAGGAGCTTTTCTAACGATTGCAGGTATATTTATTGGGATTTATTTTGCCATTTTTAGCTTTTTTATTGGAATAAAACCTGATTCTGTAATGGCAGATTTGGATGATGAAGATATCCTAACGCTGGTTAGATTTTTGCGTCAAAGTTTTGTAGGTAGTTTTGTATACATTTTTTTAACGCTTTTAAATTTACCTTTTTTAACGGGTGTATTCAAAATCTTTTACTACTTTATCCTTATAGATACTCTATTATATATGCTGTTGTCAGCACTCAAAGTCGGCATTTACATGTATATTACCTTTAAACGAGATGTAGTCAACTTGAAAGATAATATAGAAAATGTAAGAGAGGATTCCTATAAAATCCGAAGAATGTTAAACCTTTTTGAGGATTATCTTGAAAATGAAAAAAGAAAAGAGCGAGAACTACGCAATGAGACAATACGGAACGAAAGTAATGAATAACAAAGATTAATAAAATATAATTCCATTTGTAGCTTACAAAAAACATTTATTCTAACAAACATCTTTACTTAATCATCTTTTTTTGCTTAATCCAGCGGTCCTTTTGATAAAGGGCTTTTTTTGTTAGGATTGAAAAAACTCGTGTAGGAAGGATCTGATGGAATGAAGGGGCTTCGGCGATTACAAAAAGGCGATAAGATTGGTATTTTTTCACCTTCAAGTCCTGCATCAGCAACCTCGCCTCTTAGGTATCAGCGGGCGAAGAAGTGGCTTGAGCAAAAAGGATTTATTGTGGTACCAGGATCATTAACAGGGAAAGAGGATCACTACCGTTCAGGTACAATTCAAGAACGAGCCAATGAGCTGAATGAGCTGATGGCTAGAGAGGACTTGGCGTGCGTCATGTCAATGATTGGTGGGACAAACTCAAATAGTTTGCTGCCTTATCTTGATTTTGAGCTGCTGAAGCAACATCCGAAAATCATGATCGGTTATTCAGATGCCACAGCGATTCTTTTAGCGGCCTATGAAAAAACGGGACTGCCTGTTTTCTACGGACCGGCGCTTGTCCCATCTTTTGGGGAGTTTGAACCGTTTGTCATGTATACATATCAGTCGTTCGAAGACATCCTGATGCATCCACAGCCCATTCCTTATCAGATCAAAAAACCACCTTTTTGGACGGATGAACGAATCAATTGGGAAGAAAAGACGTGTGATAAAAAGCAGCGCCCGAACGATTGGCTGTGCGTCATAGAAGGACAGACAGAAGGTAGGTTGATCGGCGGAAACCTGAATGCAATGTACGGCATATGGGGCAGTGAGTTCATGCCAGCGATCCAAACAGGAGACATTCTCCTCATTGAAGATTGCATGAAAACAGCTTCTGTTGTAGAAAAAAACTTCTCTTTATTGAAAGTAAATGGAGTGTTTGAGCGGGTATCAGGGATTCTTTTGGGGAAACATGAGCTGTTTGATGATGAGGGAACGGGCAAAGAACCTTACGAAATTTTACTTGAGGTGCTCGGAGAGACAAAAAAACCGCTCATCGCAGATTTTGACTGTGCCCATACGCACCCGATGCTTACGATGCCAATCGGGGCACAAGTGAAAATGGATGCAACTTCAAAACAAGTGTTGTTGACAAAGGATTGGATATAACAAAAGAGCAGCCAGCAGCTGCTCTTTTTTATGAAACTTTCTCTTTTTCGAATGGCTGCAAGAGGTCTTGCGCTTTTTTTCCCTCTACGACAATTAAGTAGTCGGATTCTAAATGAGTGAGCCTGAAGGTTTCAAGCTCTACTATGTTCTTGATGTTGCACATTGTTTTTTTAGAATACACATATAGACGATGTTGAGCCTGATGGCATTTTTCATAAAGAGAAATAAGCTTATGTAAATTCAATGCTTTCGCAGCGATTTGGATTGAATAGATTTGAGACATCTTCATATCCTCCTGTTAATAACTTTCTCACAATAGCTTTGTTACCCCTATATGCTTAGGGATAAACCTTTCTCTATGATTTCCACTCAATGGTTCCTCCACCTGTTCGCTTGTTACCTCTTATCGCAGAAAGTTCTTCGACTAATCGGAGTAGTGCCTGGTCCTTTAACTTCGCCTCAATCATAAAATCTACATCACGCCCATACGGTTTTAATGCTTGAAAAAGCGGTAAAATGAAAGACATATCTACACCAACTGCATGACTGCGTATGGCTTTTTCTGATTTAGGTGAGGATAAGTGAATTTTAGGTGGAATGCCAGTGCTCGTCCAAGTATCGAACATTCTAGGCAGGATGTCTTCAAGCGCGGCAACGTCATCTTTGTTTGCCACGTGATGATGGTAATCAAAAACAAATGGAATGCCGTGCTTTTCACATACACCAAGCGTTTCTAACGACGTATACGTTTTATCATCATTCTCAAGCGTCATTCTCGCCTTAATGTGCGCCGGAAGCTGTTTGATATTTTCATCAAAACGTTGAAGAGCCGATTCTTTATCACCATACGCACCGCCCACATGAATGTTCATATAGCCATCCTTTTCGAGCTTCATCGCCTCAAGCATTTGATAATGGTACGTCATGTCGATCACGGCATTTTCTGTGATTGAAGGCTTGTGGCTAGTAAACAATGTGAATTGATTAGGGTGAAAGCTCACACGAAGCCCATGCCGTTTTACCAACTCACCAATCTCACGAAACTCTTTCTGAAAAGGTGTCACAAAGTCCCAGCGCACCTCGGGATGGGTCGCGAGCGGGACGATCGAACTCGAAAAACGGTAAAGCGGGATATCATGGGCAATGGCAAAATAAAGCGTTCTTAATGTATTGACGAGATTGGCTTTTGTGGTTCGTAATAATGCCCCTTCTCTCTCTTCCTTTGAGAGCTTGCTGTATCTTGCAAAAGTCAGCGACTTGGCAGGAGAAGCTTCCCATAAGGTGACAGCATTGGATACATAACCAAAACGATAACGCATAGGTCATCTCCTTTATAAAAAATACGAGAACATAGCGGCAACCCACTCAAGCGAACGTGATAAAAAAGGACGCTGTGTCAATTTTTCTTCTGTCATAAGCTCAGAGACTTCCATGTGCTCCCGAATCTTTTCTTCTACGTGCGCAGTAAAATCGACGTCATCAATGGCCACATCTACTTCTTCATTTAAAAACAAGCTGCGTTTATCAAAATTTGCCGTACTGATTATACAGCGTCTCTCATCAATCAGAATGGCTTTTGCATGATAAAACCCTTTATAAAAACGATAAACAAGGCAGCCAGAGGCAATAAGGTCCTTCAAATAATGAAATCCAGCCTCTTTGACGAGTGGGTGATCTGCTTTCATCGGGATGATGATTTCAACTGTCACGCCTCGCTTCCTTGCATCAAGCAGTGCACTTAATAGGGGGGCGGATGGAATAAAGTAAGGTGTACAGATAATGATTTTTTGCCTCGCCTGCTGAATATCTTGAAGAAAAAAAGCTTCTAAAGAAAAACCAGCAGTCGCACGTGTTGTGCATTGTAGTGTTCCCGGTTCCAAAGCAGGAAAAACCTCATATTGCAGCTGATGAATGCCTGATGACCGGTTTAAATCATTCAAAAAAACATGCTGGAGATCTGCGACGACTTGCCCCGTCATCCGCAAATGATAATCCTTCCAAATGCCAAATCTGCCTTTTTTTCCAACATATTCATCGCCAATATTAAACCCGCCAATATAGCCAATCTTTCCGTCAATCACTGTGATTTTACGATGATTTCTCATGTTTAACCGATAAATTAAAAAAGGGAAACGAGGCTTATTTAAAAAGTAAAATTGGATGCCGCTTTTTTCTAACATGTCAATTGTCTTTTGATCAAACGGATAGGACCCTAATCGATCGGTCAGTAAAAAGACGGCCAATCCTTGTTCGGCCTTGGTTTTCAATGCTTGTAAGACCCTTTGACCGATCTTATCGTTCTTTACAATAAAGAACATCATATGAATAGAAGAAGAGGCTTGCTGAATATCGGTGAGCAGCTGATCAAAAAATGGTTCACCATCATGATAAAAGACGGCATCACCGCTTGTTTGCTCAAAAGATCGTTCAAAAACGCGGGTGGAAAAATATTTCTTTCCCATATAAAGATCTAACAATATGAGACAAACGATGATAACGAGTACGAGTAGGATGATCAATGCGATCATGAAGCTTCCTCCTTTTTTGCATATTTCAATAGTGTACCCAAACGTGTAAAAAATATTGACTGAATACTCATTCATTATTTATGATAGAGGTACAACATGGAAACGAAACAAAGTGGGTTTTGGGGAAAGAAAGGGGGAGCAAGATGAATAGCCTTTTATTGATAAACTTGATCGCATTTACGGCGGTGACCGCTTACGCTGTGTATTTGTTTATTTATCTGATTCGAACACGAGCGGCGTATATTCGTCTTGGTAAAAAAGAAGAGTTTCAACGAGACATAAAGAAACGCTTAGAACGTGTTTGGATGAATGTGTTTGGGCAAAAGAAGCTCTTAAAGGACAAGAAGAGCGGCATCATCCATGTGCTGTTTTTCTATGGATTTATCCTTGTTCAGTTTGGCGCCCTTGATTTTATTATGAAGGGACTTGTTCCAGGCAGCGGACTCCCTTTAGGTCCGCTTTACGGGATCTTTACTTTTTTCCAAGAGGTAGTCACGCTTCTCATTTTAGTAGCTGTTGTTTGGGCATTCCATAGAAGGTATGTGGAGAAGCTTGTTCGCTTAAAACGAGGCTTTAAATCAGGTCTAGTGCTTTTATTTATTGGCGGCTTGATGCTGACAGTCTTACTAGGGAATGGCATGAACATCATTTGGCATGGACACTCTCTATCACCAACTGAGCCAATCGCTTCCAGTATTGCTTTCTTGCTGGGCGGAATATCACCTCTTGCGGCAACAGTCGTTTTTTATGTCGCATGGTGGGTGCATCTCCTCATTTTGCTGACATTCTTAGTATATGTCCCGCAGTCAAAGCATGCTCACCTTATTGCAGGGCCAGTGAATGTATTTGCCAGCAGATTAGACCCGCCAGGCAAGCTGCAAAAAATTGATTTTGAAGATGAGACACAAGAGACCTTCGGAGTGGGGAAAATTGAAGAATTCCGTCAATCACAGCTGATCGACCTTTACGCCTGTGTGGAATGTGGACGCTGTACGAATATGTGTCCAGCCACAGGAACGGGGAAAATGCTATCTCCAATGGATTTGATTTTAAGGTTAAGAGATCATTTAACAAATAAAGGAGCCGCCATTACGTCGAAGACGCCTTGGGTTCCGCAGCTTGCCTTCAGGCAGACAACAGGAAATCAATTGGCGCTGCAGGGGAGGGGAGCAGGTGCAGAAGAATCGGCTGCCAGCTCAATGTATCATCCTTCCCTTATTGGTGAGGTCATTACAGAGGAAGAAATTTGGGCATGTACGACGTGCCGAAACTGTGAAGACCAATGCCCTGTCATGAATGAACATGTCGACAAGATTATTGATATGCGTAGATATCTTGTGCTGACCGAAGGGAAAATGGACGCAGATGCACAGCGTGCCATGACAAGCATTGAGCGCCAAGGGAACCCGTGGGGATTGAACCGGAAAGAAAGAGAAAATTGGCGTGAACTGAGAGAAGATGTGCATGTACCGACAGTAAAAGAGCTGAAAAAAGCAGATCAAACCTTCGATTACCTATTCTGGGTCGGTTCAATGGGCGCTTATGACAATCGAAGTCAAAAAATTGCGCTAGCCTTTGCAAAGCTTCTCAACGAAGCAGGGGTCTCCTTTGCCATCCTAGGCAATAAAGAGAAAAACTCAGGCGATACTCCAAGAAGGCTCGGTAACGAATTTTTATTCCAAGAGCTTGCTACAAAAAACATTGAAGAATTCCAGAAAAACGGTGTCACAAAGATCGTCACGATTGATCCGCACGCCTACAATTTATTTAAAAATGAGTATCCAGACTTCGGGCTCAAGGCAGAAGTGTACCATCATACAGAACTACTAGCAGAGCTAGTGAAAGAAGGGAAAATAACGCCTGTTCATGAAGTGAACGAAGTGATCACCTTCCACGACTCTTGCTACCTAGGCAGATATAACGAGGTGTATGATCCGCCAAGAGACATTCTAAAAGCCATCCCAGGTATGACGCTGAAAGAAATGGAACGCCACCGTGAAACGGGTATGTGCTGTGGTGCAGGCGGGGGCTTAATGTGGATGGAAGAAGAGACGGGAACGCGAATTAACACAGCTCGAACAGAGCAGGCAATGCAGGTGCAGCCGTCTATCATCAGTTCAGGTTGTCCTTATTGTCTCACCATGCTGGGAGATGGAACGAAGGCGAAAGAAGTAGAGGAGCAGGTAGGTACATTTGATGTCGCAGAGCTTCTTGAAAAATCAGTGTTTGGCGAGGCTGGAAAGCAGGTTTCGTAAACAAAACAGGCCGATGAGTAGAATGTTCATCGGCTTATACATGGCGCTGCACATCAGGTGCCTAGATGATATGTAAGCGGTAACAAATGGGAGGGGACATACATGAGTACGACGGTTATTGTATCTGGAGCAAGAACACCATTTGGAAAACTAGGCGGTGCTTTCAGTGGGCTGACTGCCGCAGAACTAGGTGGAATGGCAATCAAGGCTACGCTGGAAAGAGTGCCAGGTTCACATCATGTGGATGAGGTCATCATGGGAAGTGTTTTGCAGGGAGGACAAGGTCAGATTCCTTCAAGACAAGCAGCAAGAATTGCTGAACTTCCTTGGTCTGTCCCGACGCAAACCATCAATAAAGTCTGTGCATCAGGAATGCGTAGTGTGAGCACAGCAGATCAAATTATCCGAGCTGGTGATGCGGAGGTCATCGTAGCGGGCGGTATGGAATCCATGTCACATGCCCCTTATTTGTTAAAAAAAGCGCGATGGGGCTACAAAATGGGAGACGGTGCGGTACAAGATGCGATGATTTTAGATGGATTAACCTGTTCGTTTACAGGCGTTCATATGGGTGAGTATGGGAGTTTGGCTGCAAAGGAGCTCGGTATCACACGGGAAGAGCAGGACCTTTGGGCGCTAAGAAGCCATGAACGAGCCATCGAAGCACAGAAAAACGGCTTTTTCCAGCAGGAAATCACCCCCGTTACCGTCAAAACAAAAACGGGAGATCGGCTCATCACAGAAGATGAATCACCGCGGCGTGATACTTCATATGAACGGTTGTCAAAGCTCATGCCTGTTTTTGATCAAACGGGTACCATTACCGCTGGAAATGCACCAGGCGTCAATGATGGAGCAAGTGCACTTCTTCTAATGAAAGACACATATGCGGTGCAGCATGGTGTAAAGCCGATGGCAGTCGTGCTTGGTCATACGCAGGTAGCTGTAGAGGCGAAGGATTTTCCAAAAACGCCAGCCTTTGCTATCGAGAAACTTTTGCAAAAAACAGGCAAGCGAATAGAAGATATCGATCTCTTTGAAATCAATGAGGCCTTTTCAGCCGTGGCTCTTGCTTGTGAAAAAGTAATTGGGCTGGACCGGCGGAAAATGAATATCAACGGAGGGGCAGTTGCGCTTGGTCATCCCATTGGGGCAAGCGGGACACGTATCATATTGACCTTGATTCATGCATTGAGACAAAGAGGCGGCGGTATTGGCATTGCGGCGATTTGCAGTGGAGGCGGTCAAGGAGATGCTATCATGATAAAGGTAGATTAAAAAGGGAGGCGTTCATCGTCATGAGTACAGAAGAGACCGTCATGGTCGTTGGAGCTGGTCAAATGGGATCAGGGATTGCCCAAGTTTTTGCCCAGTGTGGCTACACAGTCCTGCTCCATGATGCATCGGAAAAGCAGATTCATCGAGCCATATCCTCCATGACCAAACAACTGACGAAGCGTGCAGAAAAAGGAAAGCTGGCTCATCAGGCAGTCCGAGATATTACGCAACGGCTTGCTGTATCCACAGATTTAAAGGACGTACAGCAGGCTCATTTAGTGATCGAAGCCGCATCTGAACAAATGAGTGTGAAGAAACAAATCTTTGAAACACTCGATCAATTTGCAGAGCCTAAGGCGATATTTGCAACAAACACATCTTCCTTATCGATCACAGAATTAGCAGCTGTTACGAGAAGACCGGAGCAAGTGATTGGCATGCATTTTATGAATCCGGTGCCTGTCATGAAGCTCGTTGAGGTCATTCGAGCGCTGCAAACGAGTGATGACACGTATCAAGTCGTTTATGAAACAGCAAAGACATTAAACAAAACCCCAATTGAAGTGGAAGACTTTCCAGGGTTTGTATCAAATCGGATATTGATGCCGATGATCAACGAAGCCATTTATACCCTTTATGAAGGTGTAGCAGATGTAGAAAGCATTGATGGCGTCATGACGCTTGGGATGAATCACCCAATGGGTCCGCTTCGACTCGCTGATTTCATCGGACTAGATACATGCTTATTTATTATGAACACCCTTCATGAAGGACTTGGGGATAGCAAATATCGACCTTGTCCTCTTTTGAAAAAATACGTGAATGCAGGCTGGCTGGGCAAAAAGACAAAGAGAGGTTTTTACACATACCACGACCACTCATAGGGGGAGTCAAGATGGATGTTTTGCTTACGGATCAACAGCGTCTCTGGAGAGAACAAACAGCAGCATTTGCACGCCAGCGTATATTCCCTGAGGTTGAAGCCATGGAACAAGGCCGGTTCCCAAGAGCACTTTTAGCTGAAATGGGACGCCAAGGCTTTCTAGGGATTCCAATACCAGCTTCGTATCAAGGCTTAGGAGCAGATTTTACAACGTATATCATCGCGATTCATGAATTATCAAAAGTGAGTGCGACCATCGGTGTCATTGTGTCCGTTCATACATCTGTTGTGACGATGCCTATTTTGGCTTTTGGAACGAATGAGCAAAAAGAATCCTATGTCCCGTTGCTTGCATCCGGACAGAAACTGGGGGCCTTTTGCCTGACTGAACCTAAGGCTGGTTCCGATGCCTCCAGTATTCAGTTAAGAGCAGAGCGGGCGGGCGACCACTATGTGTTAAATGGTACGAAAATGTTTATTACAAGCGGCGGGGAAGCAGAATTGTATCTTGTCTTTGCAGTGACAGATCCCGCCTCTGCGAAAAAAAACATATCGGCATTCATTGTCGAAAAAGGTACACCAGGATTTACGATCGGAAAAGATGAGAAAAAGATGGGACTGCACGGGTCAAAAACGGTCACGCTTCATTTTGATGGTGTACGGATTCCAAAACAGCAGCTTCTCGGTGTAGAAGGAGAGGGCTTTCACATAGCCATGTCTAGTTTAAATGCGGGGAGAATCGGTATCGCGGCTCAAAGTCTCGGCATCGCTGAAGCCGCTTTAACTGAGGCAGTCACGTATTTAAAGCAGCACCCGGCAGGCCTAGAAACGACCATTCGACTGGGAGATTTGGCGGCGAAGCTTGAAGCTGCCAAGCTGCTCGTTTATCAAGCGGCTTCTTATAAAGAGGCGAATCGTCCTGTTACAAAGGAAGCTTCAATGGCAAAGCTATTTGCATCAAAAACGGCGGTTGAGATCAGTACAGAAGTGATCCATTTACTCGGCGTGGACGGTTATACGAATCGCTATCAAGCACAACGTTACTTTCGTGATGCGAAAGTTTGTGAAATCTATGAAGGAACAAGTGAAATTCAAAGGCTAGTCATTTGTAAACAGCTCATATGAAATGAAACGAGGTGGCTCAAGATGCAGTTTCAATTAAGTGATGAACATGAAATGATTCAAAAAATGGTGAGAGACTTTGCGAAAAACGAAGTAGAGCCAACAGCAGCAGAGCGTGACGAAACAGAAACGTATGATCCAACTATTTTTCGCCAGATGGCAGAGCTCGGTTTAACGGGAATCCCTTGGCCAGAAGAGGTAGGCGGGATCGGGAGTGACTATTTAGCCTACGTCATCGCAGTTGAGGAGCTTTCGAGGGTATGCGCCTCAACAGGCGTCACCCTCTCCGCTCACACATCTCTCGCCTCGTGGCCCATCTATACTTTCGGAACAGCTGAACAAAAGGAAGCTTATTTAAAGCCGCTTGCAGAAGGACAAAAGGTAGGGGCATACGCACTAACCGAGAGCGGTTCAGGTTCAGATGCCGGCGGAATGAAGACAACGGCAGTAAAAACAGGGAGCGAATATGTCCTAAATGGTGCGAAAATCTTTATTACAAATGGTGGCATTGCGGATTATTACATTGTGTTTGCTGTGACAGACCAAGAAGCTACATCTCGAAATACGACCGCCTTTATTGTAGAAAAAGACACACCTGGCTTCTCAGTTGGCAAAAAGGAAAGCAAACTGGGTATCCGCTCATCGCCAACGACAGAGATTCGATTTGAAGATTGCCGGATTCATGAAAGGGACCGGCTCGGTCAAGAGGGAGAAGGCTTTAAAATAGCCATGATGACCCTCGATGGCGGCAGAAACGGCATTGCTGCACAGGCTGTTGGAATTGCACAAGGCGCTCTTGATGCGGCGGTCCAATACGCCAAGGAGCGTAAGCAATTTGGCAAACCTATCATTCAGCAGCAAGGGATCGCGTTTAAGCTGGCAGATATGGCAACCGCAATTGAAGCATCAAGACTGCTCACTTATCAGGCGGCATGGCTCGAAACGAAAGGGCTTCCGTATGGAAAGGAATCAGCTATGTCTAAGCTGTTTGCTGGAGATACAGCCATGAAGGTGACAACAGAAGCCGTCCAAATCTTCGGCGGCTACGGCTATACAAAGGATTACCCAGTCGAACGATACATGCGTGATGCGAAAATCACTCAAATTTATGAAGGTACACAAGAAATCCAGCGCCTAGTCATCTCGCGCAAACTGCTAGATATGTAGAAGCAAAAAAGACCACCTGACGTGAGGTGGTCTTTTTGGGTGTGATTCATTAAGTTTAATTACTAGCATACTCCAAGGTCTTTTTTGTCTTAGGATTATGTCAGCAACAGTGAACGAGCTTTAACGTATGAGTGACTGGTAACTGATAAAGTAGTGAGTATTGATACATATGAATTGTCAATATGACTACTAAAGTATTAGACTTCATTCATCTTATAGCTATTACCTACATACAAGGTAATAGTCAGGTTTTCCTGAATTTAAGATCATTTCCAGTTTCGATCCATATTATATTGGCATTATGTTAAAATTGAGGAAATATAAATATGGGAGGTTATTATGACCACAACTACTACCATCTTAGCTATTGTAACTTTAGTGATATGGATCATGGTTTCCGCAGAACTTTCAAAGTCTTCAAAGAAAGATCACAATGAAAAAGAAAATAGCCGTAGAAAATTAATTGTTTTAATGTTTGCAGGCATTATATTGACCATAGCAATAGTCATTTCATTACTTCAGAAACTCTAGTTTTCACCATCTAATTTTTTGAAATATTATATAGTATAAGTAAAAATTGAGATAGTCATCTCTTAAAATGCTTGAGAAATATATAACAAATTCATCTCATTCATAAATGTGTGCAGAAAGTGTTTTAAATTAAATGGATTTCTAAAATGATGAATATGATTCTACCTACATAAATGAACAAAGTTTTTTTGCCTGAAAATACAAAAATGACTATAAAGATGTTTAATGCGAAAGTAGCTAGTATGCTTCGTCATACGAACAAAAATAAAGATTTGAATAAAAGGTATCTATTTTGATATCAAAGCGAAGTCGAGGCAGCTCAATAGGAGTGTCTCGACTTTTTTGGAATTGAGGAAATTGATTCATTTTAACTAGGTAATTTAATCCACTTTATTCTTTTTTGACACCAATAAATAAGGACTTACGTTGTGTTTTAGAGGATAGTATGTTTATCACATTTTCTAATATGTTACAATTTTTCAAAAGCTATGTTAGGAACTGATATGTTTCCAAAAATTAATCGATTCCAAATACATGATACGTTTTTTTCTCCATAAGGACAATGTGTATGGTTGTACATCATTTCATTTCTCTTGAATCCGAAATAAAATCAACTCTCTTTTACATCCATGACATGATCTTCAGCGATTTTTTTGAAATTTGGCTCTGCCTTTAACGAAGGTGAGTTCCGATTGTTAAAGAATATCTCAGTAATAATCGCAGAACCACAAGCAGAAAGCTATCATCTCTTAAAAAATATAAGTGATATTCATTAAGTAAGTCATCATGCCCGTCTCTAAGATAAGCACTGAAGATATGAAATGTGTGACAGTGATTATCAGAAATTCTGACTAGATTATATGGAATCAGAGCATTTTATGCTATTACATAAGTGCCCTGTAAAAATGGAAAATGTACGTAAATCCTGATAAAAGCTGATTATAAATACCTTGAATTAAATAAATATTACAAATTTTCCAAAAAAATATTGAAATGTAATTTACTTCTTGCTAGACTAAAGAAGTAGTAAATAATCGAAGGAGGTCATATTATGACGAAAGCAACAGATTCTAAGTTTTATGCTTTATTATCGCTATCACTTCTTGCGGTAACATTAGTAGCTTTAGTGATTGGTAATGGTTCTTTGATTGCAGCAAATCTGGGTGTTAGTACTGCAACTGCGGCAACAGTAGTTAATTTCTTAGATACTTGGTCCTCAGTAGCGACAGTCATTACAATCGTTGGTGTTTTCACTGGCGTAGGAACAATTAGTTCAGGTGTAGCTGCTACTATTTTAGCTATCCTTAAGAAGCAAGGAAAAGCGAAAGCTGCTGCTTTTTAATCTCAAAAAAAAATCATCTCAATCTTTATTGAGATGATTTTTTTTCCAAAAGTCAGGTGAAATGGCGTTCAATAGACAATGATTTAAAAGCTAATTTAACGTTTTATGCCCATTGTGGATTGTAATAAAACATTAATTAGGAGGTAATTTTATGATGAAAGTAAAAAAACTTGGCTTATTCTCACTATTGTTAATTGCAGGTACAATGGCATCTTTAGTCGTTAGTAATGGTTCTTCGGTAGCGACAGTCATTACGAGCGTTGGCGTTTTCTTTGGGGTTGGGATCATTAGTTCAGGTGTAGCTGCTGCTATTTTGGCTGTACTTAAAAAACAAGGAAAAGCCAAGGCTGCTGCTTTTTAAAATGACTTATGCATAAAATAAATAAGCTATTTAAAATATATGATCAAAGCATAATGGGGTATCTCAATTATATTGGGATGATTCTTTTTTCTTTCATTGTTATGGTAGCCTTGATTTTCTATCGGAATGAGATTCCCAGCACTTACCTAAACAGCTTTATTTTTATTTCAATATATATTGTAGCTACAGCTAATATTAATCGTTGTGTATTACCGTATAGAAGACAGCAACCAGGCTTGGTCTTTATCTCTAAACAATTGTTGTTGAAACATTTATTCTTTACGATAAAAAAAGGATATTCAGTTCAATTACTTTTTGCTTGTTTCATCGCTTTAACCTTTTTGCTAGTAGAAAAACAATATGTCATTATGATACTAGCTCTTGTGGTCGTAATGCTTTCTTTTGCATCTCAATTATTGTCTGGTCTATTCAATATCATAAATAGAATACTCCTTTTGTTACAATTTTGGTATATCATAACGTCCGTATTTGAAGTAGTAATGATACTGCAAATAGTACAGGCTCTTCTTATTTACATTTACATAAGTAATTCTCATAGGATACCTTTGACAACTGGACTTTCCTTTCTAAAAAGTGCGAATAAGCAACATAGGTCTGGAAATATTCTGTATTTATTTTTGTCTTATATTACTAGTAATAAGATATTAATGATCTTAATAGGCGTATTAGTATCAGTGCTTACTTATTTCGCTCAATCCTTCTTAACGAAACTAGAAAATCTGCCTGCACTCATTTTGGTCTATATAAACTTTATCACGATCTTAGAAATCCTAATAGGTTCGAAAAAGGAAGAGATTGTGCTTGATAAAGCAAGAGTCGAGACCCTGCAAGCTTCATTAATTGTGAGTCCGTACGAGAGATTTAAATCCAGTACGATTTATTTATTATGTCTTGTACTGATTTTTGTCAGTGTGTGTGGAATTTTCGGAGTAATGATAAACACATCCGATATCTCAATTATTCTAAAAAATACGTTATCGCTTCCTTTAATCATCTTTATTGGGGTCGTATATTTCAGAAAAACAGAACTATTAATCAACGATTATGAACATAAGTTACTGAAGCTATCCTTGCCGATTTTATTACTCATATGTATTACCATTTTCACAATCACTTCATGAAAAGAGGAGGAAAATGATACATAAAAGATTGAAATATTTTTTGTGGTACTACTCTATCTACTGTATTTTGCTGATAGGTACAGGGATTTATCTTGGGAATATAGTCAACAAAGATTTATTTGAAGCAGCACCGCCAAGTTCGGGCCAGGAATTTATGTCTGTAGTCCTAACACATAACTTAACGAACTTTGCCATGTACTTACTGGGGTTCTTGTTGTCGCCTATATTTCAAATAATGGATTTTGGAGGCTCATCCTTCGTCATCACGATGGGTTTTCGAACGCTAGGAGCACAAGAAGCTTTAGGTAAACTAATTCCTCATGGGCTATTAGAATTTCCGAATATGTTGTTTTATCAAGGAATAAGCCAGTATGTGCTTTTCACACTAATTTATACGAAATCAATTAAAGTTGCTTTAGGTGTCATGAAAAAAATGATTCCTTATTATCTGCTATCGTTAGTCATCCTAATAATAGCTGCTTTTATTGAAGGGTATGATTCCTTATTATTTTCTATCATTATCAATCATAGATGGTTTTATTGAAGACTCTATATGAAAGAGAAGGGGATTCAAGTGGGATTAGAATTTGTAGAATGTACGAAGAAGTTCAAAGACAATATCATACTAGATAAAGTAAATTTTTCAGTTCCATCAGGTCTCTTTCATTTAGTGGGGCGAAATGGTGCAGGTAAAAGCACTCTCCTTAAAATGATAGCTGGTCTAGATAAGAGATACTCTGGAGATATTGAGATAAACAAAGAATCGACTCTTTATTTAAATGTTGATCCAATTGGCATTCACCCATTTACAATTAGAGAAAACCTAGAGATTCTGTGGAATACGTTTCATATTGTACCGACTGAAGAACAATTGGGTATTGTGAATGATTTTTTTGATGGTAACCTAGATGGTTCGTATAGCAGAGCATCTACGGGTATGAAAGCGAAGGTAGGATTATCTTTATTGTTCGTAAAAGATTGGAAAACCATTCTAATTGATGAAACCATGTCATCTCTAGATTCAGAGAGTATAGATATGCTATCTGAGAGGCTAGTGAATCTTTCTATTGAAAAAATTTCCACCATCATTTATGTTTCCCATAGCATGGTGAATAAGCGCTTAAACGATCATTCAAGCATTATGAGTATAGAAGATGGGAGGCTATTATGGAACAACGTCCAAGAATAACATCACTGATATCATTGGTCATTTTTATTCTGGCCAATTATTATTTCGTTACTTTTGCTATTGAATTGAATGGCTACATTTCGAAACTAGATGATTTAAGAGCTTTGTTAGAGGATATGTCCTATGAAACGATGCTGAATCTAATTGTTGTCATTACAACAATTCTCACCACCATCAGTCTCTTAGTACAATATCTCATCGCTAAATTCCTATTAATGCTCTTTGTTCCCGAGGTTAAGAGTCATTTGTTTTATGCTCTGATTCCTAAAATTATCATTATGTTTATTAATGTAATATGTATGGGGATCTTGCAAATACATAGCTTATGGCTGTACATCTTCACGGCACTTATAGGAGCAGTGTTGATCTTGTTCTTTTTTCAATACAAAAAAGCAAACTGGAAAGCAGCGATTCTCTTTGCGGCACCATTTATGATAGATGCTTTAATTTCCTTAGGAAAAGAAATAGTCGCTGTACTGTCATGAATAATAAGTAGAGCATGAACTGTCAAGTTAAACAAAGCTTGCGAAAAGAAGTAAAGGTATCCACATAAAAATCGAAAAAAAGTTTATACAATTTTTCATTAAAGGTACACGATAACTTAACCCGTTGACGTGTGCCTTTTTAACAATCACTTCGTACGAACGATAGTGAAACAGATGCTGTTATCTTGTACAGTCATTTTATTCGTTCATCATTGTTCAAATTTTCTCGTTTGGAATGAATAGAACGACGTACAAAAAAGCATGCCGTACACAAGAACCAGTCCAATTTCACGCAGATAAAGGACCAAAAGGTGCTCCTCGTGTGAAAAAATCAAAAATTAACATGATTAAAGGTGGCATAAACTCCCCTAATTTGTTTATAATGAGAGGTATGGTTTGTCGTAAAAATAAGGGATAATCACTTATTATTTCACTGATAAATGGATACATACATGTAATAGAAAGGGAGTGTCTGACCTTGAGTTTGAAAGAATACTCACAGGAACAGCTCAAACAAATGTCTTTAGTTGAACTTGCATATGAAATTTTCAGAGACAGCAAAACACCAATTACGTTTTCCGAGTTAATAGATGAAATGATCCGTTTGCAAGGGATACAAAAATCTGATCTTGATGATCGGCTTGCTCAATTTTATACAGACTTAAATATAGATGGCCGCTTTATTTCGTTAGGTGATCAGAGATGGGGACTTCGCAGCTGGTATCCAGTTGATCAAATGGAAGAAGAAGTTCAGCCAGCTGTGAAAACAAAAGCGAAAAAGAAAAAAACAAAAGCAGCTGTCGTTGAAGAAGACTTCGATGAAATTGAAGAGGAAGAAGAAATCGACGAGCTTGAAGAAGAACTTGATCTTGTTGAAGACGATGATGACCTCGACCTAGACGATGATGAGGAAATTGATGAAGAAATAGAAGACTTCGACGAAGATGATGACGAAGATGATGACGGCTTAACGGAAATTGAAGAAGACGATTTAGACGATAATGAGGAAGAAAAATAACCCTCTCAAACCGGTCCTCAAAACAGGACAAAACCGTCTTGACTTTCGAGAGCTAACTATGTAGTATGTATTTT
This sequence comes from Bacillus pumilus, assembly GCF_003431975.1. Classification (GTDB taxonomy): domain Bacteria; phylum Bacillota; class Bacilli; order Bacillales; family Bacillaceae; genus Bacillus; species Bacillus pumilus_N. The sequence continues at coordinate 3,574,017 of NZ_CP027116.1, read as the reverse complement.
GGGCTCTCTAAAAAGAGTACGTAAAGATACGTTCATTTACGCTCCCTTTCATTTATTTGAAAGGGAGCTTTCTTATTTTTCAAGAGATTTAGGGATACACTCTAAAAAGGATGAAGCTGTGCATGTCTAGTCATGCAAGGGTAAAAAAGAGAGGAGCATACGAAATGACAAAGTATATTTTTGTAACAGGAGGAGTTGTTTCCTCACTTGGAAAAGGAATCACGGCTGCATCATTAGGCCGCCTTCTGAAAAATAGAGGGATGGATGTCACCATTCAAAAATTCGATCCATATATCAACGTAGATCCAGGGACAATGAGTCCATACCAGCACGGTGAGGTATTCGTCACAGATGACGGTGCTGAAACAGACCTTGATTTAGGTCACTATGAGCGTTTCATTGATATTAACTTAAATAAGTACAGCAATGTCACAACGGGTAAAATCTATTCTACTGTTCTGAAGAAAGAGCGCCGCGGCGATTATTTAGGCGGAACTGTACAGGTCATTCCCCACATTACAAATGAAATCAAAGACCGCGTGTACCGTGCCGGAAAAGAAACAGGTGCAGATGTGGTCATTACAGAAATCGGCGGAACAGTGGGAGACATCGAATCTCTTCCATTCCTTGAAGCGATTCGTCAAATGAAGAGTGACATCGGACGTGAAAACGTGATGTACATTCATTGTACCCTCGTACCTTACATTCGTGCAGCGGGTGAATTGAAAACAAAACCAACACAGCATAGTGTGAAAGAACTTCGCAGTCTTGGTATTCAGCCAAACGTTATTGTGGTCAGAACTGAAATGCCATTGGCACAAGATATGAAGGACAAAATTGCGCTATTCTGTGATATTGATACAAAAGCTGTTATCGAATGCCAAGATGCAGACACGCTATACTCTATTCCGCTTGATTTACAAAAACAAGGACTAGACAAGCTTGTATGTGAACATATGAAACTTGACTGTCAAGATGCAGATATGACGGAGTGGACAGCGCTAGTCGATAAAGTGCAAAATCTTTCGAAACAAGTCACAATTGGTCTTGTAGGGAAATATGTTGAGCTGCAAGATGCTTATATTTCTGTTGTTGAATCACTTCGTCATGCTGGTTATGCGTTTGATGCAGATGTTCAAATTAAATGGATCAATGCAGAAGAAGTGACGGCAGAGAATATGGCTGATTTCGTACAAGATGTTGATGGCATTATTGTTCCTGGAGGCTTCGGAGACCGCGGAGTAGAAGGGAAAATCATTGCCACGCAATATGCACGTGAAAACAAAGTGCCATTCTTCGGCATCTGCTTAGGAATGCAAGTTGCGTCTATCGAATATGCGAGAAACGTACTAGGTCTTGAGGGCGCTCATTCAGCGGAAATCGATCCTGAAACAGCATTCCCAATCATTGACCTTCTTCCAGAACAGAAGGATGTAGATGATCTAGGCGGAACTCTTCGCCTTGGTCTATACCCATGTAAATTAATTGAAGACTCAAAAGCATTTGCTGCATACAATGACGAAGTGGTCTACGAACGCCATCGTCATCGCTACGAGTTTAATAACGAATACAGACAGCAAATGGAATCTGCAGGCTTTATCTTCTCTGGTACAAGCCCAGATGGACGTCTTGTTGAAATTATCGAGCTGAAGGATCACCCTTGGTTCCTTGCGTCTCAGTTCCACCCAGAATTCGTTTCAAGACCGACAAGACCACAGCCATTATTTAGAGATTTCGTTGGTGCTTCACTGCAAGCATCTGAATCAAAATAAAACAAAAAACTGCCGAGAATAGCATGTTCTCGGCAGTTTTTTTATTCATATTCCTCAACGATTTCTTTTACTGTAAACGATAGGGCGTGGTAGACGTATAAGCACGTCATTAAAGCAGGAAAACCAAACCTTGTTCCATCTTCAGCGGGTACAAGCGGTTTCTTGAGCTGAAAGTCAATGTGGACATCACAATGCTCCTCAATGATGGATGGCTCCTTTTGTGCAGGCCCGACACCCACAACGGCCGTACCTTGAGCGTGCAGCTCTTTGACAAGAGATTGAATCTCCTGATCTTCTGGATCTGAATAAAATAGCAGCACCCTGTCACTCGGATGGAGTAAGCTACGTTCCGTGTGATCAAGCGGCAGTACTTTCGCACCTGGAAATGGCTCCATGCTTTCAGATGCCTCGAGCGCTACAGCGGCTAGTTCATTTTTTCCATGAAAATAAACGGCATGTCCACTGACAACGGCCTGTGCAAGAAGACGTGCACCATCTTCAATCGCTTCAGCTTGTTTTTCTCCAATACGTGAAAAAATACCTGATAACTGGGTTGTGAAAATTTTTAACAAGACTCATTTCCTCCTTCGGTCAGATCATTTTATAATAGAATATAAAGAGAATATTAGGAAAAATGCTCAGAAAATGTCGTAAAGTAAACTATTATAATTAAAGGAAATGTGAAAATCAAACAGAATTATTTAACAACAGCTCTTTTTATGGCGAAAAATGAAAGCAATGGGGTGTAACAGATGAATGAGAAAATTTTAATTGTCGATGATCAATATGGTATTAGAATATTATTGAATGAAGTGTTTCATAAAGAAGGCTATCAAACCTTCCAAGCCGCCAATGGACTTCAGGCGTTAGATATTGTGAAAAATCATAGACCCAACCTTGTGCTACTTGATATGAAAATTCCCGGAATGGATGGAATTGAAATTTTAAAGCGCATGAAATTAATTGATGAAGACATCCGTGTCATCATTATGACAGCTTATGGCGAATTAGATATGATCCAAGAATCCAAAGAACTCGGTGCTTTGACGCACTTCGCTAAACCTTTTGATATTGATGAGATCCGAGATGCTGTGAAAGAATACTTGCCGCTCGAAACAAATGGCTAAATGGAAATGATTGAATCGAGCCATTCTGTTGCCGATTTGTCGAATAATTGGTATTCTAGATAAGAAGAAGAAAGCGATCTGACTTTGAAAGTTTACATATGGCGAGAAATTCTGGTCATGCTAGGGTGGAGAGCTTTTTTTAGCAAGTAAATTAGCTACATAGGGAGGATTTTTCATCATGCCTTTAGTTTCAATGACAGAAATGTTGAAAGACGCAAAGGAAAAAGGTTACGCTGTTGGACAGTTTAACTTAAATAACTTAGAATTCACGCAAGCGATTTTACAAGCTGCTGAAGAAGAGAAATCTCCAGTTATCTTAGGAGTATCTGAAGGAGCAGGACGCTACATGGGCGGCTTCAAAACTGTTGTCGCAATGGTAAAAGCGTTAATCGAAGAATATAATGTAACAGTTCCTGTTGCGATTCATTTAGATCACGGTTCAAGCTTTGAATCTTGTGCAAAAGCCATTCATGCAGGATTTACTTCTGTCATGATCGACGCTTCTCACCATCCATTCGAAGAGAACATAGCAACAACTGCAAAAGTAGTTGAGCTTGCACATTTCCACGGTGTATCTGTAGAAGCTGAGCTTGGAACTGTTGGTGGACAAGAAGACGACGTCATCGCTGAGGGCGTTATTTATGCTGATCCAAAAGAGTGCCAAGAGCTCGTAGAACGCACTGGCATTGACTGCCTTGCACCTGCATTAGGTTCAGTGCATGGCCCATACAAAGGTGAACCAAACCTTGGATTTGCTGAAATGGAAGAAATTGGAAAATCAACTGGTCTTCCACTTGTTCTTCACGGCGGAACAGGTATTCCAACTGCTGATATCAAGCGTTCGATTTCCCTTGGTACAGCGAAAATCAATGTAAACACTGAAAACCAAATTGCTTCTGCGAAAGCAGTACGCGAAACACTTGCTGCAAAAACAGAAGAGTATGATCCACGTAAATATCTTGGACCAGCTCGTGACGCAATTAAAGCGACTGTTATTGGCAAAATGCGCGAATTTGGTTCTTCTAACCAAGCATAATTTGATGAGAACTGAAAGCCGCCTGAGTCACAGGCGGTTTTCTCCATATCTTGAGAAAGCGCAATCAAAATTTACATTTCAGACAATTTATTGATAGGAGAGTGGCACGATTATGTTATTTTTCGTAGATACAGCAAATATCGCAGACATTAAAGAGGCGCACGAGCTTGGCATTTTAGCAGGCGTCACAACAAACCCTAGTTTAGTAGCGAAAGAAAAGGACGTATCATTCCACGACCGTCTTCGCGAAATCACTGACGTCGTATCGGGTTCTGTCAGTGCAGAAGTCATTTCCCTTAAAGCAGAAGAAATGATTGAAGAAGGAAAAGAGCTTGCTGCCATTGCGCCAAATATCACGGTTAAAATTCCAATGACAACAGATGGTCTTAAAGCTGTCAAAGCGTTAACAGACCTTGGAATTAAAACAAACGTTACTTTGATTTTTAGTGCAAACCAGGCATTGCTTGCAGCTAGAGCTGGTGCGACGTATGTTTCTCCATTCCTCGGCCGCTTAGATGACATTGGCCAAAATGGTCTTGATCTCATCAGCGAAGTGAAAACCATTTTTGATGTTCATGGATTAGATACACAAATCATTGCTGCATCCATTCGTCACCCGCAACACGTGACAGAAGCTGCGCTTAGAGGTGCTCATATCGGCACAATGCCACTGAAAGTCATCAAGCAGCTGACAAAACACCCATTAACGGATGCAGGCATCGAGCAATTTTTAGCAGACTGGAACAAATAAGTGATTGTGGCAGACGGGATTGGCTCTCGTTTGCCGCAGTTTTTCTAAAAAACGCTAAGAAATGTTTTGTGCAAAGAAGAGAACATCACAGCCTCGCAAAGCTTCGATTATTTTTCTTCCGACAAATTTCGTTTAACCTGTATTCTTTCTCTTGATATTGGCTAAATTTTGGACAAGACCTTTTAAAGCGCGACATCCACAAACAGTATAACTCCAACAGTGATCTTCTTTAAGAAGGGAGACAAATATGGAAAAGTTAAACATTGCCGGCGGTGATCCCTTGCGCGGGACCGTACATATTAGTGGTGCGAAAAATAGTGCAGTGGCACTGATTCCTGCCACGATTCTCGCTGATTCTCCAGTAACCATTGAGGGCCTTCCGCATATTTCAGATATTGACACATTACGAGATCTGTTAGAAGAGATTGGCGGAAAGGTCACTTTTGAAAAAGGTGAAATGGTCGTCAATCCTGCTTCCATGATCAGTATGCCGCTTCCTAATGGGAAAGTGAAGAAATTGCGTGCATCCTATTATTTAATGGGGGCCATGCTGGGCAGATTCAAGCAGGCTGTCATCGGGCTTCCTGGAGGATGTCACTTAGGACCTAGGCCGATCGATCAGCATATCAAAGGCTTTGAAGCACTTGGAGCCGAGGTGACAAACGAACAGGGTGCGATTTATTTGCGCGCTGAGAAATTAGTCGGAGCCCGTATTTACCTTGATGTTGTTAGTGTAGGTGCGACCATCAATATCATGCTGGCAGCCGTACTGGCTGAAGGGAAAACGGTCATTGAAAATGCCGCAAAAGAACCCGAAATTATTGATGTAGCGACTCTTCTTGCAAGCATGGGAGCGAAAATCAAAGGTGCGGGTACTGATGTGATTCGAATCGAAGGTGTAGAATCTCTTCATGGCTGTAAGCATTCCATCATCCCTGATCGCATAGAAGCAGGCACATTTTTAATTGCAGGTGCTGCGATGGGAGATGAAGTTGTACTTGATAATGTGATCCCAACTCATTTAGAATCAATTACGGCGAAACTTAGAGAAATGGGGTTCACCATTGAAACTAGCAATGATCAGATGCTGATCGTTGGCAGAAACGAAGGACTCAAGCCTGTCGATATCAAAACCCTTGTGTATCCGGGCTTTCCGACTGACCTTCAGCAGCCGATGACGGCGCTGTTAACAAAGGCGAAAGGCACGAGTGTGGTCACAGATACGATCTACTCAGCCCGCTTTAAGCACATTGACGAATTGCGTCGAATGGGTGCGAACATGAAGGTGGAAGGAAGATCCGCCATTATTACTGGACAAACGCAGCTTCAAGGAGCGAAGGTGAAAGCAAGTGACCTGCGTGCAGGTGCTTGTCTCGTCGTCGCAGGATTAATGGCAGACGGTGTGACCGAAATCACAGGGCTTGAACATATAGACAGAGGATATAGTTTGCTTGAGAAGAAGCTTGAAGGCTTGGGTGCCACCATCTGGCGTGAAAAGCTGAATGACCAAGAAATAGAAGAACTTCAAAATTCATAAGGCTTTGACTGTGAGAGGAGATTTGGACAAAAATGGAAAGAAGTTTATCGATGGAACTAGTACGGGTGACAGAAGCAGCCGCATTAAAATCTGCCCGCTGGATGGGAAGAGGACTAAAAGACGAAGCGGATGATGCTGCAACAAGTGCAATGCGTGATGTATTTGATACCATTCCGATGAAAGGGACAGTAGTCATCGGCGAGGGAGAAATGGACGAAGCACCAATGCTTTATATTGGGGAAAAGCTTGGGAACGGATATGGACCTCGCGTGGATGTGGCTGTTGATCCATTAGAAGGAACAAATATTGTGGCAAGCGGCGGCTGGAATGCCTTAGCTGTTATTGCGGTTGCAGATCATGGCAACTTGCTGAATGCACCTGATATGTACATGGATAAGATCGCAGTAGGTCCAGAAGCGGTAGGCTGCATCGACATTGAAGCGCCTGTCATTGACAATCTTCGCGCTGTAGCAAAAGCAAAAAACAAAGATATTGAAGATGTGGTTGCGACGATTTTAAACAGAGATCGACATGAGAAAATTATTGCTGAACTGAGAGAAGCAGGAGCAAGAATTAAATTGATCGATGATGGTGACGTTGCAGGAGCCATTAATACAGCATTTGATCACACAGGTGTTGATATTTTATTTGGTTCAGGCGGAGCGCCAGAAGGTGTCCTTTCTGCTGTTGCGTTAAAGGCACTTGGTGGTGAAATCCACGGAAAGCTTCTTCCTCAAAGTGAAGAAGAACTGAGACGCTGTGAGAAAATGGGGCTGGATGTTGGCAAAGTCCTAAGGATGGAAGACCTTGTAAAAGGTGATGATGCCATTTTTGCAGCGACTGGTGTAACGGACGGCGAGCTATTAAAAGGTGTTCAATTCAAAGGCTCTGTTGGAACAACACATAGTGTTGTTATGCGTGCGAAATCGGGTACGGTTCGTTTTGTAGACGGCAGACACAGCTTAAAGAAAAAACCGAATCTTGTCATCCGTCCGTAATGTGAAAGCGGGTATTCATTACCCGCTTTTCATATAGGTGTCAAATGTATATCATTTTTCTTTTTAAAGTTGAATATTCTCTGCAAATGAGGTAAAACTAAAGAGTGCTGCGAAATTTTCTGCGAATTTACTTCTTTTAAGCTTCAAAAGTTTAAATACTGCCGCATCATGACGATATACTCATTATCCTTCTCTATGTTGACAAAGCTCAATTTCACATTGTTCCTATCTTTCACGATAAAACGAGTGGGAGCGTTACCATCAGAGCGAGGTCATACCAACAAAAACGGAATTAAAAGCTAATCAAATACAATGGTCATGCATTTGTAATGAAATACATTGACTAGAAAAGTGTGGTGTCCATATTGAAAGATGTTTCGATTTCATCTTTGGAAAATATGAAATTAAAAGAGCTGTATGAGTTAGCAAAACGATACAAAATCTCTTATTACAGCAAACTAACAAAAAAAGAATTAATTTTTGCCATCTTAAAGGCGAACGCTGAGCAAGAGGATCTCTTATTTATGGAAGGGGTTCTTGAAATTATTCAGTCTGAGGGATTTGGTTTTTTAAGACCAATCAACTACTCCCCAAGCTCTGAAGACATTTATATTTCTGCTTCACAAATCAGACGTTTTGATTTACGAAACGGAGATAAGGTGTCTGGAAAGGTACGACCTCCAAAAGAGAATGAACGCTACTATGGCCTCCTTCATGTCGAAGCGGTAAATGGGGACGACCCAGAATCAGCTAAGGAACGTGTTCACTTTCCTGCACTCACGCCGCTATTCCCTGATCGTCAAATGATTCTTGAAACACAGCCTAATCACCTGTCTACTAGAATTATGGATATGATGGCGCCAGTTGGATTTGGGCAGCGTGGTTTAATTGTTGCACCGCCTAAGGCTGGGAAGACCATTTTGCTTAAAGAAATTGCTAACAGTATTTCTGAAAATCACCCAGAGGCAGAGCTAATTGTCCTTTTGATTGACGAACGTCCAGAGGAAGTAACAGACATCGAACGTTCTGTTGCAGGGGATGTTGTTAGTTCAACCTTTGACGAAGTACCGGAAAACCACATTAAAGTAGCAGAGCTTGTATTAGAACGTGCTATGCGTCTTGTTGAACATAAGAAAGATGTCATCATCTTAATGGACAGCATCACAAGGCTTGCGCGGGCATACAACCTTGTCATCCCGCCAAGCGGCCGAACGCTTTCCGGTGGTATTGATCCAGCGGCTTTCCACCGTCCAAAGCGCTTCTTTGGTGCTGCGCGTAACATTGAAGAAGGCGGAAGCTTGACGATTTTAGCGACTGCGCTTGTTGATACCGGATCACGTATGGATGATGTCATTTATGAGGAGTTTAAGGGAACGGGGAACATGGAGCTTCATTTGGACCGCTCTCTTGCAGAAAGAAGAATTTTCCCAGCGATCGACATTCGCCGTTCTGGTACCAGAAAAGAAGAACTGCTTGTACCAAAAGAGCATCTTGACCGTCTATGGGCGATGAGAAAATCGATGTCAGATACACCTGACTTTGCTGAGAAGTTCATGCGCAAAATGAGAAAAACAAAGACAAACCAAGAATTTTTCGATATTTTAACGCAAGAATGGAAACAAGCCAATATGTCTGCATCAAGAAGATAGCTTGTTGAAAAAATACATTTGCAATCATAGACTCACACTGTTATAATTTTATCATGTGCGTTTCAGAATTTATTCTGAGATATTAACTCTGTTTCCGAATTGGATTCAGGGCGGAAGGAGATGACAGTAGATGAAAACAGGAATTCATCCTAACTACAAAAAAGCTACAGTCAAATGCGCTTGTGGAAATGAGTTTGAAACTGGATCAGTAAAAGAAGAGGTACGCATCGAGATTTGCTCTGAGTGCCATCCTTTCTATACAGGCCGTCAAAAATTCGCTTCTGCTGATGGACGTGTTGACCGCTTTAACAAAAAATACGGTCTTAAGTAATAATAGATACAATAAACAGGCAGGAATCCGTTCTTGCCTGTTTTTTTACGTGGATTGATGGAACTTTAAAACGGGGGAGAAGACCTTATGTATGTGATGAAACAAAGCGGTTGGCTTGAAGTCATCTGCGGAAGTATGTTTTCTGGAAAGTCGGAAGAATTGATTCGGAGAGCCAAAAGAGCCACCTTTGCCAAACAAGAAGTAAAAATATTCAAACCAGCGATTGATAACCGATATAGTATAAGTTCAGTTGTTTCACATAACGGTTCATCGGTCGATGGGATTGCAGTAGCCTCACCAAAAGACATAATAACGCACATATCAGAAAGAACCGATGTCATTGGCATTGATGAGGTGCAATTTTTTGATGAGACAATTATTGACATTGTCACTCAATTGGCTGATAAAGGCTACCGAGTCATTGTTGCAGGCCTTGATCAAGACTTCAGAGGAGAGCCATTTGGTGTTGTTCCGCATTTAATGGCATGTGCAGAGCTTGTAACAAAACTTCAAGCGGTTTGTTCGGTATGCGGCTCCCCAGCGAGTAGAACACAACGCTTGATCGACGGTAAACCCGCATCCTATGATGATCCCATTATTTTAGTAGGTGCGCAGGAATCATACGAAGCACGATGCAGACATCACCATGAAGTACCAAGACTTGACGTTGGTACAACACTTGACAATTAAAAAAATAGCAAATGCCGCTGTGTTTCGTTTTTCGAGATTTTGGCTGAATACCCATCATTTGTACTTAAATAAATTAAATAACGCTACGAAAAAATTATCTAATTTTCAACGCTTGCGTTTTAGCATAAGCAGGCATAAAATGACTAACTGTAGTGTAAAGCATTTCAACGAAAAGTTCGATTTCTTGTCATAATTTTTTTGATTAAGGATTTTCCTCCTTAATCGTTCTTTAAATTAATAGTTCACTTTATTTATATTTTAGAAAGAGGGTAGTTTTTGATGAACAACGTGAAGAAAACAAAAGAAGGGTACCTCGAAACCACTTTGACAGGTAAAGATGTATTATCGATTCCGACGTTGAACAAAGGCGTTGCTTTCTCTGAAGAAGAAAGACAAGAGCTTGGACTAGAAGGCTTACTTCCTCCAACAGTTCTTACTTTAGAACAACAAGCGGAGAGAGCGTACAAGCAATTTCTAGCTCAGCCAGATCGTCTTCGTCAAAACGTATACTTAAGTGATTTGCAAAACCGTAACGAAGTATTGTTCTATAAGCTTCTTACAGACAAGCTTCGTGAAATGCTTCCTGTTGTGTACACACCAACTGTTGGTGAAGCGATTCAAGAATACAGCCATGAATACAGAAGACCTCATGGTGTCTATCTTTCAATCGACGACATTGACGGCATTGAGAAAGCATTTGAAAACTTACATGCAACAGCAGGGGATATTGACCTTATCGTTGCTACTGACTCTGAGAGCATTCTTGGAATTGGTGACTGGGGTGTTGGTGGTATCAACATCGCAATCGGTAAATTAGCTGTTTATACGGCTGCAGCAGGTATTGATCCAAGTCGCGTAATTCCAGTTGTACTAGATGTTGGAACAAACAATGAAAAATTATTGAATGATCCATTGTACATTGGGAACCATCATAAACGTGTACAAGGTGAAAAATACGAAGAATTCATTGATGCTTATGTAAAAGCAGCGCTTAAATTCTTCCCGAAAGCATTGCTTCACTGGGAAGACCTTGGAAACAAAAATGCGCGTAACATCATGAAAAAATACAACGATAACATCTTAACATTCAATGATGATATTCAAGGTACTGGTGCCATTACTTTAGCGGGTGTTCTTGCAGCTGTCAAGAAAACGGGTACTCAATTGAAAGATCACCGTGTGATGATTTTCGGAGCTGGATCAGCTGGTATCGGAATCGCAGATCAAATGCGTGACACAATGGTTCTTGAAGGTCTAAGTGAAGAAGAAGCAAACAATGCTTTCTGGACATTAGACTATAGAGGATTGCTGACTGATCAGTTTGAAGCTGAAGTATTTGATTTCCAAAAACCATACCTTCGTTCTGCTGATGAAGTAGAAGGCTGGGCACGTGATGAAAAAGGACAAATCTCATTTGCTGAAACTGTTCGCCAGGTGAAGCCAACTATTCTGATTGGTACATCAGGTCAAGGCGGCGCATTCACTGAAGAAATCATTAAAGAAATCGCGGCTCATACAGAGCGTCCAGTGATCATGCCAATGTCTAACCCAACACCACTTGCGGAAGCAGTTCCAGAAGATCTATTCAAATGGACTGACGGCCGTGCGCTTGTTGCAACAGGAAGCCCGTTCGAAAACGTTGAGTATAACGGAATTGAACATGAAATCGGACAATCAAACAATGCGTTCGTTTTCCCTGGACTTGGTCTTGGTTCAATCGTAACGGAATCAAAAATCATCACAAAAGGCATGTTCGTTGCTTCTGCAGATGCGATTGCTGAAATGGTTGATCATGATAAACCAGGTGCTGGTCTTCTTCCAAGCATTGATAAATTGCAAGAAGTATCTATCAAAGTGGCTATCGAAGTGGCAAAAGCAGCCATTAAAGATGGTGTCGCAAGAAAAACGCCTGAAGACATTGAACAAGCTGTGAAAGATGCAATGTGGATTCCTGAATATAAAAAAATTGTAAGAGCATAATAAAATGTGTAATGCGGCATTGTTTCGGGTAATCTAAGCAATGCCGCAATAAAATAAGAAACTTGTAGAGGATTCAAGGAGGAATAGTAAGATGGACTTTTTAAATATTTTGATCCTCCTAGCACCGATTTTTTTCGTTATCGCGCTGGGTTGGTTCGCAGGGAACTTCGGCAGCTATGACGCTAAATCTGCAAAAGGTGTAAGTACACTTGTTACAAAGTATGCTTTGCCAGCGCACTTTATCGCCAGCATTCTGTCAACACCAAAAGATAAATTCTATAGTCAAATTCCATTTTTCGTTGCATTGATTTTCGGAATCGTAGGTTTTTATATCATTATCCTTTTAGTTACGAAATTTGCTTTTAAATATGATTTAACAGATTCATCTGTTTTCTCATTAAACTCAGCACAACCGACCTTTGCATTTATGGGGATTCCGGTCTTGGGCAGTTTATTTGGGGCTCAAGAAGTTGCAATTCCGATTGCTATTACCGGAATAGTTGTAAATGCATTGCTTGATCCAATTGCTATTATTGTGTCAACTGTCGGTGAAAAAACAAAAGGAAAAGCCAAAGACGGCGAAAGCTTCCTAAAAATGACGACAAAAGCAATTTTACACGGTTTATCAGAGCCGCTTGCACTTGCACCGCTAGCAAGTATCATTCTTGTCCTTTTAGGATTTAAACTTCCTGAAATTGGACATGAGATGTTAGAGGAAATTGGAAGTGTAACATCAGGGGTTGCGCTATTCGCAGTCGGTGTTACTGTAGGTATTCGAAAAATTAAATTGAGCCTGCCAGCATTCAGTATTGCACTATTAAAAGTAGCTGTACAACCACTACTCATGTATTTTATCGCCATTCTTATGGGTCTTTCGGCGGATGAAATTACAAAAGCTGTATTGCTTGTTGCATTCCCAGGTTCAGCTGTTGCAGCCATGATCGCCACTCGATTTGAGAAACAAGAGGCAGAAACTGCATCCGCATTTGTCATCAGTGCCATCATGTCACTCATTACATTACCGATCATTATTGCACTTACCGTATAATATAGTAGAAAGGCTGCCATAAGAGGCAGCCTTTCTTAGCGAAATGAATGGAACAGAGGGAAGAGCACACGCTTTTTTTTCATCTCGGGGTGTGCGATTTCCTTTTCTTCTTTTGCTTGTGATGGTTGTTTCAGGCTCGCGGCAAGGCGATCAAATTGAGAGGATAGATCTTCAATTTCTCTGCGATGTTGGAGCAGCTGATACGACACACCTTCATCTGCTTTTTTGGCCAGTTTTCGTTCAAGTTCTTGCAGTCGATTTTCTATTTCAGTCACGTGTAATTGCTGCTGCATGAGCTGATACACTTGGTTCTCCAAAGCTTCAATTCGTTTTGAAGAGGTGGAGGTTTCTATAGTGGGTGATAGTTGCTGCATAGTCTCTTGGTGGATCGGCAGCCTAATGTCATGGAGGATCACACCTTCGTTCATTTGTTGTTTAACCTCTTTGAGCAGCTGTACAATCTCTTCATGAAATTCGTAATGTCCAAGTTCGTTCCGGGCGACAGGGATGTTGAGCTGTTTAACCCAACGCTGAATTGTTTTTGAAGAAACACCAATTTCTTTTGCTACCTCATTTGTATTCAAACCAAATGCCCTCCCTTTTTTCAATTATAAGTACCATTCTCTTCAAGGAGGAGCTGTTCCTTCACGTTAGACAAAACAAGTAATCAATCGCCAAAGATCGTGTTTTCTAGCGGAAAATTGCAGAAAATCAATTGTTTTGGAAATTTTTTTGACTGTCATACCCCGCTATACTATAATTAGACTGTTACGCACAAAACAGAGGTGAAGACCATGTTAGACCGTTTAAAATCAATTGAAGAACGCTATGAAAAGCTAAATGAATATTTAAGTGATCCTGAAGTGGTGAACGACCCTACGAAGCTTCGTGAATATTCGAAAGAACAATCTGATATTCAAGAAACTGTTGAGGTATATAGACAATATCGTGCGGCATACGACCAGTTGAGCGAAGCGAAAGCAATGCTGGAAGAAAAGCTGGATGCAGAGATGCGCGACATGGTCAAAGAAGAAATTTCAGAGCTCACAGAAGAAACAGAACGTTTAGAAGACGAGCTGAAAATCTTGCTGATTCCGAAAGATCCAAATGACAACAAGAACGTTATTGTGGAGGTTCGTGGTGCAGCAGGCGGAGAAGAGGCTGCGCTCTTTGCTGGAAATCTTTACCGTATGTACAGCCGCTATGCTGAAATGCAAGGCTGGAAAACGGAAGTAATGGAAGCAAGTGTCACTGGCACAGGCGGTTATAAAGAGATCATCTTTATGATTAGCGGGAAAGGCGCATATTCTAAACTAAAGTTTGAGAATGGTGCACACCGCGTGCAGCGTGTTCCAGAAACGGAATCAGGCGGACGGATCCATACATCTACTGCGACAGTTGCTGTATTGCCTGAGGCTGAAGAAGTTGAAATTGATATCCATGAAAAAGACATTCGTGTAGATACTTTCACATCAAGCGGACCTGGCGGACAAAGTGTCAATACGACGATGTCTGCTGTTCGATTAACTCACCTTCCAACAGGTGTGGTTGTCTCCTGTCAGGATGAAAAGTCACAAATCAAAAACAAAGAAAAAGCCATGAAAGTGTTACGTGCAAGAATTTATGATAAATTCCAGCGTGAAGCACAGGCTGAATACGATCAAACTCGTAAATCTGCTGTTGGAACAGGGGATCGTTCAGAGCGTATCCGTACGTATAATTTCCCGCAAAACCGTGTAACGGATCACCGCATCGGATTGACGATTCAAAAGCTTGATCAAATTTTAGAAGGAAAACTTGACGAGGTCATTGATGCATTAATTATGGAAGACCAAGCAAGAAAGCTTCAAAATGCACAATAATCAACGAACAATTTTTGAAGCCCTTAAATGGGCTTCTTCTTTGTTAACGGAAGCCGGTAGAGATCAAAACGCAGCAGAGATCCTTTTGATGCATGTCATGGATTTGAGCAGAAGTGAACTACTTGCGCGTTTTCATGATTTGCTGCCAGAGGAGCAAGATCGGTTGTTCAGTGAGTTTGTCACGCAGCACAAGAAAGGCGTGCCTGTTCAGCATTTAACGGGGGTTGAATTTTTTTACGGCCGTCCCTTCGAAGTGAACAAACATGTTCTCATTCCTCGGCCTGAAACGGAAGAGGTCGTTTTGGCGGCGCTGAATCTGGTGGATGACGTCTTCCCACACGACCAGCTGCTCAAAGCAGTAGATGTTGGTACAGGAAGTGGAGCAATTGCGATTACGCTCGCTCTTGAAAAAGAATCCCTATCTGTCACTGCAACGGATATTTCACATGATGCACTTGCGGTCGCAAAGCGGAATCAACAAGCACTCGGTGCAGACGTTCATTTTTTACAAGGCGATTTACTTGAACCGATGATAGCTCAAGGCATCAAAGTGGATCTGTTTATTTCCAATCCACCTTATATTGCGGTAGAAGAAATGAACAGCCTGTCAGAAGTTGTGACGAAGCATGAGCCAGTAAGTGCGCTAACAGATGGACGTGATGGTCTGTGGTTTTATAAGCGTCTAATTGGTGATCTTCACATTGTACTTCATGAGCAGGCAGTCGTTGTCTTTGAAATTGGACATACGCAAGGGCAAGATGTTAAAACGCTTCTTTTGCAGGCATTTCCTGGAGCGGATGTCCGCATCGTCAAGGATATAAACAGGAAAGACCGAGCGGTTTGCGCACACATTCAAAATGGAAAGTCCGGCTGAATAAAGTCGGACTATTTTATTATGTAAAGATGAAACTTATGGTAAAAGAGAAACGTATATATAAAAGAATGAACATTCTGATCATGATTTTTTTACATAAATTTGTTTTGAAGGAGCGAATGGTGTGAGCAGAAGGTATGCGATGGTGTTGGTCATCGTCAGTGTACTATTGATTGTGAGTGCTTGTGGTAAACCGAGCTTTAAAAAAGAAGCAGCAGCATTTGGAGAAAGCTATAAAAAAGCACAATACACAGTGAATCGAACGGATGACCTAACTGACATGAAGGAGAAGCTGAAGTTTTATTTAACCGAGCATGAGTATCAAGAATATACACAAGACAGCATGTTCCCGAGCGTATTAGAAGCAGCAAAGGATCAAGAGTGTCAAATTAAGCTGAAGAAAATTACGTTTACGCCTTCAGATGAAAGCGATGACAGAATTGAATTTGACTATAAAATGATGATCCAATTTATTGATCAAAAAGGAAATGTCAAAAAAGAAATCGAGAAAAAAGGCGCTATGACTGTTATCAAAACCGAATCAGGGCTGAAAATCAGCCGAGATTGGGATGGGAGACTGTATCCTTCCGATTACCAATCCTTACTCCAAAGCCGTTCTACGCTGAACGGCTTTTTTGATTTCACTCATAATCTATTAAAAAAATCATTTTAGCTGTTTATAAGATGGGTTTCCTGGACACAATGTTTGTAACGAAGAGAAAAAGTGGGGGGAACACATCATGTTTAAAAATAAAATGATGATTTGTCTTTATATGTTTCTATTATTATGCGGTGCTTTTGCAAACCTTGGCAGGGAAGAGACGGCGACTGCTTCAGCAGATCAGCCTGTTGTGATACCGGATGAAGCAATCCGTTTACGCATTTTAGCAAACAGTGATCGTTCAGCAGATCAGGATGTCAAAAGAAGCATTCGCGACGAGGTGAATGCCAATATGACGGAATGGGTCAAAGACCTCACATCCATTGAAGAAGCTAGACGTGTTGTTCGATCAAAACTGCCAGAAATCAATCGTATCGCCAAAGAGAAATTAAAAGAACAGCACATTGATCAATCCGTATCAGTCAGCTTTCAAAAAGCCTCATTTCCAACAAAGCTTTATGGGAACTTCGTCTATCCTGCCGGGAAATATGAAGCCATTTTAATAACGCTCGGTGAAGGGGATGGAGCCAATTGGTGGTGTGTATTATTCCCGCCGCTTTGCTTTATCGACTTTTCAAATGGAGAAGCCATCGCGTCGCCAGAGGGAGATGATGACCAAGTGACTGCGCAGAAAACAAATGAGTCTGTCAATGAAGTGGTGAAAGACGAGGAAGAAGAGACTGGTGAAGTGAAATTCTTTTTGTTCGAATGGGTCTCTAGTCTTTTCTCTTAAAAAAGGTATAAATCTGTTTTTGCCTCATAGAGTTGAAGTAAGAGATTAAAAAGAGGTGAAAGCATGTATTATCAATTAAGAATTGCAACAGAAGAAGATATCCCAGCGATCAATGCTTTTCTTGAAAAGGGACAAGCGAAAGGCGGCGTTACGCTTGCTTCGCGTACGACATTTGTTGTCATGGAAGATGCAGACGGTCAGCTGGCAGGGTGCTTAGGTCTTGAACAGCTCAGTGAACAAGAGGGGTTGCTGCGCTCCCTTGTCATATCAGATAAACTAGGTCAAGGTCATATTGTGTCTTTGTTCCAAAGTGTGCAAACACTTGGAGGGAAAATAGGTGTGGATACTTTTTATGTCGTCTCAAACCATTCCTCCTCACATGACTTTTTGGCTTTGATGGGCTTCACGCCTTTAGAGGACATCCCAGAAAGCATGTGGGTATCCGCTCATGCAAAGGAGACATTAGGGAAAGGACAGGCCGTGGTTCTTCAAAAAAAAGGCATTTAATCAAAACATACTGGACTTATACACATACTTATCCACTGTTAAACAAGTGTTATCCACAAATTGTGGACAACGCTTGTTTTATTGATCATCATCTTTTATACTTTCAAAAGGATAATTGAGATATATCAACAGTTTTATCTTTTTTAAAAGGAGTTTGTATGATGTTAAATACAAAAAGATGGTCTGTGGATTTAGAAAAGGATTTATCCACATACTATCCACAAATTGAACAGGCAGCGTTGTTATTGCAGCAAAACGAAGTGGTCGCCTTTCCGACAGAGACTGTTTACGGACTAGGGGCTAATGCGAAAGAGACAGAAGCTGTCATGAAAATTTATGAAGCGAAAGGGCGTCCAAGTGATAATCCATTGATTGTTCACATTGCGGAGGTTGAGCAGCTTCATGAATTTGCACAAATAGAAAGCGAAAAAGCAAAGGCATTGATGGATGCCTTTTGGCCAGGCGCTTTAACCATTGTTCTTCCATGTAAGCCTGGCACTTTATCAAAGCAGGTCACGGCAGGTTTATCCACAGTTGGTGTGAGAATGCCTGACCATCCGATTGCGCTTGAACTGATCCGAGCGGCAGGTTTGCCGATTGCTGCACCAAGTGCCAACCGTTCAGGTAAACCATCACCAACACTAGCTAACCATGTAGCGAGTGATCTCGATGGAAGAATTGCTGGCATTGTTGATGGCGGTTCAACTGGAATTGGCGTTGAATCAACGGTTGTATCCTGTGTCGGCGAAATTCCAGTCATTCTAAGGCCGGGTGGCATTACAAAAGAAGCCTTGGAAGAGGTCGTGGGAACGGTCGACATCGACCCGGGGCTGACAAAAAAGGACGAAGCGCCTGTATCGCCAGGAATGAAATATACACACTATGCACCTGAAGCTCAAATGTATCTCTATTTTGGAAGTGATGAAGAGATGCAGCGTCACATTCAGACATATCAGGCTGAAGGTTTAAAAGTTGGCGTGCTCACAACAGAAGAGAAGAAATCGTTGTTTACGGCAGATGTCGTATACAGCTGTGGATGGAGAGAAAGACCTGAAACGATTGCGGCAAACTTATATCGTGTACTAAGGCAATTTGATGAGACAGATGTAGAAGTCATCATTTCAGAAGCCTTTTCAGAGCAGGGAGTGGGTTCAGCGATTATGAACCGTCTGCAAAAAGCGGCAGGAGGGCGCACTCTCTCTTCGCTCAAATAGTTCTAACCCTACTTGGACAAACATAGGTTAAAGGAGAATGCGTGTCCAAGGGGGATGTACATGAACGAGCTAGCTGGCGAATTGCTGACTCTCAGCATCATGGCTTTTGCACTGGGGATGGATGCTTTTTCGGTTGGACTTGGCATGGGAATGATTCAGCTGAAGTTCCGCCAAATGATTTATATTGGACTTGTCATTGGGATATTTCATATGTTTATGCCGCTTTTTGGTATGCTGACAGGTCAGCTATTATCAGGCTGGCTCGGGCTCCTTGCCACCTATATCGGCGGGGCGCTACTGTTGGTGCTGGGGCTGCAAATGATCGTTGCGTCTATCCGCAAAGAGGATAAACCATTTATTGCACCTGTTGGGGCTGGTCTTATGCTTTTTGCTACAAGTGTCAGTTTAGACAGTTTTTCCGTTGGTTTAAGCCTCGGCATTTACGGTTCTCACGTGTGGATGACCATTTTATTGTTTGGCTTTTTTAGTATGATCCTCACATGGCTTGGATTATTGCTCGGTAAACAAGTGCGATCATGGGGTGGGTCATATAGCGGGGCGCTTGGCGGAATCATTTTACTAGCCTTTGGTATTAAATTATTATTTCCGCTCTAGCCAGTCTCCTTACATAACATGTAGAATGAAATGCTATATAATAGAAGAAAAGGAGGGCGAAAGATGAAAATCTTATTTGTTTGTACGGGAAATACATGCAGAAGTCCGATGGCTCAAGCCCTTTTTGCTTCAATTGCACATGAAAAAGGTTTAGTGGTCACTGTTAAATCAGCAGGCATATTTGCCTCAGATGCTGGGAAGGCTTCTCCTCAAGCGGTCGAAGCATTATTTGAGAAAAGCATTCCGCTGAATCACTCATCTTCTAAACTGACAGAGGATCTTCTTCATGAAGCTGATTATGTTTTCACCATGACGATTCAGCATAAGCAGTTGATTGTGGAGCAATATGCTCATGTAAAAGACAAGGTCTTCACTCTAAAAGAATTTGCAACAGGAAGAGAAGGCGATGTATCCGATCCGTTTGGAGGAAGCCTGTCTGTTTATCAGGAAACACGTGATGAACTAGAAGCATTGTTACATCAGCTGGTTGAGAAATTGAAAAAGGATTTCACATCCTTATAGTGGACAACTTGTAAAACCGTTGCACTAACGGTTTTTTCTGCTTTTGTTTGCAAATGACTAGGCAGAGGTTAAAATATAACTGTAAATAAAGAAGAAATGTAAGACAAGACAGATCAACTCACCCTTAGGAGGAATTGCCCGATGAAAGTAGCTATTGCATCCGATCACGGCGGAACGAATATTCGTGAAGAAATCAAACAATTGATGGATGAATTGAAGATTGAATACATTGATATGGGTTGTGAATGTGGATCAGGCTCTGTAGACTACCCAGATTATGCTTTTCCTGTAGCCAATATGGTGGTAAGCGGAGAAGTAGACCGCGGCATTTTAATTTGTGGGACAGGTATCGGCATGAGTATTTCAGCAAACAAAGTGAAAGGAATTCGCTGTGCGCTGGCGCATGATACATTTAGTGCGAAGGCGACAAGAGAACATAATGATACGAACGTCCTTGCGATGGGCGAGCGAGTCATTGGTCCTGGATTAGCACGTGAGATTGCACACATTTGGCTGACAACAGAATTTACGGCTGGACGACATGCTGTTCGGATTGGTAAAATCGCTGATTACGAAGAAAAGCACCTGTAAGGAGCGCTTAATATGAACATTGGTCAAGATTGGCTTAAAATGTTAAAAGAGTTTCATCAAGTGGTCGAACTGCGTGCAGGGCAAATTTTAGTCATTGGCTGCAGTACATCGGAAGTGGCTGGGGAGCATATTGGGACAGCAGGAAGTGAGCAAATTGCTGCGTCCATCTATCAAGAATTGGATCAGCTGAGACGAGAGATCGGTATTGAGCTCGCTTTCCAGTGTTGTGAGCATCTAAATCGTGCGCTTGTGGTGGAAGAAGAAGTGGCATACCGTCTTAACCTCGAGATTGTCGCGGCAGTACCTGTCCGAAAGGCGGGTGGTTCGATGGCAGCTCATGCGTATCAGCAGATGGAACATCCTGTGTTAGTTGAATCCATCGAGGCGCATGCTGGAATCGATATCGGTGATACATTGATTGGGATGCATCTAAAGAGAGTTGCTGTGCCTGTCCGCCTGAGTCATCATCAATTAGGACAAGCACATGTGACGTTCGCGAAAACGCGTCCGAAGCTGATTGGCGGAGAACGAGCGGTTTATACGAGATCATAGATGATATATTTCTAATATAATGTTGAATGATAGAGACGTTTCACCACTTAAATATTCGGTTTTTCGCAAAAAAGAAGTCGTTTTTCCAAAAAAACTTTTACATTTCACTCAAAAACCGTGTACAATGAGATGGTGAAAACATCGAATGGAAATAGATTGGAGAGGATTTCGCTGATGAAACATTTACCTGAGCAAGACGCACAAGTATTCAAGGCAATTCAACTAGAGCGGAAACGCCAGCAGGACAAAATCGAATTAATTGCATCAGAAAACTTCGTAAGCGAAGCAGTCATGGAAGCACAGGGCTCTGTTTTAACAAACAAATATGCAGAGGGCTACCCTGGAAAACGCTACTATGGCGGCTGTGAACATGTAGACGTTGTAGAAGATATCGCACGTGACCGCGCAAAAGAAATTTTTGGCGCTGAGTATGTGAACGTACAGCCTCACTCAGGTGCTCAAGCGAATATGGCCGTATACTTTACCATTCTTGAGCATGGCGATACTGTGTTAGGCATGAACTTATCACATGGTGGGCATTTAACACACGGAAGCCCTGTCAACTTTAGTGGTGTACAGTACAACTTTGTAGAATATGGTGTTGATAAAGAAACTCAGCATATTGACTATCAAGATGTACTTGAAAAAGCACGTGAGCATAAGCCGAAGCTAATCGTTGCGGGTGCAAGTGCATACCCACGTCAAATTGATTTCAAAAAGTTCCGTGAGATTGCTGATGAGGTCGGTGCTTACTTTATGGTCGACATGGCTCACATTGCGGGTCTTGTTGCAGCAGGTCTTCATCCAAACCCAGTTCCTTATGCAGACTTTGTGACAACGACAACTCACAAAACTTTGCGCGGACCTCGCGGTGGAATGATCCTATGTCGTGAAGAGTTTGGTAAAAAGATCGACAAATCGATCTTCCCGGGTATTCAAGGTGGACCACTGATGCATGTGATCTCTGCAAAAGCTGTTTCTTTCGGTGAAGTATTGAACGGAGATTTCAAAGCATATGCACAAAACGTCATTGATAATGCAAAGCAGCTAGCTGACACACTTTTGTCTGAAGATATTCAGCTTGTTTCTGGTGGAACAGATAACCATCTTGTTCTCATCGACTTGCGTTCTCTTGGCATCACAGGAAAAATTGCAGAAAATGTTCTTGATGAAATCGGTATTACAGTGAACAAAAATGCGATCCCTTATGATCCAGAGAAACCTTTTGTCACAAGTGGCGTACGTGTAGGTACAGCAGCAGTGACGAGCCGTGGATTCGATCAAGAGGCGATGAAAGAAGTCGGTTCCATTATTGCGCTTGCTCTAAAACATCATGAAGATGAAGCGAAATTAGAAGAAGCGAAAAAACGTGTATCTGATCTAACTGCCCGCTTCCCTCTATATAATGAATTAGATTATTAAGAAGCAGACCCATTTGCCTATTTTTGGCATGTGGGTTTTTTTTGTAGGATTTGCGAATCATATTGAAAGATGATGTCTTTTTATGTAGAATTGTAGGAAGTGTGCAAAGTTCACCGGAAGATGACAGAAAAGGAGTTGTAGCAAGCAATGGCAAAGGTTTATGTATTTGATCACCCGCTTATTCAGCACAAACTTACATATATTCGTGACGTTCATACAGGAACAAAAGAATTTAGAGAGCTAGTGGATGAAGTCGCAACATTAATGGCATTTGAAATCACAAGAGACTTACCGCTTGAAGAGGTAGATGTAGAAACACCTGTACAAGTAGCTAAATCAAATGTGATCTCTGGTAAGAAACTCGGTGTTGTGCCGATTTTAAGAGCAGGTCTTGGTATGGTGGACGGGATTTTGAAACTCATTCCAGCTGCTAAAGTGGGACATGTCGGTTTATACCGTGATCCGAAAACATTAAAGCCTGTTGAATACTATGTGAAGCTTCCATCTGATGTAGAAGAGCGTGAATTTATCGTAGTAGATCCAATGCTTGCAACTGGCGGTTCAGCAGTCGAAGCATTAAACAGCTTGAAAAAACGTGGTGCGAAAAACATTCGCTTCATGTGTCTCATTGCTGCGCCTGAAGGTGTAGAAGAAATGCAAAAACATCATCCAGATGTTGATATTTACATTGCAGCATTAGATGAGAAATTAAACGAAAAAGGTTACATCATCCCAGGTCTTGGTGATGCAGGTGACCGTATGTATGGAACGAAATAAACACGCTTCAGCATGTAGACAAACCCTCGCATTCTTTGTCAGTCCTGCGCGCCGGTACTCACGAATGTCAAATTCGCTCCGTTCCGGTGCTCGTCCTTCCTAGAATGCAAAGGTTTTCTATCACGCTGAAAAGAAGACAAAGGGCTAAAATAAACATCATTTTAGCCCTTTGTCAACAATCTGAAGCCCACATGCAAACGTGCATGTGGGCTTTTTTGAAATATATGACAAACGGTTGATATCGTTCTTAGAAAAATCAATGTATACTGAACATTAGCTGTTTTTTTCAATGAATGTCACGTGTCTCCTAAAGTTTGATGAAATTGTGAACATTTTGTGTGCTCTATCATTATAGAAAAGTTTTTTAACTTTCAACGGATTGACACATCATAGACGCTATTGTATGCTAAACGAGGGTATTATGGTAAGGTTTTCATAGCCTATAGCACTCTACTAATCCTCATTGTGAACCCTTTAATTATCAGGGTTTGTAACAGCGAATGAAGCAACATCCCATAGATCTTTAGATTTCAAGTCTGATTGTGCAATTAGACTGATGGGTGATTGATTTTTTTCGAACAGGGCGGCTTATCATAAGCGTCTTCTACGCAGTTTTCATCACCATTTATCACCTTTTTTACAATATTTTTCATCGGGAGTCAGATGAATGAACGATCCAAACGCGATTTTCCGCAGACAGAGTAAATACATGTTCTATCTATTGGCAATTTTTGTGTTTGGCTATGCCATGCCTGGTTTTAAACCACTGTTTCTTGGTTTCATTATCGGCACAATTTTTGCTTTCTTTAATTTATTCCTACTTATACGGAGAATGCACGCTTTTGATCGAGCGGTTAAAAAAGGAAAATCCATTCGTTCAATGGGAAGTACAGCCAGGTGGGCCAACGCGATTCTCGCAGTAGCGATTGCTTGGCGTTACCCTAATGAAGTTCATCTGGCAGGTGTTGTTATAGGATTAATGACAATATATCCTGTCATTATGATAGATTCCTTCATTCAACTTAAACGTTCTACTATGGAAGAGAGGTGAATACTCTTTGGGTCACAGTTCAAAAACGACAGAATTTTTAGGGTTAACGTTCAACTTATCCAATGTTCTCATGATTACGATTGCTAGTATCATCGTTCTTCTCATAGCGGTGCTGACTACTCGTGTTCTGTCTATCCGCCCGACAAAGGCGCAGAACTTCATGGAATGGATCGTTGATTTTGTTCGAAATATCATAGGTAGTTCGATGGACATGAAAACAGGAGCCCCATTTCTAGCGCTTGGCGTTACATTACTCATGTACATATTTGTTTCAAACATGCTTGGACTGCCATTCTCGATTTCGGTCGATCACAATTTGTGGTGGAAATCACCAACAGCAGACCCTGCAATCACAATGACACTGGCGATTATGGTTATGGGATTGACACACTACTATGGTGTCAAGGCAAAAGGAGTCAAGGAATATACGAAAGACTACTTTAGACCAATTCCCCTTTTAGTGCCATTGAAACTTATTGAAGAATTTGCAAACACGTTAACACTTGGTTTGCGTCTTTATGGGAATATTTTCGCTGGAGAGATTCTTCTTGGGTTACTTGCAGGACTTGCGACCAATTTCTACACGCAAAACATTGCGCTTGGTATCGTTGGTACATTAGGTGCCATCGTGCCGATGATTGTATGGCAGGCATTCAGTTTGTTTGTCGGAACCATCCAGGCATTTATCTTCACCATGCTGACAATGGTGTACATTTCCCATAAAGTCAGCGACGAACACTAAAAAATTGAGAGTCCAAAAAGGACGTTATTTTAAAGGAGGAGCTTTTTAATGAATTTAATAGCAGCAGCAATTGCAATCGGTTTAGGAGCACTAGGAGCAGGTATTGGTAACGGTCTAATCGTATCTAAAACAGTTGAAGGAATCGCTCGTCAGCCAGAAGCTGGTAGAGAACTAAGAACACTTATGTTCATCGGGGTTGCTTTAGTTGAGGCACTTCCAATTATCGCTGTCGTTATCGCATTCTTGGCATTCTTTGGTTAATATGTGAGAAGCGTTCTAATATGAATTTTAATGGCGAAGATCAGATTAGTTCGAAACTTCGCCATTCCTTTATGTTTTGTTTCTTAACATATTATTTAAAGAAGGGAGTTGCCGTACTAAATGTCTCAGTTACCAGTGGTTTTAGGAGCAGGTGGCTTAAGTTTCAACGCCGGGGATATGTTATTCCAGCTTATCGCTATGCTCATCCTGCTTGCACTTTTAAAGAAATTTGCGCTTAAACCTTTATTAGGTATTATGAAGCAGCGTGAAGATTATATAGGAAATGAAATTTCAAGTGCTGAACAAAAGCACGTTCAAGCTGAAAAGCTTCTTGAAGAACAACGTGTCTTATTGAAAGAAGCACGCGAAGAATCACATACACTTATCGAAAATGCGAAAAAAATTGGTGAGAAACAAAAAGAAGACATCATTCAAGCAGCGCGTCAAGAATCAGAGCGCTTGAAAGAGTCTGCTAGAACTGAAATCGTCAAAGAAAAAGAACAAGCTGTGGCTGCACTGCGTGAGCAGGTTGCATCACTATCTGTGCTGATTGCATCTAAAGTGATTGAAAAAGAACTTGATGAGCAAGCACAAGAGAAATTGATTCAAGAGTATCTTAAAGAGGCAGGCGAAAGCCGATGAGCGTGACTATTGTCTCTAAGCGTTACGCTTCTGCTCTTTTTGACATCGTTCTTGCTTCTTCGGCAGTAGACGAAACTGAAAAAGAGCTGAATGAGATCAAAAAAGTTCTAAAGGCTGACCAAGAACTGAATGACTTCCTTGTTCATCCGAAGATTACGGCAGACAAAAAGAAACATTTGATTGCAGAAGCTTTCAAAGGTGTTTCTACTCATGTATTGCACACAATGTATTTATTGATTGACCGCGGACGCACAAATATTTTCTCTGAAATGACGTCCGAGTTTGTAAAACTTGCAAACCGCACAAAACAAATAGACGATGCGATCGTTTATTCAGTCAAACCGCTCAGCGGAGCTGAAATTCAATCTTTATCTGAAGTATTTGCCAAAAAAGCCGGAGTCACATCACTTCGTGTTGAAAACGTGATTGACAAGGATCTAATAGGCGGAGTGAAAATCCGTATCGGAAACCGCATTTATGACGGCAGTGTCAGCGGAAAGCTTTCCCGCATTGAACGTCAGCTTGCAGGCGAAAATCGTTAGAAGGGGTGAAACCTTAGTGAGTATCAAAGCTGAAGAGATTAGCGCGCTGATAAAGCAGCAAATCCAAAACTATCAATCTGAAATTGAAGTAAAAGATGTCGGTACAGTCATTCAAGTAGGGGACGGTATCGCGCGTGTACATGGCCTTGACAACATTATGGCAGGAGAGCTGGTTGAGTTCTCTAACGGTGTAATGGGTATGGCTCAAAACCTTGAGGAGTCTAACGTAGGTATCGTTATTTTAGGACCTTACAAAGATATCCGCGAAGGTGACGATGTGAAACGTACAGGTCGTATCATGGAGGTTCCAGTAGGTGAAGAGTTAATCGGACGTATTGTGAACCCACTTGGTCAGCCTGTTGATGGACTAGGTCCAATTTTAACAAGCAAAACACGTCCAATTGAAAGTGAAGCACCAGGCGTTATGGATCGTAAATCTGTACATGAGCCGCTTCAAACAGGGATTAAAGCTATTGATGCCTTGATTCCAATCGGACGTGGACAGCGTGAATTGATCATTGGTGACCGTCAAACAGGTAAAACATCTGTTGCAATTGATACGATCTTGAACCAAAAAGATCAAGACATGATCTGTATTTATGTAGCGATCGGACAAAAAGAATCTACGGTTCGTGGTGTTGTTGAAACACTTCGTAAGCATGGTGCGCTTGATTACACAATCGTTGTCACAGCTTCTGCATCACAGCCAGCTCCGCTTCTTTACCTTGCTCCTTATGCAGGTGTAACGATGGGTGAGGAATTCATGTATAACGGCAAGCACGTACTTGTTGTCTATGATGACCTTTCTAAACAAGCGGCAGCATACCGTGAGCTTTCACTATTGCTTCGTCGTCCTCCAGGTCGTGAGGCATTCCCTGGTGATGTTTTCTATCTTCACTCTCGTTTATTAGAGCGTGCAGCGAAGCTTAGTGATGAAAAGGGTGGCGGTTCTATCACAGCATTGCCTTTCGTAGAAACGCAAGCTGGCGATATTTCTGCATATATCCCAACAAACGTTATTTCAATCACAGATGGACAGATTTTCTTACAATCTGACCTCTTCTTCTCAGGCGTACGTCCAGCGGTAAACGCAGGATTGTCTGTATCCCGTGTAGGTGGTTCTGCACAAATCAAAGCGATGAAAAAGGTAGCAGGTACACTTCGTCTGGATCTTGCTTCTTATCGTGAGCTTGAAGCATTCGCTCAGTTTGGATCTGATCTAGACCAAGCGACTCAATCGAAATTAAACCGAGGTGCTAGAACAGTTGAAGTCTTAAAACAAGACTTGAACAAACCGCTTAAAGTTGAAAAACAAGTAGCGATTCTTTATGCACTCACAAGAGGATACTTAGACGATGTCGCTATTGCTGATGTCAAACGTTTCGAAGCTGAGTTATTCATGTACATTGAAGAAAACCATAAAGATTTGTTTGACACAATCTCTCAAACAGGAAACATGCCTGCTGATGAAGAGTGGAAGGCAGCTATCGAAGGCTTTAAACGTACGTTTGCACCAAGCAACTAATTAGTAATCTTTCCGAGAGAAAAAGATTCTCTTTTTCTCTCTTTTCACGTAAATGAACACGGATTCCTGAAAAAAAGGTGGTGAAATCTTTGGCCTCATTACGCGATATAAAGTCAAGGATCACGTCAACAAAAAAATCGAGTCAGATCACAAAAGCGATGCAAATGGTATCAGCTGCGAAATTGAATCGTGCTGAAAACAATGCGAAGTCTTTTGTTCCTTACATGGAGAAAATCCAGGAAGTGGTTGCTGCAATCGCAACTGGAACAAGTGCTAAGCACCCAATGCTTCTTTCAAGACCTGTCAAGAAAACAGGATATCTCGTCATTACATCTGATCGAGGGCTTGCAGGACCTTTTAACAGCTCGATTTTGCGTGCCGCTTACCAAACCATTCAATCTCGTCATCAATCCGCTGATGAATATGCGGTGATTGTCATTGGTAAAATCGGACGCGACTTCTTCAAAAAGCGCGGTATTCCAGTTATTTCTGAAGTAACAGGGCTTGGAGACGAAGTAGCGTTTGCTGATATTAAAGAATTAGCAAGCAGTACAGTTCAAATGTTCTCTGATGAAGCGTTTGACGAACTTTACATGTTCTACAACCACTTTGTCAGTGCCATTTCACAAGAAGTAACAGAGAAGAAATTGTTGCCGCTAACGGACCTTTCGGCCGCAGCGACACCAAATAAACGTTCAGCATCTTATGAGTTTGAGCCTTCTGAAGAAGAAATTCTTGAAGTTCTCCTTCCTCAATATGCAGAGAGTTTGATTTTCGGTGCGCTTCTTGACAGCAAAGCAAGTGAACATGCTGCAAGGATGACAGCAATGAAGAGTGCAACAGACAACGCAAAAGAATTGATCGACAGCCTGACACTCTCTTACAACCGTGCTCGTCAAGCAGCGATTACACAAGAGATTACAGAAATTGTCGGCGGAGCAGCTGCCTTAGAATAGAAATAATTGTCAGGAGGGAATGCAATGAAAACAGGACGCATCAGTCAGATCATGGGACCAGTCGTAGACGTTCGTTTTGAAGACGGTCACTTGCCTGAGATTTATAATGCGATCAGAGTTTCGCATAAAGCGGAAAGTGAAAGTGAAGTTGATATCGACTTAACTTTAGAAGTAGCACTACATTTAGGTGACGATACAGTGAGAACTATCGCAATGGCTTCAACAGACGGTGTGAAGCGCGGTATGGAAGCTGTAGACCTTGGAAAACCAATTTCAGTACCAGTTGGGAATGTTACACTTGGACGTGTATTCAACGTACTGGGAGATAACATTGATTTAGATGAGCCACTTGGTGTGGAAGCTCAAAGAGATCCAATCCACAGACAAGCGCCTTCTTTTGATCAACTTTCTACAGAAGTTGAAATTCTTGAAACAGGTATCAAAGTTGTTGACCTTCTTGCTCCTTATATCAAAGGTGGAAAAATCGGTCTATTCGGTGGAGCTGGTGTAGGTAAAACCGTTCTGATTCAAGAATTGATCAACAACATCGCGCAAGAACACGGCGGTATTTCTGTATTCGCTGGGGTTGGAGAGCGTACACGTGAAGGAAACGACCTTTACTACGAAATGAAAGATTCTGGCGTTATCGAAAAGACAGCCATGGTCTTCGGACAAATGAACGAGCCACCTGGTGCACGTATGCGTGTTGCTCTAACTGGTTTGACAATGGCAGAGCATTTCCGTGATGAACAAGGTCAAGATGTATTGTTCTTCATCGATAACATCTATCGTTTTACACAAGCAGGTTCTGAAGTATCAGCCCTTCTTGGACGTATGCCTTCAGCGGTAGGTTATCAGCCGACACTTGCAACAGAAATGGGTCAGCTGCAAGAGCGTATCACATCTACAAACGTAGGATCTGTTACATCGATTCAAGCGATCTATGTACCTGCGGATGACTATACGGATCCAGCTCCAGCAACAACGTTCGCTCACCTTGATGCGACGACAAACCTTGAGCGTAAGCTGACTGAAATGGGTATTTACCCAGCGGTTGATCCTCTTGCTTCAACATCTCGTGCACTTGCACCTGAGATCGTTGGCGAAGAGCATTATGCCATTGCACGTGAAGTGCAACAAACATTGCAGCGTTATAAAGAGCTACAAGATATCATTGCCATTTTAGGTATGGATGAATTATCTGAGGACGATAAGCTTGTGGTACACAGAGCGCGTCGTGTTCAATTCTTCCTATCTCAAAACTTCCACGTAGCAGAGCAGTTCACTGGCCAAAAGGGTTCTTATGTGCCATTGAAAGAAACTGTTAAAGGCTTCAAGGAAATCTTATCTGGTAAATACGATCATCTTCCTGAAGATGCATTCCGCTTAGTTGGACGCATTGAAGAAGTGGTTGAAAAAGCCAAAGAGATGGGTGTAGAGGCCTAATCTGGTCCTTAGGAGGGTAAAAGCATGAAGACCGTTCAAGTCAATATCGTTACTCCCGACGGCCCAGTGTATCAAGCGGATGTGGAAATGGTCAGTGTCAGAGCAGAAAGCGGTGAGCTTGGTATTTTAGCTGGCCACGTTCCAATGGTTGCTCCGCTAAAAATCGGTGCAGTTCGCTTAAAACATAGTGGATCAACTGAATTGGTTGCAGTAAGTGGCGGATTTGTTGAAGTTCGCCCTGAACAAGTAACGATTCTTGCTCAGGCCGCTGAAACATCAGACAAAGTTGATGTCGATCGTGCTAAATCAGCGAAACAGCGTGCTGAAGAGCATTTGAACCACCCGAATGAAAGTGATGTACGCCGGGCGGAACTCGCATTAAAACGGGCGTTAAACCGTTTAAATGTAGCAGGGAAATAAAACAGAAAATCCTTCTTATCACATTGATAAGAAGGATTTTTTTTAGAATGACATGAGAGATTGATACATCGACACATACGGATGAGAATCCTGTTTTTCAAGATATAAGTGCTCGCAAAACTGCGTACTATGCCACGTTTTATTGTGCCGGCGTAGGCCAAGCGTATATTGATGCGGAGAGTCCATATAAGGCCGCACAACCCAGTCAGCATCTGAATGATGATGGATGATAACCTCTCCCATATACACACTCAACATCGCTTCTAGTGCATCTATTGGCATTTTCCACTCAGCAAACAACTGCTTGGTAAATGCATCAAAGTATAGTGATTCTAATTGATACAGGCTTTCCTCAGAGTAATCCAAAGAAATGTTATGAAAATGACACAATTGCGCTAATTCTTCTAGCTGTGTCTGTCTATAATCAAAGTAGAAAGCAATGGCCTCCCATTCATGATCAAATGAGGGAACCAATTCTCCGTACAAATCAACAAAGTCAGGAAAAGAATCTTTCAATGTGTTCAGCTCCTTCCACACGCAGTATATCATCTCCTTGGCACCAGCATAAGAGGGGATTCACACTAAATGTAGCTCTTTTTTCCAAATGACTCATCTTTCCGATTTTCGAGGATATAATGAAAGGGAGTTTTCCTTTACAGAAATAAATAAAAGGAGGATTCAACTGTATGGAAGACGTAGGACAACAAGCAATTGTGAGTATTGTGATCCACCTATTTTTTATTGCGATTACATGGTGGGCATTGCTTGGCGTAAATATTGATCCACTGATTAAAAAAGGGAAAATCGTTCAAGCAAGGTTGCTGATGATGCTGATTACCATTGCCATCGCATCTGCGGTCAGCAATTTCTTCCTTGATTATTTAAATTTCTCCAAACAAATTCCTTATATGTTCTAGCATAAAAGGTTTGGTCACTCCCTTATGCGGGAACGTAAAAAGAAGTGTCAAAAGTATGGCCTTTGATGACTTTTCCACGTATGCATAGACCTCCTTGCGGCAACACTTGTAGCAAGGGGGAATGACAAGTGAAAAAGTATTTAAAAGGTTGGCCATTATTTGCGTTTATTCTTTTTTTTGTTCTGATGATTCAAGGTGTTCGTGCGGAAGAATCATCTCCGCTTGCCCAAATAGCTGAAGGTCTAAAAAACCAGCAAATCAAAGTTGATGGATGGACCCTTCACGCCAAAACAAATGTAGACATTTCATCCGAACAATTTTCAAAAAAAGTGAAACGTTTGAAAGACGAACTACGACAGTATGAGTGGACCGAAAAAAAAGAGAAACATGTCTCCAAAGTCACAGGAATTTACAAAGATGAAAAAAATGATACATTATCGAAAATTTTACTCGTGAAGACCGACACAAAATCCAATCAAAAGTCGTATTTATTATATGAGCAAAAAGGTGCTCGCCCACTGAATACCTGGGAACATACATATGATCAGTTCGTACGTCATGCAAAAAGCATATTACAAGAAAAATTTGTGATTTTTACTTGTCTCGATGGTCATGTAAATGGTATGATGGATGTTGTTTTGCAAAAAAAAGCTGAAACGTTAGCAAATGAATTTCAAGCAAAACCAGTTGAGTATCTCGTTGAGTCTAATTTTGTGTCGCTTTCCGCTTACACAGATAAGTGGGAACAGTTCATTATGACTTCAAATGATAAAATGAATGTTCAAATTGCCATCAGAAGTTCGGAAATGAACGAAAATCATACGATTACGGTTGGCACACCAATCGTAACGACTGAATATTAATATAGAGAATTTGGGACGCGGAGGGGAAGACCTTGGAAAAAATCATCGTCCGCGGCGGTCAAAAGTTAAACGGCACAGTTAAAGTAGAAGGCGCAAAAAATGCCGTTTTACCAGTTATCGCTGCATCTTTGTTAGCAAGTACAGAAAAAAGCGTAATTTGTGATGTACCTACGCTCTCCGATGTATATACAATCAATGAAGTGTTACGTCATTTAGGAGCAGAAGTACAATTTGAAAATAACGAAGTATCAGTAGATGCATCTCATGCACTAGCAACTGAGGCTCCGTTTGAGTACGTCCGTAAAATGCGAGCATCTGTGCTTGTCATGGGACCACTTTTAGCAAGAACAGGTCATGCAAGAGTTGCATTACCTGGAGGTTGTGCAATTGGTTCTAGACCAATTGACCAGCATTTAAAAGGCTTTGAAGCAATGGGAGCTAAAATTCAAGTAGGAAATGGTTTCATCGAGGCTGAAGTAAACGGCCGTTTAAAAGGTGCAAAAATCTATTTGGATTTCCCAAGTGTAGGTGCAACTGAAAACATCATCATGGCAGCAGCATTAGCTGAAGGAACAACGATTTTAGAAAACGTAGCAAAAGAACCTGAAATTGTTGATTTGGCAAACTACATCAATGCCATGGGCGGTAAGGTTCGCGGAGCTGGTACTGGTACAATCAAAATCGAAGGTGTGGAAACACTTCACGGTGCAAAACACAACATCATCCCTGACAGAATTGAAGCAGGTACTTTCATGGTGGCAGCAGCTATTACACAAGGAAATGTTCTTGTAAAAGGCGCTGTGCCAGAACACATGACTTCACTTGTTGCAAAAATGGAAGAAATGGGTATTCAGATCATTGAAGAAGAAGAAGGTTTAAGAGTCATTGGACCATCTGAGCTCAAGCCAATCGATCTAAAAACAATGCCGCATCCTGGTTTCCCAACGGATATGCAGTCTCAGATGATGGCGCTATTGCTTCGTGCGAACGGAACAAGCATGATCACAGAAACGGTGTTTGAAAACCGCTTTATGCATGCTGAAGAATTCCGCCGCATGAATGGCGATATTAAAATTGAGGGACGCTCTGTGATTATCAACGGGCCGGTTCAACTTCAAGGTGCTGAAGTATCAGCGACTGATTTAAGAGCAGGAGCAGCACTTGTACTTGCTGGATTAGTGGCAGAAGGTCATACACGTGTCACCGAGTTGAAGCATATCGACCGTGGTTATGTGAACTTCCACCAAAAGCTTGCAGCAATTGGTGCAGATATTGAAAGAGTAAACGATGAAGCAGCAGATGTGACACAAGAACAAGTTGTATCAGATCTGAACGCGTAATCATAAAGAAATCAGTGTGTCCATGAGGCATGCTGATTTTTTTTAGAATCATAGAATGGTTTATTTATAAAAGCTTATCATTAGTGTATCCAACCATCTTATATTTTATTCATAAAGACGAACAGTAAAATCAATCGATAAACAGCGTCATCCTTTCATCAAAAGACTTGTCCATTGAATGAAAGAACCTGTCATATTAGCTTGTCCCTGCCCATAAGATAAAAGAGATTCAAAGATAAATGGGGGCAGCCAAATATGAAACCAATGATATGGACAATTGCAGGAATATGCATCATCATTTTAATGATTCCCACTTTACTTGTGTTGCCGACGTTTCAAGGGAAGTCGGAGGCAAGCCAGCATGTAGCTGCGGAGCCATCAGTTAAAAAAGAAGTGAAGGGTACAGTTCAATTGAAGCAATCACCCGTCGCCATCCCCGTCTATCGTTCAGCGCATCAACAGGTAGAAAACATCCCCTTAGAAGAGTATGTCATCGGTGTTGTAGCGTCTGAAATGCCAGCTGATTTTGAAATGGAAGCACTCAAGGCACAGGCACTCGCCGCAAGAACGTATATTGTCAGACAAATGATCATCGATAAGACCGTCAAATCACCCAAGGGCTCTCTTGTAGATGATACCCAAATGTTCCAAGTGTATAAAAACAAGCAGGAACTCAAGAAAATTTGGGGGAAAGCGTACAATTGGAAGTTGAAAAAAGTCACAGAAGCTGTCGCTAGCACACAAGGAAAAGTGTTGACTTATGACGAGAAACCAATTGATGCCTTATTCTTTTCAACAAGTAACGGAAAAACGGAGAATGCTGAAGCTTATTGGAAAAACGCAATCCCCTATTTGAAAAGTGTCTCAAGTAAATGGGACGAAAAATCGCCAAAATTTCAAAATAAGAAAACCATCTCAGTTAGTGAATTTCAGCAAAAATTAGGTGTGACGCTCACCCAGCAGAATCAAGTAGGACAGATTGAAGAACGGACACCAGGAAATCAAGTAGCGAAAGCCGTGATCAACGGTAAAACACTGACAGGCAGAGACATTCGAGAATCATTAGGGCTTCATTCAGCCGACTTTACATGGGAACGACAGGGCCAGCAAATTGTCATTACGACAAAAGGGTATGGCCATGGTGTAGGAATGAGTCAGTATGGTGCCCATTATATGGCGCAGTCGGGTAAAAAAGTAGATGCCATCGTGAAACATTATTATAAAGGGATTCAAATTGAATCGGCGGATCGTTTTCTCAACACATATATGGCGAAAAAATAAAGCAAAGGTGCCTCAGAAATGGGGTATCTTTTTTTGTGTTTCAAGAGGTTTGAACAGAATGTGTCAAATTGCGACTTATGACGCACCTCAGGAAATCTTAAACATTTATGTCCCGACAAGAACTGATGACCGATACAAAGCCCCTCGAAAGAAGGAGAAAACAAGAGGGAAAATGATGTGTTAGGTGAAAATATCTAGACATCTGACAGAATTTTAGTGATTTTGATGAAAGAGAAAAAGGGACCGAGTCCTATACCATTCCAAGAAAGAATAATTTACGATTAAGGTGTTTCAATCAAATACATAAGGAGGAAGGAAAATTATGTTGAAAAAAGTATTTACTCTCGTAACCTTAGCTGTATTGACATTATCTATGTCAATCTCTTCACCAGTATTTGCAGAAGCATCTACAGTCAAAAAACATAACAAAGATGTAAGAGTCACAATCTTACTTGATGCAAGTGGAAGCATGGCAAGAAAAGTAGAGGGAGAACGCAAATTTGATCTCGCAAAAGAAGAAGTATTTAAATTTGCTCAGTCACTTCCAAAAGACGCTAAAATTCGTATGAGCTTGTTTGGCTCTGAAGGAAACAACAAAAATTCAGGTAAAGCTCAATCATGTGAAGTCATTAGAGGCGTTTATGGCGTACAGCC
The DNA here is from genome assembly GCF_003431975.1 of Bacillus pumilus. GTDB lineage: Bacteria > Bacillota > Bacilli > Bacillales > Bacillaceae > Bacillus > Bacillus pumilus_N. The sequence goes on along the minus strand of NZ_CP027116.1, from coordinate 3,538,128 downwards.
TTACGAAAAAGAAAGCTTTGAAAACTCTTTAAACGGACTTGGACCAAATGGTTGGACACCAATTGCACGTGCTCTTGAAAATGCAAAGCAAGCGGATGAGCAGCTTAACAAAGGCACAAAACATATTGTATACCTAATCACTGATGGTGAAGAAACTTGTGGCGGAGATCCAGTAAAAGTAGCAAAAGAATTGCATAACTCAAAAGGATCAACTGTTGTTAATGTGATCGGATTAGACTTTAACGATGGCTATGAAGGTCAATTGAAGCAAGTAGCCAAAGCTGGTAAAGGCCATTACTATCAGGCAAGCACTGGTAAAGAAATGGGTTCTATCTTGTCAGCAGAATCGTTAAAATTACACGAATAACTTGCTGAACTAAAGGGAAACGATTGATGTATACTTTCGTTTCTCTTTTTCTGTACGAATGTAAAAAGGGAGGTTTTTATGAATGAAGCGCAATATCGTATTAACCATTTTGGCTAGTCTTGTCCTGCTACTTTCTTCGCCAGCCCATGCTGTAACACAGAAACAGGAGCCAGCCCATGTGGTGATATTACTCGATTTAAGCGGAAGCATGGCACAAACAGTTGAAGGCGAAAAGAAAATTGATATCGCCAAACGTTCTATTCAAAGCTTCGCAAGTATTTTATCAGAAGATACTCAAGTACTGCTTCGTGTGTTTGGTCATGAAGGAACCAATAAAAATGCAGGAAAAGCAGTTTCTTGTGGAAGCTCTGAAGCTGTTTATGGATTTGGATCATATGAGTCTTCACCATTTCAGCAAGCACTGAATGTGTATAAGCCAACTGGCTGGACGCCGCTTGCAAAAGCATTAACAGATACGAAACAAGATTTTGAAGATCATCAGGCTGAAGGGAAAAATATTGTCTATGTCGTCAGTGATGGTGAAGAAACTTGTGGCGGAAGTCCTTCACAAGCAGCAAAAGAATTACATGAAGACGGAATTGATACCATCGTCAATATCATCGGCTTTGACGTGAATGAAAAAGAAGCAAAAAGTCTACAGTCTGTTGCTAAAGCAGGTGGTGGACAATATCAACCGGCTGCGAATGCTGAAGAATTGAATCATATTCTACAAAACGAAGCGAGCGCTTTTGGTCAGTAGGATGTAAATGGGAGCTGGGGATTGGGTATCCCCAGCTTTTTTCAGTTGAAGATCAATTCAAAGTGGTTTCTAATTCATCAATTCGTTTTTCGACGTAGTGCTGATCTTTTCTTGCATGAAAGGTCTCGGCTTTTTCTAATATGGCAGTCGTATTATATTCAGGAATCTGTGAGTAGCTTTCATAGACCCCTTTAGGAATTAAAACATTCCCTTCAGGCCAATAAACAGCGATATTGCCACGTTTCAACTCTCCGAATTGAGCCACTCCTTGATAGGATCCATATTGGTTAAACAATACAACTGGATCACCTTCTTGAACATAAAGTTCTTTTGCATCTTCGTCATTCATCAAGATAGAATGACGTTTTCCGCCATTAAAGGCATCCTTTTCACTATAGATCATGGAGTTGAATTGTTTTCCTCTTCTTGTTGTGATATTAAAATGTCCTTCGGTTTTCCTGTATTGAGGCAGCTGGGCAGGAAGAAGATGGCCTTTGCCGTCTGGTGTTGGACATTCTCCGTCTTCACAAAGCCATGCGCCACCCCATTGAAAAACGTCTCCTTTATGACGCAAGTGCTGGATGCCATCATAGTTTCGATTGGCGACCGCAATTTCACGGCGAATGTCTTCTGCTGTTTCGAAATGAATCAACTCAGCATCTTCAGGCCGGACTCTTTTTGCAAGATCAATATAAATGTCCCATTCTGCTCTCGCTTCCTCAATTCGAGGTCCTTCAATTTCTGGACTGAAATATACCATGCGTTCTGTACTAGTTGATGTTCCGCCGCCTGGCTGCTCATACCTTGTCATAGCAGGCAGAACAATCACCGATTCTTCTGCATCTACGAGCGTGGAGGTGTTCAAAATAATGTCTTGATGGACACGTAGTTCAAGCTCAGATAAAGCTTTTTCAATCGCATCTGGATTTGGCATCGTTTCTAAAAAGTTTCCACCGCTTGTAAACAGCATTTTCAGTTTTTGTGGATGTTCTTTTGGCAAAGCCATTTTCTCAAACGATTGCCCAACGGTGTCACCATGCCATTTCGGAATGTCAAATCCCCAGACCTTTTCGATTCTTTCAATATTCTCTTCATCAAAATCGCTGCCGGGCAAAACGAATGGGTCGGCACCCATTTCCCCAGAACCTTGGACACCGCTATGCCCACGAATCGGCATGACACCACAATGTTTCCTGCCAATAAATCCGCGTAACATGGCAAGGTTGGCAACCTGTGAGATATTATCAGTTGCAAATCGGTGCTGGGTAAGACCCATACTCCAAATAAAAACACCTGAATTGGCATTTGCAAGAAGGGTTGCAAATTCCTTCATTCTTTCTTTCGACAAGCCTGATGATGCTTCAAGATCCTCCCACTTCAACTGTTCGACATGCTGCTTTAAATCCTGTATGCCAGTTGTATGGGCTTGAATAAATTCATGATCAAGAGCAGAATGGGGGGCATGTTGTTCCATGTCAAACCAATGTTTGATGACGCCATTCATAAACGCAATATCGCCGCCTATATTGACTTGATAGAAATCATCTGCAATTTTTGTGCCGAATAAAGCACTTTCTGGAATTGAAGGAACCCAATACTTTTCCATGGCAGGCTCTTTATACGGATTGATGACGATAATTTTGGTTCCTTTCTTTTTAGCCGCGTACATATATTTAGTAGAAACTGGCTGATTGTTTGCAGCGACAGATCCCCAGAAAATTAATACATCGGTTCCAATCCAATCGCTGTAATTACAGCTGGAGGCTCCTATGCCAAGGGAGCGTTTAAGAGCGGTTTTGCTCGGTGAATGGCAAATACGAGAAGCATTATCAATATGATTTGTCCCGATAAATCGTGCTGCCTTCGCAGCAGTATAATAGACTTCATTTGTAATACCTCGAGCCGTTAAATAGAAAGCGAGGTGCCGCTTATCAATTGATTTGATTTTAGCAGCGATTTGATCTAATGCATCATCCCAGGAAATACGAGTAAAGGCATTTTCACCTTTTTTTCGAATCAGTGGATACGGAATACGACCAAGTTTGCGAAGAGAGGTGCTGTCCATTTGTTTGAGCTGTTGAATATCCTCGAACCATTTGGGTTCAATAGCTGGCATTGTATTAAGACGAAGTACATTTAGTCTTGTGGTGCATATATGAGGTCCTGCGAGCGTTTGATCATATAATCCTGAAACACCAAGGGCACAGCCGTCACACACGCCCTGCGTTAAAATACGATATGCATAGGGGAGATTATCTTTGTTCTCCCATGCCACTTTCATCGTGTCTCGAATATGTTTCGGTTTTACTTTTCCAAGTCCCATAGGCGCAAAAGAGGCCCATAGTTTTGGTGAGGGTTTTTTATTAAGTTTAATAGGCCCCTTGTGTTTTGTTTTCCCCATGATATCATCACCCTCCTATTACTTTGTAAAGCGTTTTCATATCTAAAAATTACCTTTAGATTGTGATTCTGTCAAATTCAAATTAAGGTCGGGCTGAGGAAGCAGCAGTAAGGTTTGTTTCCCTCAACTGCTGAATATCTTTTCGTATGAGAAGAGATATGATAAAAGCAATGAAAAATAAGCCAGAGAACACCATCAGACTTTGCGTGTAGTTACCTGTTATATCTCGAATAAAGGATGAAAATAAAGGTCCAGCCAAACCAGCAGCGGCCCATGCGGTCAAAATATAACCGTGTATAGCACCAAGTTGTTTCGTGCCAAATAAATCCCCAATATAGGCTGGAATTGAGGCAAATCCTCCTCCATAGCACGTATAAATGATCGCCATCACGATTGAAAAGACGAGCGGATCTTTTAAATAGGGGAGTAAGGGAAAAGCAATGAGCTGGATACTAAAGAAAATTGTATACGTATTCGGCCTTCCGATATAATCTGAGAAGGAAGCCCAGCCAATCCGCCCTAAACCATTAAAAGCACCTAAAATGCCAACAAGGGTAGCTGCAGCACCTGCAGTGAATCCAACACTTTCTTGAGCAAGAGGAGATGCTACTGAAATAATGGCAATTCCGCACGTGATATTAATAAAAAGCATTAGCCACAGGTAATAAAAACGTCGTGTTTTGATCGCTTCGTTTGCTGTAAGCTGTGATAAATCCTGAGGGATTTTTCTTTGATTTGTATTCAGTACGTCAAATTTTTTGACATCATCAGGAGTTGGTGGTGATAAATAAAGAGATGAAAGCACCATGATCATAAAATAAGAAACCCCAAGAATGTAAAAGGTATTTGCGATATCCACTTTTTCAATGAGATATTGAATAATTGGGCTGCAAATAAGAGAAGCAAATCCAAATCCCATAATAGCTAAGCCAGTTGCAAGTCCTCTTCGATCCGGAAACCATTTCACTAAAGTTGATACAGGTGCAATGTAACCTACCCCTAATCCTATCCCAGCAAGTACACCATAAAATAAATAGAGGAGAGGAAGCGAAGACATGTGGACAGCGAACCCTGATCCTGTCATTCCGATACCAAAGAAAATAGCTGAAAAGAGCCCGGATGCTCTTGGGCCATACCTTTCAACGAAGTGTCCCATGAACGCAGCAGATAATCCTAAAAATAAAATAGCAATGCTGAAGGTTAAGCTTATTTCTGTCAATGACCACTGAAAGGCTTGATGTAAAGGATTCGTAAAAACACTCCAAGCATAAACAGACCCAATAGATAAATGAATTCCCACAGCACTTGTTGCAATGAGCCAGCGATTTTTCGATTTGTTCATTTTGTTCCCCCCATATAAAGCAGTCAAAAAGTTTGTTAAGATAGAAAATATGTTACATTTTTATGACTTTTTAAAATAATATCACAATTTAATTGGTTCATATAACTAAATTTGTGCTGAAAGGAAGATCATACAATGAATCCTTCTGTTAAAAAGAAACGAGTCATACACCAATACCGTGAAGGCCAATTTACTTGCAAAACAGATGAAGTTGTAGAAGAATTTCCTTTAACTGTGATGGTGAATGGAGAGGAATTTGTAACACTTGTTTGTTCCCCAGATCATTTGAAAGAATTGGTTATCGGTTTTTTAGCATCTGAAGGGGTCATTCGATTTGAAAATGAGATTAAAAGGTTTACAATAGATGAAAGCATGGGCTTTGCTTATGTTGATTTAATTCACTCAAGTGGATTTCAGTCGTCAGATTTCACAAGGCGAGTGATTGGATCTTGCTGCGGAAAAGGGAGACACTTTTATTTTCTCCAAGATGTGAAAACGGCTAAAACAGCCATTGATCAAATCAATATTTCTGCTGAAACCTGTATGCATCTAATGAAATGTTTACAAGAAGAAAGTCAATTATTTCAGCATACTGGTGGTGTGCATAATGCTGGACTGTGTGACACAGAGAAGCTATTCATCACTAGAACTGATATAGGAAGACATAATGCTTTAGATAAGATCTATGGATACTGTTTACTTCATCGAATTCCACTCAGAGATAAGATCCTTGTATTTAGTGGCCGAATATCGTCAGAGGTTCTATTGAAGGCAGCAAAACTAGGTGTGTCTATCGTCATCTCAAAATCAGCACCTACTGAATTGGCACTTAAAATGGCAGAAGAATTAAATATCACCACAGTTGGATTCGTCAGAGGAGAATCTTTTAATATCTACACTCACCATCAGCGTATTACAGAATAGGAGGCAAAGTATGGTCAGTATTTTAGATAAGAGACATCGACCATTGCGCGATTTAAGAATATCAGTAACAGATCGCTGTAACTTTAGATGTACGTACTGTATGCCTGCTGAAATTTTTGGAACAGATTACCCTTTTTTGAATAAAGAAGAATTGCTTAGTTTCGAAGAGATTGAACGGCTTGCTACCCTTTTTGCACAGGATTTAGGTGTAGTGAAAATACGCATCACTGGTGGAGAGCCTTTAATGCGAAAAGATTTGCCTGTTTTAATAGAAAAGCTCTCAAATATTCCAGGAATCGAAGACATTGCTATGACAACCAATGGAACGCTTTTACCTTTATATGCTGATAAGTTAAAGAAAGCAGGTCTTCAGAGAGTCACCATTAGTTTGGATTCATTAAATCCTGACCGTTTTCAACAAATGAACGGAAGGAATATTTCTATCCAAAAAGTGTTTGATGGCATTGAGGCTGCAAAAAAGGCTGGACTTGCTATTAAGATCAATATGGTTGTTCAAAAAGGTGTGAATGATCAGGATGTTCTACCAATGGCAGCTTACTTTAAAAAAGAAGGACATGTTCTCAGATTTATTGAGTTTATGGATGTTGGAAATACGAATAAATGGAACCTGAAACATGTCATGACAAAGAAAGAGATCATTGATCTAATTGGTTCAACATTTCCTATCAAACCAGAACCCCCTCAATATCCAGGTGAAGTAGCAAGCCGATTCTTTTATCAAGATGGTTCAGGAGAAATAGGCATTATTTCTTCTGTTTCAGATGCTTTTTGTGGAACATGTAACAGGGCAAGACTTTCTGCGCGTGGTGAATTGTTTACATGTCTTTTTGCATCATCGGGCTTTGACTTGAAACAGTTGATTCGTTCGTCAAAAGATAATGAAGATATAAAGAATATTTTGAAGGAACTATGGTCGAATAGGCATGATCAATATTCAGCCGAGAGAGAGCAGAAGAAAGATCAGAAAAAAGTTGAAATGTCATACATCGGTGGGTAGTGACAACAAAGTATCATGATCATGTATTTTTGAAAAGAAGAGAAAAAGTCATAATGATTATAGAAAATCCTTTTTTGGAAATAGGTCTATTCATCTTATGAATTCAGTCATGATAAAAAACCAGCAGAAACTCTGCTGGTTTTTAAAATGATATTTTGTCCTTCAAAAAGATTGAGATAGGACAAGAAAATAGATTTTTCAACATTTTTTGCTACTTTACTTTTATGGCAGCTGTGATAAGATCAACTCAATCTTTACCAGCTCGATTTTTTCACTCCTGGAATGTGGCCCTTATAAGCGAGCTCACGAAAAGCAATTCTAGACATTTTGAATTTTCGTAAGTAACCTCTCGGACGTCCAGTTAATTCACAGCGGTTCTTTAAGCGGGTAGGGGAAGAGTCTCTAGGTAATTTCCGCAAAGCTTCATAGTCACCTTTTTCTTTTAACTCTTTCCTTAATTCAGCATATTTCAATACAAGCTGCTGCCGCTTTTTTTCTTTAGCAATTTTAGATTTCTTTGCCACTTAAAACCCTCCTGGCTTAATGTTGGATTTTCCATTGAAAGGGGTCTTCAAACGTAGTCCAATCTTGATCAAATTCCTCAGGTGTGAGTAAGCATTGATCAAGTGTGCGAATGATATCTGCTTTAGGCAAATCTACGCCAATAAACACAAGTTTTGTATGCCGGTCACCAAATTCTGCGTCCCACTCGTCAAGAAGCTCTGGTTCTTGCTTTAATATCCGTGCTTTTTCTTGCTCAGGCAAGGCAGCAATCCAGTATGCAATTGGTTCAATCGCAACAGATTTTCCAGCCTGTGAGATTAAAATGGTTAAATTATGGTGTGTGGCAAGCCATGTAAATCCTTTAGCGCGAACTATTTGTTCCGGCATCTGATCTAGCCAATTATTTAACCTGCCAGTATGGAAGGGGAGTCTTCTTTCATAAACAAAAGATGAGATTCGGTATTCTTCTGTTTCTGGCGTATGCTGAGAATGCCCAGCGTTGATTTCCTTGATCCAGCCAGCAGAAGCACTCGCTTTTTCAAAGTCGAATAAACCAGTATTTAAAATGTCACTTGGCTTTACTTGCCCTTTTGAGGTTTTGATGATAGATGCTTCTGGTTGAAGTGAAGTGAGCACATGCTCAAGTCGATCTAATTCCGAGTTTGATACTAGATCACACTTATTTATAATCAGTACGTCACAAAATTCGATTTGATCAATAAGTAAATCGGAAATTTCTCGTTCGTCATCATCGGAAACGGCTTGTTTACGGTCTAATAAACTTTCTCCTGACTGGAAGTCGGTCCAGAAACGGTTTGCATCTACCACAGTGACCATCGTGTCTAACCGGCAAAAGCGTGTCAAATCTATGCCCATTTCTTCGTCAATATAAGAGAAAGTTTGCGCGACAGGAATTGGTTCACTAATTCCTGTTGACTCAATGACGATATAATCGATATGCCCAGCCTTACATAGGCGCTCTACTTCGATTAACAAATCTTCTCTCAATGTGCAGCAAATACAACCATTAGACAATTCAACTAGCTTTTCATCTGATCGAGAGAGCTCACCGCCTTGTTTGACTAGTTCTGCATCAATATTAATTTCGCTCATGTCATTGACAATCACAGCTACTTTTAATCCATTACGATTTTGTAGGACATGATTTAATATTGTTGTTTTTCCTGCACCTAAAAAACCGCTTAATACTGTAACAGGTATTCGCTTATTCATTTGTTTCTGTCCTTTTGATCATACTCATTTTGATTTCCGCCTCACTTAAAAAGTAATCATTACGATTTAAAATTCAAAAATTATTTTGTTTCTCTATGAAGGGTATATTTCTTTAGCCGAGGAGAATATTTTTTTAACTCCAGTCGGTCCGGATTCGTTCTTTTATTCTTTGTTGTGATATAGTTTCTGTCACCTGTTTCAGTACAGGCTAAGGTAATTTTTACACGCATAAGTAATAGAAACCTCCTTTAATTCGTAATAGTTACGATTTGTATTTTAAAATGATCTTGGCCGAATGTCAAGTTTAACAGGTTGAGCAATGGCCAAATGATCAAACAAAAGGGTATCGAATGATCATTGATACCCCACTCCATTAATAAAAGTCATCAAGCTCTTGTTCGTATTCATCTTCGTATTGCTGGACATCGCTAGGAATTTCTTGCAGAAAGGCTAGGCCGCCCAATATCAGCATCAAAATAATGGCGATAAATGAGAGAATGGCTGTGACAATAGTTGATATGGCAAACAGTGTCTGCATTTTCATCATCTTAGCATATTGTTCTAATAACTCTTCATATGAAGTATCGGGAGCTTGAATTAATTGTTCAGCTGCGTTTACAGATTTTTGTACGTGGACTCCCATCATAATGAGGAAGACGCCAAGGGCAGCAGGGAGAACAAGCCAAAAACCAATCAGAATAGCTAGACCGCCTGAAATATAGAGAAAGATACTACCAACTTTTCCCCACTTTGTGATCGAATGAAGAGATTGAATGATTTTCTCAGTTTGTTGCAATGGTGTTCACTCCTTTATGTATTCACTCTTTATCATACTTGAGTCAGTAGTACTTTAGGAAGAGTGAATGTAGAACAATAAAAAATATTCCAATCTTCGGTTTACTATTTATGGATAAATAAATGATTTCTGAATAAGAAAAAAGTAACATTTACTATAAATTTTAACGAAAAATGATGTCATAAATAAGACTAGTAGTTAAAAATAATTAGTAAAATTATCAAAATATGTTGTTAGTTGTCTTGTAATTGGTTATTATTGTGTTGTATTAACATAAAAATTGGAAGGTGGAATTCATATGTTAGATCGTTTCTTAAACAAAATGACCAATGTTCAACCTGCAGCTTCAAGATGTATTTTGCAAAAATTAGTCACTTCATGCAAATCTGCACCAACATGTTTCCTTCAAGGTGTTGGAACTTTCCGTTACTACGTGGATCGTGATACAGGTGAGATTTGTACTGCCGTAGAACGTGTTAGATGCGGCTGCTAAATTGAAAGATTTTATTTAATAGGATGTGAACGCATGAGCATATCTTCAATTTCATTTTTAACAAATGCTATGCAGACGTCAAACAGTCGTCAAGCGAGTCAAACATCCAATTCTTTTTTAAACCAAGCTGCGAAAATTGTTCAAGGCGACCATTCTCCAGAAGAGAGAAAGGCACTATTTCAACAACTGACTTTAGTTCAGCAAGGAAAAGATTTAGAGCTTCATGTGTCTAAATTAAAGGAATTAGAGAAAGAGGTTCAAAAAGAGGAGTCTTCTTCGTCTACTATTATGAATCAGCATGGTGACCAAGTAGACATTTCAACTGAGGCTCGCAGTGAGTTTGAACAAGCTGAGGAACAAGCGCCAGCTTCAAGTGAAGCGAGTGAAATCGCTGCAATGGAAAAGGATAAGGATGTTGAGCCAGAATCAAACCAATAAAAAAATGAGGCATGTGCTAGATTGTTCACATGCCTCATTTATCTTTATTTTGCAGGAATTCTAGAATAAAGTCCATCCGGAAAAGGGGCTGCATATGAGATTGTTTCATCTTCTTCTACCATGATATAATACGGAAACTCTTCAATCTGGAATACGTTTGTCATTTGTTCGTCCACTGAGATCATTCGTATGTTGGTTTGGTTATCTCGATATAATTCTCGATCCTTTTCTTGTCCATTCTTCAGCAAAACACTAAAAGAAATGTCTAATTGACGCTGCTTTTTCGTTTCTAGAAATTGTTCAAATGATGGGATGCAGTGTGGACATGCTGTGTCTGTGAATATAAGCAGCTGTTGCTTGTGACTGGCTTCGAGCAAATCATTCATTCGAATAGGTGATGGTTTTTCAAGAAGCGGATGAACAAGTTTTTGTCCGGCGTGCTGAATCGGTAAGACGATCAATTCCATTTGGCGTTTTAAATAGATGATGATTCCTATCGTCAATAAAAGGCTGCAAAGAATAAGAGTGACCTGTAAAAGTAAGATTGAATTCATCGTATATCGTCCTCTCAGAGTGATGTTACGCAGAGCTATCATAATATAAATATCAAAAATATGTCAATTATACTAAATGGTGTAAGGTGGAACGTTTGATGAGTACAGTGAATCATTGTTTGTATGCAATTTTTTATACGTGGAATAGAAGTCGATCTTATCTTCTGTTAACTCTATTCATCCAAGTGATCGTTGGTTTTATGCCACTCGCTAGTGTCTGGATTATTCAAACATTGATTAATGAAATTATTTTATTTATGAATTCTTCTGGAGATATTCAAAAGGTTTTATGGTTATTTGGATTGCAAATGGCCATTGTGGTTTTAGGTTATGGGCTTCAATTCATTCTTCAGCTTAGTCAGCAGAAAGCGACGAATTTGATTGGTTTGCATTTGAAGGGTGAATTGCTTCAAAAGGCGATCAGACTGCCATATATTACATTTGAACACCCATCTTTTTATAATGAAAGTCAACGTGTGATGAACAGTCATCAGCATGTTCTAAGTATGGTTAGAAGTATTTTTACAATCATGAGCGCATTGATTACTGTTGTATCACTTCTCATTTATATGGTCGGTATCCACTGGGGTTTGGCTGTTATTCTGATCTTATTTACCTTGCCTGTCTTATGGATTGAACTCTTCTTTGGAGGCGCACGGTATCAATTAAACCGCATGTTAACGGCTAACGACCGAAGAGAAATGTATGTGTCTGACCTTGTTGCACAGCGAGATTCATTGAAGGAAATTCGTTTATATGGCATTGGTAATTATCTTCTTCAAAAATGGAGAGGTCATTATGTAAAAAGTGCAGACGAAAAATATAAATTACTTAAACAGCAAGTTCGCTGGGAGATGGCGGGTGGATTGCTTATGACATTTGCTTATGTGTGCTGCGGTCTTTTTATTGTCTTTCTTATCTTTCAAAAGAAATTAGTAGCGGGAACGTTTGTCGCTGTGCTGCAAGCTGTACAAAATATTCAAAGTGGTTTTCAGGACTTAACGAGAGAATGTTCTAGTTTATATGAAACGAGTCTCTATATTGATGAAATGAGAACTTTTCAAAAGAGAGAAGAAGAAACTCATGATCAATCAGAGGAAGGGGCATCGCTTCTGAGGATTGAGTCTATTCAGTCCATTACACTAGAAAACCTCTCTTTTACTTATCCAAATATGAAAACGCCTGCCATTGAGCATATACAACTTCATATCAATCAAGGTGAACGTATTGCATTGGTGGGGGATAACGGATCGGGTAAGACGACCTTGATCAAATGTTTGACCGGCTTATATGATCCAGATCAACCGAATATGCAAAAGGTCAATGGCGAGTCTATTTCTACCATTGATAAAAAATCATATCATGCGAGAATGGCTGTTCTTTTTCAAGATTTTATGAAGTACGAATTCACTGTGAAAGAAAACATTGGATTTGGCCGTATCGACGAAATAGATAATGAGGAGCGCATGATCTCAGCTGCGCGGCAGGCAGGTATAGAGAAAAGAATTCATCAAATGGAAGAAACATATGATGCGCAGCTTGGCCGGTTTTTCGAAGAAGGTCATGAACTGTCTGGCGGACAATGGCAAAAGCTTGCGATGGCTAGAACCTTTTTTAGAGAAAGTGACTTTATCATTTTAGATGAACCTACTTCTGCTCTGGATCCGTTATCAGAGATTTCACTCATACGAAAGCTATTCAATCATACGCAGGATCAAGGCGTCTTATTTATCACACATCGCATGGGTGCTGCCCGCTTAGCAGACCGCATTATTGTGATGAAAGACGGTGCTTTCGTTGAAGAGGGTAACCATGAAGAGCTGATGGTGCTAAACGGAGAGTACAAAAGGCTTTACGAGGCACAATCTCAACTATTTCAACAAAAGGAGATGGCGTAAGGTGAGTGTCTTATATTTTATAGGTGTCTATTTTTTAGGAATCATCTTTGCTGGTGCATGGCTTGATAAAGTGAGAAAACAGACGGCACATAAGCAGCAGATGAATGCTTATCAATTGCTGCCTCCTTCGCTCACGGGACCTATGTTTTATTTGTTTTTGACTGTTGAATTGGCTTGTACAGGCCTTTTGTTCGTATCGAATATGTCTCTTGTACCTGCGATTGGTCTTACAGCACTTTTATGTATGTATACTGGAGCGGTCACCTTCAATTTATTGAGAGGTCATCGTGATATTTCATGCGGGTGTGGAGGTTTGCTGGAAAATGACCGGCTTCACTGGGGAATTGTGATTCGGAATGTGTCGATGTTGGCTCTTGTGATTGGGCTGTTTTATGTGCATCCCTTTGTAGAAACAATTCCGTGGCCACTTCACATCATTTGTTTTCTGATAGCAGTGGCTGCCTGTTTCATTATAGCGGTGGGAAAAGACATCTTGATGTTCAAAAGAAAATGGATCAATCAATTTGAATCATTTATAGAAGGAGACTAAGTGAAATGACAGATATTCTACTGATTATTGTGTTATTCATTGTCATTGCTCAGCTGGCTGTGGTGTTTTTGCTTGCCCGCTTTATCGGAAAATTTATGAATAAAATCAAAACCCTTGATGGAATTGAATTAAAGGAAGCTGATGTTGGTGATTCAGCGCCGCTATTTCGAAGCTATACGCATTTAGGGGAGAAGATCATTTTAAAGGAATATTTGCAAAACGGAAGAGCCGTGATGCTATTATTTGTGAACTCTACTTGCATGACATGCAAAAGCATTTTGTCTGATATACATTATCAAATGTCTAGCGGTGATCCACAGTTCATCATTATCAATGGAGATGAACAAGCAGATGATGCAGCCCTTGTCCAGTTGCTCCCTGATCAAGCTGTGTATGTTCGCTCTTCGCAAATTATGGAGCTGTATGGGTTAACTGTTGTTCCGCAAGCGATTCTGATGGATGAACATGGCATCATCCTGCAAAGGAAATCTCTTCAAAATGCGAAACAGTTTGAACAGTTGCTACATGCTTCATAAAAAGGGCGTCTCTTTGTTGGAGAGACGCTCTTGTTACAATTCTTTACCTAGAATATCTAAATCGTATCTGCTGCCATCCATTTCTGCGATGCGTGGCAGATGACCCCATGTTTCAAAGCCGTGCTTTTTAAATAGTCGAATGCTAGCTTCGTTATGCCCAAAAATAAAGGCAAGTAACGTTCGAATGCCTAAAGAGGGTGCCAACTCAATGGCTTCCTGTAAGAAAAGTGATCCTAACCCTTTTCCCCTGTAGTCTTGGTTTAAGTAAATACTCATTTCCACAGTCCCGTTGTATGCGGGTCTTCCGTAAAATGTTTCAAAGCTGAGCCAGCCGTAAATATGTCCTTCCTCATCTGTTTTCACATAGAGCGGTCTTTTCTCTGAATGATTCAAAAACCATTGCCGGCGGTCTTCAACCGAAACTGGTTCTGTGTCGGCGGTTACTTCTCTTGAAGCAATGGTTGAATTGTAGATATCAACGATCGCTTTGAGGTCATCTTCAGTTGCTATGCGGTTGAAAGTTTTCACAATAAAGTCCCCCATCTTTTTTCATTCATCATACATATTATTGATGCAATTGCGCAAAATAAAAAGAAAAATAATTTCGTGTGTATATATTTTTTGAAAAGTGTTCAGAATGTTGCTGAGGTGATGAAAAATGAGAGAGGAAGAAAAGAAACGTACTTCCAAAATCACAAAAGTTCAGCAATTTTTCCGTAAGCGCTGGGTATTCCCTGCTATTTACTTGGTCAGCGCAGCGGTCGTGTTAACAGCGGTTCTTTGGTATCAAGCTGTATCAAAAGATGTGAAAGACCAACTATCTGATGGAAATCAAACAGGGCAAGAACAGCGTGATGATGCCGTTGAAGTTGGAAAGCCAATTGAAAATGTTGCCATGCCAGTCCAGAATTCTGATAATGTTTCTATCGTGAAAAAGTTCTATGAAGCAGATGCTGATCAAAAAGAAAAAGAAGCAGCACTTGTAAACTATAATAACACCTATACCTTGAGCAAAGGTATTGATCTTGCAGATAAAGATGGCAAAGTGTTTGATGTCACAGCTGCTCTTAGTGGAACAGTGGTTCAAGCGAAAAAAGATCCAGTTCTCGGTCACGTCGTTGAAATTGAACATGAAGATGGATTGTCGACTGTTTATCAATCATTGTCACAAGTGAGTGTCAAAGAAGGCGATGAAGTCAAGCAAAATGATGTCATCGGTGCTTCTGGAAAAAATCTATATGGTGCTGAAAGCGGCAACCATGTGCATTTTGAAATTCGGATGGAAGGGTTAGCGCTTAATCCACTTAGCTTCATTGACAAGCCTGTTTCTACTATTGAAAAGGCGGCGCAAGAAGTGACGGAAGAAGCAAAAGAACCTGCTCAGCCAAAAACTGAAGAAAAAACGAAGGAACCTGCTACTGAAGATAAGGCCAAAGAGCCTGCTGGAGAAAAATCTGAAGAAAAGTCTGATGAGAAGGGGAAATCCTCTGATCAAGAAAAGTCTTCTGATTCCTCTAAAGACAGCAGTCAATCCGAGGAAACAAAACAATCTTAATACCTTGCAGCCTCTGTGTATATGAATATGCAGAGGTTTTTTTTCTGTCTTAAAAAATCCCCCGCACTCGGCGGAGGATGGATTTATAGGGCGGCAGGTCCTTCTTCACCTGTCCGAATGTTGATTGTATTTTCTATCTCATATATAAAAATTTTCCCATCCCCTGGTTCTCCTGTACGAAGTACCTTTTGAGCCGTTTCAACGACTTGTTCGACAGGTACTTTGCTTAGGACGATTTCAATCTTTAACCGTTCGTACACATTGCTTTCCTTTTTAACACCGCGGTATAGCTCTGTATGTCCCTTTTGTAAGCCGCAGCCGTGCACATTCGAAAAGGTAATCGAGGTGACACCAATCTTTCCAAGCTCCACCTTTAATGTTTCAAAATTAGCTGGACGTGTGACAATCTCCACTTTATACATTTTGCTCATAGAGACACCCCTTTTTCTTTAATCTTGATAGGCTTTTTCGCCGTGCATGGTTAAATCAAGGCCCACTGATTCTTCTTCTTCGGTTGCGCGAATCTTGAAGAAGAGATTCACTACTTTGATGATCACGTATGTCACAACGGCCACAAAGGCGTAAGTGGCGACAATGGCGACGACTTGCTTCCAAAGCAAGCTGGGATCTCCATAAAATAAGCCATTGGCTCCGCCGTCATTGACAGAGGTTGTTGCGAAAAGCCCTGTTGCAATTCCTCCCCAAGTTCCGCCAATTCCATGAAGCCCGAATGCATCTAGGGCATCATCATAGCCAAATTTGGCTTTGAGTGAGAAGACTCCCCAGAAACAGACAATCCCGCCGATGATTCCGATGATAATAGAAGCAAATGGTGTGACAAAACCAGCGGCAGGTGTAATGGCAACAAGGCCTGCGATGGCGCCAGAGATCGCGCCGAGCATGGTCGGCTTTTTGTTGATCATCCACTCTATTAACAGCCAGCCGATGATTCCCGCAGCAGCAGCAGTATTTGTGTTAATAAAGGCAAACATCGCCACACTGTCTAATGTAAGAGCACTCCCAACGTTAAAACCAAACCAGCCAAACCAGATAACAGCTCCGCCAAGAAGTGTATAGATCAAATTATGCGGAGAAGAGCTTGCTGCTTCTTTCCGTTTTCCGAGCACAATCGCCACGATGAGACCTGCAACACCAGATGAGATGTGAACCACGTTTCCTCCAGCGAAGTCGAGCGCTCCCATTTCACCAATCCAGCCGCCGCCCCATACCCAGTGTGCGACAGGAGCGTATACAAAAATGACCCAAAGGAGTGTAAACACGACGACTGCTGAGTAACGGATTCGTTCAGCGAAGGCACCTGAAATGATGGCTGTTGTTAAGACGGCAAAGGTCATTTGGAACATCATGAACAATGAATGTGGAATGGTCTCACTATATGAACCAGGTTCAAAGCCAACGCCTTTTAGTCCAATCCAGTCTAAGCCTCCGATCCATGCATTGCCTGGCGCAAAGGCCAAGGAATAACCAAACACGATCCATACGATGGAGACGATTGCTAGTGATGTTAAGCTGTGCATGGTTGTACTTAACACGTTTTTACTTCTCACGAGTCCTCCGTAGAATAAGGCTAAACCCGGTGTCATTAACCACACGAGTAGTGTGCAGAAGAACATAAATACTGTATCACCCATTTGCATGCTGCATTCCCCCGAATCATTCAGAATTAATTGATTTCTTAATTCTTCATTATAGAGAGAAAAGTCATATATAACATATTCGTGTAAGTTAATCTTACATGGTTTTTGGTTATATTCAATATAAATGGATGAAAAGTTCGTGAAAAATGAGAAAAAACGTGCGTTGAACAGAAAAAATAAAGGGCGTTTGACCTATAAAATGGAGCTAAGAAATAGCTTGGTTCGTTCCTCTTGAGGTGAATCGAACAATTCTGACGGTGTGCCTTCTTCGATGATACGGCCTTCATGCATATAGACAACACGATCGGCGACTTCTTTCGCAAAGCCCATTTCATGGGTGACAATGACCATTGTCATGCCTTCTTTTGCGAGACTTTTCATTGTTTGCAGTACCTCGCCTACAAGTTCAGGATCGAGGGCAGACGTAGGTTCGTCAAATAACATGACATCTGGTTTCATGGCGAGAGCTCTTGCGATAGCTACACGCTGCTTTTGACCACCTGATAGTTTAGAAGGATATATGTTGGCTTTATCCGCAAGTCCAACTTTTTCTAAAAGGACATTGGCGTCACTAATAGCTTGTTCCTTTTTTGTTTTTCTCACCATGACAGGCGCTTCGATGATGTTTTCAAGCACAGTTTTATGCGGGAAGAGGTTAAAATGCTGAAACACCATGCCTATTTTTTGTCTCATTTCGTTTAATTGATTGCGTTTTGGATGGACTGGATTTCCAGCAATGATAATCTGGCCATCATTTTTAATTTCTAAAAAATTCATACAGCGGAGCAAGGTGCTTTTTCCAGATCCGCTGGCTCCAATTAAGACGACCACATCATTTTCGTAAACGGTGAGGTCGATGTCCTTTAAAACATGCAGCTCTCCGAAGTACTTATTGAGTTTTTCAACGCGAATGAGTTCCTTTGATTCTGTCATGCTTCTCCTCCTAATGGTCACTAACTGATAGTTTCTTCTCAAAGGTTTGGACAGCAAATGTTAACAGCAAGACAAGAACTAAGTAATAGACGGCTACAACAAGTAAATAGGTCATATTATCAAAGCTGTTGGAGCCTTGAGTTGTGGCGACGTTAAATAGTTCATTGACACTGATAAAGGCGGCGAGTGACGAGTCTTTTAAGCCGATAATGAACTGGTTACCAAGAGGGGGGAGGGCACGCCGCATCGCTTGCGGGAGAATGATACGTCTCATTGTTAGAAAACGTCCCATGCCAAGAGAACGCCCTGCCTCTTTTTGCCCCTGATCGATCGATTGGATAGCGCCTCTGAATATTTCTGCTATATATGCGCCATTATGAAAGGCGAGCGCAATGGAAGCGGCCCAGAAGTCGGGGATATTTAATTCCGTCAGCCCGAAATATAGGATGAAAATTTGAACAACCAATGGTGTCCCGCGTACAAGGAAGATATAGGCATTGGCGATATAACCGAAGACAGACACGCGAGATATTTTCAGTAAAGCAAAGAAGAGCCCGATGAACATACCAATGAAGATGCTGATCACAGTGAGTTGTAAGGTGAGCAGCATTCCTTCTAAAAAAATGCCTCTAGAATCAATCAGCGTTTGAAAAAAGTGTGATAGTGTAGGCAAAACAATCATCTCCATTTGAAGAAAGTGCGCCTAGAAAAAGGCGCACAATCGTGGTTTTAATCTTGTTTGACCGTGATGTCTTCGTCAAAGTACTTTTCGCTTATTTGTTTTAATGTTCCGTCTTTTTTTAGCGCATCAATCGCATCATTGATTTCTTCTATGAGCTGTTCATTTTCTTTAGATACAGCGATGGCCTGTTCACTTTGTCCGAGCCTTTCGCGCGCTTCGATTTTTAATTTTTTCTTCATGGCTTCTGCACCTGTGGCAAAATCCGTCACGACCGCATCGTGTTTTCCGTTGGCTAGTGCTTCTAAAGCGACTACATCACTGTCGTAATATTTTGGTTCCTGCCCGCTATGTTCCTTTGCGATATCAGCGTAGGACGACCCTTTTGATACAGCGATTTCTTTGTCTTTTAAGTCATCCGCATGGTGAATGTCTGCTCCGGGTCTTGTGAAGATTTGCGGGCCAGAGTAGTAATAGGGCTTAGAAAAAAGAACGTGTTTTTTTCGTTCCTCATTGATGGTATGACTTGCCACTGCCGCATCAAATTTCCCTGCTTTTACACCTTCGACGATGCCTGCGAATTTATATTTTTTCTGTATAGGCTCGAGACCTAGTTTGTCGCTAATCGCATTGCCTACATCGATATCAAAGCCGGACATCTGGTTTCCATCCATGTAACTGAACGGGTGAAATTCACCTGATGCTGCAAATATAAATTTTCCATCCTCCAAAATTGGCGACCCTTTCGCTGTAGAATTACGTTTATCTCCGTTCCCATTTGTTTCACTTGAACCACACGAAGACAGAAGTAATACTGCAACCGAGAAAAGGGCTGGGACCCAAAACCGTCTTTTTTTAATAATAAGCTTCTCCTCCTTTTTAGCCGTTCTCCGTATAAGGAGAAAGTAGGCTTTTAAATATGTGTAGCATCTTACCATTTGTTCCTCATATTCTCAATTTTATATGTGTTCTTCCAACACTCGCCCTTTTTAGAATGTATGTCTTGCTTTTCCAAGAGAGAACTTGAATTGATTAGGGTAAAAAAGGGAAATACATCTCATAATAACGGGAGGGTTGGCAAAAAAATATGTCAGATCACAAAAAGGGGGACGGTGTATGAATAAGTGGAAAGACAGCCGAAAAGTCTTTTTAACTGCGATTGCATTTGGCACAATGTTAAATCCGCTGAATTCCTCGATGATTTCTTTGGCTTTGCATCAAATTCAGCATGAATTCGGTTTGTCGTTTACGACCGTATCCTGGCTCATTTCGTCCTTTTATTTAGCAAGTGCGGTTACGCAGCCGGTGAGTGGCCGGATTGGAGATCATGTGATGAGCCGAAGAACCTTATTTTTATTCGGACTCGGTCTTGTGGCGGTTTCGGCCATCTGTGCACCGTTTGCTCCGACGTTTGGGGTGCTGATTGTGATCCGGCTGCTGCAGGCAATTGGGAGCAGTGCCATTTATCCTTCTGGGGTCGGGCTCATTCGGGATCATATTCAGGAAAAGCAGGCTTCGGCGTTAGCAGTATTGTCCATTTTTGCTTCGGCGATGACGGCACTTGGACCGACGCTTGGCGGATTTTTGATGACAATTGGCGGTTGGCCAGCTATCTTTTTAGTGAATCTGCCTTTTATTTTAATCAGCTTCTTTCTTGGATTAACTTTGTTTCCAAAGGAGCAGAAAAAACGAAAGCTTCGTATAGGAGAAACGGTGAGAAAGCTTGATTTGCCAGGGATGCTTCTTTTTACAGTTTGTATTGTCCTTTTACTTTCGTTTTTATTATCACTTAGTGATGGCATTCAATATGTTCAAGGGATTCTTTGTCTTATAAGTGCAGGCACTTTTATCTGGTGGGAGTATCAAGTGGATGAACCGTTTATTCAAATTCGGATGTTCAGAGAGGAGCAGAGGCTGTCTCTCGTGTATGTGCAATTTATCATCTTAAATATCTTTTTCTATTGTCTTTTCTTTGGTTTGCCGAGTTATTTTCAGGATGAATTAGGCTGGCGTGTGGAGATGACAGGTTTATTTATGCTGTGTATGTCTGGGGTGAGCATCATTGTGTCGCCGCTGACAGGAAAGTGGGTGGACCGGGGAGATGAACGGCATCCGATTTTAGCAAGTGCGGTACTAATGCTAGCTGGAGCATCTGCGATGACCTTCTTTTTTATTCCGGCACCATTATGGGGGAAAGGGGTGGTTCTAGCGCTGCTTGGACTCAGTTACGGGATTGGGAATGTTGCGCTGCAAGCGGCGATGCTCAAGGCAAGTCCTCAGCATATGATTGGCACGTCCTCTGGACTTTTTCAAACATGCCGTTATCTTGGTTCCATTCTGTCTTCTGCTGTCCTTGGTATGCTGTTTGGGGATGAAATTGCGGGCCCCCATTTTGGGCAGTTAGGCTGGACATTGATTATCATTTCTCTTACCGGCATAGGTGTCAGTCTTTATTTTTCTAGTAAAGTGAGAGGGAGACAGGCAATAAAAAAAGCGGTGCGATAAGTGGAAGAAGATTCTTCATCACGTTATCGCAAGCCACTTAAGAGTTGGACAGGTCAGAGCCCTGTTCCTTTTGCTTCCTTCTGAATATTTTCCCTACAATTGTCTCGTAGAAAGTCACGATACGATCAATTGGAGAGTCAAAGAATTTCCATAATTTATTCATGATAAAGACAACGGCAATCGATACGATCAAGCTGCCTAATACATCAAATGGATAATGGTGACCGACCCAGATGCGGGAGAATCCTGTGAGTAATCCAAAGACGAGCAAGATGTTGCCGAGCTTTTTATTTCGGGACCGAATGGCTAATGAAAGAGCCAGTGCGCCTGTTGTATGGTCACTTGGGAAGGAAGCGTCTGCTGAGTGCGGGATCAGTGTGTCGACTTTGTGCGCCACAAACGGCCGCTCTTCATAATGAAACAGTGTAATCGCAAAATTGACGATGAGTGCTACGATGCCTGTTACACCAGAAAAGAAGACATGCTTCTTAAATTTGTGATTACCTAAAAACCAGCAAATCAATAAGACGAGGGCATATACGAGAATGGCCTTTTTCGTAATGAAAATCATGGCTTGATCTAAAAACTCAGAATGATGAGCCATCCCGTGTATGACTTTAAACAATTCGTAATTCAAAACATCACCTATACTTTCGCTTAACGCCAACTATTTTTCAAAAGACCTGTCTGTTCATTTGAAATATCCTATATTTTAGCATGTTTTCAGTGAAGTTTAAAACAGTATCCTATTCTGATAGGGAAACCTCTTGTGCTCTTGCTTCTTGCGGTTTTCGCTCGCTCCAATAAAAAACGCCCATGCTGAGTAAAACGACAACGCCAGCAATGAGGTACACATTTGAAAAATCTGTGAAGCTGACAAGCATGCCAAATACAAAGGATCCAGCCGCAATTCCCGTATCATACAGGGTAAAGAAGGTAGCCGTCGCATAGCCTGTGCGGTGAGCTGGTGAGTGCTGAATGGCAAGAGTTTGCAGACATGGCACTAAAGAGCCGTAGCCAAGGCCAATGACAGCGCCGGATAATAGAAGCATTGCTGCTGATTGCGTAGCGGTCAGCATCCATAAACCGATCGCAAATAGAGCAATGGAAGGATAGATCACGATGTGAGGTCCCACTCGGTCAAAAAGTCTGCCTGTAAATGGACGGGATCCGAGCATCGCTGCCGCAAATACAATGAAGAAATAACTGCTTGCACCCATCAGGTTAAGTGAATTGGCATAGACTGAAATAAATGAAATGATTGGCGAGTAACAAAAAGAAATAATGATTCCAACTGCTGCCGTCTTTAAAGCGCCTTTTTCAAACAGGTGAGAAAGAGTGAATCGAAAGACGACACTTCCACCGTTTTCAGGCTCTGGCTGTCTAATCAGCATGGTGAAAGCTGCGCCAATGGAGACAATAATGGAAAAGAGAAGAAATAAAGAATGGAATCCTACTTTTCCTACTTGATTCAATGCGATAAATGGACCGATGACAACAGCAAGGTTCATGGACATCACAAAGTAACCGAGTCCTTCTCCCCGTTTAGTTTTCGGAATCATATCAGCAGCAATGGCACTTGTTACGGTTGTTAAAATGCTAAAGAAGATTCCCTGCACGAAACGTAGCGTAAGAAGTGTTTGGAATTGATCAATTGGAATGTATAAATAAGTGAGCAGGGCGAAAGCCGTTGAAGAAAAAATCGCCATGCGTTTCTTGCCGAATTTTTCAATAATGGCTCCAGAAAACGGCCTTGTCACAATAGCGGACAATAAGAAGACCGTCACAAGGAGACCGCCCTGTGATTCTGTTCCATTTAGTTCATCCATTGTGTAAATGGGCAGTAATGTCAAAAGGGCATAAAAAGAGGTGAACGTAAATAAATTCACCAGGACAATCATAATAAAGTCTCTCGTCCAAATGCGTTCGTTCATGATGTATGTCACTTCCTATTCAGTTGATAATTTGTGTAAAAGTGTATGGAGGAGTTGTTTTTCTTCGTGGGTAAAATCTGAAAGACATTCTTCTTCAAATTGTTCCATCGTGCGTTTGATTTCTTCAAATCGGGCTTTTGCATCCTCTGTCATCACAATCAAATTTTCACGTTTGTCTTTTCCTTGTACACGTTTCACCCAGCCATTTGCTTCTAAACGGGTAACGGTTCGTGTAATGGTTGGGGCTTCGACGTTCAAGTATGTCCAGATGTCTTTCTGGGTTTTCGGGCCGAATGAATCCAAACAAAAAAGTACAGTCCATTGGGACATGTACAAGTCATAAGCAGCAAGCGCTTCGTTTGCTTTTTTAGACAGAAGCCGAGCGCCTTGATGTATTTGATGTAAACACTCTCTATTTAACGTATCCATATGCTCACCTTTATTAAATATTTATCTAGGTAAATAAATCACCTTTCCTATTCTACGTGTTATACCTATGCTTGTAAAGTGAAAATTTTCGCCACTCGAAATGATTTTTAGTTTTGCGTTTTCTGATAAATCCCTTGTCCCATCTTCATTTTTAGCATATTCCCTATGCAATGCTAATACACTGTTACAAACCTGACAAAGAGAGTGTTTGAGGTGAGGGGTCGTGTTTGGCATTTACTACCTAATGGATGAGAAATTTAGACGAACAAGCGCCGCTGAAAATGGATAATATTCATACGGATCTCATTTCACACTTCTCACATCCATTTTAGGGAGGTCGAGTGGTGTGCACGATTACATCAAAGAGCGAACAATCAAGATAGGAAAGTATATCGTGGAGACAAAGAAAACCGTTCGTGTTATTGCGAAAGAATTTGGAGTCTCTAAAAGTACTGTACACAAGGATCTAACAGAAAGACTGCCAGAAATTAATCCTGATCTGGCCAATGAAGTGAAGGAGATACTTGATTATCATAAATCAATCCGGCACTTGCGAGGAGGAGAAGCCACCAAGTTAAAGTATAAAAAAGAAGAAATCTTAGAAGGCGAGCCAGTGAAACAGTAAGCTTAGTTCTTTGTTCATAAACATGATATATATATCTTCCTCATATCGGTAGTTTCTAACCACAAATTTTGTAAAGACTTTTGTAAAGAAATATCTTTTTTTCTGCAAATTATGATAGAATATATAATTAGGGCAGAATGTGGTATTTGCTATGGAAACAGATTTTCAAGGAGGATATATATAGATGTTTGCTAGGGATATTGGAATTGATCTTGGTACTGCCAATGTACTGATTCATGTCAAAGGAAAAGGAATTGTGTTAAATGAACCATCTGTAGTAGCTCTTGACAAAAACAGCGGGAAAGTTTTGGCTGTTGGGGAAGAAGCTAGACGTATGGTAGGACGTACGCCTGGGAATATTGTTGCGATTCGTCCATTAAAAGATGGCGTAATTGCTGATTTTGAAGTAACTGAAGCGATGCTCAAGCATTTTATTAACTCATTAAATGTGAAAGGGCTGTTCTCTAAGCCGCGTATGCTCATCTGCTGCCCGACAAACATTACATCTGTTGAGCAGAAGGCGATCAAAGAAGCTGCTGAAAAAAGCGGTGGTAAGCATGTATTTCTTGAAGAAGAGCCAAAAGTAGCAGCCATTGGTGCTGGTATGGATATTTTTCAGCCAAGTGGAAACATGGTCGTAGATATTGGAGGCGGAACGACAGATATTGCTGTCATCTCAATGGGTGACATTGTAACCGCCTCTTCTATTAAGATGGCTGGAGACAAGTTTGATCTGGAAATTCTTAACTACATTAAAAAAGAGTACAAGCTGTTGATCGGTGAACGCACGGCGGAGGATATTAAGATCCAAGTTGCAACGGTATTCCCAGACGCACGTCAAGAAGAGATTTCGATTCGTGGACGAGACATGGTGACAGGATTACCAAGAACGATTACCGTCACAAGCAAAGAAGTAGAAGAAGCATTGCGTGAATCTGTATCTGCGATTGTTCAGGCTGCGAAGCAAGTTCTTGAGAGAACTCCGCCTGAATTATCAGCTGATATTATTGATCGCGGCGTCATCATTACAGGTGGCGGAGCACTTCTAAACGGGCTTGATCAATTGCTTGCAGAAGAGCTGAAAGTACCTGTGTTCATTGCCGAGAATCCGATGGATTGTGTAGCTGTTGGTACTGGCGTGATGCTTGATAATATGGACAAGCTGCCAAAGCGTAAACTCAGCTAATGATGTCCCTCATTCTTTTTCGAAAGAATGGGGGATTTTTATTAAAGAACCCTGCAAATATGCCGATATATTTCATAGAAGATTGTGTTTAGGTCATGTGAAAGAATTTTAATGAGGTGAGCACGTGTTAAAAGGACTATACACCGCAACTTCTGCCATGATCGCTCAAGAGCGGCGGACAGAAATGCTTTCAAATAATATCGCAAATGCGAATACGCCAGGATATAAAGCGGACGAAGGGGCGATGCGGGCATTTCCAGAAATGCTGCTGAGCCGAATGGAATCAGGACGTTTCCAAACATCTTCAGGCAAAGGTTTTAGTGTTCCGCAGCAATCGCCAATTGGCGGTATCAATACGGGGACATATATGCAGGAATTGATCCCTCAATTTACACAAGGGACTTTAAAAACAACGGACCAAACAACTGATGTGGCACTAGTTGAAAATAACGTGCCGATCAATCCGGAGACCAATCAAAAATCAGCACTCTTTTATGCGGTCAACACACCAGATGGCGTTCGTTATACGAAAAGCAGCTCCATTACATTGAACACACAAAATCAGTTGACCATTAATGGACGCGCTCTTCTTTCTGTGACGGGTCAGCCAATTACGGTTCAGAGCGAGAATTTCAAAGTGAATGCAGATGGAACTGTGAGTGAAAATGGACAAAACCTTGGGCAAATCGATGTGCGTGTTGCGATGGATACAAGGAACTTAGCGCGCGAAGGAAATGATTTATACCGTACAGCTGATAACCAGCCCCTGCCAAGTGCAGTCAATAACGGTCAAATGTCCTATACGTTAAGTCAAGGTGTATCGGAGCTTTCGAACGTGGATGTGACGAAATCATATACAGAAATGACAACCGCCTACCGAGCATTTGAAACAAATCAAAAAGTGGTTCAGGCGTATGATAAAAGTTTAGAAAAAGCCGTAAATGAAATTGGTAGAGTGTACTAATCAAGACATGAAAAAGAAAGGAGGATCCTCATGCTTAGAACAATGATGAATGCAGCTGTATCGATGAACGAAGTGCAAAAGCAGCTGGATATTATCAGTAACAACATCGCAAACAGTGAAACAACAGGGTACCGTGCGAAAAATACTCGTTTCTCAGAGCTGATCAGACAACAGTTCAATCAAGTGGATGAAAAAAATGTACAGGTGGCAAACAGTCGTCTGACACCTGATGGGCTGAGACTTGGAACAGGTACGATGGTCAATGCATCCATTAACTCGCTGCAAGGTTCTATTAAAGAAACAGGCCGTGATCTTGATGTTGCATTTGGAGCGCCTTCGCAGTATATGCAGGTCAATGCCGGCGGTAATATCCGTTATACAAGAGATGGTTCTCTTTACTTACAGCCTGGCAATAACCGTAACCAAGTGCAGCTTGTGACTAGCGAAGGCTATCCGATTCTTGATGAAAACGGAAATGAAATCGTCTTAAATGCGAATTTCCGTGATATTTCAATTGATAAAAATGGACGGCTTACAGCCATTTCTAGAGATAATCAACCGAACCAGCAGGTGAATCTAGGTGTTGTCCAAGTGAATAACTCTTCAGCACTTGTTTCTGAAGGCGATAATTTGTTCTCAGTTGACGGTACTTATCAAGGCGCATTAACGGCACTAAATGGAGCAAACCGCCAAGCGATTCAGCTTCAGCAAGGTGCACTGGAAACGTCGAATGTGGATATGTCTAAAGAATTAACAGATCTCATGACAACACAGCGTTCTTATCAGTTGAACTCAAGAACGATTACGATGGGTGATCAGATGCTTGGATTAGTGAATACAATTCGATAATGAGCAGGCTGACATCAGCCTCTCATGATAAAAAAGGCGGCTCGCTCAAAGTCGCCCTTTTTTTTATAAAAATCTGAGACATCGGCAAGCAGATCCTCAAGATCAATCCAGGCTTCTTTTCGTTCCAGACATGTGACGAGCCTTGCGATCTGCTCATCTGCCCTAGGTGTTTGGCTATAGAGAAGGAATAAGATTTGGAACTTGATTCTTAATATATCAAACTGGGAAGCAACGGCTTCTTTTAACCCTTTTTGTATATACCTCATTCCTTCATCGGTTAAATTTTCTTTAAAACAGGAACGGACCGTTTCGTAGAGGCATGATACATACGAATGTGCTGACTTCCGGTATGCTGGTAGACGAAGTGCTTTTTGAAAGTAATCCAGCGCTTCCTTGTGACGGTTTTGTCTCGACTGAATAAAGCCAGCGTCATAATAAACGATACCGAGCAATTCTTGATCATCAAGGATGTTCACGTATTCGATAATCTCGAGGAAAATAGATTCCGCTTCCTCATATTTCTTTTGGTCGCTATAGTTCAGGGCGAGCACAATTTTACAACGATAGAGGCTATGGGCATCTCCGTGCTTTGCAAAGATATCCATGGCTTTTTGCACGTGACGAATCGATAACAACGAATAACGGTTGTTATAATAAACACCACTTGTACGGAAATGGAACTCTGCTTCCTCCAGCTCATCGTTCAGGAATGACAGTCTTTCTTCCGCTTTTTCGAGATAGTGGATCGCATCATTTTGATCGCTTTTTAAAGATTCATATAATCCGAGAAAGAAGTAAAAGTAATAGGACAGTTCTTCGTTCATCTCATCTTTATACGGCATCAGTTCATGTTTGAGTTTTTCCAAGTCCTCTGTCTGATTCATCCAGAGCTGATGGCGGAAAAGCATCAGCTGATAATGTAAATAGAGTTCCTGTTTTTTTGATATTTTACGTTTATATTTTAATAGAGTTGTTTTGATATCTTCAGCCTTCGAAAAATGTCGGTGCTTCAGCATTGTGTACCACGAATGGAGAAGTTTTTTAATGGATTTATCGGTTATAAAATTCATTTTTACCCTCTTATTCAATCAATGATGTAATATATATTACCATATTTGTGAAAAAACAATGAGTGTAGTGTGGATTATATTTGATGACAATAGGTAATGATAGATTCTATTTTTTACCATAAAGTGGAGTGGACGTTGAAAAATACCAGCAAACATAATATACTTCTATAGGAATCAAATGAAGATCATCGATATAGAAAAAAGGAGAGATCAAGACATGCTTGATGCTCAGCAAATTCAAGACATTATTCCACACCGTTATCCATTCTTATTGGTCGACCGTATTTTAGAGGTTGACGGTGACAAAAGAGCGGTTGGAATCAAAAATGTAACAGTAAATGAAGAATTTTTTAACGGTCATTTCCCAGGATATCCAGTCATGCCGGGTGTGCTTATCGTAGAAGCGCTTGCTCAGGTTTTTGGGGTCATCATTTTAGGTAAAGAAGAGAACCAAGGGAGAATTGGTTTGTTTGCAGGAATTGACGGCTGCCGTTTCAAAAGACAGGTCAAGCCTGGCGATCAGCTTCGTTTAGAGGTTGAAGTGACGCGCCTCCGAGGTCCTGTTGCAAAAGGAAAAGCAGTAGCCACTGTAGATGGCGAAGTGGCATGTGAAGCAGAACTCACATTTTCTATTGGTCCTAAAGTATCATGATTTGTTTGGCGATTCATCAAGGGTGAATCGCTTTTTTAGATGAAAACAACCAGTCTGAACGGATAAGGACTTGCATTTTTGACAAAAAAACGTCATATTAGACAAAAAAAGATGAAGGTGATAAAAGATGCTGAAAGAATTTAGAGAATTTGCAGTCAAAGGAAATGTCATTGACTTGGCTGTAGGTGTCATCATTGGGGGAGCATTTGGCAAAATTGTCACTTCTCTTGTGAATGATTTGATCATGCCGCTTGTCGGTATTATTATTGGTGGACATGATTTTAGCGGTTTAGCTATTAAGATCGGATCCGCTCAAATTTTATATGGAAACTTTGTTCAAACTGTGGTTGATTTCTTGATTATCTCGTTTTCCATTTTTCTCTTTATTCGTTATTTGAATAAATTAAAACGGAAAAAAGTAGAGGAAGAAGAGGTTGTAGAAACGCCGGATCAAACGGAAGTTTTACTAACTGAAATCAGAGATCTATTGAAAAGTCAAAGCCAATCTAAAGATGTGCAATAAAAAAAAGAGCGGCTAACCCCGCTCTTTTTTTATGTGTTTTGTTTAAAGGCATCCAGCAGTTTTTCTCCGGAAAGCCCCTCTTTGACGAGGTCTTTTAGGACTTCTTCGGTTTCTGTTCTGTAACGACTTGTAATCATTTTACCATCAAGCAGCACAGAGATGTTTTCTTCTAAGGCAACGATGTTTTTGACTTGGACAGATAGATGAACAGGGCGGTTGTTTTCTTTTGTAATCGTCACAAGAATCTTTACTTCTGTGTGCTGCTGAAAGAGCACCTCAAACACCTGTCTATGTTTCTTTGGAATGAGTGCTTCGATCATCCAGTGATTTTCACCGTCTTCTTTATTAATGATTAAACCGTCACGAAGAGGAATGCTGGACATTTTATCTTGCTTTGGATCGAGTTCGATTTTTAAATCAATCAGCCTAAAGGTTTTCATATTTATCACCTCACAAGCGTTCATTATTCGTAAGTATTATTATAGCATACAACTTCTGCATAAATGAAACCGCTGCCTGCATAGAACTAGCTGCATATGAGTGAAAGGAGATGTTTTATGGAGTCCTATCAATTGCGAAACATACATTTTGGCGAGAGGAAGGCAAAGAGCAAAATGCGTGTTTATTCGTGGGGAGACATTCTTTCATTTTGTGATGTATACATGGAAGAAGGTGAGTCGATCACGTTTCAATACGTCACGGAGGATCAAATGGACTGCTTTGAATTTCAATTGTCGATTCATGACGGGCGGCTTTGTTTTTATTGGTTTGCGTGGGACGGATCTGATTACATCCACATGCCTTCTAGCAATTGGATTCATTCAGACGTTTTTTATCAATTTATGAAAAATAAGTTTTTCGTCAAGCAAAACAAGATGATGTTTTATACTCAAGCAGTAAAAAGCAGAAATTAAAGAGGAAATAAAGAATTTAAGATGTCATTTTATTATTTTCGTGTTTTGTCATATTCGATCTTTCTCAGTAGACTAGAGGCAGTTGAAAGGAAAGGAGGCAAGGTCTGAATGAAAAGGTAAACGTCTAGCATCTGACAGCCCCCCTCTAGCTAAAGCTGATAGACGCTTACTTGTTCATAAGAACACTGCGTAATAGAACCATCGCTTCTTTGTATAGGTCATGTGTCCTCTGTAAATCCCCTTGTGTGTATCCGGTCATACAGCGTGGCCGGATACCCTTTTATTTCTTGATAAACCGATCATCTCTTGCAAATAGTGGATACTCATTTCATAATGATGATGGATTTTATCAGCGGTATGATAGCCAAAAATGAAGGCGAAAAGGAGAAAACGATGACAAACATTCAATTAATCGCAACGGATTTAGACGGAACTTTATTGAACAGTGAGCACAAAGTGAGTCAGGAAAACGAGCAGGCATTAAAGGAAGCAGCGGAGAATGGAATGGAAGTTGTCGTTTCAACAGGAAGAGCGTATTTTGATGTGAAGTCTATTTTTGATCAGCTTGGAATGAATACATGGGTGATAAGTGCCAATGGAGCTGTGATTCATGATCCAACTGGACAAGTGTATCATTCCGCTGTTTTACAAGAAGAAAAAGCCAGACACATATTGTCATGGCTTGAAGAACGTGATTATTATTATGAAGTCTTTACAAACGAAGCGATTTTCACACCGAATCGAGGCAGAGAGCTCCTTGCGATTGAAATGGACCGATTAAAAAGTGCAAATCCAGAAACGGACCAAAATGTTTTAAAACAAGCGGCGGAAGTTCAATACAGTCAGTCAGGTTTTTCTTATATTGATACATATCAAGAATTGTTTCGAGAGGATCGAAAGCTTTCATTCTATAACATCTTAGGTTTCTCTTTCTTGGAAGACAGATTGAAGGCAGGATGGGATACGTTTGGTAATGATGCAGATGTAACAATGGTCAGTTCAGCCGATCATAACTTTGAAATTGGTTCAAAGGACGCATCTAAAGGGCAGGCCTTGGCAAGGCTGGCAGAACGACTAGGTATTCCTTTAAGCCAGACAGCGGCTGTAGGAGACAGCTTAAATGATGAATCAATGCTTCTAGCAGCTGGTGTAGGGGTTGCGATGGGCAATGCGAGACAGGATATAAAGGAAATCGCTGATCATGTCACGTTAACAAATGATGAACACGGGGTTGCACATATGATACGTCACCTTTTGAAATAGATGAATCAGATGTCATTATTGTATAAATGACATAGGATATAGCGCATTCTACAAAAGAGGAATTCAGAACTACTTCTATTTACACCTGATGTGTAACATCATATAATTTAATTATGAACATAACCCGCTTGTAAGGAAACTAAGGAGAGTAAACGAATGGCGCTGGAATCTTATAAGTCCGAAAATCTGCATTTAATCAAGGAAGCCTTAGATTATACTCAGGTTGGCCTGACGGTGACGGACCCGTCTTTACCTGATAATCCTTTAATATATGTGAACAAGGGCTTTTTAGATATGACAGGCTATCAGGAACCCGAAGTATTGGGCAAGAATTGTCGTTTCCTTCAAGGAGATGAAACTGAGCAAATCGCTCTCAAACAAATTAGAGCAGCTATTGAGAACAAAGAGGCTGTCACTGTTCAGTTGAAAAATTATAAAAAATCTGGACAGATGTTTTGGAATGAGTTAAGTGTGGCTCCTCTTTGGATTGACGAAAGTGAAGGAAAACGTCTTTATTTCGTTGGTTTGCAAAAAGATGTCACGAAAGAGAAAGAACAGCAGGAGCTTCTTGAGCAATCGATTGATGAAGTACTGAATATTTCAGTTCCGATCGTTCCTGTGAAGGACGGTATTTCTGTGTTGCCGATCATTGGTACGTTAACAGCGCCAAGATTTGATAAGATCATCTCAACGGTCTCCACCTATATTTCTCAATCCAAGGACGATTATTTTATTGTCGATCTGTCTGGTTTATTAGAAGTGGATTCATTTGTGGCTGATGCGATTTTTAAGCTGAACGATCTGATTTTAATGACTGGTACTGAGCTTATTGTGACAGGCATTAAGCCAAACCTTGCGATGAAAATGGGAGAAATGAGAGAGGACTTCCGTGAATTGAATACGCATATGAACGTGAAATCTGCATTGAAAAAGCTGCACATTTAACATATGTTCATATGAAATAAAAAAAGAGGACTTTTCAACTTGAGAAAGTCCTCTTTTTGCTGGGGTTAAGATGATTGAGCGGCCGCACTTAATGTGAATAAATCTTCAAGTTCGTTTGTCGATAGCTCTGTAATCCAGCTTTCACTTTGAATAATTTGATCATTTAACGTTTGTTTTGTTTCAAGCATTTGATCGATTTTTTCTTCAATCGTTCCTGTTGTGATCATCTTATGGACGTGAACAAATCGTTTTTGTCCGATCCGATAAGCGCGGTCTGTCGCTTGGTTTTCCACAGCAGGATTCCACCATCTATCGTAGTGAATCACATGATTGGCTGCGGTGAGGTTAAGTCCTGTTCCTCCTGCTTTTAACGAGAGGATCAAGATGTTGAATTCTTTCTTTTGGAAGCGGTCCACCATTTTGTCCCGCTCTTGTTTTGACAAGCTGCCATTTAGAAATTGAACGGGTTCTCCAAACATCTTTTCAGCGAGCTGCTTGATCATGTTCCCCATGTCAATATACTGCGTGAAGATGAGGCAGCTTTCTCCTTGTTCATGTATAGCCTTTAACAGCTCGGCGAGTTTATCCATTTTTAATGAACGTTTCAGCAGTTTCACATCTGTTCCATTCTCTTTTAAATAGAGAGCCGGGTGATCACAAATCTGTTTGAGCCTGCCGAGCATACTTAAAATAATGGCTTTTCGCTGCATTCCTGTTAATGAAGCCATGTGTTCAAAAGTATCCTTCACGAGCTGTTCATATAAAGAAGCCTGCTCAGCGGATAGCGGAATGAATTCTTTTTCTTCGAGTTTCTCAGGCAGGTTCAATGCAACCTCTTCATCTTGCTTTGTTCGTCTTAATAGGAAAGGCTTAATTAGCTGCTGCAGCTGTTCAATTCTTTTTTCTTCACGGTCTTTTTCAATCGGAAGGACGAACTTCTTATGAAAGCTGGTCAGGCTGCCGAGATATCCTTTATTAACGAAGTCGAAAATAGACCAAAGCTCCGTCAAGCGGTTTTCCATCGGTGTCCCGCTGAGGGCAATGTGATGCTGTCCTTTGAGCTGTCTGATGGCTCTCGATTGTTTCGTATGGGCGTTCTTGATGTTTTGGGCTTCGTCTAAACAAATGGTATTCCACTTTGCTACCGTTAATTCATCACGATCAGAATGTGACAGCCCGTAAGACGTCAGGACAATATCTGTTGACTCGTATGCTTTTGTAAAGCTCTCTCCTTGTGGACGTGATGGTCCGTAATGCAGGGCGACATTCAAATGTGGTGCGAATGTTTCAAGCTCTCGCTGCCAGTTTCCTAAAACAGAAGTTGGCGCAATGATGAGAGATGGAGCGGCATTTTGCTCCTGCTCCTTCAAATATGTGAAATATGCAATCATTTGAATCGTTTTTCCAAGCCCCATATCATCTGCTAAACAAGCCCCAAATCCATGAGATCTTAAAAATAAAAGCCAATTGACACCATGCTGCTGATACGGTCTTAGCGTGCCTTTGAAGGACTCACTCATTTCGTAGGAAGGCAGCTCATGCGTATCATTTAACTGATGGACAAGCCCTCTTAATTGCGACGAAAGTTCAAATTGAATATGTGCAAACGCTGAACTGTCTAGCAGCTCTGGAATGGATTCAGAGGATGCCTCTTGATCTGCCAATTCGCGTGACA
Source organism: Bacillus pumilus (assembly GCF_003431975.1). Lineage (GTDB taxonomy): Bacteria > Bacillota > Bacilli > Bacillales > Bacillaceae > Bacillus > Bacillus pumilus_N. The sequence continues at coordinate 3,503,955 of NZ_CP027116.1, read as the reverse complement.
AAATATCAGACATGTGAAGCCCTTCATTTTCAGCACGCTCCATCCATTTTTTCATTTGTTGGATGAAGGTTGGGTCGATTTTAATCCATTGTCCTCGAATGTTGACTAGGCGCCTCTTACTTTGGACAAGCTCGTTGAACTCATCTTCTGTCAGCTCGATACCGTTTGTAGCAAAGCGCCAATTAAAGTCCATTAAGGCGTCCATTCCGACATGCGATTCGCCTCGAGGAGTAGAGGAAATCCTTGCTTTTAGCATCATGGTGCTGTCTTTGACAATTTGCCACCAAGATGGGAGCAGGATCTCAATACCCATATTCACAAGTGTTTCACTTGCTTCAGATAGGAAGAGCCATGCTTCTTCTTCTGACATGAGCGTGGTGCCAGATGTAAAAGAGAGCCAAGGGACAATTTGACTGAATCGCTCCAGCTCTCTTGAAATTTTATCTTGATACGGATGCCAAGACCTTTTCAATGAACGAATGCCTTCAAAAAAATGAAGGTCGCTGTTTTTCTTATCTCGTAAAAACAATTCGATTTTCCAATCATCCCCGTCGAAATCCGGTTCATTTAAGCGCAAGCCGACAGTGAAAGGCGTCTCGTCATCAATCCAGCCAATCGTCTCCAAAAAATCCTGCTCATCTAAAAAATGTCCTTGGAAGGATGAGAGTGCAGGCGATTGTGCTGTCATGCGGTTCCATTTATGCTGCAAGGCGTCATCATATTGAATGTAATCCTGTACGGCAAAAGAGAACCAATCAGCCGTATAGCCATCTAGTAATCCTTCTTTGTCTTTAAATCGAAGCACACCTTCTGTCCACGCCTCGTAATCGGGAACGTAATCTTCGTCCTCGATGAATTCGTAAATGGTGGAGGCTGTTTTCATCAGTGGTTCCGTTTCATCCGTTAAGGTCACATGGCTAAAGGTATTAAATGAATTTTTTCCTAGTAACTCAACGGTCATCCAAGGGCTTAACAGGAAGGCAGGTGTGCCAATAAAGCTCACATCCTCTAAAAATGTTCCGTAAAAAGACGATTCGTGCCATTGGAAAAGCTGCCTCTTCATTTCGTTAAGCGGAACAGGGTGTCCGTCCTCTGCTTGCGCTGAAATGGTGAAAGAGAAATCTTCTGTTTGTTCTGCATGAATGACAATTTGTTTATGGCGTGTCATCAATCAATTTTCCTTTCTTCATTTCCTCTTGGAACGCACGCAGCCGTTTCGTTGAATCTTGCAGCTGCTTGACATATCTTTCCCAAATCGTGGTTTTTTTCGTTTTATGATAAAGCGTGCGCAGTTTCTTTAGCATTTTCACAGATTCTCGGTAAGCACTTCGATTTTTTTGATCGAGAAGCAGTGAGATTTCACGGTGGTAGGATGGAATGAGCGCTTCAGGCTCTTCTTTTGCAATCTGTTTGATCAGATCTTTTTCGAGTTCACTGATCGAGAAACCAACCAGGCTGTGAATCTCAATCCATTCTGCGTAACGCTGCTGTGCATATAGTAGCTGACTATATTCAGTAAATGCATAGGGCATGCAGATTTGGAGGTAGCGTTCATATAGATGATGATCCTTCGTCTGCTTAAAGTATGCGTCTAAATAAAAGAAGAAATCACTGACGGCTCCTCTCAGTTCTCTGTAGGAAAGATCGAGCTGGCAATATTCCTCTAAAATATAGGTGATCTCATGATACCAGAGCTTGAGACGCTTCCAGTCCTTGCGGTTTGTGAGATCCTTCAGCCAATTGAGCACATTTGGCAGCATATCTGCATTGAGCAGCTGTAATTGCTGAAAGAGGCTTTCATCTTCTTTCAGTAAATAATCCATGTGCATCAGCCCGATGGTACGTTCAACTGTTTGTTTCTGCTGCTGAGCGTTCTTTAATATGTCTGTTTCTTTTTTAACCCATTTCCCTCTATTTAATATAGTGCCCCAAATCTCCATAAAGACCGCTACTCGTTCATGCTGAAAAGGTCCGTTTATTTGAAGAAGTGTCCGAACGGCAGTTGGAGTGTTTTCAAGAAATGGATCGAGGGAAAAGGAAAGGGCGTATGTCCTCAAGTGATCCACTGAATCGAAAATGGTGTTCATAAGCTGTTCTACATATGGATTCATGGAATAAAAGTCTTTCTCGGCATCAAGCCGGCCGAGGTCAATTAGTTCATGAAGCCTTAGCCACACATCAATTGACGTATGAATCGCATACAAACTTTTGAATTCAGGTGAATGAGGTGCGTGTTTTTTTAGGATCGATAAATAGCCGTAATACAAATGCTGCGGTGTTTGCTGGTGCTTTGGTGTCCGTTTCAGCCAGAGGTTAAATTCCTCTTGGAAAAAAGTCAGCCAGCTTTGGAGTGATTGTTCGTCTGGGCGCTTCACTTGGAAGTGCTGGCGAATGAGTTCTTTGCTGCGCTGTAATTCATCCTTTTCGGACCAATTCTCTGTAAAACCAGTCACACTCTCTACTTGAGCGTATAACGAAAAGAAGACAGCGAGAATGTGTTTACAAAGTCCATCTACCGGACATGAGCAGCTGCTTCTCACAGGAAACAGCACATGAAGGTGGACTCTTGCGGCCACGACGTCATGTACATAAGCTGACCATTCCGTATCAGATTCTTGCTTAAGACGATATACGCTGTCCTGTCTATAAGTAATCAATGCTTTTTTGATGAGTTGTTTGTTTTCATCTGTTGAAGGAAGAAGTTCTTTGATCTGTTCGGCTGTTTGTTTGATTTCTTCTTCATTGATGTTGTGCTGAAGCATTTGATCCGCTCCTAACCAAGTAAAAGATTCCAATTCTTTTATTATAGCTCAATGGTGATTCATAAAAAAGTTTTTCATGAAAATGGTCATAAATTTCAAAAGCTGTCGAATGATGTATTAGAGTATTGCATAAACCAACCATACAGCATATAATATTGAAATTAGTGGAGTCGAAAGGATACAGACATGGATAATAAGGGTTTGAATCAAGAAGAGTTTTTAAAAATTTTAATGTACGCTCATGATATTGGTGAGAATTCAAATGATGTCACGACAAAAGAAATGCTTGAAAATCTGATTGCTCATATTCGAAATGGTCTTGTTTCATAAAAGTAGCCCCCTGCTAGTGATGGCAGGGGGTTTTTGTATGCTTTTATGAATGGAACGAAAGCTCCCGGCATACGATGGATTACAAGCATAAGGCGTATGGGGAGCTGATGGTGTCATGAATATTGCAATTGCAGGCTGTGGATATGTGGGGCTGGTCACGGGTGTATGTTTAGCGGAGGCAGGACACCATGTAGCGTGTATTGATATTGACCGGCAAAAAGTCATTCAACTGAAAAAAGGAAGTCCTCCGATGTATGAGCCCGGATTAAAAGAACTGCTGAACCGCAATCTTGAGCAAGGACGAATTCATTTTCACACGAATGGAGCAACAGCCTATCCTCGGGCTGATGTGTTAATGATCGCGGTTGGTACCCCGCAGCAGGCAGATGGCCAAGCTGATTTGCAATATGTGTTTCAGGCTGCAAAGGAGATGGGGACAAAAGCGAAAACGGGTGCAATTCTTGTAGTGAAAAGTACGGTGCCTGTCGGAACAGGTGATCAAATCGATCAGTTGATCCACCAAGAATTAGAACGGAAGGAGCCGTTATCTATTGCGTCTAATCCGGAATTTTTACGGGAAGGCTCTGCCATTTCAGATACTTTGAGGGCGGATCGGCTTGTTATTGGGGCTGAAACAAAAATCGTATTAGACCAGCTAGAGGAGATGTATGCTGATTTCCACCTGCCAGTGGTCAGAACAGACCGGAAAAGCGCAGAGATGATCAAATACGCATCAAATGCATTTCTTGCGACCAAAATCAGCTTCATGAATGAAATTGCCTCCATTTGCGAAAAAACTGGTGCTGACGTTGAATGGGTGGCGCAGGGAATGGGGCTTGACCAGCGGATCGGCTCTTCTTTTCTCAGGGCAGGAATTGGCTATGGAGGTTCCTGTTTTCCAAAGGATACAAATGCGCTGGTTCAAATCGCAGGGCACGTGTCCCACGACTTTGAGCTGCTAAAGGCTGTCATTAAAGTAAACAATGAGCAGCGATCTGGTTTTATCCGAAGCATTCAAGATCGCCTTGGTGCAAACCTTGAAGGGAAGAAAATAGCACTTCTTGGCTTGTCATTTAAACCGAATACAGATGATATGAGGGAGGCGCCGTCGGTTCCGATCGCTCATGCACTCCATCAATTAGGTGCGAAGCTTGTGGCTTATGATCCTGTTGCCACCCGGCATGCCGCTCGTAAATTGCCAGATCAAGTCTTGTTTGCTCAAACGATTGAAGAGGCGATAAAGGGTGCTGATGCGGTCTGTATATTGACAGAGTGGGCGGATATTCAGTCCTTTCCACTTTCAGCGTATCAAGATTTCATGAGGCAGCCGATCATTTTTGATGGCCGGAATTGTCATACGCTTGAAGCGGCAGCATTAGCTGAGGTTGAGTATCATTCTATTGGGCGCAGGCCTGTTTCTCCTATTTATATGTAACGAAATAAACCGATAACAGTGGAGTTATCGGTTTTTGCGTTAATGAGGCAGAATGAATCCGCCATATAAAAAGGCAGCCACAATGAGAAAGGCAGGGTGCAGTTTGAATTTGGTCATAAAGAAAAATGAAATGGCGGCAATGCCGAGCGATTGCGTCCAGCCAATGGCTTTCACTGCATCTCCGCCAATTTCCCATGTTAATAATAGCATCATCATCGCAATGACAGGCTGTACGGATAAGGTCATGCCTTTTACGACAGGGGATTGGCGAAAGCGGTCAATGAGCTTGAGCAATAAAATCAATCCAATGGCTGATGGCAGAACCGTTGCAAGCAGTGTCACGATCAAGCCAGGCCAGCCCATGACGTCATAGCCGACATACGCTGCGATTTTCGTCGCAATTGGCCCTGGCAGTGCGTTGGCTAGAGCAAGCATATTGGAAAAACCTTCGTTCGTCATCCAATGAAAATGGTTGACGATTTCTTCATAATTGAGCGGGATGGATGCAGGGCCTCCGCCATATCCTAATAGATTGGACAAGAAGAATGCCCAGAACAAAAAGAGAATCAGCATCAAGAAGACACTCCTTTCTCTTTATCTGTTCGATTCCAGCGTTGTTTCAGTTTGAAATGAAAAGCGCCATAGCATAAAAAGATGATCACAATGATTCCTGGGTGAATGGACAGCACCTGCAGCCCGATAAAGGCAAGAAGGAACAGAGTGATCCCGAAGATCATTCCGAAGCCTTTCAGCGTTTTTTGTCCAAACTCATATGCCATGATCCCGAGCAGGACGGCAATGACTGGTGTTACGGCGCCAATCATATTTTGTATGATTTGTGAGGAGCTTAAGACGCTGACAAGTGTGACGAGTGCCACCATAGCGAGACATGTCGGTAAGATATGAGCAGCTGTTGCGACAAGTGCGCCGAATACACCCTTCAATCGATAGCCAAGATATGCAGACATTTTGGTCGCGATCGGCCCTGGTAATGCATTGGCGATGGCGAGTGTTTCTCCAAACTCGTCATCATTGACCCATTGATATTTCACCACCGCTTCATGGCGAATGAGCGGTATGACGGAAGGACCTCCACCAAAACCGAGAATACCGGTTCGCACCATAGCGATGATGAGTTCGATATATGATTGCAAGTGCTTCAACTCCTGTCTACAATTTCATACCCATACGGCTTTTGTATCGTTTAATGAGCATTTGGCAGTCCACACTCACAACGCCTTCAAGCGGGTATAGCTTTTTTGTTAGGAATGTCTCCATTTCCTGTTCATTTTGAAAGATGCCATGCATATGCAGCTTGCTTGGCCCTGTCATATGATAAAGGCTTGTGACAGCTGTTTCCTGCTCAAGCTGAAGGGCTACGGCTTCTAAAAATTTCGGCTCCACTTCTACATTAAAGAAGACAGAGACATGAATGCCGATCTTGGCAGGGTTGATCACAGTGGTGAATCGTTCAATAACGCCAGCTTCAATCAGCTGCTGAATACGGGCTTGCACAGCAACACGTGAAAGACCAACTTGTTTCCCGAGATCTGTATAGGACATACGCCCGTCCTCATGTAATAGGGATAAAATTTGTTTATCTCGTTCGTCTAATGTTAAGTTCGGAATGCTATAGTCGTTTGACACCGTATAACCACCTTTCTTCTGTTGATATTTTAACATATTTCATTACGAATAGAATGAATGAATTTCAATTTACTAACGAAATGAAATGTAATGAAGTGATAAATATTCCTTTTGCATAAAAAAACACCCCGGAATCACCGGGATGTCTTTATTTTATTGATCTGGACTGCTTTCTGCACTGGCAATTTGCTGTGAAAGGTCAGCGCGATCAATGTCTGCTTGGAAGAATTCCTGCGTATTTGGCAGATGTAAATTCATATGACGCTTTTGAGAAATTCGAATGGTCACTTGATCAACAGTGTAATCAAATACGTGTCCGCCGACACTTCGATCGTCATCAATGAAATGAAGGTGATATCCACTTACTGCAATGCCATGTGCGTACTGCGGTGTACGGAAACCAGCGATCGTTCCTCGAATATCTTCAAAATCGAAGATGGGCTGTGACTTGACTGCTTCCACCATTGGAACGTAAGGTTTTTCCTGTTTTTCGACTGTACGTGTTTGAACCTTTTTGAATGATCCATCAATACGAATTGCATAAAACACATTCTTACTCGGTAAAATGCGGTCGATTTCTTCCTCTAGCTCTTTGGACGTCATAGGTGCATCGATTCGATGAACGATATCTGTTTCGAAGAATGCTAGAGAGCAAAATGGTGAGTAGTCTTGATCGGTAACCGGTGTCGCTGTTCCATCCGAGCGCAGTCGGTAGAATGCACCGTCAAAGCCGATCAGCTCTCCATCTAATTGATTGAATGTACCAATGCCAAAATCACCGTGTTCAGGTATATGCGCAAGAGAAAAATCTCCATCGTATACGGCTTCCAGTAAAGAGGTCATCGTCGATACTTGATAGACCTCCTGCTGTTTGTCGTGTTGTCTTCTGTCGTTCTGTTGATTCATTGGGTGCATCATACCCATATCCGCTCACTCCTTTGATGTAATGTATGGACATCTTATCTAACGTTCAATGTGTGTGTTTCACGAAAGACTTCAGGCCATTTTTGACTAGCGAGGTCTGGGTTGTCTTGATAGTCAATCGGAATATCAATAATGACGGGTCCTTCTATGTTTATACCCTTTTGAAGAACAGTTGAAAGCTCTTCAGGTGAGTTGACCCGTAATCCAGTCGCTCCAAAGCTTTCCGCATATTTCACTAAGTCGATCTGTCCGAATTCTACGCAGGATGTGCGGTCATATTTCATTTCCTGCTGGAACGCCACCATGTCGTATGTGCTGTCGTTCCAAACAAGGTGCACGAGATTTGTTTTCATGCGGACGGCTGTTTCTAACTCCATTGCAGAGAAGAGAAAACCACCATCACCTGAGACCGAAATGATCTTTTCATCTGGATTCAGTATGGAAGCCGCAATTGCCCACGGTAAGGCAACACCTAATGTTTGCATACCGTTACTCACTAGAAATGTGTTTGGCTCATAGACGCGGAAGTGACGAGACATCCAAATCGCGTGCGATCCGATATCACATGTTACTTTCGTGTCATCAGAAATCAGGCGTCTCAATGTATGAATGACATCAAGCGGATGAGAAAGATGGCTTTCTCTTTCTGGTGCTTGTTCCATGTCGCTTAACAGCTCCTGTAAATCAGTGACCCATTCTATTTTCTCTTTGCATAGAGAAAGTGGAACACTGTCATGGGCTAGATGGTTGACGGTTTCAGCTATATTGCCAACAAGCTCGAGTGTAGGCTCATAGAAATGATCAATATCTGCCTGCATGTCATCCACATGGATGATCTGGCGCTGCTTCGGCTGAATATTCCAATGCTTCGGATCATATTCAATTGGATCAAAGCCAATGGTCAAAAGGACATCTGCTTGTTCAATGAGAAGATCTCCCGGCTGATTTCGAAATAAACCGATTCTTCCTACATATTGAGACTCAAGCTCTCTTGAGAGAACGCCGGCTCCTTGGTACGTTTCAACAAATGGAATTCCAAGTGTTTTCAATAATGTTCTTGTAGCCTTTGCAGCAGCTGGACGACTGGCTTTCATTCCTACAATGGCAACAGGTAAGTGTGCATTTTGAATTTTGGCGATAGCCGAGCTGATGAGAGCATCCGGTGCAGGACCTAGTTCTGGAGAAGGGTGAGCAGACACTGGTGTTTGTGTGGTGTGTTCTGTCACGACATCTTGTGGAAAGCTGATAAATGCTGCTCCAGCCTGCCCCTTTTGTGCCGCGCGAAAAGCATTTGTTAAGGCTTCGGGTATATTATGAACGTCTTGTACTTCAACACTGTATTTTGTGACTGGTTTGAATAATGCCGCATTGTCGAGTGATTGATGTGTTCGTTTGAGCCGATCTGCACGAATGACGTTTCCAGCGATTGCGACAACAGGGTCACCTTCTGTATTGGCTGTTAATAGACCTGTTGCTAAATTAGATGCGCCAGGACCTGATGTGACGAGACAAACACCTGGTTTGCCAGTTAAACGGCCGACAGCAGCTGCCATAAAGGCTGCATTTTGCTCATGTCTGCATAGGACAAGCTCTGGACCTCTGTCTTTTAATACATCAAATACGGCGTCAATTTTTGCACCTGGGATCGCAAAAACATGGGTCACACCTTGAGCAATCAGCGTATCAACAATCAATTCTGCTCCTCGTCTTGTTAGGGGTTGTGCTTGAGAATTCATTTACCCCGCACTCCTTTCGGCAAGTAAAATTTTTTATGAAAATATATTTTCATGATATGATTTACTATACATTTCAAAATGGAAAATTTCCAATATATGTTTAACGTAGTTTTAATATGTTTCACGAATAAGTGTGTGAGGGGTGAAAGGATGGAACTGAGACATTTGCAGTATTTTGTCACAGTAGCGGAGGAGCTGCATTTTGGGAGAGCAGCCGCACGTTTGAATATGACACAGCCTCCACTTAGTCAGCAAATTAAGCAGTTTGAAGAAGAATTGGGGTTTCCTTTGTTTCACCGGTCGAAGCGAGTGGTGGAATTAACAGCTGCTGGAAAGGTCTTTTTACATGAGGTGCGGGGGGTGCTGCAACAGCTTGATAAAGCCGTTGATCATGCCAGGCATACAGCAAGAGGTGAGCTTGGGAAAATCATTATAGGGTTTGTTGGAACAGCGACGTATGATATTCTCCCGCCCGTTGTCCGTGAATTTAGAGAGCTGTATCCGTCTGTCAGCATTGAGCTGAAGCAACTTTCTGTTCCGCAGCAGCTAGGGGCGCTTTTAAACGGGGAGATTGATATCGGTTTTTTACATCCGACATCTCCGCATGAAGAACTGGTCAGTCGTTTGATGAAGCAAAGTGAATGTATTTTTGCAATTCCGAAAAACCATCCACTGGCGAAAAAAGACGCGGTCACGATCGAGGATATCCGTCACGAACCGATTATTTCTTTATCAAAGGAATCATGGCCGTCCCTTTATCAGCACTTTGTCCTGCTATGTGAAAAGTACGGGTTTTCTCCAAATATTGTGCAGGAAGCGGCGGAATATCAAATGGTCATTGGTCTTGTCACAGCTGGAGTCGGCATTGCAATCATTCCAAAATCAGCACGGCGTTTATTTAACTTAGATGTGGTGTATCGGTCCATTGAAGGAGAGCAGCTATTGGCGGAATGGACGATTTCTTATAGACGAGAAAACCATAATCCTGCATTGTTTCATCTTGTCCATCATATTCTCCATCGAACTGAGCCGGAGTAAGGGCAGAGAGAACGGGGTATGGTATGATGTCGTTACATAAAAGAGGAGGCGTGCTTGAAGTGATTACGTTACAAATGGATCAGCTGTCACGAAAAGAAGCATATAAAGTATTATCTGGCTCTATTGTTCCAAGACCGATTGCGTTTATTACGAGCCTTTCTAAAGAAGAGGTCGTCAATGCCGCACCATTTAGTTTCTTTAATGTCATCAGTGGTCATCCTCCGCTGATCGCTGTTTCTATCGGACGGCGTCAAGGAGAGATGAAAGATACAGCAAAACATATCATCGACAGGGAAGAGTTTGTGGTCCATGTGAGTGATGAAGCGATGATTGAAGATATTAATGAAACAGCTGCTACGCTGCCACAGGATGAGAGTGAGCTGGATCGAACCGGTCTTCATCAAGTAAAGAGCCATGTCGTTTCAGTGCCAGGGATCAAGGAAGCGCGCATTCGCTTTGAATGTCAGCTGGAAAAGCATCTCACCTTTCAAAATGACGAAGGGGAAATCACAGTCGATCATATCATTGGCCGTGTTGTATGTGCGCATTTAGATGAGACTGTTTATGATGCAGAAAAAGGGTATGTGTCTACTCACGAATTGAAGCCAGTCGCCCGTTTAGCAGGAAATGATTATGCCCATTTAGGAACGTCGTTTGTGCTAAAAAGACCAGAATAATAGGGAAAACCCATGCATTCGTTGTCAGATCTATGCTCGTCATCACGCTGAAAAGAAGACAAAGGGTTAAAGACCTTTATCAACAATAAGAACCCCCGAGGGAAGTCGGGGGTTTTCTGTTTATTTTTTTTGTTCTAGTTTCAGCGGAGCTGGGATGTTCTTTTCTACCTTTTTCCCTTTTAATACGTCGTTTGCAGCACCGACTGCCAGTTTCCCGATCAGCTCTGGCTGCTGGGCGACGGTTGCGGATAGTTTTCCTGCTTTGATCGAGTTGAGTGCATCCTCATTTCCGTCAAAGCCAACGACGAGAATGTCTTTCCCGGAGCTTTGGATCGCCTCTAGTGCGCCAAGTGCCATTTCATCATTGTGGGCAAAAACGGCTTTGATGTCGGGGTTTCCTTGAAGGAGGTTTTCCATGACGTTCAATCCTTTTGTCCGGTCGAAGTCAGCCGCTTGTTTTGCTGTCACTTTTAAATCTTTATCTGCTATTTGATGGAAGCCTTTTCCGCGCTCACGTGTTGCCGAAGCGCCTGGTACACCTTCTAGTTCAGCGACTTTTGCTCCCTTCCCAACCTTGTCGATGATAAAGTTGGCTGCCATTTCGCCGCCTTTGACGTTATCTGAGGCGACAAGAGCTTCGACCTTTCCGCTTTCTGCTGAGCGGTCTAACGTGATGACTGGAATATCAGAAGCATTCGCTGATTCGACAGCAGTTGAGATGGCAGATGAATCTGCTGGGTTGATGAGCAATGCATCGACCCCTTGCTGAATTAAATCTTCTACATCACTTGTTTGTTTCGCTGAATCGTTTTGTGCATCTGCAATGACGACTTCGATGCCAAGCTTTTTCGCTTCTTTCGTCACACCGTTTTTGAGAGAAACGAAGAATGGGTTGTTTAAGGTCGAGATCGACAGTCCGATTTTGATGTCTTTTTTATTCCCATCCTTTGTAGATTTGGCCCACTCTGGTGGTTCGAGCGAGCAGGCAGAAAGCATGAATAATGAGAGAATCAAAATGAGTATTACAAATTTTTTCATAGCAGCTGCCTCCTTAAGCAGATTTCTTTCTGTCTAGTAGGACTGCAATTAAGATGACAATCCCTTTCACAACAGATTGATAGAATGATGATACACCAAGTAAGTTCATCCCATTGTTCAGTACCCCGATGATGAGTACCCCGATCAGTGTGCCGACAATTCGTCCTCTTCCGCCAGACAGGCTTGTCCCGCCAAGTACAACAGCAGCAATCGCATCAAGCTCATACGACGTACCAGCTGTTGGTTGAGCAGAGTTTAGTCGAGAGGTTAAAATGGCCCCTGCTAAAGCAGACATGAAGCCCGCTAATGAATAAATCATGATTTTGACGCGTGGTACTTTAATGCCTGAGATAAGCGCCGCTTTTTCATTCCCGCCGATAGCATACGTTCTTCTGCCGAAAGGTGTTTTATGAAGCAGTACCCAAAGTACGATAAAGGTGAGAAGCATGGTGATCGCTGGAACAGGAATACCTAAGAAGTATCCGCGGCCGAATAACTGAAAGGCATAGTTAGAGCCGAGTCCTGTAATCGGGTTTCCGTCTGTATACACAAGTGTTAACCCTCTGAAAATCGTCATCGTGGCAAGTGTTGCGATAAAAGGAGCCATTTTTCCTTTTGTAATTAAAAGACCGTTAATCATCCCAAGAATGGCCCCAATAATACAGCCAACGATAATAGCTAAAATCGGGTCCATGCCAGACACGATAAATCCGGCAGTTAGGGCACTAGAAAGTGCTAAAATGGCACCGACAGACAAATCAATTCCTCCGGTTAAAATAACAAACGTCATTCCAAAGGCAATGAGGGCATTAATGGAGATTTGTCTCAGTAAGTTTAAGATGTTTAACGGCTCTAAAAAGGCCGGGTTTAAAATAGAAACGATGGCGACAAGGATGATGAGTCCTAGGAATGGCCCAAGTTTTTGCATGATGTGGTCAAATCGTCCATTTGAAGTAAGTGGTTTCATGTTACTTCCCTCCTGTAGCTAGTGTCATAATTCGTTCTTGTGTCGCTTCTGCTTTATTTAATTCTCCGCTGATGGTTCCTTCATGAATGACGAGCACTCGATCGCTCATCCCTAGAACTTCTGGGAGCTCAGAGGAGACCATTAGAATGGCAACACCTCGATCGGTCAGTTCATTCATTAACTGGTAGATTTCTCGTTTTGCTCCAACATCGACACCTCTTGTCGGTTCATCTAAAATCAAGACCTTTGGCTGGATGCCGATCCACTTGGCAATGACGACTTTTTGCTGATTTCCACCAGAGAGACTTCGGGCAGAGGTTTCAGAGGAAGCCGTTTTAATCGTCAGTCTTTTAATGAGCAGGTCAACAAAATCCTGTTCGTTTTTCTTATCAATCAGTCCCTTTGGAGAGAAGCTGTCCAAGTTTGGCAGACCAATGTTTTCCCGGATGGATGCATCCAGCATGAGTCCTTCATCCTTGCGATCCTCTGTAATAAAGCCGATACCGAGCTTCACGGCATCACTTGGTTTTTTAATGACAGCCTTTTTCCCATGGACCCAGATTTCACCTTGATCAAGAGGGTCAAGACCAAACAGCGCCCGCATCATTTCGGTTCTGCCAGCGCCCATTAAGCCTGCAACACCGACAATCTCTCCAGCTTTAACGGAGAAACTGACATCTTGAAATTGTCCTTTTCTTGCCGCTTGCTTGACCTCAAGGACAATATCTCCTGGAGAAGGCGTTCTTTCAGGATATCGATCTGTTAATTCACGACCGACCATTTTCTTGACGACTTCATGGAAATTCGTTTCAGGGATGGCTTTCGTATCGACCGTTTTCCCATCACGCATGATCGTAATCCGGTCGCAGATTGCAAAGATTTCTTCCATCCGGTGAGAAATATAGACGATGGACACGTCTTCTTTTTTGAGAGATTCAATGACCTGAAAGAGCTTTTCAATCTCACGGTCGGTGAGAGCGGCTGTTGGTTCATCCATGATGATGACCTTCGCATCGGTCATTAAGGCCTTTGCAATCTCAATCATCTGTTTTTGTCCAACAGAGCAGCTTCCTGCCTCTTGATCGAGCGAGAGGTTCACAGATAATCGGTCCAGCTGCGTTTGAGCGAGTTTCTTCATTTTCTTTGTGTCTAGCAGGCCAAGTTTTGTGTAGATTTCTTTCCCGATGAATAGGTTCTCTAAGACGGTCATATCCGGCCATATGTTGAGCTCTTGATGAATGAAGGCGATGCCGTTTTGTTCCGCTTCCTTTGGATTTTTGAAAGCGGTTTCTTTTCCGTCGATTTGAATCGTTCCTTGATCTAATGAATAAAGGCCTGTGAGCAGGTTCATTAAAGTCGATTTTCCCGCTCCATTTTCACCCATGAGCGCGTGGACCTCGCCAGTGGCGAGATCAAAGGAAACACCGGAAAGAACGGTGTTTTTTCCAAAGGCCTTATGGATATTATGCATCTCAATGTTCATATCTGGCTCCTCCTTTTAAAAGATGACACCGGCGTGCAGAATACAGTTTGCATATGGGGTGGCTTCACCCGTTCGAATGACTGCTTTTGCCTGTTTGGTCATGTCCTTGAAAGTCTCATGGTCTACATCATGTATTGATTGTGAGAACGCTTTCTTTAGAAATAGATAATCTCGTTCATTGGCTTCTTTGATTTCACTAGCCACGGTCATGTGTTCAACTGCCATTTCCTGAAGAAGGAGGGAGGTAACCTCCTGAAAGGATGGTGTGCCGATTGATAACGCCAAGTCGATTTTAATTGGACCATCGGGAATAGGGAGACCGCAGTCTGCAATGACGATTGTATCTGTATGACCAAGGTCAGCGAGTACCTTGGCGATATGACTGTTTAAGATACCGTTTTTTTTCATTTCTTTTTCTCCAATTCTTCTCTTGTTGGCATGCCGCCTTGTGCGCCGAACTTTGTGACAGACATGGATGCTGCAAGGTTGGCAAAGGCAAGCGCTTCATAGAGAGATTTACCCTCTGTTAAGGCAACAGCCAATGCTCCGTTAAAGGTATCGCCTGCTCCCGTTGTATCAACTGCTTCCACAGGAAAGCCTGGAACTAACACTTCTTTTAATCCATCAAAAAATCGGACGCCACTTTTTCCTTCTGTGATGAGTAATTTATTAGGGTATTGACGCAAGGCATCTTCAATGGGGCGTCCATCAAACATGAGAACAGCCTCGTGCTCATTTGGTGTAATGTAGGCGGCCTGTTCTAACACCTGCTGCGGTACTTTGCGGGCAGGCGCAGGATTTAAAATCAAAGGAATTTCTTTTTCGCTGCAAAGGGCGCAGACCGCTTCGACCGTTTCTTCAGGTATTTCCTGCTGAATGAGTACCATCCCAATATCCTCAATTGTAGAAAGGGCGTCTTTTACATAGTCAGGAGTGACCTCGTTATTTGCCCCTTTGACCACGACAATGCTGTTATCACCTTCTGCTAAAATGATATGAGCGGTGCCGCTTTCCATTTCGGTAACCGGTTTCATATATGAGGTGCGAACCCCTTGCTCTTGTAGATTGCTGACAATATCTTGACCATAAGCGTCATCACCAACTCGGCCGACCATGTATACATCTGCACCGAGTCTGGCACTTGCGACTGCTTGATTGGCTCCTTTTCCACCTGGGACAGTTTTAAATGATTCGCCTAACACTGTTTCACCGGCATTTGGCCGTTTATCCGATGTGACGACTAAATCCATTGAACAGCTTCCTACTACGACAATATGACTCATTGTGAATCCACCTTTCTTGTGGTCTCTCGTTCAATAAAAGAGACGGGCATTTGAATAACTGGTTGATCTATAGGTTGTTTCTGAATCGCTTTCATTAAAAGCTGTGCCGCTTCTTTTCCCATCTCATAGGCTGGCTGCCGAATGGTAGATAAGGAAGGGAAGAGCAGCTCACTTTGCGGGATATCATCAAATCCAATAATTTGAACATCTTCAGGAATCGCTTTTCCGAATCGAAGTGCCTCGTGTATGACGGCTGTTGCAACGATGTCATTGCTGGCAATGATGCCATCTGTTTCAGGGTACAGCTGAAACAGAGCCTTGGCGCTTTTACGGGCTTCTTGAAAAGAAAACGAAGCATTAGACATCACATGAAAGTCGACACCTTTTTCGGTCAGTACATCAAGAGCACCCTTGAATCGCTGCCTTGCTGTTTGAAGATGTGCAGGTCCTTTCAGCAGTGTGATCTGCCGGCTGCCGCGCCTGATTAATTCCATTGCCGCCATTTTTCCGCCAGCAGCAGCATCTGCAAACACAGAAGGTGCATGTGGAACGCTACGGTCTAAGAACACAACAGGTAAATCATCAGTATGGTATAGATCTGATTCAGGTTCGTTTGTGACAGCGATGACACCGACCACTTGATTTTGTTTAAAGGTTTGTAAGTATGCCATTTCCTTTTCACGGTCTTCATCACTGTTTCCGAATAATAAACGAAAACCA
The DNA here is from genome assembly GCF_003431975.1 of Bacillus pumilus. Lineage (GTDB taxonomy): Bacteria > Bacillota > Bacilli > Bacillales > Bacillaceae > Bacillus > Bacillus pumilus_N. The sequence continues at coordinate 3,487,915 of NZ_CP027116.1, read as the reverse complement.
TGCGCGTGAATTTCATCCTCGACGCCTCTAGCAAGCTGAGGGAAGAAGGGATTTGTGATATCAGGCAAAATCAAACCGATTAACCGGGACTCTCTTTTGAATAGGGACCTAGCCACTTCATTGGGAAAGTAATTCAGCTCCTGCATCGCTTGTGTTACGCGGGTTTTCGTATCTGCATGGACATATCCAGTATCGTTAAGAACGCGAGACACAGTGGCAACAGACACTTGTGCAGCTTTTGCAACATCTTTAATTGTAGCCAATGGTGTGCCTCCCTTCATGAATGTGTAACCGTTTACATAAATAGATTATCACGAATGCTCTGAATTGACAATCTTTAAAAAATAAAAAAAGAAAAGAAAGATGTGATCTTCCTTTTCTTAGCTAGTAATACCTGTTTGTGTAATATTCACTTTGATTTTTGGAATAATTTTCACCTTTGGATAATCGGTTACCCAGTTCATTTTCATATACTCATCATAATGTCTTACTCGATATTTTCTCCCAAGACTTAGAACATCAGAATTTGCTTCTTGCAGCGAGGCAACGACTTTTTCGGCTTCTTTTGTCAAAATGGCTGAAAGCCTTTTGTTGAGGATTTCAATGGTCTTATCTGTATCTAGGTTATCTTTCGGGTACTCGAGCACAGATGTCGTGAATTCATAATTGAGAGAGAATGTTAAGTCTCGGTGATCAGGATTGACAATCTTAATGTCTCTCTTTGCGTCTGTTACTTGAATGGTGATGTAATTGCTCTCTTTTGATTTCATGTCACTTCTAACTTTTTTTGTGAAGGTTGCATAGCTCCCCATTTTCCCGTCCATCACGGTGAGCAGAATCGCATCTTGACCGTACAGTTCGCCTTTCTTTTTTTCATTATCAAATAGGGCTACACCTTTTACACTAATTAACTGCTTTGATTGATCGAAGTGAAGTAACGGCAGTGTGAAATCCTCTCCCGTTTGCAGCATTTTGGACCGGACATTTTGAATGTTTTTAGGTGCTACTAGGGAGGACTGTGATGCGGTAGTGATTAAGTTGTTTAAATAGTCGCTCACAATAAGTTTTTCCTTGAGCAGCTGGTTGATCAATTCCACACAGCTTCCCCCTTGAACCACAGCAAGGTTTGCGAGTAAAGGACTTTTGGGATCTCGATAAAACATATCTAAATAGGGAAGAAGGCGATTTTGAGCAAATTCATCGCCGATCAGCATGACCCGCATTTTCGATATATCAATTTTTTGGTCGACAATCCGGCTAAAGTTGGTCCTTGCTTTTCTTAAAGTCGGTGCTTCAGTTGTAAGAACAGTGGTTGAATAGCTGCCTGTATTTCCTTGCTCCATACTTTGAGACTGCTGCACCTTTCTATAGGTAATTGAGAATTTCGCATTGTCTTCTTCTCCTTGATCGACAGCTGAAGTTAAGACAAGAGAGATGTTTTTTAACAAATTCTGATCCCAGCAGCCAGGCATGAATATAAGAGAAATACACATAAGCAGCGTCAGTATGTACTTATGACGCATGTGATTTCACCTTCCCTTTGCGATGTTTGATCAAGATGGTGATGGCCATAATGATCGGAAGTGTATAAATAACTGAATATTGAGAAAAAGTCGTAAAGTCATTAAAGCGCTGAATTCTAAAATTATCTTCTGCAAGAAAACAGCTAGCGACATAGATCAAAATGGCAAAATAATAGACATACTTTTTATGCTCTTTTTTCTTCAAAATGCTGGATACGCCATTTGCACAAAAGTAGAGATAATTGCTGAGGGTGGCAAGAATGTTAAACACCCAAAAGCTGAGAAAAATTAAGTCTGTCCTCTCAATCACACCGAATGAAATGGTCTTTAATAGATAAAGAACAGGGTTGGGTATGACATTAAGCTCAATTGGGCTGAAAAACATAAAACAAATCAATGTAATAAATAGGTAGTAAAGCGTTGTGCATATATTAGAAATGGTCATGACCTTATACCGCTGTTTAATGGAGCCCTTCATAAATGGAGAGATGATAAGAATCATCTCGAATCCATTCATGGACAGAACAACGTCCTTCAATCCAATTTGAAATTGAGAAAAATCTGTTTGGAAAAAAGGCATGAGGTAGTCGATATTCGTTCCTTTTAATGCATAAATCATCAATAGAGACAGCATGAGCAAAAAGGGAGTCAAAATAAAGTTAAACCTGACAATTGCTGTGAGTTTTTCCTTTGCGATGTAGATAATGGATATCATCAGCAATAAATCAATGACCCAATTTGGCGTAAGCGGTAGCACCCATATTCCAAGAATTCGTGTGAAGATCGATAGAACAACAATGCAGACTGAGGCAAAGTATACTGTATAGAGAACTATCAAGGTCCGACCGATCCATTTTCCGAACACGTTGATTAACGTTTGGAAAAACGATGTGTCAGGATATTTATGAATAATGTAAATAAAAATGGTGTTGATGATTTGGATGAATAATCCGGCTAGAATAATCGTCATCCACCCATCGTGACCCATATCCTTCATCAGCAGATGAGGAAGTCCTAAAATCCCTACACCAATTTGAGATTGGATGATAAAAAAGACTGCTTGAGATGGAGATATTTTATTTTTCATGTTTCTTTTCCCACCCTCGCAATTGTTCAATTTGTTTTTTCTTTTGCGGATTTAAATAAATAGGGCGCTGTTTGTACATCCACATAGGCAGTCGTATCACAGTATCTTTTAAATCCTGCCAGTTAAAGGGAGCAACTGGTGATAAGTACGGTACACCTAGTGATTCTAGGCGGCATAAATTCATGAGGACAATGGCTAGTCCAAATGAAATGCCAATAAAGCCAAACATAGAAGCCATGAACATGAGCGGGAAACGCAGCATCCTGATGGTAGACGTCATTTCAAACGAAGGAAGAACAAAGGAAGCAACAGCGGTCACGGCGACCACAACGATAAGAACATTCGAAATGAGTCCTGCTTTTACTACCGCATCTCCAATGACCAAACCGCCTACGATCCCAATAGTCTGCCCGATGGGTTTTGGCAGACGCACCCCGGCTTCCCGTATGAGTTCAATGGTAATTTCCATCAGCATGGCTTCTATTAAAGGAGGGAAGGGAATCCCAATAATAGAGTTCTTCATGGTGATGGCGAGCTCATCGGGAACCACCTCATAATGAAACCCAATGACTGCGATATAAAAAGATGGCAGTATGACTGCGATGATACAGGCAAGATAACGCAAAACACGGATAAATGTAGCTGGAATCCAGCGACTATTATAATCATCTGGTGATTGAAAGAAACTAAAGAACGTGATAGGTAGAATGATGGCCATTGGACTGCCATCCATCAGCACAACAATTCTGCCTTCAAGGATCGCAGACCTGACTTTATCAGGACGTTCAGTGTCAATCAGCTGCGGAAAAATAGAAAATGAATCATCCTCAATTGCTTCAACGACAGACCCAGGACTGAGCAGTGTGTCTACTTTAATAGAAGAAATCCGTCTGTTCACTTCTTCTACCTTTTCTAGATTGGCAATATCGGAAATATAAATTGTGGCAAGCTTTGTTTCCGATTTTGTACCGACCTTATGGTACTGGATGGCGAGTTTCCGATCATTTAAGTGAGAACGCAGTAAATGTAAATTCGTATCCAAGCTTTCCACAAATCCATCATGTGCGCCCGCAATAATACTTTCTGAAGAAGGCTCAGAAATAGAGCGCAGCGGAGGCTGCCCAACGGTAAATAATTTAAACTGTGAGGAATTTTCTTCAAGAAAGGCAATGCTGCCTGCAATGATACTGTCTGTAATTAGCGTCAAGTCACCAGTTTCGAGAGTACTAAGAGACTTTGTATAATCCTGCTTTCCAGGATTGCCTAATAAGTTGCCGATAATGAAATCATTTAATTTACTTTCATCTATCCTTGTCTTAATAAAAAACAAGACAGATTTTGTTTCATTCACCATTAACTCTCGATATTCAAAATCTCCGCTTTGCTGAAATGTCTTTTTCAGAATCCGAATTTTTTCCTCGAAGCTTCCTGATAGAAAGTGCAAGCGTGTTTGTTCATTGGTGTTTGGCATCTTTAGCCTCCTCTCACAGATTTTTTAACCATAGTGTGAGCAGAGAGGCTGAATTTATTCGTCATCTTAGGTGAAAGCATGACATAAGCTGACAACTTTCAACTAAAATCATATTAAAAATGTTAAGAAATGATGAATCTTGATAAAAAGAAATGAATAATGTTTCATTGTTTAGGTCATAAGGAGCGAATATCGTAAAGAGAAGGTATTCCGAAATGATCATTCGTTTACATATTATACCATTTCTTTGTGACCTCAAAATAAGCATATGACTTGATTTTTTTGGAGGTGACCTTTGTCATGGGTCAACACGTAGCGTTCTGATCGATGAGGATGACTTTCTAACCTGTTCATTTAAAAATCGAAAACATTCTAAAACACGCACTATTCATTTAAAGCGCTGATATGACTGATTTTCTAGAACTGATAGGACTTTAAAACATTGATTCAAAATACATCTTAACAATTGTCAAAAAATTTAGGGAGAAAAGGACAAAAGATTTTTCGATGTTTAATGGTAGCGCTTTCTCTTATTTGAAGCCGAAATTCATGCTGATTTATGTCCGTCTTTTGGCCTTTCCATTTGAAGGCGAGGTAGGCAAATACACCTTATGATTAGAGGAATTTGGCATACGAGGAAGTGAAAGATTATGTTACATAATACCGATTGTGATTTTATGCTGAACCTATATACTGTTGATTGAATTTACATATCACACTCATAAAAAAAGGAGATGTAGATAAGCGATGTGGTTAATCGTTATAGCCTGTGTCATCATGTTAGGGATTGGCTTTATTGAAAAGAAGCGTCATCAGAAAAATATCGATGCCCTGCCGGTGCGCGTCAATATTAATGGTATTCGCGGAAAGTCTACCGTCACAAGATTGACAACCGGTATCTTAATGGAGGCAGGTTATAAAACTGTCGGAAAAACAACGGGAACGGATGCAAGAATGATTTATTGGGATACGCCAGAGGAGAAGCCGATTAAAAGGAAACCGCAAGGACCGAATATCGGTGAGCAGAAGGAAGTTATGAGAGAAACCGTTGAAAGAGGAGCAAATGCCATCGTCAGTGAGTGTATGGCAGTAAATCCAGATTACCAAATTATCTTTCAGGAAGAGCTGCTTCAAGCAAATATTGGCGTGATCGTAAACGTTCTTGAAGATCATATGGACGTCATGGGGCCGACACTTGATGAAATAGCAGAAGCCTTTACAGCGACAATTCCTTATAATGGACACTTGGTTATTACGGATAGTGAATATACGGATTTCTTTAAAGAGATTGCGAAAAAACGCAACACAGAAGTCATTGTTGCAGATAATTCCAAGATTTCCGATGAGTATTTACGGAAATTTGAGTACATGGTTTTCCCAGACAATGCCTCACTTGCACTTGGTGTTGCGCAGGCATTAGGGATTGATGAAGATACGGCATTCAGAGGAATGTTAAATGCGCCGCCTGATCCAGGAGCGATGAGAATTCTTCCATTAATGGACGCGAAGACACCTGGACACTTTGTAAATGGTTTTGCGGCAAACGACGCATCATCTACATTGAACATTTGGAAGCGCGTGAAAGAAATTGGATATCCAACAGATGAACCGATTATTATCATGAACTGCCGTGCGGATCGTGTAGATAGAACGATCCAGTTTGCGGAGGATGTACTTCCTTATATTGAAGCAAGTGACCTTGTCTTGATTGGTGAAACAACAGATCCAATTGTAAAGGCATATGAGGATGGAAAAATTCCGGCTGACCACTTACACAACCTTGAATATCAATCTACAGAAGAAATTATGAACATGCTTGAGAAAAAGCTTCATAATCGAGTGGTTTATGGAGTCGGCAATATTCATGGTGCCGCTGAACCGTTAATCGAAAAAATTCAAGAATACAAAATTAAGCAGCTTGTCAGCTAGGAGGAAATATAGAAAATGTTCGGATCAGATCTTTATATCTCGTTAATTTTAGGTGTTCTACTTAGTTTAATCTTTGCAGAAAAAACAGGAATCGTACCAGCTGGACTTGTTGTCCCAGGTTATCTAGCGCTTGTATTTAACCAGCCAGTCTTTATTTTAGTCGTTTTATCTGTCAGCTTGCTCACGTATGTCATCGTTCGCTTTGGTCTATCAAAATTTATGATTTTATATGGACGCAGAAAGTTTGCTGCGATGCTGATTACAGGGATTGCCTTAAAGCTGATATTTGATTTCTTCTATCCAGTGGTCCCATTTGAAATAGCCGAATTCCGCGGAATTGGTATCATCGTTCCTGGATTGATTGCGAATACGATTCAAAAGCAAGGTCTTACGATTACCCTTGGAAGCACGTTACTTCTAAGTGGTGCAACATTTGCCATCATGTATGTTTACTATCTATTTTAAGATAAGGTGTGTCCAATGATGAATAAAAAATTAAGCTTTCAGGAAAAGCTGCTGAAAATCACAAAGAACCAAAAGAAAAAGACGAATAAACACGTACTGATTGCTTTACCGATCGTCATCGCTTGTACATTTCTATTTACGTTTATCGGGAAAGCACAAGTGCCAACTGTACAAAAGAATCCAGAAAACATCCTGACCGCTTCGTTTGTCGGTGACATTATGTTTGGAAGAAACGTAGAAAAAGTAACAGACCGCTATGGAAAACAGCATCTCTTTCGCTATGCCAAGCCATATTTTGATGTATCAGATTATGTAACAGGTAACTTTGAGCATCCAGTCGCATCAGATCAGGAACAAGCGGCGCAAAAGAATATTCATTTGAAAACAGATGAGGACTCTGTTAAAGCGCTGAAAGATTTGAATTTCTCAGTATTAAACTTTGCGAATAACCATGCGGCAGACTTTGGTGAAAAAGGGCTAAACAAAACGATCGATTCCTTTGAACATGCTGATATGGATTATACAGGTGCAGGCCGTAACCTTCAGGATGCGAAGCAGAACATTTCGTACAAAGAAGTAAATGGTGTCAAAATCGCTACACTTGGTTTTACAGATGTGTATGGGAAAGATTTTAAAGCAACGAATCGCCAGGCAGGTATCTTGCCAGCCGATCCTTCTATCTTTATTCCGATGATTTCGCAGGCTGCTGAAAAGGCAGATGTCGTCGTTGTACATGCTCACTGGGGACAGGAGTATAACAATGAAGTAAACGATAGACAAAGAGAATTGGCAAGAGCGATGTCAAAGGCTGGTGCAGATATCATTATCGGTGCTCATCCGCACGTTCTTGAGCCAATGGAAGTCTATAATGGCACGGCGATCTTCTATAGTTTAGGGAACTTTATTTTTGACCAAGGGTGGTCAAGAACACGTGATTCTGCACTTGTTCAGTATCATCTGAATGAAGATGGAAAAGCGACATTTGAAGTTGTCCCAATGTACATCAAGGAAGCAACACCTGCTCCGGTAAAAGCAGGATCACTAGAATCAAAATCCATTATCCGTATGCTGACAAATGGAACAAATGCGGATTGGAAAGAAAAAGATGGACACATTTTCTTTGAAGTAGATCACGCTGATAAAGTTAAAAACTTAAAAGAAAACGGAGGGAAAGAGAAGAAATGAAATTCCTAAAAGCAAGCTGGCCGTTTGTTGCGTTAATTTTAGTATTTGTCTTTATGTCTGCTTTCAAATTTAGTGACAGCCTCACAGATCATGAAAAACAAAAGATCTCAGTTGAGATGCAGAAAATTGAACAGCAAAAGCAGTCAAAAGCGGAAGAAAGTAAATAAAGGTAAAGAGTTTACAGGGCACGCACTGCGTGCTCTTTTTTGTCGAAAAAAAGGTGTAAAATGAAAGGTGTCTTGCCGAAACTAAAGAAGAAAGGAGGGAAAAGATCTTGAAATGGAAAGGAATGTTGATTGGCGGGTGTGCGCTCGTAGGTTTGATGTTCATGTCTCATTCAGAAGTATCTGCTCAAACAGCGTCTCCTTTGGAGAAAGCGGAAAAGCTGATTGGAACGCCTTATCATAAAGGGGGAACTGATCCAAAAACAGGCTTTGATGCATCTGGCTTTATTCAATATGTGTACAAGACGTCAGATGCATTTGATTTGCCGCGGAAGGTAATCGACCAGTATCAGATTGGAGCAAAGGTATCATGGGACAAAGCCAAGCCCGGTGACCTTGTGTATTTCCGCAGCCTTGAAGAAAAAAAGGATATCCCCACACATGTTGCATTGTACGCTGGGGACGATCAGGTCATCCATATCACGCTTAGTCAAGGGGTGGTGAAAACAGATGTCAGCAAAAGTAAATACTGGACGAACCGGTTTTATGCAGTCAAACGACTGCCTGGCAAGCAGGAAATTTCTGATGATCGCCTAGTGAAAGATGCAATGAAATATGTAGGGATTCCATATGTATTTGGTGCAGCGGACCCAAAGGTTGGGTTTGATTGTTCAGGCTTTTTACAATATGTATTTGAAAAATCACTAGGGATTTATTTACCTCGAAGTGCTGAACAGCAGTGGATGGTTGGAGAAAAAGTGGCATTAGCGGATATACGTCCAGGGGATTTTGTCTTTTTTAGCAACACATATAAGCCAGGCATTTCTCATGTAGGGATGTATATTGGGGGCGGCCGCTTTATTCATGCGAGCCGTTCGGAGAGTGTCACGATTTCTTATTTGTCCGAGTCGTATTGGCGTGAGAAATGGACAGGTGCGAAACGATTAACAGAGCTGAAATTAGCAAAAGAAGACCCGATTGTCTCAAAAGCCGCTACGTATATTGGTGAAGTTCCTTATGTCAAAGGCGGTACGAATCCAGAAAAGGGCTTTGACACAGCAGGGTTTACACAGTACGTGTATCGGAAAGTACTTGGCATTGAACTGCCTCGCTATGCGTCAGGTCAAGTCAAGGCAGGTACGACTGTGAAACGTTCGGAGCTGAAGCCAGGAGATCTCGTTTTCTTTAGTGGCACGTCATTAATGCCGGCGATTTATGCAGGATCAAATCAAGTCATTCATGTGACCGTATCAAAGGGTGTCGTTATCACCAATATGAAAACAAGTACGTACTGGAAGGATAAGTATGAGACGGCTGTTAGAATCAAAAAATAAAGAAAAAGCCCGATCAACGCTCGTATCGGACTTCTAGACTTCTCTCTAGGCGCTAATCAAACAAGCGTCTTTTTTTCATGGAATTGATTTTGTAAAAGCAGATCAATAAAGTAAGCAACACCGTCTTCATGATTGCCTTTTGTGATGTAAGTGCTCTTTTCTTTAATGACATCTACAGCATTGCCCATAGCAATGCGGTGGTCTGCTTCCTCAAACATGGATAGATCGTTTGGACTGTCACCAATCGCATAAATATGTGAGCGGTCTACGCCATAATGAGCTGCAAGCTTTTTAAGGGCATGTCCTTTCCCGGATTCTTTTGGCAGCACCTCAATGATATGCTTACCAGAAGAGGTTAACGAAAGCTCGGGCATTTCTGCAAGAAGATCTCGGGCTTCCTGCAATTTGTTCATATCAAACGAGAAGCAGAGTAACTTATAGGTCGCTTCATTCGACTCAAAGATCTGCCGAATATCATCCACTGGTTTGATGCCAAATTGTTTGAATTGAGTCATTGCCCCTTTCCATAAATCAGCTACATCTTCATTTGGGTTCGCACTTTTGATCACATCAAATTCTGCTTTCAGCTTCTCTTTTCCATCGAAAGGAGAGAGGAGTGCATCGTCCGTATAGACCTCAAAGTAAATGTTTCGTTCCACTAATGCCTTAGCCGCTCGTTTTCCTGCTTCTTGATCAAGTGTGATTCTGCTGAAAAGCTCGTATCCTTCAGTATGAACGGTTCCACCGTTTGCCGCAATAATCGGAATGTCTAAATCGCCCAGCAGCTCTTTTACATCGAAAGTCGCCCGTCCTGTACAGATGGTGACAATATATCCTGCTTCCTTCGCGCGAATTAATGCTTCCCGATTTTGAGCAGATATTTCACTTTTTGTATTTAAAAGCGTACCGTCTAAATCAATCGCAATCATTTTTTTCATCGCTGTCAAATCCTCCTTCATTCATGCAGTAGCCTCTTCAAAGTATGTACGATTTCCTTCATTCTCATGAAAGAATAGGATGGTTGTTTCCTCTCTATCAAGGCTAAACAAAAATGACCGAATGATCAAGGAAATAAGAAAAAGCGCCTTTAAAAGACGCTTTCAGCGTGTAGACAAACCCTCGCATTCTTTGTCAGTCCTGCGCGCCGGTGTTCGTCCTTCCTAGATTTCAAAGGTTTTCTATCACGCTGAAAAGAAGACAAAGGGCTAAAATAAAATCATTTTAGCCCTTTTTGTTTATGATAATTCAAGCTGCTTTTTCAATTCAGTCTTTACTTCGTTTAGTTGGGGTTGATCTAATTGGTAATAATAAACACCGTTTGGCTGGTAATCAGAGCCTTTTAGCTGAATGGTATCAACCGATTTCAGTGACGTCAGAAGCGGGAAAAGCCCGACTAGCTCTTTCATTGAAAGGTTGGTGGAGACATTATCACCGAGTGTATCAATGATATTGTCATATGATGGAATAGACGTTAACGATTTTGATTTATCGAAAATGGCTTTTAATACTTCCATTTGACGCTGTCCGCGCATTAAATCACTATCTGCTTTTCTTGTTCTCACATAGGCGAGAGCTTGATCACCATCTAGCGTATGAGTTCCTGTTTGCAGCTGTACCTTGCCTTTTGTATCTTTTAGAATTTGTTTGACTAAATATTCATCCTTGATGTTAATCGATACACCATTTAGTTCATTGACGATCTCTTTAAACGCTTTAAAATTACTTTGGATAACAAAATCAACCGGAATATCTAGTAAATCTTCGACTGTGCTCAAGGTTAAATCTGCACCGCCAAAAGCGTGTGCATGTGTAATTTTGTCATAGCCATGACCTGGAATATTGACGTATGAGTCCCTTGGAATGCTTAATAATTTCACGGTTTTATTTGTACGATTGACGGTTGCTAAGACCATCGCATCGCTTCTTGCTTGTTTGACTGTTTCGCCCGGTCTGCTGTCAATTCCAAGCAGCAAGACAGAGAAGCTGTCTTTCCCAGGATCGAATGCTTCAATCCGTTTGACAGATTGTGCGCCGCGATCTAAAGATACTTGTGCCTTTTTGGCAGCGCTTGTCACTTTATAGTAGGCGTAGCCTGTGACAGAAGCGGTTGTCAGTAAAAGAATACCGAATATAAACAGAGTGACTTTCACCCATGGCTTTAAACGCTTTTTTCCTTTGCGTTTACTTCGTGATTGATCCATATATTTTAAACCCTCGCTATGATTTTTATAGTAAAGATGACCTTCTTGTTGTTTACAAACTAAAACAAATATACCTTAAAACGGGATATAGTGCGACATTTTTTTCACTAACGCTTAATTGACGTTTCCTTATCATAAAAAGTTTCAATGATATGAAAATGAAATATATTTGTCATAAAACATCGAAATGTTTGAAAAGACAGGAAGTGAGGAAAATGGTTTTTCATAGAGAAACATCCAGTACATACAGAACAAAAGAGGGGTTATGAACATGAAAAATCGGAATGGATGGCTTTATTTCTTCGGCGCCCTTGGCGGCGCTTTATATGGATATGATACAGGTGTTATTTCTGGCGCTATCTTATTTATGAAAGAGGATTTAGGGTTAAATGCGTTTACAGAGGGACTTGTCGTCAGCTCGATTTTAATTGGGGCGATGCTCGGTTCCTCTCTTTCTGGAAAACTGACAGACCAATTCGGGCGGAAAAAAGCCATTATTGCCGCAGCGATTTTGTTTATTATCGGCGGATTTGGTACAGCCCTTGCTCCAAATACAGAAGTAATGGTCTTATTCCGAATTGTACTAGGGCTTGCTGTCGGCTGCTCGACAACGATTGTTCCATTATACTTATCTGAACTTGCTCCAAAGGAATCACGAGGTGCACTATCTTCTTTAAACCAACTCATGATCACATTTGGTATTCTTCTCGCCTATATTGTGAACTATGCTTTAGCTGATGCAGAGGCATGGCGCCTGATGCTTGGAATTGCAGTTGTTCCTTCCGTGCTTTTATTATGTGGGATTTTATTTATGCCAGAAAGTCCGCGCTGGCTGTTTGTTCATGGACAGGCAGACCGTGCGAAGGAGATATTGTCTAAGCTTAGAAAGAGTAAGCAAGAGGTCGAAGAAGAAATTTCTGATATTCAAAAGGCAGAAAATGAAGAAAAAGGCGGTTTTAAGGAATTATTTGAGCCGTGGGTGCGACCAGCATTAATCGCTGGTGTCGGTCTTGCCTTTTTACAGCAGTTTATCGGAACCAATACGATTATTTACTATGCGCCAAAAACGTTTACAAGCGTTGGCTTTGGTAACTCAGCCGCCATTTTAGGAACCGTCGGCATTGGCGCTGTGAATGTCGTTATGACGTTTGTGGCAATCAAAATTATTGACCGTGTAGGCCGTAAAGCACTACTCCTATTTGGGAACGCGGGAATGGTCCTCAGTTTAATTGTCCTCTCCGTGGTCAATCGATTTTTTGAGGGATCAACAGCTGCAGGGTGGACAACCATTATTTGTTTAGGGCTCTTCATCGTCATTTTTGCTGTCAGCTGGGGTCCAGTCGTTTGGGTCATGCTTCCTGAGCTGTTCCCAGTACATGTGCGGGGAATCGGTACAGGCGTCTCTACCTTCCTCCTCCATACAGGGAATTTAATTATCTCGCTGACATTCCCAGCTTTATTAAGCGCGATAGGCATCAGTCATCTTTTCCTCATTTATGCGGTCATCGGCATAGGCGCCTTCTTGTTTGTGAAATATTTGGTGACGGAAACGAAAGGGAAGAGTCTTGAAGAAATTGAAGAAGATTTAAAAAAGAGAAATCGTGCCGTCGCAAGTGACGAAGGAAAAACGGTGTGAACAATGACCAGCTGCCAGCATGCAGCTGGTTTTGCTTTGTTAAACAAACGTTTAATCAAGAAAGGACAATCTCTCATCTTCTGAACGTGCTGCATATGACATACATATGGAACAGGCGGGCGAAAGGTGGAAATGAGATGAAAGGAAAAACGAGTATTGTCATGCTGACATACAATGAATTGCATTTAACGAAAAAATGTATCGACAGCATCAAGCAGCATACCCGAAGTGACCAATATGAACTCATTATCGTTGATAACGCGTCAACTGACGGTACGAAGGAATATGTGAGAGAGCTGAAAGATGTGATTTTCATAGAAAATGCAGTAAATCAAGGCTTTGCAAAGGGCTGCAATCAAGGAGCAAAAAAAGCTTCAGGAGACAGCATTCTCTTTTTAAATAACGACACGATCGTGACGGAAAATTGGCTTTCTCCATTAAAAGAGGCGTTATTTTCATCAGAACGTATTGGGATGGTAGGACCGGTATCCAATTATGTGAGTGGGCCTCAAATGGTCGAGCCATCGTATACAGATGTGAAGGAGCTCCCAGCTTTTGCGAAGAAATATACGGCTGCTAGAAAAGGTCAGAGAACATATGTACATCGGCTTGTAGGTTTTTGCCTGTTGGTAAAACGAGAGCTCATCGAGGATGTGGGGCTATTTGATGAGCGGTTCATGTATGGATCATTTGAGGATGATGATCTTTGTTTGCGTTCATTGCTAAAGGGATATCAACTGCAAATCGTCCATGATTCATTTGTGCATCATCACGGTCATGCAACGTTCCGTGCGAATGAAGAAACGAATATTTCTACACTCTTTGCAGAGAACAGGCTTCGATTTTTAGATAAATGGGGGATTGACCTCAATCTTGTGACTCCTCACCCTTATTTTGCAGCACTGCTTCCAAAGGACGCTGGATGTGTGCTGGATGTGTGCTGCGGCGCAGGGGCAACAGGGCTTGAACTGATGAATCGGCAATCTATTAACATGTACGGCGTAGAGACAGATTCATTAAAAGCAGCAATCGCAAAGGCATATTATGAAGAAGTCATCGAGGCAAAAGCAGAGGATTACCCGTGGTTAGACAAAGAGGCTTTTTTTGATGCCATTATTTTTTCTGATGTATTAGAGCATGTGGTAGATCCTTGGCACATCATTGAACAAGCGCATGCATCTTTAAAGCCGGGCGGTGTGATTATTTGCTGCCTGCCTAATATGATGCATGCAGAGGCACTTCTCCCGTTAATGACAGGGGATTTTACGTATCAAGATGTCGGGATTTTAGACCGAAGTCATCTGAGGTTCTTTACACCAAACACCATGCGTTCGCTTTTCCCGGACCATTTATTTGAACGAGTGATCGAGCAGCGCATCAATGTACAGATTGATCAAAACGTCCAACTGTTTTTTGACGAAGTGGCGAGAGCAGGGGCGGCACTTGGCTTTCAAACAAAAGCGTTGTCTGATCAAGTGAACCTTTACCAGCTTTTAATCGTTGTACGTAAAAAAGGCGACTCTCCTTCGGGATAACCGCCTTTTTGCTTTACCATTTATAACTTTTCGTTGCACCTTCTGCTCCAAAGTTCAAAATGCTGACTTTGACATGATATTCGATATCTGCTTCTTGGAAGAGTGCATCCCACTCGTTTCGATGCTTTTCCCAATAGTCTGGGTATTTGATACGGAACTGCCTGCTTAAAAAGATCGGATCAACACCTACTTCATTTTGCATATGACTCACTGCTTTTTGAATGCGCCCTTTAATTTTCTTAGAGAAAATCCGCTCATATCGTTTGATGTACTGCTCATCGAACGAGTTTTCAGGAGGATATTGATCCTCTGATAGTTTTCCATTTGTTTGTATATTAATTTTAAAGGACACCTTTCCATTGTTGAGATAGGGTTCGATCTCGGTTTTGGCTTTCTTGACTTCATACGTAATCGGAAAGCCTTTGTAGGTGGCAGGTACAACACCACCTGAGATCCGATCCATTACCCAGTTTAAAGATTGGACATCCTTCGCAGGGATGAAGCCGATCAGCTTTCGGGTTTTTCCATGAATGATGCCAGCCCCATCATAGATAAGCTCGCCGTCTATTGCATCTACACTTTGGACAAGGAAGCTCACGCCCATCTGGAAGTAATCAGATGCCCGGCCAATGCGGGTTGGCAGCAAAATCTTTCCGTTAAAGTTTCGATTTTTGGATGTTTCAAAGATATGTTCAACCGGAACTTTTTGCTGTGATTTCAATTTTTGATTGATCACTTTTGACGCATCATCTCGTGACACGAGGAGATAGCTGCTTCGCCGCACTTCATCATCTCGTATAAAGTGATTGAGCGTTGCTTGAATATCGTGATGCTCTGCCTGATTTTTACCGAACAAGAAAATTTTTAGATGATCACTATAGATCGGCTGGTCCTTTAAAGCGACATTACTGACAGCCTCCAGCACATTTCTCCCCTTCGAGACGACATTCAAATAGTCAGGAGAACCAGTCTCTTGTGTTCCCCCCATTTTTGGTACAAGGTTTTGATATGTAAGCTTCACCCCTTGATTCTCTTGCTCGTCAATGCCAACGCCTCGAACAAATGATAATTTTTCAATATTCTTTAAATCCCAACACCCTGTTGATAGAAGGAAAAGACAGCAGGACAAAAAGATGAACAATACACGCTTTCCTCTCATGCAGAACGACCTCCCCATTTTTTACGTATCATCATCAGGATCGCTGTAATAAACGGAATGGCTAAAATGACGAACAAGGCATAGCCGAGTAAAGTAGAGTAGTAAAAGACTTCATTGATATTTTTTGGAAATAGGGAGAGAGCAGAAGTAATTAAAAAAAGCAGCCATAGCAGCCTCGTCATATTGGTTGTCTTAAAGACTGTTTGGCAACCTTTAATCGCAAATTGGAAAAAGCCAAGCATACAAATGAACTGCTGACACGTCCAAATCGTCAATAAAAAAATATCAAACCGTTCAATAAATACCCCTTCAAGTTCTAGTGCTTGAATGAGTGAGACAGTGGGCCAGGTGAGGGATTTCGTTTCTCCAACGGTCATGGAACCAATCACGATAAAGAGCGTGAGAGAATAGATAAGAGAGGTAATTCCGACCCCGATCGCAGCGGCCCATTTCGCCTTCGACCATTTGTCTTTATAAATGAGCGGTACAACAAACAAAATGACCTCAAAGCCTGTAAATTGAATAAATGTTTGAGAGAACAAACTACTGAAATCTTTAAACCCGTGCGCCATCACAGGGCGTAAGTAATCAAAATTGAATATTTTCAAACTAAACAGCATAAGCCCAATATAAATGATCATTGTTACCGGATATATGTATGTCACCAATTTCACTATTGGCAAAATACCACTTTTCAAATGATAGATGGCCACGAGAAGAAAAATCATGACAATCACTGCCATGGGGGTCGATTGCAGCAGAAAAAACTGAACCACTTCACCGAGTACTCGAGCCTCAAAGCCGACAATGCTTAGTAAATATGCAATCAGCATCAAATTAAAGATCGTGCCAAAGAATGTACCGGCTCCTTTTGTGTTTGACTCGAAAATAGTGTCCGGTGCATTCTTTTCAGCAATCCATCCTAACAAAAAAGCGACGAAAGCAAAGATGACTCCCTGTATTAATACAATGATCCAGCCATCAGGGAACCCTGAATTGGCAGAACTGCGAGGAATGGTTAAAATTCCAGCGCCTATCATTGTAGAGCTGCACAGAATGGTGACTTGTAACAATGATAGCTTCTCAGCTCTGTACATCGTTTAATCTCCTTGTCTTTTGAGATTTTTTGTCTTTGCTGTTTTCGGTCTTGATTTAAATAGCCCAATTGGTAAACGAAGGTACGTATCCTTTAAATCTGAAAACGGTGAAGACAAAACAGGTGTGAAATAGTCAAAACCAAAGGTCTTTAATTGCATCAGGTGACAAAGCACAAATAAATAGCACATGATTAAGCCGTATAACCCAAATATCGCTGAACTGAAAATCGCCATAAACCGCAAGATACGCAGCGGGAAACTAAAGTCATAGGATGGTGCCGTAAAATCAGCCAGTGCCGTCAGTGACACAATAATCACCATTAAGGCACTGACGATATTGGCTTGGACAGCCGCCTGACCAATGATGACGCCGCCAATGAGTCCAATTGTCTGCCCGATGGCTCTAGGAAGGCGAAGTCCAGCTTCCCGCAGTAACTCTATCGTAAAAGACATGAGAATCGCCTCGACAACAGGAGGGAACGGAACGTTCTGCCGGCTGCCTGCGATGGTAAGTGCCATTTGAGTCGGTAATAAACCTGGATGATAAGAGACAAGTGCAATGTAAAGACCAGGTAAAAAAATCGTGAGGAGCACGGCAAGATAACGGAGCAAACGTAAAAGAGTGGCGCTAGTCCATCTCTGATAATAATCTTCAGGTGATTGCATCAAGGCTGTAAGAGTCATGGGTAAAATGAGCGCAAATGGAGTTCCATCAAGTAAAATGGAGACTTTGCCTTCAAGTACAGATGCAATCACCCGGTCAGGGCGCTCTGTGTTTTGAAGCTGCGGAAAAATGGAGATGTGACTGTCCTCAATCAGCTGTTCAATATAGCCAGTTTCAGGAATGTCATCCATTTTGATTTCAGTCATGCGTGATAGAACATCTTCTACTAATTTGGGATCAACAATATCACGAACGTACACAAGGGCAGCATTTTTTTTATTGCGAGAGCCCACACTCACCTTTTGAATGACAAGATTAGGGTCGTTTGCCCGCTCACGGAGTAACGCCGTGTTTTTTTCAAGGTTTTCAATAAAACCGATCCGCGGCCCTCTTACTAGGACTTCCGATTGCGGCTCTTCAACCTCTCTAAATTGAAAAAGGTTCGTTTGGAGCGAAAGTGCTTGCGTTGCCCCATTTACAAATAAAATAGCCCTGCCGCTATATAATTGCTCGATGGCAAGGTTTATATCTTCCAGCACGTCATTTTGTATACCAAAGAACGTGTTAGAAAGGGAAGGAAGTGTAGTAGGGTCAACCTCGGCGATGTTTAGTTCCTTTTGCATTGGTGAAATGATTTGCTTGGAAAGCATCTCAAATTCTGTGAGTCCTTCAACATACACGAGACATGCAGAGATAGCCGAAGGACCAAATGAAAAAGAATGGAACACGATATCATCACTTTTTCCGGCGAAGCTTTTGACCCGTTTAATGACGGACGCTATATCTTGTTCGATACGACTTTTCATAATTCCTCACCCTCATGTCATGTTTTTTATAGAGTGACTCGGTAGGTGGAGAATTATGCAAATAGAAAAAAGAGAATCCCTATCATTAGGAATTCTCTCGTCTGTTTATCTTGCAAGCCAGCCGCCATCAACAGATAAAATATGACCGTTCATATAATCGGAAGCGGGTGAGCTTAGGAAAACAGCAGCGCCGGCAAGATCCTCAGGTTTTCCCCAGCGCCCAGCGGGAATTCGTTTGAGAATCTCTTCATTTCGATTTTTATCGTCCCGAATGGCTTGCGTGTTATTGGTCGCAATGTATCCAGGCGCGATCGCATTCACTTGTATATGATGGTTCGCCCATTCGTTGGCAAAAGCCTTCGTCAGCCCGGCGACAGCATGTTTACTTGCTGTATAGGCTGGGACAAACACGCCGCCTTGAAACGATAGAAGGGAGGCAATATTCACGATTTTCCCTTGCCCGTTTTTCAGCATCTGCTGCCCAACCTTTTGCGTCAGGAAAAAGAGACTGTTGATGTTCACATCCATGACCGTATGCCAATCTTCCTCTGAATAATGAGCGGCCTGCTCTCTTTTGATGGTTCCAGCATTATTGATTAATATATCGATCGTATGCTTTTTTAACATGGCATCGACAGCCTGCTTGGCAGCTTGAGGATCGGAAAAGTCGACCTGAATCGCATGAAACGATCGGCCTGACTGTTCGACAAGCGATTTCGTTTCTTCAAGCGGTGTGTGATGGTATGTGCCGATGATATCTGCGCCTGATCGGGCAAGCGCCACTGCAATGCTCTGCCCAATGCCGGTTCCAGGACCTGTCACAAGGGCTGTTTTGCCTTCAAGAGAAAAGAGGGACGCTACATAGGATGCTGTCGTCATCTCATTACCTCAGCTGGTCCATTGGGACAAAGTCCATATCTTTGAACGTATAGTTCTCGCCCGCCATCGCCCAAATAAATGAATAATTTGCTGTACCCGAGCCTGAATGAATGGACCAGGCAGGAGAAATGACCGCTTCCTCATTTGCAACAACGAGGTGTCTCGTTTCGGATGGCTCCCCCATAAAATGAAAGACACGTGCATCCTCTTCGATATCAAGATATAAGTACACTTCCATTCGCCGATCATGAATATGAGCGGGCATCGTGTTCCACGTGTTATTGGTTTCCAGCTGAGTAATTCCCATCATGAGCTGACAGCTTTGGATACCGTTTGCGTGAATGACTTGATACAAGTTTCGTACATTCGAAGCAGATGCTTCCCCTAAGTGGTTCGGTGTTAATTCAGCGATGGCTGCTTTTTGTGTAGGATACGCCCTGTGAGCCGTGGCAGATACAAGATAGAATTTGGCCTCTTCGCCTGATGAACTAGCAAACTGGACATCTTCATGCCCGAGCCCAATATATAAAAAATCTTTATGTTCCAGCACAAAGGACTCACCATCAACAGTGACCGTTCCTTGCCCGCCGACATTCACAATGCCAATTTCTCGTCTTTCAAGGAAATAATCCGTACGTAGAAAATCTCCCGCATCTAGTTTCAGCGCTTCTGAACCCGGCATAGCGCCACCAATCACCACGCGATCCTCATGCGAATAGTAAAGTTTTAATTCACCACCAACGAATAGTGTAGGAATATGAAAATGACGACGAAGTTCCTCTGTTGTAAAACGTTTGACCTGCTCAGGGTGTACAGCATAACGATTTTCCATTTGAGATCAGCCTCCCTTTCCATCTGAAACAAAAGATTGATATTTTATTTGGTATCGGTTTCAAGGAAAATTCTAGAGGAAAAAGAGAGCGTCGTCAACCGTTTATTTGAAATCGCTTTCTTTTTATTTCTTTAAATGATTTTTCGTCATCTTCAAGCAAAAAAATCTTCTGTAATAGATGAAATTATGATATGCTCTTTTTAAGTTATTTGAAATCGGTTTCGAAACAAAAGACAAGATATTGATTGTGGGAGTTTTTTGAATGAAAGAGAAAAAGCAAACAAAAGTCACCATTAACGAAGTGGCATCTTATGCAGGGGTTTCTAAATCAACTGTATCCAGATATATCAATGGCAGAACAAATGAAATTTCTGCTGAAAAGGTAAAGAAAATCAAGAAAGCCATTGAGGAACTCCATTATCGTCCGAGTCAGCTCGCTCAAGGATTGAAAGTGAGAAAAAGCAAGGTCATTGGGTTTATTGTTGCCGACATTACAAATCCATTCTCTGTAGCGACACTGCGCGGGGTCGAAGAAATTTGTGATGAATATGGGTATAGCATCATGGTGTGCAATACAGACAACCGCCCAGAAAAAGAACGAGAAATGCTCCTCAAGCTAAATGCACATTATATTGAAGGGCTCATCATCAATACGACTGGCCAAAACAATGACATGTTGCAAGACTTTAAGCAAAACGGTGTACCGATTGTCCTTGTTGATAGGAAATTGCCAGAACTTAAAGTCGACACCGTCACAACGAATAACCGCGATATCACGATCAGGCTGCTTCAGCAAATGTATGAAAAAAACTACGAACACATTGCTTTTTTTACTGAGCCAGTCGATGGAATCAGTCCTCGTGAAGAACGAAAAGAAGCATATGAACAGACAGTCATGAGTAAACATAAGACGTCCATTATTGCAGAAATTGATTTGAAGAAAAAGGAACAATTGCGAGAGGAGATTGTTCGCTTTGTACAATCAAACAAACAGAAAAAAGCGATTTTAGCAGCCAATGGTTTACTCATGCTGAAGCTGATTAGTGAAATTGTAGAGCTTGGGATTAAGATTCCAGAGGAGATAGGCATTGCAGGGTTTGATGATACAGAATGGTATAAGTTAATTGGACCGGGAATTACAACGGTTGCCCAGCCGTCCCATGAAATGGGGAAAGCCGCTATGCAAAAAATCAAGACACGGCTTGAAGGGGATGAAAGTGCGCCCCAAACCATTCAGCTTGATGGAGAAATCATCATAAGGAAATCTTTATAAACGAAGATAGAGAAGAGTATACATACGTGGATGCTCTCTCTTTTTTAACTAATTTGAAACCGGTACCGAGAAAGGGGAGAAATGAGTGAAGGCATTGGATGCGGTCACATTTGGGGAATCAATGGCGATGTTTTACGCAAAAGAAGTAGGAGAGCTTCATCAAGTGGAAACATTCCAAAAGGCGCTTGCTGGCGCAGAAAGTAACGTAGCTGTCGGTTTGGCACGACTTGGCTTTCAGGTGGGATGGATGAGCAAAGTAGGAGCAGATTCACTTGGCACATTTATTTTAGAAGAGCTTCAAAAAGAAGGGGTCGATACAAGTGCAGTGATCCGTTCAAATAATGGGACTCAAACAGGGATTTTACTCAAATCAAAAGTGGTGGATGGAGATCCTGATGTCACGTATTATCGTAAAGGCTCAGCTGCGAGCACAATGAGCCCAAGCGACTTTCCTGCGAGCTATTTCAAACAGGCAGGACACCTTCATATGACAGGTATCCCCCCGCATTATCCAGCGAAATGAGAGCGTTTTCTTTTTGTGCTCTTCAAAAGATGAAAGAAGCAGGCAAAACCATTTCATTTGATCCAAATCTGCGGCTACAGCTATGGGAAGAGGAGGAAGATATGATTCATACGGTGAATCAAATGGCTTCTCAAGTGGATTGGTTTTTTCCAGGGCTTGCAGAAGGGCAAAGGCTCACAGGTTGTCATGAGCCAGAAGAGATTGCCGATGTATATTTACAAAAAGGCGTTAAGCTTGTGGTCATTAAGCTCGGTGCAGAAGGTGCCTTTTATAAAGGTGCAACCGGTCAGGGGATTGTGAGCGGATTTTATGTGCAGGATGTCGTTGATACAGTCGGTGCTGGTGATGGTTTTGCCGTGGGGGTCATCAGTGGCTTACTTGACGGTTTATCTGATGAAAAATCTGTGATAAGAGGCAATGCCGTAGGGGCACTTGCGGTCATGTCTCCAGGTGATAAGGACGGACTGCCTACTCGGGAGAAGCTTCAATCATTTATAAAAGAAGCCAAACGATATCACAGACGGGAATATATGAAGGGGGATGAAGGATATGGGAAAGTCAGCAAGCTTGAGCGTTAAAGCGCAGCTCGCGTCTTGTAAACTGATCGCAGTGGTGCGAGCGGGCAGTGAAGCAGAAGGCATTGAGATGATTGAGCGTTTAAAGAAAAAAGGCGTTCGTGCCATTGAGGTGACGTATACCACGCCTAATGCTGAACGTATCATCGCCTCCTTTCAGCATGAAGAAGATATGATTGTAGGAGCAGGTACAATTACAACTCTTAATCAGGCGCAATCAGCTATTGACGCAGGCTCGCAATTTATTGTCAGTCCAGGGTATCTCCCTGTGATTGGTGAGCATCTCTCATTTCACGATACACTCTATGTACCGGGCGTTCTCACCCCAAGTGAAATCATGCAGGCAAAAGCAGGTGGATACAGCTTGCTCAAGCTTTTTCCAAGCGGCTCCTTCGGTTTGTCCTATATGAAAAACTTACAAGGTCCCTTTCCAGACATTGAATTTATCCCTACGGGCGGCATTCATCCAGCCGATGTGCCAAAATGGCTCAAAGCAGGTGCGGTGGCAGTAGGAGTCGGAAGCCAGCTTGAAAGCAGCACGGCAGAAGAATTACAAGCGGTTCTTTCTTCATAAACCGTTGATTTCAACCGAACAACTGGTGGACGAATGCCAGTTGTTTGTTCGTTTATCTGACATAAAAACAGGTGTATGCTGACTCTTCACGTACAATGATTGTGAAGGAGTGATAGACATGTACATTCAACAAGATACACTCACAGATGGACAAATAGAGCGGCTGATCACGGCTCATATAGAAGAAATGAAAGAGCATTCTCCTCCAGAAAGCATTCATGCCCTTCCATTAGCTGATTTGAAAAAGCAAGATGTCACAGTATGGAGCGTGCGGGATGGAGAGGAGCTTCTTGGCTGCGGAGCATTAAAGGAGCTGTCAAGTGAGCACGGCGAAATCAAATCAATGAGAACCGCAGCTCTCCATATGCGAAAAGGTGTGGCAAGGTATATGCTGAACCATCTTCTCCAAGAGGCAAAACGGCGTGGTTATACACGCGTTAGCTTAGAGACAGGTGCGATGTCTTTCTTCGAGCCAGCAAGAAGATTATATGAGAGTGTTGGGTTTTATGATTGCCCGCCTTTCGGTTCATATCAAGAAGATCCAAACAGTTTATTTATGACAAAGGAATTATAGAGGTCGAGAGAGTATGCTTATAAGCAGCTCTTTTTTTTATGTGGAAAGATTGGAAAGGGGGAGGATGATGTGAAAGGATTAAAGTGGATCGGGATGGGCGCGTTTCTCACTTTTTGTGTTATATCAGTCATCTTTTTAACATTACTAGGTCAAGATTTATTTAAAATTGAAAGCGCTTCCGAAAAAGCGTCAACAACCTATCAATATCACTTTGTCCTTGTACCGGAGGAACTTGATAACGAATATTGGCAGCTCGTACAAAAGGGAGCTGCTGATGCGGCAGCTGTTCATCGTGTGTATCTAGAATACTTGGGCCCGAAGCAAGCAGATGTAGACGATCATCTCAAAACGATAGATATGGCGATCGCAGGGCATGTCGATGGCATTATGACGCAGGGACTTGATGCGAAAAAATACAAACCGCTTTTTGAAAAGGCGAGGGAAAAAGGCATTGATGTCGTCACCGTCGATACGGATGCAGAGGGGAGCAAACGTCAAGTGTATGTAGGCACAGACAATTATTACTCAGGCTTTATCGCGGGTCAGGCACTCATCGCAGATACGAAGGGCGAACAGTATGTTGGGATTGTCACAGGCAGACTTGATGCCGTTCACCAAAAGCTGCGCGTCAAAGGATTTCGAGATGCTGTCGCCGCTGAAAAACGCATTCATATTGCTGGAATAGAAGAATCAGCCATTACGAAATCAGGGGCTTCCGGTGCTGCGTATAAACTATTAAACGATCATGCAAAGCTCACCGCATTTTACGGCACGAGTGCATTAGATGGTGCAGGCATCATTCAAGCAACAGCGCAATATCAATCATCCACGGATTTCTATGTGCTCGCATTTGATACATTGCCTGATACGATTCAGGCGCTTGATGATGGAGAGATCGATGCAGTCGTTGTCCAACACCCTTATGAAATGGGCTATCAAGCAGTGGAATCGCTTGTGCGTTTGCAGAAAGGTGAAAAAGAAGAGCCACTTCAGTACACAGGAACGAGTATGATTCGGCGTGAGGATCTGCCTCTACAGCAAACAGACAGAAGGCAGGGGATGCAGCCATGAGAAGGATTCGAAGTAAGCTATTATTGGCTTTTTTAACCCTTGTACTCCTTGGCAACGTGGCCGCATTTTTTGTCTATTGGAGCAGTTCGAACATCACATCAGAATATAGCAGAAGCTTTCGTTCTTTTCTCCTGCTCAATGACATATCGACAGAGGCGAAAACGATGTATGAAAAGGTCAATGCGTATGCGATTGAAAAGGATCAGCAGTTTGCCAAAGAATATCGGGCTTCAAAACAGAAAATGAAATCCTACGATCAGGCATTGCAAAAGGATGCCGGGCTTCATGCGGCGAATCCTTCAATCGAAAAATACCAGTATATGATGCGGACGCTCATTAATGAAAGTGATGCGACCATGACACATGTAAAAGAAGGGAAAATCAAAGAATATGCTGCAAGTGTAAAGGAAGTGCGAACCGTCTCCTCCTACATACAAGAGCAGACGATGACCCTGCTTGATGATGAGTTATCTGAGTATCAAGTACTCTATCAATCTCTTCAAAAAAGACATCAAACCTATGCGCTCTTTACTTTATGTTTGTTTACTTTATCCATTGGGGTCGCATTATGGATGGCTTATATGATTGCTGGCGGGATATCAAGACCGATTGTTCATCTATCTCGAAGTGTAAAGGAAGTATCAGAAGGACATTTTGATGGGGAAAACTTGCATGTCACCTCAAAGGATGAAATTTCTGTATTGAATGAAGCCTTTCAGCGAATGCGTCAAGAGATGAAAATGATGATTGAAGAGATGAAACAAAAGGCAGCCTTAGATCAAAAAATCAAAGACATGAAACTGAAAACACTGCAAAACCAAATGAATCCACATTTTTTATTTAACACATTAAACATCGTCTCACGCATGGCTTACTTAGAATCAGCAGATGCCACATCGAGGCTGATTCAATCCGTTTCCACGCTGATGCGGTATTCACTGTCAGCTCTCAGTGCATCCGTTACGTTGGAACAAGAAGTAAAAGTAGTCAAGGAATATTTTCATATACAAGAAACGAGATTTGCCGATCGTATTACATGCAAAACGTCCATAGATGAATCGTGTTTGTCTGTTCACATCCCCAGCCTTACCTTGCAACCGCTTGTCGAAAATGCCTTTATTCATGGCGTCGAACCAAAGGAGGCAGACGGGCTTGTTGAGCTCTCGATCTATCAAGAAGGCGGCTATGTGATGATTCGAATTCGGGACAATGGGATGGGCATCAACGAACAAGAGAAAAAGAGATTGCTATCAGACGAAGAAGAGGAGAATCCAAACACCTTGAGTAAAGGGCACTCGACGGGGATCGGTCTTCGAAATGTAATGTCAAGGCTGCGTTTGTTTTACGGGGTACAAGATGCTCTTCAAATTGACTCAAAGCCAAATGAAGGGACCACCGTTCAATTGGCTATTCCGATGAAGGAGGGATCGGCATGCTGAACGTGCTGATTGTGGATGATGAAAAAATAGAACGGCTAGCGATGCGAAAGTTTATGACCAACTGGCTTCCAGAGTGTCATATCGCAGGAGAAGCTGAAAATGGAAAGAAAGCGGTTGAATTCGTGCGAACCGAGCCCGTTCACCTTGTACTGATGGATATTCAGATGCCTGGAATGGATGGATTGACAGCGATCAAACAGATCAAAGCGAGCAGTCCTCATACAAAATTTATTATGCTCACAGCCTACGATACGTTTGATTATGCCAAACAGGCGATGCAGGAAGGGGTGAAGCAATACCTCGTCAAACCAGCTGACAAAGATGAGACCATCGCCGCCATTCGAACTGTAGCGGCAGAGATTCAGCAGGAGGCGTCTCAGCGGCAGGCAGTGGCGGCCGGTCAGCAGTCAAAGTGGCTCGAAGCCCATGTCATAAACGGTCAATCCTACACCTCCATGGCGTTTCAACAACTGTTTCCCGAATATGAAGTCGGTCTTGTCATCGCTGTTCAGCGGACTGACGAGAATCATCTGTTGATTGATTTACAGGCTTCTGCTCTTTTTCATACGGTGCCGATTCAGATGAGTGGTGAGCTATTTACATGCCTCATTTATCGTCACCAAGCGCCTAGCCAGTTAAAGGCAGACGTCCTGCATGCCATTCGAACTGCCATGACAAACGAATATCCATCACCGATCGTTGGAATCGGGCACCCAGTGTCCAACCCACTTTCCCTTCAAAAAAATGCAGCGGAGGCGAAGCTAGCCTATTATCAGCGAAAAAAGAGCTCCGGCGTTGTTCGTTATGGCTTTTACCATACAGAAGAGCAGCCTCATCCAATGATCGATCTGCCTGAGCTTGCAGATGACATAATGCAGGCGCTGGAAGAAGGGAGAAGAGAGGATGCGCTCGCTTTATTTGATGCCTTCGAACTAGAGGGGGCGACCATTTCACAATTGAAAGAACTGCTGATTCTTTTTAAATCAAAGCTTCGAACGGACTGGCCCATTTTAACGATCAGCACAGCAACTGAATGCCGTCAGTGCTGTGAACACCTATTTGATGTGTATGAAGCGAGAACCCAGACTGTAAATGACATGGAGCGGGCAAAACGTTACATCAAAACGCATTTTTGTGAACAGATCACGCTCGAGCAAGCGGCCGACTATGTTGATTTAAGTCCAACCTATTTCACAAAGCGATTTAAAGAAGAAACAGGGCTGACATTTAAAGAGTACGTGACAACATGCCGGCTGGATAAGATCAAGAAGCTGCTTAAAGCTAGCTCGCTTAGTTTAAAAGAAATTACCTATCAGGCAGGATATACAGATCCCAATTACGTCAGTCGTGTGTTTAAGAAGATGGTCGGCTGTTCACCGAAAGAATATCGAAAGCAGACCCAGACCGTAAAAAAATGAAGAATTTCATAAAAAAGTGAAGAAGTTTGCCTGAAAAAAAGCAAGGATCTGCCATTATACTTATTTTGATAACGCTTACAAATAAGGGGTGGGGGTTCAATTATGAAGTTTAAATTAGGCTTTACGTTGTTGGTGCTCTGTATGCTTATCGTCACTGCCTGTAGTTCATCGACAAACTCAGATGCAAAAAAAGAAAGCGGAGCGGAGAAGCTCGACATTTTCTCTTGGTGGACTGGAGCAGGTGAGGAGGATGGACTGAAAGCACTCATTCAATTGTTTGAAGAGAAAAATAAAGACATTCCAATTGAAAATGCAGCCGTCGCAGGTGGAGCTGGTACAAATGCGAAAGCGGTTTTGACTAGCCGGATGCAAGGAAATGACCCGCCAGCTACGTTCCAAGTACATGGCGGGGCGGAGCTGAATGAGAGCTGGGTCGCAGCAGGCAAAATGGAGCCGCTTGATGATCTATATGAAAAAGAAGGATGGAAGGACAAATTCCCGGAATCACTCATCGACCTTGTCAGCAAAGATGGGAAAATCTATTCAGTACCAGTGAACATTCACAGGGGCAATGTGCTTTGGTATAACAAGAAGGTATTTGATGATGCAGGCTTAGAGCCGCCAACGACCTTTGATGAATTTTTCAAAACCGCAGATGCTTTAAAGAAAAAAGGGATTACACCACTCGCTCTTGGTGATAAAGAGCCTTGGGCAGCGACTCATTTGTTTGAAAGTGTGCTGCTGGGCGTATTAGGCGCAGACGGGTATCAAAAACTTTGGGCTGGCGACATGAAAATGGATGACGCCAAAGTGAAGGAAGCGGCAGACATTTTTGGACGTATGCTTGAATACGTCAACGATGATCACAGCTCACGTAACTGGCAGGATGCCTCGCAGCTCGTAGCAAAAGGGGAAGCTGCAATGAATGTCATGGGCGACTGGGCGAAGGGGTACTTTGTGAATGATCTGGATCTGAAGGTCAATCAAGACTTTGGATACGTGGCGACTCCTGGAACAGAGGGAAGCTTTATGGTCATCACCGATACGTTCGGATTGCCAAAGGGCGTGAAACAGCCAGAAAACGTGAAAAAATTCTTATCTGTTTTAGGATCTGTAGAAGGACAGGATGCATTTAATCCACTGAAGGGATCGATACCTGCTCGTGTGGATGCAGATGTTTCAAAATATGATGAATACGGAAAATCGGCGATGAAAGCATTTAAAGAATCAAAGCTGACGCCGTCTCTCGCGCATGGTTCAGCTGCTGAAGAAGGCTTTGTAACGAAAGCGAACCAAGCCGTCAATATCTTCGTCACGCAAAAAGACAGCAGGCAGTTTGTGTCATCTTTAAAAGATTCAATGAAATAAAGACAAGGAGGCGGCGACTAAGCACCGCCTCTTTTTTGAAAAGGAGTGTAGCTTCATGCGTATGGACACATCGCCGATCACAAAAGCAGCAACACCCAAAGTCAAACGTGTTCGAAAAAAATGGAATGGGGATCAGCTGCTTGCGCTGCTATTTTTAGCCCCGTCGGCTGTTTTATTATTCATCTTTGTTTACGGTTTTATTGGCTGGACAGGGTATGTATCATTATCAAACTGGACCTCGCTTGTTCCGAATTTCTCTTTCGCAGGTCTTCAAAACTATATGATGCTGTTTCAAGATTTCCGCTTTCAGTCAGATCTTCGAAACACGGTCTTTTTTACTCTATTCTTTATTGGAGCCGTCATTGCCTCTGGTCTCACGCTTGCGATATTACTAGACCAGAAAATCAAGGGGGAATCTCTTTTCCGGAATTTATTTTTCTTTCCGATGGCCCTTTCCTTCGTTGTGACAGGAGTCGTCTGGCAATGGATTTTAAACCCGTCCACAGGGGTAAACCTATTTTTAAAAACGCTTGGTATCCAGCCTAAGTGGTACACGGATACGAACATTTTAGCCGGATTTGTCTGGGGGAAAATTGAGTTTGGTGTCCCCGCCGCAATGATTGCAGTTGTGATTGCAGCCGTTTGGCAAATGACTGGATTTTCTCTGGCAATGTATTTGGCAGGTTTAAGAGGAATCCCGGAGGAAATAAGAGAGGCAGCTAGAATGGATGGTGCAACCGAGTGGCAAATTTACCGAAAGATCATTTTTCCTCTGTTAAAACCGATTACTGCAAGTGTCATCATCATCATGGCTCATATTTCATTAAAGATTTTCGATTTGATTTACTCAATGACAGGACCGGGTGCGAACTTTGTGACGGATGTTCCTGGCGTTTACATGTTTGAAATGACCTTTAGAGGAAACCATTATGCAGGCGGTGCCGCCATTGCGATTGTGATGCTGATCTCTGTTGCGGTCTTTATCGTGCCGTATCTCCTGTCGAGCCGGAAGGGGGCTTCCTCATGACAGCCAGATGGTTTGTCCGTCCTGTCCTTTATGCTTTATTGATTTTGTGCAGTTTCTTTTTTCTCATGCCAGTCTATGTCATGCTCGTCACAAGCTTAAAGCCGTTAAGTGAAGTGACCCTTGAGAAAATGTGGGCACTACCTTCAACAATCGATTTTTCAAGCTATCAAATGGCGTTTGAAAAGCTAGCGCCCAATTTAATGAATTCTCTTTATCTAGTCATTCCGGCTACTTTATTGTCAGCTGTCTTAGGTGCGATGAATGGATATGTCCTATCAAAATGGCGATTCAAAGGATCGGAAGTGGTCTTTACGCTGATGCTGTTTGGGATGTTTATTCCATATCAAAGTATCCTCATTCCACTCATTCAATTTTTACGTGAAATCGGATTATATAATTCGATTCCAGGTCTTGTGCTTGTCCATGTCGTATATGGACTCCCGATCACAACACTCATGTTTCGAAACTTTTATGTGAGCATCCCTGATGAAATGATTGAATCGGCGAAAATGGATGGCGCAGGGTTTATCGGGATTTTCAGACATATGATTCTTCCGCTTTCAGTGACAGGTTTTGTTGTGGTCGCCATTTGGCAGTTTACAAATGTGTGGAATGAGTTCTTATTTGCAGTCACGATGACCACTGCGGAGCATCAGCCGGTGTTGGTCGCCTTGCAAAATCTATCAGGCAGTCAAATTGTTCAATGGAATGTCCAAATGGCAGGGGCGATATTGGCCGCACTGCCGACACTTTTGGTCTATATTCTACTCGGAAAATACTTTGTCAAAGGGCTTCTTGCGGGCTCAGTCAAAGGGTGAAATGGATTTCGTGTTATCGCTTTCATTTGGTGTACTGAAAGGATTGACTTCTTTCTAGATAGCGTCATAATAAAAGTTGAGACTTGCTAGTTTTCATTAAGATTGGCAAGGGTTATCAAAGGGTAGCAAAGGGAGGAGTCATCCTGAATGAAGCAGTCACCAATTTTTTTACTGCCTGAATTGAAGGAGAGAATATGGGGAGGTACAGCCTTAAGGGATCAATTTGGCTATGATATTCCTTCTGATCAAACGGGAGAATGCTGGGCAATTTCTGCTCATCCAAACGGACCAAGTGTCGTGCAAGACGGTCCATATAAAGGGAAAACGCTGATCGAACTATGGGACAATCACAGAGAATTGTTCGGGGGAATAGAAGGCGATCGCTTCCCGCTTTTAACCAAAATTTTAGATGCAAACCAAGACTTGTCCGTTCAAGTCCATCCAGATGATGATTATGCGGAAAGGCATGAAAATGGAGAGCTTGGAAAAACAGAATGCTGGTATATCATTGACTGCAAAGAAGGGGCAGAAATGATCTATGGACACAATGCAAGAACAAGAACTGAGCTTGTGACCATGATGAATAGTGGGGATTGGGAAGGTCTTTTACGTCGTGTGAAAATTAAGCCTGGTGATTTTTATTATGTGCCAAGCGGAACGATTCATGCGCTCTGCGAGGGAACGCTCGTCCTCGAAACGCAGCAAAGCTCAGATACAACCTATCGGGTATATGACTATGAAAGAAAAGATCAGAATGGCAATGAACGTGAACTGCATTTTGCGCAAGCCATTGATGTCACAACGGTTCCTCACGTAGACGGTTATACAGATGAATCAGTCGAAACACGCCGTGGGCTGACCATTCGAACATTTGTTGAAGCAGAGTATTTCTCTGTGGATAAATGGGAAATTGATCAACCAGTAGAGCTTTCGCAAGATTATCCGTTCTTACTGTGCAGTGTGATTAGTGGGGAAGGGGCTTTAAAGCATGATGGACATACATATCCACTGCCTAAAGGAGCTCATTTTATCCTGCCGGCTGAAACAGGAAGCTTCTCCATTGAAGGATCTTGTGAATTGATTGTGTCGCATATATAAAAAAAGACAAAGGGCTAATCTTTAGAGGACTTCGAGAGGGTCCTCTATTTTCTATTGCATAAATGACTTGAAAGAGTTCTTGTTTTTGTCGATAAAGAGATTAGTAGACTAATATGCAAAGTTAAGAGAGGGACAGACGTGAAAAAAACCATCAAGATTATGTTACTCGCAGCTGCCTTTAGTATGACATTACATACGGGCAAAGAAGCACAAGCAGCCTCCTATGTCGATCAATCCATTTATACGATGAACACCTCAAAGGTATTTACAACAGAATCAGAAGTGAAAAAAGCAGTGGAAACATTGAAGAAGGACAAAAAGTGGACAGCCACTTATCAAACCTCAGGAAGCACGTCGACGTATCAGCTCACTGCTTCAGGAT
Source organism: Bacillus pumilus (assembly GCF_003431975.1). Classification (GTDB taxonomy): domain Bacteria; phylum Bacillota; class Bacilli; order Bacillales; family Bacillaceae; genus Bacillus; species Bacillus pumilus_N. The sequence goes on along the minus strand of NZ_CP027116.1, from coordinate 3,455,808 downwards.
ATGAGTCGCAAGCAGCAGCGAGTGCAAGTGCAGCGGCATTAAAAAAAGAGATGGGCATGAGCGGTACGGTATCTCCAGTAGGCGGCCGCCTTCCTGTACAAAAGATCGTATCTGACCCAGTCAAAGATGAAAGTCAGGCGAAAAGGCTCTCGCTTGAGTTATCGAAAGCATCTGGGCTCAATAGCTCCTATGAAGTTATCAATCAAAGCAGGCCGTCTTATCAGGTCATCTCAGGCACCATTGATTCCGAAACGAAAGTGAAAAATATTCAAAATGAATTACAAAAGCAGGCTGGTGTCACCAGTACATACCAAACTGAAAACAAAGCTGGCACTGTGTATCAGCTGATTTCAGGCGGTATCGTTGGACAAAGTAAGGCGAATACGATCTTGCAAGGCTTTCAAAAGGCATCTGGTTTAAAAGCAGCGCTCCAAACGGTGACAGCAGGTAAGCCATATTACGTTGTCACATCAGCTGCGCAAACGAATCAGTCTAAAGCACAAACCCTTCTGACCCAGCTGAAAAAAGAAGCGAAAATAAGCGGAAAGATTCAGAAGGCTGGAGCTGTTAAAAATGTGTATAGCTTGGAATCAGGCTATTTCAAAGACAACAAACAAGCAGCCTCAGCGGCGTCTCAGATCAAAAAACAAGCTGGTGCGTCAGGTACTGTGCAGCGAGTGGGAAAAACGAAAAATTATATCGTGAAGCTCAATCAATTAAATGACACAACTTACGCAAAAACAGTGGCTTTTTTCAAGAAAAAGAAATGGCGCTACACGTCTAAAAAGATCTCTTCCACACAGCCATATCGAGTAGTGACTGGAAACCTTTTAGGAGATGCTCAAACGAAAAAAGCAGCCGCTTTCTTCCAAAAGAAAAAGGTTTCTACGACAACGAAAAAAACGGGTAAGGTTTCTGATAGCACGTATCGACTTGTCGTCAATCAATCAACCGACCAAGTGAAAATAAATAAAGGTGCTGCATATTTAAAAACGCAGAAGGTGACAAGTACGATCACAACAGGCAAGGGACAAGCAGTCAGCAAAACGTATAGTCTCATGACAACACCTGTATATGATCAGAGTAAAGTCAAGCAGGCTCAAGAGATCATCAAGAAAAACGGCGTTGCCAGCAGTACAAAAACGCTGTCAACAGCGGTTAAGCAATACCGTATTACGACAGAGTCGACGGTCAATCAGACAAAACTGAATCAAGTGCTAAGCTATTTAACGAAACAAAAAGTGAAAGCAGCTGCGCAAAAAACAGGTGCAACTGATTATGGTCAATACCAGATCAAAACAGGTGTCATTTCTACAGCTGCACTGCGTGATCAAGGCCTGGCATTTTTCAAAAAACGGAATGAACCAGCTGCGTATACAACGACAACGAAACCAACCTACACAATCAACATTACGCAGCAATTCACAGGATTACCAACTGTAAATGCAGCGATTGCTTTTGTGAAAAGCCAATATGGCTGGACAGCCAAAGCAGTAAAAATCAAAAATGGCCCAATGGTCATGCAAACGAACTACAACCTCACTGTCAATGAGATGGTGAACAAGCAAATGAAGGTGTCACCACAGACAGACGGTGCAGCCTATGTCTATGCAACATATGTAGATCCGGCGACGTCGACTGTGAATACAGACGGGCTAAATGTTCGTTCTACACCTGATTCAAGCTCTGCGAGCAACATCGTGGCACAGCTGAACAAAGGTACAAAAGTAAGACAGCTTGGGAAAGAAGGAAACTGGATCAAGATCAGTCTTGGCTGGAGAAATGCAAGCTCAGCTGAGGTGCAAAAATATGTAGACCCTGCCAACATTGCTGAGGGCACACAATCATATTTTCAATTTCTGAAACTCTCTGAAGCTGCGAATCTCAATCCGGCAGAAGTTAATTCAAAGATTTTAGCAGGGAAAGGGATTCTTGCAGGTAAAGGACAAGCCTTTATTACGGCAGCGAAAACGTACCGTATCAATGAAATTTATCTCATTTCTCATGCGCTGCTTGAAACGGGTAACGGAAGTTCCATTTTAGCGAATGGTACGAAATTTAAAGATCGAATTGTATACAACATGTACGGCATCGGTGCATATGACAGCAATCCGAATTACCTCGGAGCAAAGTATGCGTATGAACAGCAATGGTTTACGCCAGAGGCAGCTATTATTGGCGGGGCAAAATTCATTGGCAACAGCTATATCAATCACGCCACATACAAGCAAGATACGATTTATAAAATGCGCTGGTCTAGTGCAGCGACCCATCAATATGCAACAGATATTGGCTGGGCTTATAAGCAGGTTAGTCGTATGTATAGTTTGTATAACTTACTTGATAACTATACGCTCTATTACGATATCCCGGTTTATAACAAATAAAAAAACGTCCGTGCTTCTTAATGAGAAGCCGGACGTTTTTTGTGTAAGAGCTGCTGTTCAATAAATGATAGGAGCTGCTCACTGGATTTTCCCTTTGAATATTGGTTCCATTCTTCAGAAAAGGTTTTGATTCGTTCTCGATGATCTGATTCGTTTAGGTGCTGCAGCTCCTTAAGCAGCACGTCTTGAGTGACGCAAGCCTTTCCAGGAATGATGTCTTCATATCGATCGACTAAGCCGCGTTGCTCACGATAAGTGTCTAAGTCATAAGTGAAGAACAAAACAGGCTTTTCAAGCAGTGCATATTCAAACACAATCGACGAGTAATCTGTAATCAGGACATCACATGCACAAAGCAATGGATAGAGCGGCTGATCAGACACATCAAATATCCATTCACCGTCTGTTTCTGCCTTCGCTAAATGCTTGACCGCAGGATGAAGCTTGACGAGCAGAATATAGTCGCCATTTAGCTCTGTTTGCAATTGCTCTTTGGAAAAAGGCAGGACAAGACCGTCCATTGCAAAGTCTCGATAGGTCGGTGTATAAAGCAGGATCTTTTTCCCGTTTGGAACATCATTCCGCTTCAAGGAAGGCGGGCGCTGATCATAGTACACATCCGTCATCGGGATCCCAGTTGGTAAAAAGCGTTCATCATTGACCCCAAACGAGGTCTTGAAAATTTCACGCATATGATCTGAGCCTGTGACGATATAATCGAAAGACGCATAGACACGTTTGAAGCGTTCGATATCACGTGGACTCCGTTCCGAATTTGAAGCATCTTCAAGCCCGAATTTTTTCAAAGCCCCATTGGCATGCCATACTTGAATACAGGTAGTGGAAGGCCGTTTTCTAAGTGCACTTGTCATGAGAAAGTAATTATCTGTCACGACAACCTTGCTTTTAAACATCGTATAAATACATTGAATGAGATGGAGAGGATTTTTTTCATGAAAATAGCGAAATGACAGATGAGGCTCGTCCTTTTCTAGCGCGGAAGCGTGCTTCGTATAGAGGACAGTAAGCTTCATCGTCATATTCGCCTGTTGTTGATAAGTATCAATGAGAGCAGCTGCATTCTCTTGGAATGAAACAAGCAGCGTCACCTGGTTTTCACGCGGTTTCATGCCGCTCATCAGCCATCCGATAAAGGAAACGAAAGCTGCGTAGCATGAGACGATCATGGAACGTATAGTCATCATTGGTCAGTCTCTCACAGCTGCTTCGTCTGATCCTTTACTTGCTCAGGGTAGTAACGTTTTTTCCCTTTGTTTTCTTTCAATACGGCAAAAGCGTACTTAGGAATATTCAGCATTCGTTTCCATCTCCATGGATTCACAATCAATCTGTACAGCCATTCTGTATTTGTCTTAATCATCCAGCGTGGTGCACGCTTCACCGTTCCGCTAAATACATCGAAGCTTCCGCCTAAACCGATGCAAACAGCCTGCGGGAATAGATGGCGGTATTCATAAATAAAGTTCTCCTGATTTGGATAACCTAAAGCTACGAACACCATATCTGCTTTCGAACGGGCGATTTGCTTCGCTACGAAACGTTTATCGGCTTGATAGCCGTCACAGCTGCCTGCGATGACCACATTTGGATATTCCGTATCAATTCGCTGTTTAACAGCCTCAAGCACTTCTTGTTTCGCCCCGTATAAAAAAATCCTTTTAGATTGCTTGTTTGCTAGATCAAGCATAGACATGAAGACATCAAAGCCAGCAATTCTTGACTTTAGCGGACTTTGCGTCATGCGTGACATCAACACAACGCCTACACCGTCCGGTAGAACATAATCCGCAGAAGAGACAACTTGATGATACGCATCATCCTTCATGACAGCATAGCCAATCTCTGGATTGACAGTCGCAATCATGGCGCCCCTTCTTTGAGAAATATGGTGCTGGTTCATATAGCTGATAAATTCATTTAAGTCGCCGTTTACATAAGAAAGGTTAGAGACCACTTCTGTTTGCATTGTTTAGACCTCCTTTTTCATCTTGTTATCTATGAACGTTCATTGTAAATTCATTCTTCGCCTACTCATCATTTTATCACAGATGCTCCATGAAATATTAACAATAACTTTACAAACCTTTAAATTTCATGACATTTTCATCATTTATGATGGAAGGTGCTCTATGAAACATTGATTCTTCAGACTTTCCCTCTTGCGCCCAATAAATTGGAAATAGTTTGTCTTTACATCCGCTTAACGTTTGATGGGCGCTGTGATATAATGAGGTTCCGAAGAGCGAAAAGTACGATCGAAAATCATAGGATTATGGATAAACATTACTGCATGAAGCAGTTGAATAAGGAATGAAGAAAGGAGTTCATGTTTGCAATGAAGAAAGTTATTACTTACGGTACATTTGATTTATTACACTGGGGGCACATTAAGCTGCTAGAACGTGCAAAGCAGCTTGGAGATTATTTAGTAGTTGCTATTTCAACAGATGAGTTTAACTTACAAAAATCAAAAAAGGCTTATCATAGTTACGAGCATCGAAAGCTGATTCTTGAAACCATTCGTTATGTAGACGAAGTCATTCCAGAAAACAACTGGGATCAAAAAGTCCGTGACGTGCAAGAGCACGATATCGATGTGTTTGTCATGGGAGATGACTGGGAAGGTAAATTCGATTTCTTGAAAGAGCATTGCGAAGTCGTGTACTTGAAAAGAACAGAAGGCATCTCGACAACACAAATTAAGGAAGAAATTGCGGGACTTTAATTATTTAAGATAGTGCTTCTTATCTTTTGGTGAGAAGCGCTTTTTTATGTTAACATATCGTTTAAAAATTTATTTAAATATCGACGGAATAAATGGACAACAATGAAAGGTTGAGTGTTTTGATCCCAAAATGGTTTAACAAGCTTAGAAAAAAGACACATGAAAATAATCAAAGTCAACCGCAGCAACAATTGCAAATTCCTGATATGGAGTACTACTTTATTACTGGAAGAATTAAAGAAAAATATGGTGGTATGACGAAGTCGTTATTGCTACGTGCGAACCTATTTGGGTTAAAGAATGTTTCAACTCATTTTTTGACCTTTTCATATGATCAAGAATTTTCTCAGAAAGTGAAAGGGATCATTGATAAACAGAAAGTGGATCCTAAAATGACGAAAATTCAAAATATGTATGTGGATTTCCTTATTCCAAATTGTAAACCAAAGGAACAGTATCAGCCATCTTATCACGCTGACAACATGAATAAAGTGGTATGTGATCAAGAAGATCCCTCTGTTCGTTTTATTAGGAATGAAAAATCTAATCAAATTGAGATGGTTGATTATTTTCATCCAAATCAGCAGTTGGAGAAGCGAGAGGAATATAATTCACAAGGGCAGTTGCATAAAGTTTCCTATTTCTCTCAGGAAACTGGCAATGTCTATCGAGAACTATTCATTTATGAGCAGACTTATGTTTATATGAAAAAAGAGTATGCGGATCTCAAGGAAGAATCTAAAAGTAAATTGAGAGACATCATTTGGTATGCCCATGATGGGATAAAAACCTTTAAAAATGAAAAAGCATTAAGACAAGAGTGGCTTACGACTATTCAGTATAAAAATGATCGGAAAAAACTCTTTTTAGTTGATAGCCGGAAACAGGATAAGTATGTGTTCCAATTGAAAAAAAGAAGTTCTTCTTATTTTTCAGCAATTATTCACAGTAAACACTATGAAACAGAAAAGACAGAATTACGTTCTGATTATAATGAATTATTTACCCAAATAAGAAAACAAAAAGTAGATGCCGTCTTTTTTATCACTGAAGAGCAGAAAACAGACGTAGAGAAACAATTTGGTCGTCAAAATATCTTCTTTTTAACACCACATACACTAGATCGTTCGTCACATCAAGTACAAGATCACTATAATGCGGATCCGAATAAGGTTCTGATGATGGCGAGATTAACCAAAATAAAAAATGTCATAGATGCCATCCGTTCATTTGAATTTGTGATAAAAGAAGTACCAAATGCGAGGCTTGAAATCTACGGTTCAGGTCCTCAAGAAAAGCAGTTAAAACAAGAAATTAAAAGATTAAACTTAGAAAAGAATGTCTTTTTAAAAGGATTCACTCAAAATCCTGATGCTGAATTTAGAACAGCTAGAATGTCTATCTCTACCTCTGTCTTTGAAGGCTGTCCATTGTCCATCATGGAATCAATTGTTAACAATTGCCCTGTGATTACCTATAATTACGATTATGGTGCTAGCACACTTGTGAAAAATCAGTTTAATGGCTTTGTTGTTGAGCATTATGAAGTGAAACAGCTAGCTAACAAAATCATTGAATTGTTGAAAAACGATGAACAGTATCAGATGTTTTCAGAAAATTGTCAGGAGATTGCAGAGATATATTCAATCCCTAACTATTATGAAAACTGGATAGCGGCACTTCACAAAATGATAGAAGCGCGAGAAAAAAGAGACCAAATTCAAAGGATGATGAAGCCTATTCATTTCAAATTAGTGGAAATTGGTGTTGAACATCATATTCTTTCATTGGATTTGCAAATGGAAGGTGTTATTGAAAAACGAAAAAAGGTTATATTAGAACTTGTCGGCTATGATCGGCGTAACCATGCTGAGCTATTCTCTAAAAAAGTCGAAAGTTTAAAGGTGTCCTTCCCAATTGGACATGCATCCATACAAGCGGCATTGAAACGAAACAAAACAAAATATGTTGATTTCTATATGAGAATGAGAGACGAAGAATACAACCAAATCAATCAGCGTTTGCCAATTGCTGAGCATTTGCTCAATGAAAAAGATGTGTCAAAAGTTGACGGTGTTTCTTACAAGACAATTAAAGGGAATTATTCTTGGAAGGTGAATAAATAAATAATAGAAACTTTTATTTATCATACATCGTTTTATAAGTATGAGAAGAAGCATAAGATTTCGATGAACAGAGGAGATAAATGATTAATGATTGAAGAGAGCGTTCGGAAGAATAGTGTTGTTGAAAGTTTAAAGAACCACAACGAAAAAATAGAAATTTTATTGAGGATAGATGATGATAGGCCGTTAGAAGGTCGATTATTTTACTTACTCATGAGAGAAAGGGTCACGAATCAGGAAGTTTACCTTCCTCTTAAACATCTAGTGGAAAATCAGTTTAAAATAGAGATTCATGAAAATTCTTTCTTGAATCAAATGGAAGAAGGGCAAACGTATAATTTATATGTGACGGATTTTTCTGAAATGACTGATAGCAGTGAGAGTGAAGATGAAACCGAAGACTCCTCATATGATTCCGATGGAGATGACGAAGAGGCTGAATTGGAAGAGGGAGAAGGCCAATTCCTAGATGAACACGACAATCCTTATTATAAGCATCGTCTAAAGCTTGATGTGGAAATGCCGGAACTCTGTTTCATAGAAAATAAAAACGCTCTGCTGCTTGCTGTGCCATATCGTACAGATAAAGGGAATGCTTCTATTAAGATCAAGCGAGAGATGAAGATCACGAAAACAAAACAGATAGCACTCGATGAGACCAATCTTCTTACTGTAAGTGGGTATTGTGGTGTCATAAGTGCTGAGCACTCTTATCGAATCAAAAAAATCCAAATTCTTTTCAAAAGGGACGAAGTAGAGCATCGGTTCCCCGTAAACTATCAACAAAAAAGTGATATTGATGGTTATAGAACGGATGGGGAGATGCCGGAAATATATCCATTCAATGTTGAAGTTCCTTTAGGATTATTAACCTATTCTACAGACGAGAGATATATCTATAGAATGTATTTTGAATTTATATGTGAAGTTAACGGAACAGAAGAGACTTTAACAACACCATCTCTTGTGCTTGGAGACCGGTCTAATCAATTAAAAGGGCTCGTCCAAATACAAAAGAAGAACAATGTCCCGATTCGGTATGAGGTGTATCGAAAGAAAAAGAGACAAACGCTTGGTATCCGAATTAATGATTACACAATGAAAACACGTGCTAAGTACTTTATCAAAAGCAAGTGGAAGAAATTCAAAAAGAAAATTGGCAAAATCAAAAAAGTCCGTAATCGTCTTGTAACAAGGACCTTTAAAACGACCTTTAAGCTGGCGAGTAAAATGTCTGTCAAAAAGAAAACAGTTGTTTTTGAAAGCTTTAATGGAAAACAATTCAGTTGTAACCCGCGTGGGATCTATGAGTATATGAAAGAAAATCACCCTGAATATACGTTGATCTGGAGCGTGAAAAAAGGGCATGAAGCACCGTTTAAAGAAAAGGGCATTTACTATATCAATCGTCTGTCATTGAAATGGATTTTTGCCATGGCAAGAGCCGAGTATTGGGTCGTCAACAGCCGTTTGCCGCTATGGATTCCAAAACCAGAGCATACAACTTACTTACAGACATGGCATGGTACGCCGTTAAAACGACTAGCGATGGATATGGACGAGGTCCATATGCCTGGAACAAACACGAAGAAATACAAAAAGAATTTTACGAAAGAAGCATCGAATTGGGACTATCTCATTTCTCCAAATGCTTATTCGACTGAAATCTTTACACGTGCGTTCCAATTCCAGAAGACCATGATTGAGTCAGGATATCCGAGAAACGACTTCCTTCACAATCAAAACAATGAAGAAACGATGAGAGCACTAAAACAAAAGATGAACCTGCCGCTTGATAAAAAAATGATCTTATATGCTCCGACGTGGAGAGACGATCAATTTTATAAAAAAGGGCAGTACAAATTTGATTTAGACCTTGATTTGCATGAGCTAAGAGCTGCTATCGGAGACGAATATATCATCATTCTGCGTATGCATTATTTAGTCGCTGAAAACTTTGATTTAGGACCGTATGAAGGCTTTGCCTATGACTTCTCTCATTACGAAGACATTAGAGACCTTTACATGATCTCTGATCTGCTCATCACTGACTACTCATCTGTGTTCTTTGATTATGCAAACCTCAAGCGTCCGATGCTGTTCTATGTACCAGACATCGAAACATATCGTGACAAGCTGAGAGGCTTCTATTTCGATTTTGAACAAGAAGCTCCTGGACCTCTTGTGAAAGAGACATCAAGCGTCATTGACTGGGTAAGAGAAACAGAACAGCCAACCTTTACCTTGCCAGGTTCATTTGCACCGTTTTATGAAAAATTCTGCTACTTAGAGAGCGGAGAGTCATCGAAGCGTGTGGTGGAAGTAGTGTTTTCTGAAAAATAGTTTAAAAAGTACCGTTCTTTATTTTTGAACGGTACTTTTTGTGTTTTTTATTACAATGTACACATATTTAAAAGTAATGGTAAAAATAAAAAAAGATAGAAATTTAACAATAAACATGCTAAATTTAGATAAGATTATACGGTATTGTAAATTTGCTGAAAAAAATATAGAGGTGCTTCAATGTACAAACTTTATCATAATTTTTTAGAAATTCTTAATTTAGATGAACATAAGTTAGTGTTATATATTGATGACATAGAGAAGTTATGCACTTTTGAATTTCAAAAGCTAAATGTAAATGAATCTAAATGGATTTGTGAAATTGATGTAAAGGACCAGATGATTTTTGAATCAACAATAGACAATTCTAATGAATTGGTCTATCTCTATGCGAAGGATCGTAACTTGTATATTGTCAAAGAAAGCTCAGATATGATACAGCCAGATCAACTACTTCCTATTGAAATTCATAATCAATTTGAGGATATCTATGTCAAGCCATTAGGTTTAGATCGGTATGGTTTGTATAACGGCGGAGAGGAACTGATATTATTTTCGGGTCTGCTGAATGTAGATGAGATTAATCGGAATTACAAAATAAATTTGACCAATGTAGGTGAAGATAAACGATTTGTGAATATCTCTTTTATTAAATACAGTCCTTTCCACTTTGTCATTACCTATGACTGTCAAAATAAAGAACTAAATGTAAGGAAAATTCTGTTTGATGTGATGCAGGAACATAAAGATATTGAAGTGACTGTAAATAATCGTAATCAAATTAAAATTTTAAATAAAGTGACGGATCAAAAGAAAATCGTTAACTTTAGACTCGTTCCTAGATATCAGCCGCTTAAAGTTTTTGGTAAAGATACCTTAGAGCAGTTTAAAGATGACAATATTCTCAATATCTTGGTGATTAATAAACAAAGATATTACATATATGTCAGGGCGAATGGTGTTTACTTAGTGAGAGGAAACCCATATCTCGTTACTAAACATACGTCGAGATTACGCATCTTTAGTTTGTTTAATAGTTTTTATGTTTATGGAAGATTGACGCATTATGCGTATAATTCAGATCAAAAGTATGAATATCTTTACATTAGAAACTCTGAGCATCAGGTGGCGAAATTTATAAGGCCATTTAGAAAAATCAAATTGTTGAAAAGATATGGGTTCTTTAAAATTTCGTTAAATGATCTTGATTTAGACAGCAGAATTCATAATAACTTGTTCGTGGGAAATGATCATCGAATTATCCATAGTTTAAGATTGAAAAAAAGAGACAAAAAGGTGAAAACATATATCACGAAAAAGAATGGGGACAAGCTTCAAGTACTAAGAACAAATCTATTTGGGAATGTAACATCCACCATTATTCCTTATTCAAAGGAATATTCTTTATTTAGTAAAGTGAAAATAAAAATAGCGAGTATCCTATCATCATTCTATAAAGACAAAAAGTACGGCGTGAATTTGTTTTTTGAAAAAAAGAGTGATAAAGCAGATGAATCAGCTATAAGAGTTTATGACTATGTACAAGAGAATTGTCAAACAGACTCAAAAAATTACTTTATTCTTAATAAGAAATCAAGCGCATATCCAGCATTGAAAGCGAAATATGGAAAGGGAATCATACCAAAATATAGCCTCAGACATTATTTAAGTATCTTTAATGCCAGCTATTTTATATCAAGTGAATTATCTAACCATGTGTTGAATGATAGATTATATATTGATCATCTCAGAGAGAGAATTATGAGTGTCCCACTCGTCTTTTTACAGCATGGAATTATGTTTGCTAAACCGGTTGATAATCCAATGGCTTTTGGATTCCATAAAGACAAGAATCAATACAATATTTATAAATCAGTCATCAGCTCTGAATTAGAGGCCGGTGAATTTTATAAAATGAACTATGATCGTGAGGATTTAATTTTGACAGGGCTGGCAACCTTTGATCATGCCAAATTAGTAGATGGTGCAGACAAGATCGCCTTTATGCCTACTTACCGATATTGGGAAGAGGGGCTTATTTATACGAATAGAATTGAAGAAACATCTTACTATAGAGTTCTGATCAAAATCATCAAAAGCTTTGAAGAAGCAGGCCTTCTTGAACGTCTGTTAATTGTACCGCATAACAAGTTTTCTCAGTACGTTTATCAAAACTTGCCTCAGTATAAACATATTATTTCTGATAATCCGTCGGAAGCGCTAAAAGTATCAAACGTGTTTATCACTGATTATTCTTCTGCTATTTATGATGCACAATATAGAGGAGCCTACCCTATTTTTTATTGGGAAGAAAAAGATTACTTGATTAGACAGTATAAGGCGATTCCTCCTGTAAACGATGAAAATGCACCAGGACCGATTGCATATAATACACATGAGTTGATTCGTATTGTGAAACATGCGATCGATCGTCAATATGTTGTGGAAGATGAATATAAAGAAAAATATCTGAAAATCAACAGCTTTAACGATAATCAGAATACGAAAAGAATTACAGATTTCTTAAAAGAGCATCAAATTATCTAATATATTATAATCCCCCTGAATCAAAGATTGACAGGATTCAGGGGTTTTTTGTCTTCTAGTTTGACTTGCATGACTTTTGTTATAAGGTGAAATGTGCATCGTTATCTGTTACAATTATGAGCGGTGCTTTTTAAAAAAGTAATCCCAAAAACTTATATCTAAGGAAGATAACAATGAACGCAATGTTGACGATACTAAAGGAGCAAATCAGCTCATTTCCGCTGATTATGCGGCTTGCTGTTTATGAAACAAAATCAAAATATCAGATGAATTATTTAGGTGTTTTATGGCAGTTTTTAAATCCATTGATTCAAATGCTGGCGTACTGGTTTGTTTTTGGTCTTGGAATTCGCGGAGGACAGCCAATTGTCATTGGAGGAATGGAAGTCCCATTTATCATTTGGATGCTTGCGGGATTAATCCCTTGGTTCTTCATTAGTCCAACGATTCTTGATGGTTCAAACAGTGTGTTTAAACGCATTAATATGGTATCGAAAATGAACTTTCCGATTAGTGCGCTGCCGTCTGTAGTGATTATGTCCAATCTGTTCAGCTACTTTGTCATGATGGGTGTCTATCTCATTGTGCTGATTTCTTATGGCATATATCCTGATGCACATTGGCTGCAATATATATACTATTTTATTTGTATGATCGCGTTTATGTTTTCGTTTAGCTTGTTCAATTCCACGATTAGCGTACTCGTGAGAGACTATCAATTTCTTTTACAATCCGTGACGCGTTTGCTTTTCTTTTTGTTGCCGATTTTTTGGAATATCTCAGAAAAGCTCACTGGAGATAAAGCGTGGATTGGGGATATATTAAGATTGAATCCTCTTTTCTACATTATTGATGGGTTTAGAAATAGCTTGTTAAAGGGAGAATGGTTCTTCCATGATGTGAAATATACGCTTTATTTTTGGCTGATTACGCTTCTTCTTTTAACAGTGGGTTCATTGCTTCATATGAAATTTAGGGATAAATTTGTCGATTTTCTTTAAAAAGTAAGGAGATTATACGATGAAACTAAAAGTTTCGTTTCGAAACGTATCCAAGCAATACGTCTTATATAAAAAGCAGTCAGATAAAATCAAAGGGCTGTTTTTACCCAATAAAAATGAAAAAGGATTCTTTGCTGTTCGAGATGTATCCTTTGATGTATATGAAGGCGAGACAATTGGTTTTGTAGGGATCAATGGGTCTGGAAAATCGACAATGTCAAACCTTCTAGCGAAAATCATTCCACCGACAAGTGGTGAAATTGATATGGATGGCCAGCCTTCGTTAATTGCCATTGCGGCAGGGCTGAACAATCAGTTGAGCGGGAAAGACAATATTCGCCTAAAATGTTTAATGATGGGGCTGACGAATAAAGAGATAGACGAGCTGTATGAAAAAATCGTAGAGTTTGCGGATATTGGTGATTTTATTGATCAGCCTGTCAAGAGCTATTCAAGCGGAATGAAATCACGTCTTGGATTCGCTATTTCAGCGCATATCGATCCAGATATCCTGATCATTGATGAAGCATTGTCTGTCGGAGACCAAACGTTCTATCAAAAATGTGTGGATCGAATCACAGAATTTAAGGAACAAGGGAAAACGATCTTTTTTGTCAGTCATTCCATTAGCCAAATTCAAAAAATCTGTGACCGGGTGGCTTGGATGCACTATGGTGAGCTTCGCATGTTTGATGAAACGAAAAAGGTCGTGAAAGAGTATAAGGAGTTTGTTGACTGGTTTAACAAGCTTTCCAAAAAAGAGAAACAAAAATACCAAATGGAACATAAGGAAGGTAGAAAAGGCGTTCAAAAGACGGAAAAAGTCACCCGTTATAAAGAAAGTGGGAAACGACGTTCATTTTTTGGACCAGCCTTTCAAGTAACGATGATTGCTGTTCTTACCATCTTACTTGCCTTATCGATGTTTTCAGATCGCCCACTTCGTACGCTGGCTACATTTGGTGTAATCCCGTCAGATCAGACAGGCTCGTCCCATACAAAGAACCCAAAGACGAAGGGATCGCCTGAAATGAAAAAGGTCGATCGACAGGCCATTGTCACGTCAGATCCACTCACGGTCTACAAAGATCAAGCCTTGAAAAAAAAGGCGGATGTCACTTTGCCATTTGGACAAGAAGTACAAGCTGTGGCTGAAAATAAACAAACCGTTCAAATCAAAACAGCATCAGAGACGTACTTTGTTAAACCTGAGGGGCTTCAAGATGCAGTGGAATTAAAGCCATTATCCATTGGACCAGGACAGTTTAACTCCTATGTATCGCCCGCATCTGCTGGATCGTACGAGTATTTACTCTCTTTCCTTGGAAAAGAAGAAGCTGTGCTTAAGCAAAGAATGCAAACACTGAGTTCGATCAAAAGTGAACAGGGTACTGTTATAGAGCGTTTGATCACGGAGAAAACTGATTATGTGATTCAAAATGGACAGGCGAATACGATGGTATTCCGCGAGGTTATGTCAATCTCCCCTTCAACACTTGGATTGACAGAACAGAATGTATGGATGAATGACAAACAAACGAAATTCGCAGTGAAAGGCGAAAACAACCTGTTTGTCATTGATAATGAACAGCATACACTGACGATTTCAGTGATTAAATAAAAAGCTGCCGATCCCGGCAGCTTTTTTTAATTCACTTCTTCTTTTTCGAGAAGCTGTTTCATAAAAGGAATGAGTTTTTTTCTCAGCTCTTCATCTTGAAGGGCAAACTCCAACGTTGTCTCGATGAAGCCTTGCTTCTCGCCGACATCGTATCGTTTTCCTTCGAAATCATAGGCGAATACGCGCTGGATGTCATTCAGCTTCTGGATGGCATCTGTCAGTTGAATTTCTCCGCCTGCACCAATTTCTTGCTGATCAAGGTACATAAAGATCTCTGGCGTAAAAATGTAGCGCCCTAAGATGGCTAGATTAGATGGTGCCGTTCCTTGAGGCGGCTTTTCAACAAAGTTTTTGACTTGGTAGCGGCGCCCCTCTTGTGTAAGAGGGTCGATGATCCCGTATCGATGCGTATCGCTGTCCGCTACTTGCTGAACACCGATGACGGATGAAAGAGTTTTTTCATATTCATCCATCAGCTGGCGAAGCCCAGGTGTTTCAGCTTGAACAATGTCATCACCTAATAAAACGGCAAAAGGTTCATCACCGATAAAGTTGCGTGCACACCAAACGGCATGTCCGAGCCCTTTAGGTTCCTTTTGACGTATGTAATGAATGTCAGCAATGTTAGATGATTTTCTCACTTTTTCTAAAAGCTCACTCTTCCCTTTTTCCTCTAGGTTGCGCTCGAGCTCTGGTGCAAAATCAAAATGATCCTCAATGGCTCTTTTTCCTTTTCCAGTAACGATAATAATGTCTTCAATTCCAGACTCAACAGCTTCTTCAATAATATATTGAATGGTTGGTTTATCAACGATTGGCAGCATTTCTTTAGGCATAGCTTTTGTTGCAGGGAGGAAACGTGTCCCAAGACCTGCAGCTGGTATAATGGCTTTACGTACTTTTTTCAATGAACTTAGCACCTTCCTTACATAGATAACCGATTTAATCATTCAATGTTTGTTCATGGTCGTCTGTTTAAAGTGTAACTTACAAATCATAGGAAAGACAAATGATTTCACTAAAATGAATTTTAGATAATTTATATTTTATCTGTTAAATGTAAAGGAAAAAGAAATTTAACATT
Organism: Bacillus pumilus; assembly: GCF_003431975.1. Lineage (GTDB taxonomy): Bacteria > Bacillota > Bacilli > Bacillales > Bacillaceae > Bacillus > Bacillus pumilus_N. The sequence continues at coordinate 3,439,953 of NZ_CP027116.1, read as the reverse complement.
AATTCAATGTAAATTTCTTTTTTTATATCATTAAATTTATCCTCCAAATTGTGTATAATTGAAAGTACTATACTAGGAAAGAGGCATAAACAAGTGAAAAAACTAAATGTAATGACTATTTTCGGTACTAGACCTGAAGCAATCAAAATGGCACCACTTGTCCTTGAATTAAATAAACATCCACAGATAAATTCAATTGTCACTGTGACAGCCCAGCACAGAGAAATGCTTGATCAAGTCCTTGAAGCTTTTTCTATTACGCCAGACCATGATCTAAACATCATGAAGCAGCGCCAAACATTATCTGAAATTACATCAAATGCATTGTTGAAACTAGATCAATTATTTCAAGAAGAAAAACCTGATATTGTGCTTGTTCATGGAGACACAACGACAACCTTTGCAGGAAGCTTGGCTGCGTTCTATCACCAAATTTCTGTTGGCCACGTCGAAGCTGGTTTGAGAACGCACAATAAATATTCACCGTTCCCTGAGGAATTGAACCGTCAAATGACTGGCACAATTGCTGATATTCATTTTGCCCCTACGGCTGAAGCGAAGCAGAATCTTCTAGTTGAAAATAAAAAAGAAGAGACCATCTGTGTGACAGGGAATACGGCCATTGACGCCCTGCAAACAACAGTTACTGAACAGTATCAACATCCTATTTTAGAGAAAATAGGAACGGATAAAATGATCTTGTTAACGGCTCACCGAAGAGAGAATCTCGGACAGCCGATGAAAAACATGTTTAGAGCCATTAGACGTGTTGTAGAAGAATTTGAAGATGTTCAGGTTGTATACCCTGTACATTTAAACCCTGCTGTTCGTGATGCAGCTCAGACGGAATTCAGTGATCTTGATCGTGTGCATTTAATTGAGCCGCTTGAAGTGGTTGATTTCCATAACTTCGCTGCAGCATCACACTTTATTTTAACGGACTCAGGTGGTGTGCAGGAGGAGGCTCCTTCTCTAGGAAAGCCAGTATTAGTGCTTCGCGATACAACAGAACGCCCAGAAGGCGTGAAAGCCGGTACGCTTAAGCTAGCAGGTACAGATGAAGAGACCATTTATCATATGGCAAAAGAGCTGCTAGTCGATCAGAAAGAGTACGACAACATGTCGAAGGCGTCTAATCCATATGGTGATGGACAAGCGTCAAAACGAATTGTCGAAGAGCTTCTCCATCGTTTTGGACTAAGTGAAGAAAAGCCAGTTCCGTTTGAATCATAAAAAAAGAAGACTACATTTCTGTAGTCTCAGATTGTAGAGAAACTCATGTTTTTCTACAATCTTTTTTATTTTTAGCGTAAGTATGATGGATGAAAATTAATGAAAAAGGCTTCCCACACACCTAGCCTAGCTTCGCTAGGTGTGTGGCAATCTTTTTCATGTTCTGGCACGCAGCTGTGAGGAGAACTTGCTCACTCACGTTTTGTTTTCCCCTCAACCGGCAGTAGCGAAGCCCATGCAGTTGTTTTGAATCTGCAAAGCTTCGCTCTATTTTTTCTTTTCTTTTTTTATATAGCTCTTTTCCAGAGACAGTTAACCGATTCTGTCTGATCTTTTCTTTATGTTCTTCCCATATGTGTCTTGAGATGACCTTTTGATGATTTTTCGACCTTGTGCATCTTTCAAGGAAAGGACACGATGCACATTTTTTAGGATCTGATTTGTAGAATCGATAACCTTTTCGATCAGTTGTCGTATATAAAAGCTTCTCACCCTGTGGGCATATGTAATGATCATGTTCAGAATCATACTGAAATTTCCACTTCTCAAATAACCCTCTTGTTGGATGAAAACGTCTATGGGCAATGACACCAAAAACATGTCGATCAGATAAACCTTTACAGATTGGTGTTGTCAAATAACCTGAATCAAGCGCAACAGCTTCTACTTGAAAACCAAATCGTGCGATTTGGTGATCTAATCGATCAAGATACGGGACAGAATCATGGACATTTCCAGGTGTGACATGAGCATCAGTGATGATATTGTACTTCATATCCGTTGTACGATGATCTAGATAGAAAAAGCCTTCTGGCTTGTTTTCGCGATATAGATAGCCACTTTCAGGATCAGTCATACTTTGACGAATGTCTTTTTCTGTTTTCACCTCCTCTTTTACCTTTAAGAGCTTTTTTCCATGTGCCACCCGATCTTCTTGGACTGCTTCTTCTAAATCATTGATATAGTTCTGGGTATCTTGTTCAATCGTTTTTCTCGTATATTTATGTTTATTAGCATTGGCTTTAAGATGAGTTGAATCAGTAAAAAGAACGCGACCTCCTACCATATCATGATTGATAGCTTGAAGCACAATCTCATCGAAAATGTCTTGAAAAATCGTTGTATTTTTAAATCGAGTACGACGATTCCAACTAATAGTGGAGTGATGGGGAACGGGATCATTGATGTTCAAACCTAAAAACCATCTATACGCCATGTTATAGTAAATTTCTTTTTCGAGTTGTCTTTCAGAACGGATACCGTACAGGTATCCGATAAACATCATTTTGAACAAAATAAGCGGATCAAGAGAAGGACGACCTTTATTTTCACTATAATAGGGTTTTACTTTATCTACGATAAATGAAAAATCAATGTATTGATCAATTTTACGAAGCAGGTGATCCTCTTCGACCAGTTGATCTAGCAATACAAATTCGGCTTCGTGCTGAGAAGAATTTCTAGTGTGGAACATGAGAAAAAACACCTTCCTTAAGTGGGTTTTTCTCTATTATAAAATGAGGAGATGGAAAGTTTAAGGGGAAAAATAAAGCTGTCGAGATTTTCTCGACAGCCTGAGACTACATTTCTGTAGTCTTCTTTTTACTATTCCAAACTGTCCTTCAATTCCTTCTTCACCTTAGCCAGACTATTATCATCAAGCTGATAATAATAGATATTATTGATGCGTGCTCCCGTTCCTTTCAGCTCGTGCTGCTCCACATGCTGTCTTGCGTCACGGTAGTCATTCATCATCGTCCACATATCATCAAATGACATGTTGGTCTTCATATTGTTTTCCACGACTTTGAACATATCGCCGAACTTCGTAATAGATGAAATGTTCGCTCCTTTTGCAATGATGCCTTCAATGACTTGGCGCTGCCTTTCTTGACGGCCGAAGTCACCCTTTGGATCTTGTTTTCTCATTCTTGTGTAGGCAAGAGCTTGATCGCCATTTAGATTAATTTCTCCTGTACCAAATGAATGGCCATCATAGCTGAAAGCGAATGTGCTGTTCACTGTAATGCCGCCAAGTGTATCGACAATATCTTTAAAACTTTCCATGTTGACTTTGACGAAGTAATCAACTGGTACATCAAGCAGTTCCTCTACAGTGTCCGCAGCCATTTGTGTGCCGCCGAATGCATAGGAGTGGTTGATTTTATCCATTGTACCTTTTCCGACAATTTTCGTGTACGTATCACGCGGGATACTCACCATCTCAGTTGTTTTCGTTTTTGGATTCACTGTCATGTATATTAATGTATCTGCACGACCGCGGTCATTCTTTCTTTCATCGACACCCATAACTAAAATAGAAATCGGGTCTTTCTTATTTAAATCGACATCTTTGTCACGCTTATCTGACTTCTTTAAGTTCTCCTGAATGCCTGCTACGGTAGATGCTGCTGTATTCCAAAGATGATATGCATATCCGCCAGTAGCTAATACGAATAAGCCAATAATCGATAAAACAATCCAAAGAACCTTTTTCTTCTTTCTTTTTCTCTCAGCTCTCATAATGTCCCTCACCTTTTCTATGATTCTTCCATGATTATAGGTTTACGAATCTTGATAAACAAGTTATTTTTTTACTCTCAACCTAGATATAGACGTTGTAACAAAAAAAAGGTTTCAAAAAACCTTAAATTTACCTTAAAATAATAAGTTATAAGACGATACAAATACATGAGGTGAAAAAAATGAAGAAAATCGTCGTTTTACCGTTCTTAATACTACTACTTGGTACCGTGCTCACAGCATGTGGAACGGCTGAGCAGTCCTCGGGAGAAAACAAGACAAGCAGTTCAACTCCTCAGGTGCTGGAAGAGAAAGCTGAATTTATTGGAATGGCTGATGCACATACAGTCGAAGTGAAAAAAGTGAATACGACCTTAAACTATGAATTTACGGATAATTTTAAAGATGTGTTAAATGAATTTAAACCAGGAGACACAGTAGAAATCTCTTACATTATTAATGACAGTGGTCAAAAAGAGATTCAAAAGATTGAAAAAGTTCAATAGAGAGAGGGTGGGATCATTAAATTGAAAAAATTAAGTCTAACTATTACAACGCTCATCTTACTTTTGCTTGTATTTATGCCAAATGATGCTGCAGCGGCAAGCTCAACAATTTCTGTTAAATTATCAAACTATGTTGGGAACAAAACCAGCTTTAACATATCATCATCCGGCTTATACAAAGTGACTGGTACAAATGTATCTTCGATCGCTCGTTATGATGGTAAGAACCGTTATGAAGTAGCCAATAATATCGCTTCAGCAGGTTGGAAAAATCCATCTACAATCGTTATTGTAAATCGTGATGCGTTTGCGGATGCTATTTCTGCTACACCTCTAGCTTATAAGTTAAATGCACCTATTTTATATACGAATGCTGAAAAATTAACAAAAACCACTGAAAAGCAAATTGTAAAAATGAACCCTGATAATATTCTCATTATCGGTGGAACAACAAGTGTTTCATCGGCAACTGAGAAAACATTGAAGAAATACGGAAAGATCAAAAGAATCAGTGGTAAATCCCGTTATGCTGTTTCACAAAACATCGCAAAAGAGATGGGGAACTATAGTCAAGCTGTTGTGGCAACAGGAAGCATATTTACTGATAGTGCTTCAGTAACGCCATATGCTGCAAGAAACGGCTATCCTATTCTGTTAACGAAGAAAGACAGCTTACCAACTTACAAACTTCCAAAAAATGTTGTCATTGTTGGTGGAGAAAAGAGTGTTAGTAAAAAAGTTGAATCTCAAATTAAAAAAACATCCACAGTGAAAAGAATAGGTGGAGCTAATAGATATGAGGTTTCAGCAAATATTGTAACTGGATTAAACATGAATGCTGATAAGCTATACCTAGCAAATGGCTCTATCTTTACAGATGCTATTACATTTTCACTTTTAGCAGCTAAGAACAACAGCCCTATGGTACTTGTAAAAGAAAATAGTCTAACATCACCAGTGACATCAGTTGTCAAAAAACAGGGAACACACTCGTTCCAATTGTCTGGCGGAACAAAATCTATTTCAGCAAGTTTACAAGAAAAATTATCAAAGGAATTTTATTTGAAGAATAATAAGGATTATCAATTGAATGTTTCTAACGGGAAAATTTCAATCAAGGGCATCAAGACGTTTGGATCTTCAGTAAGAGTTGTTCCAGAGAAATATTCAACTACAAATGTCATTCGAGTTGCTGGGAAAGCATACTTGGGGAACATGAATTTTGCTGTAGAATCAGGCTATATTCGACCAACAAATGAAAACATCCCTTTTGAAGATTATCTTAAAGGGGTTGTACCGAATGAAATGCCCGCAAGCTGGCATGTTGAGGCATTAAAAGCACAGGCTGTTGCAGCACGTACATATTCTGTTAGCAGTATAGGGAAGGTTGTGCCAGATACAACAGCATTCCAAGTATATGGTGGATATAACTGGTCAACAAACTCTACGAAAGCTGTAGATGCTACAAAAGGCAAGGTTCTAAAATATAATAACAAACTGATTTCTGCAACCTATTATTCTAGTAATGGGGGCTACACTGAGGCTAGTGAAGAAGTATGGTCAAGTGCATTTCCTTACCTAGTCGCAAAATCAGATACAAAAGATCCAAAGAATGCTTGGACACTGAAACTATCAAAAACACAATTGAGTACATCACTCAGTACGTCATCACCGGCATCTTGGTGGAGTAAGACAACAGAAACAAATGCAAGTCAGTTGAAAGGCTTGAAGAGCTGGATTCTAAAAAATAAAGAAACGTCAGCTTCAGACATCAAGATTGCTAAAATTTCCAACGTCACCTTTTCTGGGACAACAAAAGGAAAGAGAGCAAAAACAGCATCTCTGCAAGTCAGCTATCACTTAAAAAATAAAACGGGAACCTATAGTATGAATAAATCAGCGACACTTAGCTTTAAAATGACTGAATTTAGATCCATACTGGGTGCCACTAATTTAAAAAGCACATACGCTTCAGTGAAGAACAACACCAATGATTTCACTATCTCAGGAAAAGGATATGGACATGGGGTTGGGATGAGTCAATATGGAGCGAAAATGAGAGCTGAATCAGGAAGCTCATACTCAAGTATTTTGTCATTCTATTATCCGGGTGCAAAATTAACAACAAATTAAAACATCAAAGGAGGTTATACACGTGCGCTCTATCATAAAAGTTGTATTTTTAAGTGTAGTAACCATGTGTTTGTTTCTTCCATCTGCACTTGCTGACAATTCAGTTACAAGGCTTGATGGGAAGAACCGGTATGTTGTTGCGGTGAACGCGGCGAAAAAAGGCTGGACAACATCAAGTACGGCTGTTCTTGTAGGGAAAGATGCATATGCGGATGCATTAAGTGCGGTTCCTTATGCATATCAAAAAAATGCCCCTGTTCTGTTTACAAACAGTAGCAGTTTATCTACAGATACAAAAAAAGGGCTTCAAAGTCTAAAAACAAAGAATGTGACTATTCTCGGTGGAACAAAGAGTGTCTCTAGCAAGGTGACAACTCAGCTAAAGTCAATGGGTATCTCTGTGAAACGTATTAGTGGTAAGAACCGTTATGACTTAGCAGCAAATATCGCAAAACAAATGAAAAGCTCTAGTACGGCTGTTGTAGCAAACGGTTTTGCTTATGCAGATGCAGTTGCCATTGCACCTTATGCTGCAAAACAAGGGTATCCAATCTTATTAACCAATGATAAAGAGTTACGCTCAGAAACTTCAGCGGTGATGAAAAGCCGAGGGATTAAAAAGACCATTGTCATTGGTGGAGAATCTAGTGTAAATAAATCAACTTATGCGAAGTTGCCTTCACCTGGAAGAGTTGGGGGAGCAAATCGTTATGAAGTTGCAGCAAATATTGTAACGAAATACAATATGAGTACAAGTAATACGTATATTAGCAATGGTTTTGCCTATGCGGATGCAGCTTCAGGAGCTAGTATCGCTGCTAAGCAAGGCAAAGCGTTTATTTTCACGAATGAAAAAACATTACCGAAAGCAACTAGACAAGTCATTGGTTCAAAGAAGATCACTTCATTTAGTGTTCTAGGAGGTACATCCACTGTAACAAATACGGTGACTTCTCAATTGAAAAATCCAGTTGTCGGGAAAAAAGTTTTTATTGATCCTGGACATGGAAGCCAAGATTCTGGGGCCACTGGGTATGGACTTCTGGAGAAGAACGTGAACCTTGATGTCGCTAAGCGCCTCAATACAAAATTAAATAGTTCTGGAGCACTGCCTGTTATGTCACGTACATCAGATACATTTGACAGTCTTCAAACGCGAGTAAGTAAAGGAGCTTCTGCAAAAGCAGATATCTTTATTAGTGTTCATGCGAATGCAAATGACAACAGCAGTGCAAATGGAACAGAAACGTATTATGACAAAACATATGCAGCTTCGAGTAGCTTGAAGCTTGCGCAAAACATCCAGCCTAAAATGGTTAGTGCACTAGGTACAAGAGATCGTGGTGTGAAAACAGCAGGTTTCTATGTTATTAAGTATTCAAAGATGCCGAGTGTCTTGCTTGAAACTGGCTTTATCACTAGCCCGGTTGATTCAAATATTTTGAAATCGGCGACATATAAAGATCGATTAGCTTCAGGTATTTCAAGCGGTGTGTCAGGTTATTTTAAATAAGAAAACATAAACATGAGGGGTGCCTAAGTTACTCCTCTTAGGCTGCTCGAGAACGTCTCTCGGCAGCCTTTTTGATCAATCGTACAAGAGATCAATTTGCTTCTGGCATTCTCTTATTTTAGAAAAAATAAACCGATGGATCAGTGTCAAGTTAAAAATACATTTCATTTTTGGTTATCTTTGTTATAATTGAAACATAGAAGGTGAATGGTTTACGCATAAATCTTCAAACAGCAAATCGACAAATCATGAAGAGGTGACGATCTTGAAAAAATTAATCACAATGCCGTTTCTAGTATTGCTTCTAGGTGTATTGCTCACAGCATGCGGCACAACAAATGAATCAAGCGACAACAATAAGGATACTAGCAAAAAAGAAACAACCGAAGCGGCTGATCAAAACAAAGATAATGCTTCAGACGACGAAAAAACAGAAGATCAGTCTTCAAATGAAAAAGCAGATGATCAAAGCAAAGAAACAGCTGCACAAACAGAAGAGCAAGCTGGTCAATCTGATGAAGAGTCAAAAGACAGCTCAAGTAAAGAAATTACAAAAGAAGAACCTGCTAAAGATCAATCCAAAACTGATTCTAAAACAAAAAAAGAATCAACAACAAATACGAAAAATGAAGTCACCAAAGAAGGCACATATGTCGGTTTGGCTGATGGACATACAATTGCTGTGAATATTGATGGAAAAGAAGTCGCCATCCAATTCGGGAATGCTTTTTCTAAACAAGTGAACAGCTTAAAAGAAGAATCAAAAGTGAAAGTCACCTATACAAAAGATGCAAACGGAACCCTTCGATTAAAAACCATCGAATCCGTAAAGGCAAAATAAAGAAAAGACCCGGAGACCCGCAGAATTGCGGGTCTTTTTTACGTTGAAAAGGGCATAACTTGATATAAGCGCTCATTCTTAACACAGTTTTACAAGACTTAACAGCGCATTTACATTTGCTTAATGTTGCTCTGCTAAACTGACTTTCATAGAACATCTCTTTACACAACAACTATTTTGATGGTGAGGTGCAGGTCAGTGAGTGCAGAGAAAGCGATGAATCTTTATAGAGAATATGAAGTGAGACGAAACCACTCTTTTGCCTTAACAGAACATATGGTTCGTTATTTATTTGCCAAACGTTTCATAGATGTCATGTTCTCGTTCATCGGATTGATGTTGAGTACGCCAATCATTTTGCTGTTTGCTCTTTTGATTAAGCTAGAAACGCCGGGGCCAGCCTTTTATATGCAGGAAAGGGTCGGGAAAGATGGTGTTTACTTTAAGTTATGGAAGCTCAGATCAATGAGAACCGACGCAGAAAGCGGAGGAGCGAAATGGGCACAAAAAAATGACCCGCGTATTACCAAAGTGGGTGCCTTCATCCGAAAAACAAGAATTGATGAACTCCCGCAATTTATCAACGTGTTAAAAGGAGAAATGAGTATCGTAGGTCCTCGGCCGGAAAGACCGATGTTTACCGCAGAATTTAATCGGACGATTCCAGGTTTTACGAAAAGATTAACGGTCAAGCCGGGGCTGACAGGTCTTGCTCAAGTAAATGGGGGTTATGAAATGAGTCCGAGTGAGAAATTAACACACGACTTACAGTATATTCAAAACTTGACATTCTCTCTTGACACGAAGATTATGGTAAAAACGTTAAAAGTCATCATGACGGGTGACGGAGCCAGATAAGTAAAGTAGGGAAGAGAAATGGCAAGTATGAAAAAACGCATGCTAGGCGGGGCGAAATGGACAAGCTTGTCCGCATTCATCATTACGATCATCCAAATGGCACAGTTCGCTTTCTTAGGGAATGTGATGTCACTGAAGGAGTTTGGACTCGTTGGTATGATCACAACTGTCACAATATTTACGCAGATTTTGCTTGATCTAGGGATTGGGGCAGCGATCATTCAAAAGGAACAAGCAACAGAACGACAACTATCTACATTATATTGGATCAACTTGCTCACAGGAATTGTCTTATTTTGTTTACTTATTCTAGTAAGTCCGATGATTGCAGCCTTCTATAGCAGGCCAGAGCTAGAGGGACTGCTCAAACTATTATCGATCATGTTTCTGATTGCACCAATTGGACAGCAATACCAGTATATGATGCAAAAGGATTTAGCCTTTAAAACATTAAGTACCATTGAAGCCATTGCAACCTTGATATCGCTGTTTGTTTTACTCGCTTTGGCCTTCTTCATCAACCCGATTGTTGCTTATGTTATTTCTCAAGTGATGCTGCAATCAGGAAAAGGACTCATGTATGCAGCAGCTTATTGGAAGAAGTGGCGGCCAGCCCCCGTTTTTGCATTAGGGGAAGTGAAAGAATTTTTCTCATTCGGTGCATTCCAGCTTGCATCCAGACTAGTCAATCGAGCAGGATCGAACATCGACATGATTTTAATCGGCCGATTTCTAGGAGCCGAGGCATTAGGTATTTACAGCTTGGCGTATCAAATTGTGACGATTCCTGTGCTGAAGATTAACCCAATCGTGACGAGAGTGGCTTTCCCTATTTTTGCAAAAAGTCAGCGTGATCACTCCATGCTGCGAGAGGGCTTTCTCAGTATGACGAATATGCTCGCACTGATTAGTTTTCCATTATTAATCGGCCTTGCTGCCGTATCAGATAGCTTTATAGAAGTAGTGTTTGGCGAGAAATGGCTCGTAGCCGTTCCGGTTCTTAACATTTTGTGCATTGTCGGCCTTCTGCGAGTGCTGATGAATCCAAATGGATCCATCCTCCTTGCCAAAGGGAGAGCAGATTTAGCCTTTTATTGGGATACGGGGATGCTTCTTGTGTATGGATGCGCCTTATATGCTGGTGTTAGCACAGGGAGTCTGCTCACGGTCGCTTGGGTTTACTCAGGTGTCAGCCTGCTCAACTTTATTGTCGGCAGATGGCTCATGGCGTATGTCATTCAGCTAGATATGAAGGTGTATTTAAACTCACTTGGCAAGCCTGCTGTTATGACGTTGCTCATGGCTGTCTGTGCGGTTTTCTTGCATCAAGGAATGAAGCTGACGTCAGTGGATATTTTCCTTCAATTACTACTGACGGTTTGTGTCAGTGCTGTATTGTATGGCTTGCTGCTCATCAAAATGTATCCGCAGGTGGCAGATAAATTATCGAGAAGAGGTCGTTCGTCATGAAGGTGCTGTGGCTGACAAGTGTATATCCTAGCGAAAAACATCCAAGTGAAGGCGTGTTCCATGAAACGCAGGTGCAGGAGCTGCTCAAACAAGGAATAGAAGTGACCGTCATTTGTCCAAATCCAGTCAATCCACCGGTTTTACGCATGCTGAAGGCATCCTATCGGCAGAAAAAAGATTTGCCTGAACAGGAAAAGAGAAACGGAGTGACGGTATACAGACCGCACTATACAGCGATTCCTGGACAGTTGAAATGGGCACAGCCGAGTAAACGAATCGCGGCTTCTGTTCTCGGCGCTATGCAGCGTTATCAGCTGTCACCAGATTTTATCCATGCGCACTTTGCAATGCCGTCTGGCGGAGCAGCTGCTGTCATTCAAAAAGAAGCGCATATCCCGTATCTTTTGACCTTACATGGCAGTGATGTGAATGTGTATCCGGGCTATAGCAAAGGGGCACATGCAGCCTTTGAAAGGGCGGTGAAACAGGCAGCTACTGTACTGACAGTGAGCGAGGAGCTTGCTAAAAAGACAAATGATATGACAAAGGTGGAAGCGCAATGTCTTCCGCTTGGTATCCCGCTCCAATCATTTTCTAAAGGGAAAGAGAATCAAGAAGACATCCGAAGGCAGTTAGGGTTACCGCTTCACGACAAGCTCATTGTTTTCGTCGGGCGTTTAGTCAAAGAGAAGGGCCTGCTTGAATTAGCTGATGCTGTCAGCGGCATGGATGGTGTGAAAGCAGTCTTTGTCGGAAAAGGCCCCCTTGCAAAGGAGCTGGCAGAACGGGTAGGGGAATCCATTTTACTGCCAGGGCAAGTGCCGAATGAGAGTGTGAAAGACTACTTAATGGCAGCTGATGTGTTTGCACTTCCATCCTATAGTGAAGGAATGCCAACCGTCGTCCTTGAGGCGCTTGCTTTAAAAGTACCTGTCATTGCGACACGGGTTGGTGGACTCCCATCCTTATTTTCTACCTATCAACACCTGCTCGTTGAACCACGTTCGACAAGTCAGCTAAAAGAGGCCATTCACGCCTACCTTTATGAAAACAGATGGAATGAGCAAGTGAAAAGCGATCTTCATGAAATCGTCCAGATAGAATATTCATCAGCTAATAATACGAAGCGTCTCATTCAGCAATATGAAAAGGTGCTTACCCAATCAACATCCATCGTTTAAACAAGATGAAATGTGCAAAGAATGGTAGATAAACAGCTTGGAACGGACAATATGCTTTTACTGAGAGGATGAAAAATATTGAAGAAAATTGCTGTGATTGGAACAGGGTATGTCGGGTTAGTATCGGGTACTTGTTTTGCTGATATCGGAAATCGTGTCATCTGCTGTGACATTGATGAATCAAAAATCAACAGCTTAAAAAGCGGAGTCGTTCCCATCTATGAACCGGGTTTAAAGGAATTGATTGAAACGAATACAGAAGAAGGAAGACTGCTTTTTACAACCAATATTCCTGCTGCTATCCGGGAATCAGAGATTATCTATATTGCTGTAGGAACACCGATGACACCACAGGGAGAAGCAGATTTAACGTTCGTAAAAGCCGTTGCTCAAACTATTGGTGAACATCTAAATGGATACAAAGTCATTGTGAATAAAAGTACGGTTCCCGTGGGCACAGGTCGTCTTGTTAAGGCCATAGTAGAGAAAGCTTCACGAAGTAAATATCCCTTTGACGTTGTATCAAATCCAGAATTTCTTAGAGAAGGCTCTGCTATTAAAGATACGATGAGTATGGAGCGAGTGGTCATAGGGTCTACAAGTTCTCATGCATCGGAGATCATTAAGGAGTTACATGAACCATTTCAAACAGTAGTGGTTGAAACCAATCTAGAAAGTGCAGAGATGATTAAATACGCAGCAAATGCGATGCTTGCAACCAAAATTTCTTTTATCAATGATATTGCCAATATTTGCGATCGGGTGGGTGCAGATGTTGAGAAAGTATCAGAAGGCGTTGGTCTAGATAGCCGAATTGGACAAAAGTTTTTAAAAGCGGGAGTCGGGTTTGGAGGTTCCTGCTTCCCAAAAGATACAAAGGCGCTATTAAAAATAGCTGAAACAGTAGGCTATCGTTTTAAACTAATTGAATCAGTTGTCGAAACAAATACACATCAACGAGCGTATCTCGTGAAGAAATTGATGGATGTCTATGGTGACATAAAGGGAAAAACGATCTCTGTATTAGGATTGGCATTTAAACCTAATACAAATGATTTAAGATCCTCTCCTGCTCTTGATATTATTCCAATGCTGCAAGATCTAGGAGCTTATGTAAAAGCGTATGACCCAATTGCTCACTTAGAAGCGAAGAAGATCCTTGGGAACCAAACGATATTTAGTGACAATCTATATCAAACAATAGAACATTCAGATGCCTGTTTAATCTTGACTGAATGGGAAGAAGTATTAAAAATGGATATGGAGAAAGTCAGAAGACTACTTCAACGTCCAGTTATCATTGATGGACGTAATATATTTGAACCAGAACAAATGAGAAAAAACGGTTTTATTTATCATTCGATCGGTCGTCCTCATGTACAGGATGTTAAGATGTTATTAGAAGCTTGATTTTAGGAGGAACTTGGATGAAGAAAGTATTGGTAACTGGAGGTAGTGGATTTATAGGTTCACATACTGTTGAAAAATTAATAGAAAAGGGATATGAGGCCATCGTGCTTGATAACTTTTCAACCGGTAGAAAGGAAAATATTGCACATTTATCTGTTCAATGTATTGAAGAGGATTTAACAAAACCAGAAGCGGTTGAAATCATTAAACAAGTCGCGCCGGATTATATTATTCATCTTGCCGCACAAGTGAGTGTAGCCGTTTCCGTTCAGGATTTCGTTTATGACGAAGAAGTGAATATTAAAGGATCTCTGCATGTGATCAAAGCTGCTTCAGAGGCTGGTGTTAAGAAAGTGGTATTTGCCTCATCGGCCGCTGTCTATGGAGATCCAGTGTATCTACCAGTAGACACCGCTCACAGGCTGAAGCCTGGTTCGCCTTATGGCTTATCGAAACTCACAGTAGAGCGTTACTTAGAAATGGCAAAATCACTGTATGATGTAGACTATTGTATTCTTCGGTACAGCAATGTGTATGGTCCGCGCCAAGATGCACTTGGCGAAGGCGGGGTTGTCTCTATTTTCTCTGATAAATTTGCAAAGGATGAGGCTCCTTACATTTTTGGAGACGGAGAGCAAACAAGAGATTTTATCTATGTGGGTGATCTTGCAGCAGCGAATGTTGCGGCTTTAACAGCTCAATCAAACGTTTGTTTAAATATCTCGTGTGGTGATTCGATCACTGTGAATGATCTGTTTCAAACAATGAAACGGGTGACGAGGTCACAACTTGAACCAATTTACAAGCCGCAGCGTGTAGGAGATATTGTGCATAGTACATTGGCAAATGAGGAAACGAAACAAGTCTTAGCATGGGAGCCTGTTGTGAGTTTACAGGAAGGTTTGACTCATACCATTTCTTACTATGAACAGGAAGTCAAGGCTTAATCCCTCAAATCGGATGGGTTGCTTAGGAGGAAAATGGGTATGAGTGTGAAACAAACAGCATGGCAAATCATGATTGGATGTATTTTGTTTGCGGTGGGGATCGGTCTTGTACAAATGGCATCCGTCCAGCCTGTCGGATTAAAGAAGATGGTGGCTGTTCCGGTTATACTTTTAATCCTGTCTGCTGCTCTCGTGTTAATGAAGCTATACATGAATGGTGAGCAAATCTTCATGTCAGCCATCTATCTTTTGATTGCATTGACCTTTTTCAACAACGCATTCTTCTCTATTAGTGCCGGGTTCTTTAGTCTTTTTCTTTACCGTATCATGCTCATCGCCGTCTTTGCTTTATTCCTATGGCGGATGAGAGATAAGGGGTCGTACATATCGCAGTGGCAGCAGATTCGTGTCAAAGGAATTCTTGGTTTTTTCGCTGCATGGTTTCTTTACGGGCTCATCTCACTGCTCTGGGCCCATTCAGTCACAGACGGTCTGAAATATATGTCTTTGCTTGCCATGGGGATGGGATTTGTCTTTCTGATCGTCATGTACATTCAGCGACTGGATCAAGTGGTTACTTTTTATAGCATTTGGCTGGTCATGACTGTGTTTGTGATGGGGATTGGATTCTATAATCACTTTACGTTGAACCATTTACCGAATACCTCATTGTATCTTGGACCAGCGTATAAACAGCACTATCCTACATCTGTCTTTTTTAATCAAAATGACTTTGCGACGTTTTTATCGATTAGTTTCTTCTTATATCTTGCGTGTATGCGCCAAATGAAAAACGGTTATCTCAAAGTGTTTGGATTTTTAGGCGCAATTGCCGCACTGTATCTCATTTTGTTAACCGAATCCCGAGCTAGTTTGCTTGGCATATTTGCAGGAGTGGCGATCTATGTGTGGCTGCTGCTGCCGCGTTTTCTCAAAAAGTGGTCAATCATCGCAGCAAGCGGACTGGTAGTCATCGGTATCGCTGTTTTTTCAGCCAAAATTTATTCGATCTTTTACGACTTGTTTCTCGCTTCTCAGGTCGCGCATTCTTTTAGTGAACCACTCCCGTCTAACATTGCGAGAGCGAATTTGATCAAAAATGCTTGGCACTTCTTTACGAATTCATACGGTTTCGGGGTCGGAGCGGGGAATGTGTCTTACTACTTAGCTCATTTTTCGATCTTTGATACAGACCAGGTGGTAGAAGTGCACAATTGGCTCCTAGAAGTGATGACGAATTTTGGATTTGCGATCATGCTGGGGTATATCTCCGTATACGCCTATCTCATGTTCACACTGTACAAACAATACCAATGGGCTGACTCAAGATCGGCAAAAATGATCATTGAAGGGTTGTTTGCAGCCATGCTAAGCTTTCTCGTTTCAAGTATCAGTCCTAGTTCCGTCTCAAATTTATATTTCCACTGGGTCTTTTTGGGGCTGGTGATCGCAGCGGTGAATATGTTGAAAAACAAACAACGACTCAAGCTGTGGTAAACCATGTGTGATGCTGTGTGTGTATGGCTACACTAGTGAAAGAGCAAATACGTCAATGTTGGGAGAATGAACATGTCTGGTTTCATATCTAGAATAGCGAAGCGAATCAAAAAGTATATCGTATGGCTCATACTGCTGCCTGTCGTATTAGGCGCTTTTGGTTTCTTTTTTGCCAAAGGAACAGCCCAGCAATCTAGCTACACAGCTGCAGTTACCCTCACACTTGGTAAATATGATGATGGAGTGTATAACAATATCGCAGAAGTGACATCTCTATTAAAAAGCGACGCCTTTCTCAATGAAGCACTCAGTGATGTGAAAGAAGAAGAAAGGCAGGATGTGAAAACTCGTCTCATCCTTACCAACCAATCAGATACACAATTACAGCTGTCTTTCACAGATGCCGATAAGGAACGTGCTTTGGCTGTCGTGAAGCAGGTATCGGAAACGTTTCTCAAGCAAGACAAAGCATTATTTACAAAAAGGCAGCAGGTCATTGAAAATAGATTAGCTGCTCTTGAAGACGAATCTGTCAGTAATGACTCCAAAGTTGATAAAGAACGATTCTTATATGAATTGGAGTCTACAAAGCTTGGCATGAAGCAGGCAAAGATTGTCGATCCTGCCCAAGTACTTGATGAAGGCAATAAGGGCATGTCAGCCAAAAAACGCGCACTACTTGGACTGGTCATTGGCTTTAGTATCTCGCTCATGTTTGTGGTCTTACCCGAAGTGTTCAAAGAATCTTAATGATGAACTGGAGATGAGTCTTAGGTGAACAATCAACCGTTAGTATCCATTATTACACCGGCGTATAATGCGGAACGTTATTTAACGGATACAGTTCATTCCGTTTTTGCCCAAACCTATTCCAACTGGGAGCTGATCATTGCAGATGATTGTTCTACAGATGGAACTAGAAAGCTGTTAGGGGATTTAAGTCAAGCGGACGACAGAATCAACGTCATTTATTTAGAGGAAAATGGGGGAGCCGCCATTGCTAGAAACACTGCCATTAAACAAGCAAAAGGGCGATTTATCGCTTTTTTAGACAGCGATGATAAGTGGAAAGAGACGAAGCTCGAAAAACAGGTAGACTTCATGCTGACAAATGATTATGCCTTTACCTTTACGGCGTATGACATCATTGCAGAAAATGGGGAACCACTAGAAAAAACCGTCACTGCCCCTGCGAGATTGAATTATAATGAAGCCTTGAAAAATACCATTATTGGCTGTTTAACGGTCATGCTTGATCTTGAGAAGGTAGGACATGTAGAAATGCCAAACATCCGCACAAGACAAGACTTAGCTACGTGGCTGTCTATATTAAAAAGAGGATTTACAGCCTATGGTATGAGCGAACCACTCAGTGAATATCGCATCGTTGGAAACTCGATTTCTAGCAACAAGTGGAAAGCAGCGAAAAAAACGTGGTTTGTTTACAGAGAAATTGAGCAGCTTCATTTTGTCAAAGCGTCTTGGTGCTTTATGCACTATGCGACAAATGCTGTGAAGAAGCGTTTATAAACAGAAGAGGAAAAAGGTGATACAGGTGAAAGCAGACTCGATCATACATGTTGTCGTAGCGACAGGAGAATGGGGACAGGACGGCCTGAGATATAGACGGCATCGGCTGGCAGAATTTCTAGCATCTGATCCAGAAACGAAAGAGGTCATCTGGGTATGCCCATCAGCATCTCGTCATTCAGCCCCCTTTCAGCCTATAACGGATCGAATGAAGCAATTGACTATTCCTGATGTTCTCAAGAATAAATTATTTCGCTTTGGCCGATATCAAGACATGTTCTATATTCATAAATTGTCCCCTCTTCTTGAGCATTTGCGGCAGGAGGAAAAGAAGGGGATCGACGTTTGTTTATGGTATACGTTTCCTGGCTTTCCGCTGTTATCTTCTTTATTTGAATGGAAGCATATCGTCTATGATTGCAGTGACCTATGGGGAGAGCCGATAAGTGGCAACCATAACATTCTTTCTTATATGAGGCAGCGTGTCATTGTCAAAGCAGAAAATCGAATCATTAAATACGCACACAGCATTACATGCTCTTCCCAATACTTACACGATCAAATGAAGAAACGCCTCATGGGTGAACCGAAAGACGTGTTTACAGTAGAAAATGGCGTCGAGTACGATGTGTTTGCGAAAAGCAATCTTCCATGTAAAGAAGATGTGCTGGAAGGAAGAGAAGGAACCGTCCTCGGTTTTATTGGCGGAATTAAACCGAAGCTCGATTTTGACATGATAGCTGAAGCTGCTCGCATGCGGCCTGATTGGACATTTTTATTTGTCGGTCCAGATGGAACAAATGGAGATCCATCTTTTCAGCATGCACTCAAACTCCCAAATGTCATTTGGACAGGTGCTGTGGCACCAGAAGAAGTCCCTGCTTATATGAAGCTCATTGATGTAGGGATGATGCCATACAAACAATCTCCTTACAATCAAGCAGTGTTTCCTCTCAAGCTATATGAATTTTTAGCCGCTGGAATACCGGTTGTCGGTTTAAATCTCCCGTCAACGGAAAGGCTAAAAGAGAATGATGTGTATGAATATTTAGAGGGCGAAGATCCGGCGCTCTTCGTAGAAGCCTGTCTGAAAGTGATCAGCAAAAAAGACGACATGACATATAAACATCTAAGACAAAGCCGTGCGAAGAAAAAAGATTGGCACGCGCTGTTCACAAACATGGTAGAGCTAACGAATATTAAAGAAAACGCATAATTCATTCAGGATTGTGCGTTTTTATTTGTTTCTTCTTCACCGGGGGAGCTTGTGATCATCCTCTATTCAATTGTATAATGGAAAGAGCGGCCAATATACAAAATACAGATTTCAATTTAGAAGGAGACTGACCTATGGATTACGAACGCGCCTTATTAGCGTTTTTTGTCTCTCTGGCTACAGTTTTAATTGTGACACCAATCGTCAAAAAGTTTGCAATTAAGATTGGTGCAGTGGACCAGCCGAATAAACGAAAAGTTCATGATAAAGTAATGCCTCGAATGGGCGGTTTGGCAATTTTTATTGGGGTAGCGGCTGGAGCATTAGCAGGCGGGCTGTTTCTACATAATAAAATTACAGCAATTTCAGTTGGTGCCGTACTCATCGTCGTTTTAGGTATATTTGATGATAAATATAATTTAAGTGCAAAATTTAAATTTCTCGTACAAGTTCTTGTTGCTTGTTTGATTGTGAGCACGGGCTTAAAAATGGACTTTTTCTCTGTTCCTTTCTTAACTGATCGAATTGAGTTAGGCTGGATGGCATATCCCCTAACTGTGCTATGGATTGTCGGTATCACAAATGCCATTAATTTAATTGACGGCCTTGATGGACTGGCTGCCGGTATTTCCGTCATCGGTTTATCAACGATTGCAGTGATGGCATTTTCTGCTGATAAGATTCTCATTCTTTCTTTATCTCTTGTCGTCATTGGCAGTACGATTGGCTTTCTCTTTTACAACTTTCATCCGGCGAAGATATTTATGGGGGATACCGGTTCACTATTTTTAGGCTATATGATTTCGGTACTGTCACTTTTAGGGCTATACAAAAGTGTCACTCTATTTAGCGTCGTTGTCCCCGTAATCATTCTAGGTGTTCCTATCTTTGATACGACCTTTGCAATCATTAGACGCATATTAAACAAACAGCCGATTTCAGCCCCTGATAAATCACATATTCATCATCGACTTATGGCTTTTGGCTTGTCCCATCGTATGGCGGTCATCGTCATTTACATGATTGGCTTAGTCTTTAGTTTAAGTGCCATTTTACTGACTAGTGTCACGATCTGGCTATCGCTGATCATTATCTTTTTACTGGTGATGTTTATGCAAGTGATTGCGGAAGTCACGGGTTTGGTGAACGAAGAGTTCAAACCATTTACGAAATTCTATAAACGAATGGTCAAAAGACAATAAAAAAACAGCCCGTTCCTTGGAACTGGGCTGTTTTTATTATTGTCCAGGTGTGTTGGTCGAAGGGGTAGTTGTATCACTTGACCCTGTTTCACCAGAGGACGGATTGGTTTGTGAATCTGTATCTGTTTCAGTCGGCGAAGATTCAGCAGGAAGTTTTAAATGCGTCCGTAATTCATTTTGAACGTTAGCTAGATTGGTTTGATCTGGCTCAAAGTAATACGTTCGATTTGGACCTAAGTAACTGTCTGTTCCTTTAATAGAAAGTGTTTCTGTGTCGTCTCCTTTAAATCCGCTGTAGATTTGCTGAAGCGCAAGACCTTCTGTAATACGGAAATTTGTCGTAATGTGATCACTTACTTCCTTAGCGATGTTATCGACGTTGGCAATGTTATTCGGCTTCGCCATTTGATCAATCATTGCGCGCAAAATTTGTTTCTGACGATCATTACGTCCGAAATCACCGCGTGGATCTTGTTTTCTCATCCGAGCGTAAGCAAGTGCTTCTTCCCCGTTTAAATGCATATTGCCTTTTTTGAAATAAATCTTTTTCGATTTTTTCACATCACTTTTTTCGTTGAAGTCAAATGGAACATCGATATCAATTCCGCCTACTTCATCAATGACATCCTTGAATCCGTCAAAATCAACGGTTGCATATTTATCAATCGGAATATTTAAGAATTGTTCGACAGTTTCAATCGTTTCGTCTTTTCCACCTTTAGCAAATGCTGCATTGATCTTTTCTTTGTTTCCTGTCGTGTCACTTGCAAGCTGTACCCGTGTGTCACGAGGGATACTAACCATTTTCATCGTTTTGTCTTGCGGATTAATTGTTGCGACAATGAGTGAATCTGATCGGCCATGATCACCATTTGTGGCATAATCCTCAATTCCAACAAATAGTACAGAGAAAGGTTTCTTCTTAATATCAATGACAGCATCACGAAGATTCGATTTCTCTCCGCGGTTTAGTTCATCATATGTTTTGTCAGCAGCTTGAAGTGTATTGACTATTTTATATACTGCAAATCCACCCATGCAGATGATAAGAAGCAAAAATAAGACCAGAATACGTTTGAAAATTTTTTTCTTCTTACTCTTTTTCTTTCGTACACGCACTTTTACTCGCTGTGCCATTCATCTGTCTCCTTTATCGGACCAATGTCCTTTTCTAAATAAATCAATTCGCCTTCTTTTGTCACGCTTTTTCCATTTGTCAGTTCAGTCATCCATTCAATGAACTGCGCTGTTTGTGTTTCTTCTACATACGTCTCAAAAATAACATCTTCTGCATAATGAATTTCTTTTAACTGAAAAGATGAGGCTCTAAGCTCATTCTCTACCTTTCCAAGCCATGTATAATCTATTGTTGTGTGCATTGTACGCATTAAACAGCGTTCTACCATTCCAACATGATTGATGGCTTCTGATACAGATTTTCCGTAGGCACGAATCAATCCACCGGCGCCGAGCTTAATTCCGCCGAAATAACGAGTAACCACGACAACTGTATCTTTCATTTTCCGTTTTTTCAACACTTCGAGCATTGGCACACCTGCTGTACCGCTTGGTTCACCATCATCATTCGCTTTTTGAATCAGATCATGTTCACCAATGAGGTAGGCGGAACAATTATGTGTGGCATTCCAATGTTGTTTTTTTATGGATTGTATAAATGCTTGTGCTTCTTCTTCAGAGACAGCACGCTGTATATGACAAATAAAACGTGATTTTTCAATGACGATCTCATGCTCGCCACGACTTTTTACTGTAAGATAGCGATTCAGCAAACGACTTACCCTCCTGAAAAACAAATTGTAAGACTAGAGAAAATTTGCATTGATTTTAGAATTTTACAGCGTATTTTGTTATGATGATAGGAGCGGAAAAAGGGTCGTCATAAAAACTTCATGATTTATACGCATTCTTTCATTATAATTCGACATAAAATGCAGATCAATGACATTTATAATAAAAAAAGATGACATCACTGTTACGGGAGGGAAAAGCCATGACAACACCAAAAATGGATCCGAAATTATTGGATTCAATCATCATGAAAATGCTAAGTACAGTTGATGGCAGCAAGGACGAAGTATTTAGGATAGGCGAACAGTCCCGTCAACAATATGAAAGCCTAGTAGAAGAGCTGAAGCAAATCAAGCAGCAAGTAAACGAAGTGATTGATTTTGGGGATAAACTAGAAGTCCATACGAGACATGCTAGAAATCGCTTATCTGAGGTCAGCAGAAACTTCAACAAATTTAGCGAAGAAGAAATACGAGAGGCCTACGAAAAAGCACATAATCTGCAAGTAGAACTCACCATGATCCAGCAGCGCGAAAAGCAGCTAAGAGAAAGAAGAGACGATCTGGAAAGACGATTATTAAGCCTGCAAGACGTCATTGAACGCTCTGAAACGCTTGTGAGTCAAATCACAGTTGTTCTCAACTATCTCAATCAGGACTTACGCCAAGTCGGCGTTTTACTTGAAGATGCTCAAGCAAAGCAAGATTTTGGGCTTAGAATTATTGAAGCCCAGGAAGAGGAGCGCAAAAGGGTGTCCCGGGAAATTCATGACGGTCCGGCTCAAATGCTGGCAAACGTGATGATGCGCTCAGAGTTAATTGAACGGATTTTCAGAGACCGAGGTACCGAAGAAGGCTTTAAAGAAATTAGAAGTCTCAGACAGAATGTGCGAAATGCTCTGTACGAAGTGAGAAGAATCATTTATGATTTAAGACCGATGGCTTTAGATGATTTGGGTCTCATTCCGACGCTAAGAAAATATTTAAACACAATCGAAGAATATGATGGGAAAACCAAGATTAAGTTCCAATGCCTAGGGGATACAGAAAGCGAAAGAATTGCTTCACAATTTGAAGTAGCACTATTTAGACTAGCCCAAGAAGCAGTCACAAATTCACTAAAGCATTCTGAAGCTGAAGAAATCTCTGTCAAAGTAGAAGTGACGAAAGACTTTGTCACGTTAATTATCAAAGACGATGGAAAAGGCTTTGATATGAAAGATGTGAAAACAAACAAAAACAAATCCTTCGGTTTACTTGGCATGAAAGAACGCGTAGACTTACTGGAAGGTAAAATGACGATAGACTCTAAAATAGGTCTAGGGACATTCATCATGATTCGCGTGCCATTAACATTGCAAAATAAAATTGTAAAATAGAGACAAAAGACATATTGACCATAAAGTTCAGGTGTAGAACAATAAACATGGGGAGGCGTAGCTTGTGACTAAAGTAAATATTGTAATTATTGATGACCACCAATTATTCCGTGAAGGTGTCAAACGGATTTTAGATTTTGAACCTACTTTTGAAGTAGTTGCAGAAGGAGACGACGGTGACGAAGCTGCACGTATCGTAGAGCACTATCATCCGGATGTTGTCATTATGGACATTAATATGCCGAATGTAAATGGTGTGGAGGCTACAAAGCAGTTAGTTGAGCTTTATCCCGAATCAAAAGTCATTATTCTATCTATTCATGACGATGAAAACTATGTGACACATGCATTGAAAACAGGTGCAAGAGGTTACCTGTTAAAAGAAATGGATGCAGACACGCTCATTGAAGCAGTGAAAGTCGTAGCTGACGGAGGATCTTATTTACATCCGAAAGTGACTCATAACTTAGTAAATGAATTCAGACGCCTAGCGACTAGTGGTGTTTCAGCACATCCACAGCACGAGGTATATCCTGAAATTCGCAGACCACTTCATATCTTAACAAGACGTGAGTGTGAAGTACTGCAAATGTTAGCTGACGGAAAGAGCAATAGAGGAATTGGTGAGTCGCTCTTTATTAGTGAGAAAACAGTCAAAAACCACGTGAGTAACATTTTACAAAAAATGAATGTAAATGACCGTACACAAGCTGTTGTTGTAGCGATTAAAAACGGTTGGGTAGAAATGAGATAATGTTCCGGACAAGCACTCCTTTTCCGCCTGTTTTTGGTTCTCTCACATGCAAGTTGGAGAGAAATGATAGGCAGGTAAGGAGTCTTTTTCGGATATAACGGGCTTGCCTATTGATTAGGCAGGCTTTTTTGATTACTATTATAAATCTAATGAAAAACAATCATCATTCTTTTAAAATAAAAAAGAGCAACTTAACGAATAAGGAAGGTATTTAAGAATGAAAATAGCCGTTGTAACAGACAGTACTGCTTATATACCACAAGAACTGCGTGATAAACATCATATTCATATGATCCCTCTGAATGTCATCTTTGGCACTGAATCATACCGTGAAGAAGTAGAAATGGATTGGAAGACATATTATGAAGAAGTCAAGAAACATAAAGATCTTCCAACAACCTCTCAGCCTGCTTTCGGTGAACTTATAGAATTATATGAAAAACTAAGTGAAACATATGATGCTGTGATTAGTATCCATCTTTCAAGTGGAATTAGCGGAACATATAATAGTGCGGCCTCAGCGAATGAACTGGTTGACGGAATTGACATTTATCCATTTGATACAGAAACTAGCTGTATGGCTCAAGGTTTTTATGTGATAGAAGCTGCTGAAAAAATTCAAGGTGGTGCTTCTCCAGAAGAAGTGATAGCCCATCTCAATCACCTGAAGGAAAATCAGAGAGCTTATTTTATGGTAGATGATTTAACTCATTTACAAAGAGGCGGCAGATTAAATGGTGCTCAGGCTTTTATTGGAAGCATCTTAAAGGTAAAGCCTTTATTGCATTTTGACAACAAGCTAATTGTCCCTTTTGAGAAGATTCGTACACGGAAAAAAGCCATTTCACGTATTTTTGAATTATTTGATGAAGATGCATCGCGTGGTGTCCCTATGAGAGCAACGCTGATACATGGTAATAGAGAAGAAGAAGCAGATGAACTAATCGCATACTTATCAGAAAAGTATCCTCATGTTGAATTTTATAAAAGCTACTTTGGTGCCGTGATTGGTACACATCTAGGTGAAGGCTCTTTAGCTCTTGGCTGGGTGATTAGATAAATCTTAAAAAACCTCTTTTCTCATAGAAAAGGGGTTTTATTTTTCTATTTTAGCTGTTGGACGGAAGGTCGCGTTTTTGTACATAATAGGCTCACATCAGTTGAAAGGTGTTTGGTGAAGTTGAACATGGACAAAGCAATGGAATTAGGACGGCAGCTGCAATCACGACAACTTCTTACCGTTGAAACAAGGTGTTCACAGTCCGATTTGGAATGGCTGGAGGAGAACGGTTTCGTCATTCGAACACCTGCCATTGAGAGAACAGCAAATGGTCTTACTTGTGGCAGGTGTGGTGTCTCTCACAAGCGGTACTTTGCTTTCTCCCCGTGTGACGTATGTCAAAAAGATTGTGTGTACTGTAGATCATGTATCATGATGGGGAAATCAACGGAATGTGGATTCCTTTATGAATGGACGGGCCCACAAATGAAAGAAACATGTCACACCAAATTAACATGGTATGGAGACCTGTCTAAAGGTCAAAAAAGAGCATCAGATAAAATGATCGAAGCGATAAAAAACAAATATGATCTACTCATCTGGGCGGTTTGCGGAGCAGGGAAAACAGAGGTACTCTTTCATGGAATTGAATTTGCTTTGCATCAAGGAATGAACGTCTGTATTGCGACACCTAGGACAGATGTTGTTCTTGAACTAGAGCCGCGGCTTAAAAAAGCATTTAAAGAATTGAATATAGCTGTCCTTTATGGAGGAAGTCCTCAAAGATTCCAAATCGCACCGCTAGTGATCGCTACAACTCACCAGTTGCTGAGATACAAAAATGCATTTGATTTGCTCATTATAGATGAAGTTGATGCCTTTCCTTATTCAATCGATGAACGTCTTCATTTTGCTGTGATAAAAGCAATGAGAAAGAAAGGGATGACGGTTTATTTAAGTGCGACGCCGTCTAAGAAAATGAGAAAAGATGTATCTCGAGGACAACTGGAAGCGACAAAAATCCCTCAACGTTTTCACCAGAAACCCTTACCTATCCCGTCCTTTCAATGGATTGGACAATGGAAAAAGAAATTAAAGAAGAACCGGCTCCCAGCTAAAGTCCTGACTTGGATGCAGAAGCATATCACAAAGAAGAGAAGGATTTTACTTTTTGTTCCTTCTATTTCTATCATGAAGAAGGTAACGAAGATTCTTAGAGAACACCGACTAAATGTAGAGGGGGTGTCTGCTGATGATCAAGATAGGAAACAAAAGGTCCAGCACTTCAGAGATGACGCTTATGATGTATTAGTTACTACCACAATTCTAGAAAGAGGCGTCACTATTCCTAACGTTCAAGTAGGGGTGCTAGGTGCGGAATCTACTATCTTTACAGAGAGTGCACTTGTCCAGATTTCTGGTAGAGCAGGAAGACATCCGGATTTTTTTAATGGGGATGTGTACTTTTTTCATTTTGGCTTAACGAGAAGTATGAAACAAGCAAAGAAGCATATTGTAAAAATGAATGATTCGGCTGAAAAAGAGTGTGGGCTCAACTAAATCATGGTACATTATATTCACAATACACAAATGGCAGGAGAGACAAAATATGCTGCTCAATGCAAAAGAAATACTACTCAAGGAAATCCTCTATCAATATCTCAACCAATTAAACATGATTTGTCACTGTGAAAAGTGTATAGAAGATGTATTAGCGATTTCACTGAATCAAGTGAAACCTCAGTATATAACCGATATCGATAAAATATCTTACAGTAAATCCGAGATGGTGGATAAACAGAAGAATACGGCCATGCTGGTCATTCTGACAGAAGCCGCTTCGAAGGTCACCACTTTTCCAAGATGCGAAAATCGACTGCCAATAAATAAGGAAATCAATTGATCTGCCTAATTTGTGAGGGGCATTTTGTTGCGACTTTTACATGGAAATCATTACTACTATTAAATGATAATCGTCTTTGTGTAGCATGTAAGCATCATCTAGTGAAAATTCAACAACCGATTTGTCCAACTTGCGGCAGGGCACAGTCAAATGATCATTTGTGTCTAGACTGTTCCATATGGAAAAACCGCTCTGACTCTCATCAAGTACTTGAGAAAAATAGATCTGTTTATGCTTACAACGATTTGATGAAAGATGTCCTTACACGCTTTAAATTTCGTGGTGATACGGCTTTAGCCGAGCTTTTTAAACGTGATGTACAAGTAGCCTTTAAGCGTTCCTTTTCATTCAAAGAATCTGTACTGATCCCAATTCCATTAAGTAATGATAGGCTAAAGGAAAGAGGATTTAATCAGTCCGTCATACTTGCTTCTTTGATTGGTCAGCCCATATTGCAACCACTTGTAAAAGTACATCAAAGCAAGCAGTCCAAGAAAAAGAAACATGAACGCTTACATCAAAAAGGAATGTTTCAAATTAAGCAGACAGATGGGATTGTACAAAGGAATATCATTTTAATTGACGATATCTATACAACGGGGGCGACTATTTATGATGCGGCAAGAATTTTAAAAGAAGCAGGTGCCAAAAGTGTTTCCTCTTTTACGTTGATTCGTAGTTAAAAATTATGATAATTAACCGATAATAAGAAAAGAAAATAACGTAAGGGGTTTTGGTTATGAATCAATTGGCAAACTGTCCACAATGTAATCAGCTATTTCTAAAAACCACCATCCAAACGGTTTGTAACAAATGCTTCGAAGAAGAAGAACGTTCTTTTGATATCGTTTATAAATTCTTGAGAAAGCAAAGTAATAGACAATCAACCATTGCTGAAATAGTAGATGCAACAGAAGTTGATGAAGAATTAATTTTGAAATTTATTCGTTTGAAAAGACTTCAAATTAGTCAATTTCCGAATATTAACTATCCTTGTGAAAGATGTGGCAAACCGATCAGGAAAAACAAGCTGTGCAGCCAATGTGAACAGGATATTCATTCGCAAATCAGCCAAATGAACCAAGAAGATGAGCGTAAAAGGGAGATTGAATCTAGGAAAAAAGACACCTATTATGCCATTAATCCTAAAAACGACTGATTCCCTAAACTAAGTTGCAGTTTGGTCGATAAAATGGATAGAATCAAGACAGACTGTAACGGAAAGCGAGAGGAATCCCGTGAAAATTAATCGATATGGAACACAACCAGTAAATCCTTACAAGAAAACATATGAGAAACAAACGTTGCAATCAAATCAAGCAAAATCAACTGATAAAGTCGAAATTTCTAAAAAGGCAATCGAGATGCAAAAGGTGCCGAGTATTATGAAAGAACGTCAAGATAAAATAGAACAAATTAAAAAAAGCATTGAAGCCGGAACATATCAAGTAGATACAAAAGGCATAGCAGATAAAATGCTCAATTTTTATAAACAACAATAACAAAAGGGAGTAGCGTGAATGTCAGTTAAAATAATTATTGAAGAGCTGCATCGTCTCTATGGATTGCATGAACAGCTTTTAGAGCTGTCAAAGGATAAAACAGAAATACTGAAAAGTAATGAGATTAATGCTCTTTCAGAGGTTCTGAATTTAGAGCAAAAATATATTCAGGCCATTTCTCAATTAGAAGAAAAACGTATTGAAGCGACAGTTCAATTTTTGCAAAATGATCAACCGCCAACCATCACCGCGTGTATCGAAAAGGCTGAAGGTACGGATCAAGAAGAGCTCATTTCGTTATATGACAAATTAAATGACATCATGGTGGAACTGAAAGATGTAAATGAACTGAACAAACAGCTCATCCAGCAGTCACTTCAATTTATTTCACTGACATTCGATCTCGTTAACCCTAACAAAGAAAATATGAATTACGGACAAAATGGTCTTGAGAGTTCAAAGCCTAAACAGCAGAGGGCTTTGTTTGATTCAAAGGCGTAAACAAGGAGGATAACAATGGGTTCTACATTCATGGGACTAGAAACGGCAAAAAGAGGAATCACAGCCCAACGTGCAGGGCTTTATGTCACATCAAACAACGTCTCCAATGCAAATACGGATGGCTACTCAAGACAAAGAGTTACCTTTAAAGCAGATAATCCTTATCCAGTCATTTCAGTTTATGACGGCAAGACGTATGGTCAAATGGGGACAGGTGTCCAAGTTGGAACTGTAGAAAGAATTAGAGACAGCTTTTTAGATCTGCAATTCAGAGATCATAACAACAACTTGTCTTACTACTCAGCAAAGTCTGATGCCCTTTCACAAATGGAGGGGGTTATGAATGATTTGACGGATGAAGGCTTGAACAGAGCTTTTGATAACCTTTGGAAATCATTACAGGTCTTATCAGAATCAAAAAATGCTGATACAGCTTCTGCGCGTACAGTTGTTAAAACAAGTGCACAGGCTTTAGTAGATCAATTCCGTCTACTTAATTCTTCTTTAACAACGATACAAAAGAATTTAAAAACAGAACTTGATTCAACAGCCAAAAATGTGAACACTATTTTATCTCAAATAGATGAAGTGAACAAACAGATTGCAACCGTTGAGCCAAATGGATACCTTCCGAACGATCTTTATGATACGCGTGATGCTTTGGTGGATCAATTATCTTCACTTGTTGATATTAAGGTGAGCTATAATCCTTCTGGCGGTAATGCACTTAAAATTGCTGAAGGAACTGTCAACATCGACATTATCGGTGCAAATGGACAAACTGCTGGGACGATTTTGAATGGTATTACGAACGAAAAGTCTGAGTTGCAACTTTCCTATGATAATACGACGGGACTTGTTAACTCACTTCAATTCGGAACAACAACCATTGCAGCTGATCAGCTGCAAGTGAATGGTAAGGTGAAAGCACTTGTGGAGGCTTATGGCTACATGTCAAATGGTGCTGAACAAGGTATGTATCCAGATATGCTAGCAGAGCTAGATGAAGTAGCACAAGTATTCATGGATACTTTTAACGATGTGCATAAGCAAGGATATACGTTAGATGGCACAAGTGGACAAGACTTCTTTGATATTGAGAATAACAATGAATTGAATAAAGGCTTAGCAGCGCGTATTAAAGTGAGCGATGTCATTTTAGCATCAACAGATAATATTGCAGCGTCTCTCAATCAAACACAAGGTGACGGTTCGAATGCTACGAAATTAGCAAATATACAAGACTTAAAGTTACCAATTGGCGGCAATACAACGACGATTCAAGATTACTATCAAAATGTCATTGCTGAAATGGGAATACAAGGGAAAAAGAATATGACGCTCGAAAGCAGTTCAGCAGCTCTTGTTAATTCAGCCAATGAACGGAGAATGTCAACGAGTTCTGTTTCCATTGATGAGGAAATGACGAATATGATCCAATTCCAGCATGCATATAATGCAGCGGCGAGAATTATGACATTACAAGATGAAGTATTGGATAAAGTCATCAACGGCATGGGTGTCGTAGGAAGGTAGGGTTAACTAATGCGAGTCACACAAGGTATGATTTCTCAAAACTCACTTCGCAACATTAGTAAAAGTTATGAAAAGCTTTCTAAAATTAATGAGCAGGCACAGTCAGGAAAACGTTTCACTAAAACGTCCGATGATCCTGTTGCAGCAGTAAAAAGCCTTCAATATAGTACTGCTATGTTTAGAAATGAACAATATCAAAAAAACTTAAATGAAGCACAAAACTGGATTGATACTTCTGAAACAAGTGTTACTGAAATCATTGATATCATGTCAAATGTACGTGATAAAGTGCTTGATGCGGCTAACGGGACAAAGCAGCCCGAAGATTTAGCAGCTGTCGGAGTAGAAATTGGTCAGATGAAAAAACAAATCATTGATGCGATGAACACTCAGATGTTAGGTAAGTTTGTATTTAATGGAACAAATACAAATGTCAAACCAGTTGTCGAGAACGCAGATGGTACGTTTACATTTAACTTTGAAAACTATACAGATGCTGATACTGTTCAATCGAACATTTCTGATGGTATCACTTTAAATGTGAACTCAAATCCAATCGCAGCGTTTGGTGGACAGTCTGCCAGCGGCCAAAATGTGATCGAAATGCTAACGGATTTAGAAAACTCATTGAAAAATGGAACGTTCCCGAATTCTGATGATGCGTTAGGAAGTATCGATGCGTTTAAAGAAGTAATGAGTGCCGAGCGCTCGGATCTAGGAGCTCGTTCAAATCGTATTGACTTAGTTGACAGCCGTTTGACTTCACAATTCGAAGTATTGAAAAATGCTAAATCAGATAATGAAGACGTTGAAAGTGAGAAAGCGATTCTTGATCTTCTTCAACAAGAGACGGTGAATAGAGCTGCTCTAGCGACAACAGCTAAAGTCATTCAGCCAACACTTGTTGATTTCTTAAGATAATAAAAAGCATCCGTCGGGTGCTTTTTTGCATCATGGAGGTGAACCTATATGCAAATCCCTAGATTGTTAATGCAGCAAACCTATGCAAAGCTGCAAATGTCGACAACTCCTTCCCGGCAAGAAGTAGAGCAGCCAAGAGCGGACCTTGAGATTCAGCAGCCTAGAGCTGTCATGAGTATCAAAAGGACACCATCAAAACTAACAATAGATCAATCTGAGGCATTTGCCGATATGGATATCAAGTCGATTTTTAGACGTTCTGAGGAATGGGCTGCTGAAGGAAAACGTGCTGTTGGAGAAGGAATGGGCAGAAGAGCAGAAGAAGGAAGTGAACTCATCAAGATCGAGAATGGTGGGAGTGCGATAGCTGAATTTGCCAAGATCAATGGCAGCCCTCCAGCTAAACAATTCAACATCGGCGTGATTCCTTCATTCTTTAGTGTGAAAATTCACTATCAGCCATCTGAGGTTGAAATTGATGTCGAGCCTCAAAAAGCTATTATAGAGGCAACACCTCATAAACCAATTGTTAACTACCAGCCAGGCAAGGTCAATATTGATATGTTACAATACCCAGATTTAAAAATAGAAGTTGACGAAACAGGCCAAAATGGTGATAAGGTATAGTTAAGAAAAATGAAAAAGGTCGTGAATTATGATCATTCAAACAAAATACCATGGCGAAGTGACAATTAAAGAGGAGCAAATTATTAACTTCTCTAATGGAATACCAGGATTTCTGGATCAAAAACAGTTTGTCATTTTACCTTTATCAGAAGAATCTCCATTTTTAGTTCTTCAATCATTGAAAAACGCAGAGTTAGGCTTTATTGTCAGCAGTCCATTTTTATTTTTCAATCAATATGAATTCGACCTGGACGAAACGGTCGTTGATATTTTGGGAGTAGAAGATGCCAATGACGTGGAAGTAATGGTGATCTTAACAATGGAATCTTCTATTGAAAAAACGACAGCCAATTTAAGAGCGCCTATTATTGTGAACCGGAAAAACATGAAAGCCAAGCAAGTGATTTTGCATGATTCAGCCTATCATACAAAACATTTGTTAGAGGTGGCATCCTCATGTTAGTTCTATCTCGTAAAATAAACCAGTCGATTCAAATAGGCGATGATATTGAAATCAAGGTAATTTCAATCGAAGGCGATCAAGTGAAAATCGGTATTGAGGCTCCTAAGCACATTGATATTCACAGGAAAGAAGTGTACCTGTCTATTCAAGAAGAGAACAGTCGTGCTGCAAGCTTATCTCTAGATCTACTCTCTCAATTATCCTCACAAAAAAAGTGAGGATTTTTTTATCTGATTCAGCTTTCCTTCTCCGTGTGAAAGCGTTCCGATATGGGCGTTTATAATTTATATGAAACTTTAACAAATCTGTCCATCTATATTTAATTTGAAAATTCAAAGCCGATATAAAAGATAGATTAAAGCACAGGAGCTGAATAACTATGTCTGTTGGTAAGTTGACATCACTAGAGCCAATTATCGATGCATTTCAAACCCGTGTTTCTAATAGCCAGAATGACAATGTAAACTCAGAATTACAAGCAAATGGTAAGGTCGTTTCAAAAGAAGAAATTGAAAAAACGCTTCAAGGAGCAAACAAGCTCATTGAACCTACTCAATTTCATCTTCAATTTGAATTACATGAAAAGCTCAATGAATATTATGTAAAAGTCGTAGATAATCAAACAGAAGAAGTCATTAGAGAAATTCCTTCTAAGGAATGGCTTGATTTCTATGCGGCAATGACAGAAATTGTCGGTTTATTTGTAGATAAAAGAATGTAAATGAAGGGAGAACAATAACAATGGTTAATCGAATTACTGGATTTTCAAATGTATTTGATATCGATGAAATCGTATCAAAACTCATGAAAACAGAACAAGCACCACTTGATAAAATGACACGTCAGAAACAAACACTTGAATGGCAAAGAGACAGCTATCGCGAGGTGAACACGAAAGTCAAAGAATTAGATGATTTGATCAACAGTTTAAACTTAACGCGCCCAAGTACATATGGCGCCAAAAAAGTGACAAGCTCAAATGAAGCTGCTGTCACAGCAACTGGATCAACAAATGCCGCCTCTGGCTCGATTAATGTGACTCAATTAGCGACAGCTTCCGTATTCAAATCGTCAGGTACATCTGGATTTACTGCTTCAAACGGTACGTTTACGTTTGAGGTGACGACACCAGATTCTACGACACCCAAAACAGTGACCATTAATACCACTGATACAGATACCCTTGATTCAATCGTGACTAAATTGAACAGCTCTCAGCTAGGTGTCACGGCTTATAAAGGCCAAATCTTTGATGGAACCAATTACGTGGATACGATCGCTCTAACTTCGCGTACGACTGGTGAAGGTGTCAGTATTAAGGCTACGGATGGCAATTCTGCTTCATTTTTAACGCAATTAGGCTTCCAAGTGGATGGAGATAACAAATTAGTTGCCACCACTCAAGGGCAGAAAGCGCAATACGAAATTAATGGTCTCAAAATGGAAAATAACAATAATACCTTCACGCAGGCGGGTATCACATATGAGCTTAAAGGAACAACAGATAAGCCTGTCAGCTTGAACGTTTCAACAGATGTCGATGCCATCTTTGATAAAATTCAACAATTCGTTAATAAATACAACGAACTTGTTGAACTGGTCAATGGTAAAGTGAATGAAAAACGAAATAGAGACTATCAGCCATTAACGGCTGAAGAGAAAAAAGCCATGTCTGAAAAAGAAATTGAGTTATGGGAAACAACAGCTAAATCGGGCTTGCTGAGAAGTGATTCCATTTTACGAGGTGGTGCCTCTAAAATAAGAAGTGATTTTTATGCTGATATTACGACAAGTGATGGGAATAAAATTCACATGACACAAATCGGTATTTCTACTTCATCCTCGTATAAAGATGGCGGGAAGCTTGAATTAGTTAAGGATATGAATGGCGTAGAGAAATTAAGAAAAGCCATTGAAGAAGACCCGCAGAAGGTCAGTCAAATGTTTATCTCAGGTTCGTTAAATGTGGATTCAAAAGATCAAGATAAAGCGCAGCAGCAATATAAAGAACAAGGAATCATTCATCGTGTCAAAAATTCATTATCAGCCTTCACGAAGAGCATTCAAACAAAGGCTGGAAGCACAACGATGGAATTAAAGGAATATGGACTTGGTAAAGACCTTGATTCTTTGACAAAACGAATGGATACATTCCAAGACCGCTTAAAAATGGTAGAAGCCCGTTACTACAAAAAGTTTAACGCCATGGATAGTGCAATTCAAAAGCTAAACAACCAATCTGGCTATCTTTCTCAACTGCTTGGACAATAATTGGAGGTTTATAACATATGGCAATTCAGAACCCTTATGCCGCCTATCAGAAAAATTCTATTGAGACTGCAACACCTGCCGAGTTGACGCTTATGCTTTATGAAGGCTGCTTAAAGTTCATTAGACTCGCGAAGTATGCCATTCAAAAAGAGGATGCAGAAACGAGAAATGTGAACCTGAAAAAGGCTCAAAACATCATTCAAGAATTAAATGTCACCTTAAATCGCTCTTATGACGTATCAAAGAGTATGGCAAGTATGTATGATTACATTTACCGCAGACTGATTGAAGCCAACCTTCAAAATGACGAAGAGATACTGATTGAAGTAGAGCAATACGTGACTGATTTCCGAGATGCTTGGAAGGAAGTCATTCAAACTGATCGAAAAGGGCGTCACCACTCTATCGGGGGATCTTTATGAGTATTGTGGATCAGCTTCGTGACCAAACATTAAAAATGGCAGCCGAAATAGCGGCAAATCCGCAAAGTGACTCGCTTGTTGAAGACTTTGATGCCTTTTTAATTGAGAGAGACGAATTAATGAGAGGTATCCAGCATGAGCTGACGGATCAAGAAAAAGAAAAAATCAAAGAAATCATTCAAACAGATCAACAGATGGCGAAGCAATTAACCGTGATCCAAAATGGGATTAAAGCAGATATCCAAGCCATTCAAAGAAAGAAAACGAAACAGCTGAATTACCAAAATCCATACCAGCCTATGACAAGTGACGGCGTATACTACGATAAACGGAAATAATTAGGTGAGACATGTGGCGTATCGTTCAGATGACTATATTTTATTAACCACATATTATGAACTTCTATATACGATAGAAGAAAGTCTAAAATATTTAGATGAAATTGAGAAGGATTTTGCTAAGACAGAAGGGGATCGGATCTTTAATGATCTGATCCACGCCTTCTTTCATTTAGAAACAACACATCCCCTTCTGCTTTCAATTATTGAAAATGAGCACTTTGCCAAAACGATTCGTTCGTTTGATCAAATATTTTTAAGTTTCGATATACTAGCTTTCTATACATTCCCTTCAATACACTTCCAATCATTCCTTACATCATATTTTATACCTGAATATAGAAAGTGGATGGATGAAATACATGCCTGTATGAGGCCGTATGTCATTCATTAATTTTTGTTCAATTCAGACCATTCGGAGGACATTATGAGACTAAAAAATCAATTTTTGTTTGGGCTTATTGTCATATGTGTATTGTTTGTCAGTATTTTAGGATTCTCAAGCTATATCTATTACAAAACAGATCAATCCTATAAGACGCTTCTTAGCAAAGAGGTGAAGCTTTATCAGACCTCATTGGAATTAGAGACGCTTCTGCAAAAGCAGGAAGCGCAAATTAAAACATATGTGGTCGTGCAAGATGCTGAAAATTTACAGAAGATTGAGCAAACATATGAAGATATTAATAAGAAAACTACTGAAGCTTCTAAAATGAGCACTGCAAAACAAGCAAAAAATCTATTAGAACAAATCTCAGAAAAAAATTATCTCTACTACACCTCAACGAATCGATTATTTAATTCATTGAATATGCAAAATCAAAAAGAATTCAACACACGCCTCACTCAAGAGCTACAGCCTATCGAACAAGAAATACATACCTTTACAAAAGAATTTGCTCAAACTCAGTTGAAACAACGTGACCAAAAAATCAATCAGCTTAATCAAGATAGTAATCAATTACTATTCACACTTATTCTAGTCAGTGCCGTCATTATTGTTGGCTTTTTGTTGATTGGAACCAGATTCGTTCATCGTATGACAAAACCGATCGTATCGGTCACAAATGCCGCGAGAAGAATGGCAGACGGTGATCTCACACTTGAAGAGATTGAAGTGACCTCTAAAAATGAGATTGGTCAACTCGGTACCGCTTTTAATCAAATGACGGCGCATTTGCGTCAGCTCATTTTACAGGTGCAAAACGGATCAAGACAATTAGCTGATTCAGCTGCTCAGTTTGAGGAAACCATTCATCAAACCATATCGGCTAGTGAGCAGACGTCTAGTTCGATTGAACAGGTCGGAGAAGCTTCACGTGAACAATCAGATGCAGTCGGAAAGGTAGCTTCTGCGATTCAAGAAGTCTCGACTGGTATGCAAAATACAGCCGAACACACATCCAATGTTTCGGGTCACTCAATTTCAGTGACTGAAAAGGCTGAAGAGGGTGCAGCTCTTATTCAGCAATTTGTGAAGCAAATGAGCTCTATAAAAGATTCTGTGAATGAGCACCATTCTACAATGGCCAATGTACAAGCACAGTTTACGGGTATTCAAGATCTGTTAGGTCATATCCATGCCATTGCTGACCAGACGAATTTACTTGCTTTAAATGCTGCGATTGAAGCGGCAAGAGCAGGAGAACATGGAAGAGGCTTTGCCGTTGTAGCAGATGAGGTGAGAAAGCTGGCGGAAGAGTCCGGTCAGCTGACAGATCAAATTGGGCAATTACTCGCGAATGTGAACAAAGATACGGAAAGATCCTCACAATCAATGACAAAGGTTGAGCGAGATGTAGCAGAAGGTGTGAAAGTCTCGCAATTGTCTGAACAGAGCTTTCATGAAATTCTGGAATCGATCCGTGATATCTCAATGAAAGCAGAGGAGCTTTCAGCCACTGCGGAGCAAATTTCAGCGAGTACAGAGGAAATCTCTCAGACGGTTGGAGTCATTGAAGAAGGAGCCAAACGCAATTCAGAAGAGACGGAGTACATGTCTGCGGCTGTTGAAGAATCATTGGCGGCAAATGAAGAGATGAAAGCAGCGGCGGAGGATTTAAAAACTTTGTCTCATTCGCTGAAAACATCGATTTCTTCTTTCACCATTTAAATGTGAACTGGTCTTTTTCAAGAACCAGCCGAATATATATTCATCACCTATCAAGCAACAGTTGAAGCACCGCAAAATTCGACAAATTTCAATAAATATTCACATTTTTTTTACGTTTGAGCAGGAGAAAAGGAGGGAAAAGTAGAAATAGGTTTACATATCCTTAATTTTAAAGGAGGCGTTCTTTACATGAATTACAATGTCAGAGGCGAAAACATCGACGTAACACCTGCACTAAGAGATCATGTCGAGAAAAAAATTGGAAAGCTGGAGCGTTATTTTGAGACAGACGTAGATGCTTCAGTCAACGTGAACTTGAAGTTTTATAACGATCAAGAATCTAAAGTTGAGGTTACCATTCCAATGACTGATCTAGCACTTCGAGCTGAGGTGCATAATGAAGATATGTACAATGCAGTAGACCTAGCAGCCAGTAAATTAGAACGTCAAATTCGAAAACACAAAACAAAAGTAAACCGTAAGTTCCGCGAGCAGGGTGCTAAAAAACACTTATTTGCCGGAGGAAATGGAACGGCTGAAGTAGCTGTTCAAGATGATGAAGAAATTGATGAAACAGAAATCGTCAGACAAAAACGTTTCAACTTAAAACCGATGGATAGCGAAGAGGCCATTCTTCAAATGAACATGTTAGGTCATAGTTTCTTTGTTTTCACAAATGCAGAGACAAATTTGACCAATGTGGTTTATCGCCGAAATGATGGAAAATATGGACTCATTGAGCCAAACGCTTAAACATCTGCTTATACTGATCTAAAACAACCTAAAAAAAGTAAACCCGTTCCCTTGATGAGGGGGCGGGTTTTTTGTGGGAAATCATTGCAAATTCTTTGGAAATGAAAGAAGGTATGGTATGATAAATGCAGGTAAATATGGACCTGTCAAACTTTTGGACATGCCGAAAAATTGCATGAAATAGAGGAGCGTTATTATATGCTTGGAATCTTAAATAAAGTGTTTGATCCTACGAAACGTACGATCAGCCGATATGAAAAAAAGGCAAATGAAATCGAAGCTCTCGCTCAAGATTTCGAGAAATTATCTGACGAGGCTTTACGAAATAAAACGATCGAATTGAAAGAAAAACTTGAAAAAGGACAATCCGTGGATGACCTGCTGGTTGAAGCATTTGCAACGGTTCGCGAGGCATCACGCCGCGTGACAGGAATGTTCCCATTTAAGGTGCAGCTCATGGGGGGGATTGCGCTTCACGAAGGCAATATCTCTGAGATGAAAACAGGTGAAGGTAAAACGTTGACATCAACAATGCCTGTTTATTTAAATGCTCTGTCTGGAAAAGGCGTCCACATTGTGACAGTCAACGAATACTTGGCAAGCCGTGATGCAGAGGAAATGGGCAAGATTTTTGAATTTCTTGGGTTAACGGTTGGCCTAAACTTAAACAGCTTAGATAAAGATGAAAAAAGAGAAGCGTATGCAGCTGATATCACGTATTCAACAAACAATGAACTTGGCTTTGACTATTTACGAGATAATATGGTGTTGTACAAAGAGCAGATGGTTCAAAGACCGCTTCATTATGCCGTAATCGATGAGGTTGACTCCATTTTAATTGATGAAGCGAGAACACCTCTTATCATTTCTGGACAGGCTGCGAAATCAACAAAACTTTATGTACAAGCAAATGCTTTTGTTCGTACGTTAAAAGTAGAAGATGATTTCACTTATGATATTAAAACCAAAAGCGTCCAGCTGACTGAAAGTGGAATGACAAAGGCGGAAAAAGCATTCGGCATCGAGAACTTATTTGATGTCAAGCATGTCGCGCTGAACCATCATATCGCTCAGGCGCTGAAGGCACATGTTGCGATGCAAAAAGATGTGGATTATGTCGTTGAAGAAGGTCAAGTCGTTATTGTCGACTCTTTCACGGGTCGTTTAATGAAAGGCCGCCGCTATAGTGAAGGCCTTCATCAAGCCATCGAGGCAAAAGAAGGTCTCGAGGTACAGAACGAGAGCATGACTCTTGCAACGATTACGTTCCAGAACTATTTCCGTATGTATGAAAAGTTGTCTGGGATGACCGGTACAGCGAAAACGGAGGAAGAAGAATTCCGTAACATTT
Organism: Bacillus pumilus; assembly: GCF_003431975.1. Taxonomy (GTDB): domain Bacteria; phylum Bacillota; class Bacilli; order Bacillales; family Bacillaceae; genus Bacillus; species Bacillus pumilus_N. The sequence continues at coordinate 3,400,251 of NZ_CP027116.1, read as the reverse complement.
ACAACATGCAGGTTGTGACGATCCCGACCAATAAACCAGTGGTACGTGATGATAGACCTGATTTAATTTACCGCACAATGGAGGGTAAATTTAAAGCAGTGGCTGAGGATGTAGCGCAGCGCTACATGATAGGGCAGCCAGTTCTTGTCGGAACAGTAGCGGTTGAAACATCTGAGCTCATTTCAAAGCTGCTTAAAAATAAAGGAATTCCTCATCAAGTGTTAAATGCGAAAAACCATGAGCGTGAAGCACAAATTATTGAAGAGGCTGGTCAAAAAGGTGCCGTCACGATTGCGACAAACATGGCAGGACGTGGTACGGATATCAAGCTTGGCGAAGGCGTGAAAGAGCTTGGCGGTCTAGCTGTTATTGGGACAGAGCGTCATGAATCACGCCGTATTGATAACCAGCTTCGTGGACGTTCTGGTCGTCAAGGAGACCCGGGGATTACTCAATTCTATCTGTCCATGGAAGATGAATTGATGCGCCGATTTGGAGCCGAACGGACAATGGCGATGCTTGACCGCTTTGGCATGGATGACTCTACACCCATTCAAAGTAAGATGGTATCTAAAGCCGTTGAATCATCTCAAAAACGCGTTGAGGGGAACAACTTTGATTCCCGTAAGCAGCTTCTGCAATATGACGATGTACTTCGTCAACAACGTGAAGTGATCTACAAACAGCGATTTGAAGTCATCGATTCCGATAACTTAAAATCAATTGTGATCAACATGATTCAATCTTCAATTGAGCGGGCTGTCGGATCTTATACACCGAAAGAAGAGCTTCCTGAAGAGTGGAAACTAGATGGGCTTGTTGAATTGATCAACACGAACTATTTAGATGAAGGAGCCATTTCGGTTAAAGATATTTACGGTAAGGAAGCAGATGAAATTACCTCCTTCATCATGGATCGTATTAAAGAAAAATACGATGCAAAAGAAGAAGCATTTGGCGAAGAACAAATGCGAGAATTTGAAAAAGTCATCGTTCTTCGTGCGGTGGATTCAAAGTGGATGGATCATATCGATGCAATGGATCAGCTGCGTCAAGGAATTCATTTACGTGCGTACGCACAAACGAATCCGCTTCGTGAGTATCAAATGGAAGGATTCGCGATGTTTGAGCATATGGTCGCTTCAATCGAAGATGATGTAGCCAAATATGTCTTGAAATCAGAAATCCAAAACAACCTAGAACGTGAAGAAGTTGTTCAAGGTCAAACAACTGCTCATCAGCCTCAGGAGGGCGATGAGGAGAAGACAGTGAAAAAGAAGCCGGTACGTAAAGTCGTAGATATTGGTCGAAACTCACCATGTCATTGCGGAAGCGGTAAGAAATATAAAAATTGTCATGGGAAGACAGAATAAGTAATGGAAAGAGGTGAAAACCTCTTTCTATTCATGTTAGCCCCCATACATCTATGAGGTGAAGGATATGGAATTAGTAGAAATTAGACAAGAGCTTGAAAATATGGCTAGCAGGCTAGCTGATTTTAGGGGGTCTCTTTGACCTCGAAACAAAGGAAGCCAAAATCGCAGAACTAGAAGCGACGATGTCAGAGGCTGATTTCTGGAACGATCAGCAAAAGGCGCAGGGTGTTATTAATGAAGCCAATGCACTGAAGGACTATGTGAATTCATACCATGAGCTCAGTGAATCTCACGAAGAGCTGCAAATGACACATGACTTATTAAAAGAAGATTATGATGAGGAGCTTCATACTGAACTTGAAAAAGAGCTCAAGAACTTAACAAAGCAGTTTAATGAGTTTGAGCTGCAGCTTCTCTTAAGTGAACCATATGATAAAAACAATGCCATTCTTGAGCTTCACCCTGGTGCAGGTGGTACTGAATCACAGGACTGGGGTTCCATGCTTTTGAGAATGTATACTCGCTGGGCAGAGCGTAGAGGCTTTAAGGTTGAAACGCTTGATTATCTTCCAGGGGATGAAGCAGGAATTAAGTCTGTGACATTACTGATTAAAGGACATAACGCTTACGGCTATTTAAAAGCAGAAAAAGGTGTCCATCGTTTGGTCCGTATTTCTCCGTTTGATTCATCTGGCCGCAGGCATACATCGTTCGTTTCCTGTGATGTAATGCCAGAATTTAATGAAGAAATTGATATCGATATTCGTACAGAGGATATTAAGGTGGATACGTATCGCGCAAGTGGTGCAGGTGGTCAGCACGTCAATACGACGGACTCTGCGGTTCGTATCACACACATCCCAACAAATGTCGTCGTGACTTGCCAAACAGAAAGGTCACAAATCAAAAACAGAGATCGTGCGATGAAAATGCTGAAATCGAAACTTTATCAAAAACGGATCGAAGAACAGCAAGCTGAATTGGATGAAATTAGAGGAGAGCAGAAAGAAATTGGCTGGGGAAGTCAAATTCGCTCTTACGTATTCCACCCATATTCTCTTGTGAAAGACCATCGAACCAATACGGAGATGGGAAATGTTCAAGCGGTCATGGATGGAGATTTAGATTCATTTATCGATGCTTACTTACGTTCGAAATTATCATAAAAACTCGGCTTCTTGCCGGGTTTTTTTAATTGTGAGAAAATATAATGAATATAAAGGAATACATACGCCATACTGACTCTATATCCTTTGTATGATGAAATTAGCAAATAAAGGGGGAAATATTTTGGGATTAACACCATTACAAGAGACGTGGGATTTAGATGCCTTTTTTAAAGGAGGCAGTTCTTCACCAGAATTTAAGGCATACCTGCAAAACATTCAGGAGCTATTAGATGAATTACGACAAAAGGTCGATGCCTTTTCAAAAGAAGATACACACATTGAAAGCAAATTAACGTCAGTCCTTGACTCGTATGAAACGACATATAAAAAACTGTCTCAAGCAGGTTCATTTGTATCCTGTCTTCAATCGCAAAACACAAAGGATATGAAGGCTGGCAGTCTTCGGGGTACGATTGCCAAACTTGAAGCGGATTTAGGAACGATTCTTGCGCTGTTTGATCAAGCGCTTGCTGCTATCGCTCCTAGCAAATGGGAAGAACTCATCAATTCAGCAGCCTTTTCAGATGTTCGCTACATATTAAATGAACGCAGAGAGCGCGTGAAGGATCAATTGCCTGTTGAACAAGAAACGCTGATTCAAAAGTTAGCTGTAGATGGCTATCATGCGTGGGATGAGCTTTATTCTAGCTTGGTGAATAAGATTACCATTCCATTTGAACAAAATGGTGAAACGCATATGATCTCCGTCGGCCAAGCAGAAAATGCGATGGATGATTCAGATCGTGAAGTCAGAAAGACCGTATATCATAACTTAGAGCACGCATGGACGCAGGATGAACATCTATTTGCTAGCACACTCAACCATCTGGCTGGTTTTCGTTTACAAGTGTATGAAGCAAGAGGCTGGGATCATATTTTAAAAGAGCCGCTTGATATTTGCCGCATGAAACAAGAAACCCTTGATGCGATGTGGGCTGTGATTGATGAACATAAGCAGCCATTCATTGATTACTTATACCGAAAAGCTGACATGCTTGGAGTTGATAAGCTGAGCTGGTTCGATGTTGGAGCTCCTATTGGCAGTGAGACCAAAATCTATCCGTACCAAGAAGCAGCTGCTTTTATTGTGAAGCATTTCGCTGGATTTGGGGAAGAGCTTGCTGCCTTTACGGAAAAAGCCTTTAATGAACGCTGGGTAGAAGCTGAGGATCGTCCGAACAAACGAGTAGGCGGTTTTTGTACAAATTTCCCTGATAGCGGAGAGTCACGCATTTTTATGACCTTCTCAGGAAGTCCATCCAATGTGGCAACACTCGCCCATGAGCTTGGTCATTCGTTCCATCAGGAAGTGATGCAGGATGTGCGCATTCTCAATCGGAAATATGCGATGAATGTAGCTGAAACAGCGTCGACCTTCGCAGAAATGATTGTAGCGGATGCGTCATTAAAAGAAGCGGCAAATGAAGAGGAGCGTCTAAGCTTGTTAGAAGATAAGCTGCAACGGAGTGTGGCATTTTTCATGAACATTCAATCTCGTTTCTTATTTGAACAGCGCTTCTATGAAGAGCGTAAACAAGGAGAAGTGCCAGCTGATCGCTTGAATGAGCTGATGGTAGAAGCGCAGAAGGAAGCCTTCGGTGACTCTTTAGAAGAATACCATCCGCATTTCTGGGCGTCTAAGCTGCATTTCCATATCACGGGTGTACCGTTTTATAATTTCCCATACACATTTGGTTACATGTTTTCTCTGGGAATTTATGCAAAAGCCTTGCAGGCAGGTACTTCATTTGAAGAGAAGTACATTGCATTATTGAAGGATACCGCTTCAATGACTGTAGAAGATTTAGCTTATAAACATCTAGGCGTCGACCTGACCCAAAAAGCCTTTTGGGAAGAAGCTATTGGCTTGGCCGTAGCAGATGCTGAGGAGTTTTTAGAAGCGACGAAAAAGTAAAAAATGAAAAGTGAGCTTTAGATTGTTGACAAAGGGTTAAAATGATCTTTATTTTAGTCCTTTGTCTTCTTTCAGCGTGATAGAAAACCTTTGAAGCCTAGGAAAGACAGCTACTTGTGCGGAGCGAATACGAGGGGTTTGTCTACACGCTGGAGCTCTCATTACGGGAGCTTTTTTGCTGGTCTCAGCCATTCAAGCATGGTCTGGATGACATCCTTTTGCTGCGTGAGGGCTGGAATGTCCGCAGGCTGATCACCCTTTTGTTTGCCATACATGCCAAACTGAGCGTGGTTCCCGCCTTTTATTTGATGGTACACGGTTTGAGAGGGCAAATTTGTTGTTGATTTCTTGATTTTTTCTTGTGTTGCAAGTCCATCCTGTTCACCTGATATCGAGAGAATGTTCAAGGACGATGATTTCAGATGATCTGATGCTGGATAAGACGCAAGGAAAAAGAGTCCATCGAGCTTGCTTTCGTTTTTTTCTGCAAACATAGCAGCTGCTGTTCCGCCAAGTGAATGTCCGCCAATATACCAGTGTTTCATCGTTTGATGATCTTTTATGATGTCCTGTGCTTTGTTTGTATTAAAAATCGCAAACGAAAATGGCATGTCAGGGATAAAGACAGAATAGCCTTTTTTCATTAGTTCATTCCCAATATAAGCGTACGCAAGTGGCTCCACCTTTGCTCCAGGATAGAGAATGATGCCCGTATCGCTGTTTGTTGATGCAAATGTATACACACCGTTTTTATGTTTCACTTGCTCGATGTTCACTTGCTTTTTTAATGCTTCGGATGGTCCGTATGTAAAGCGGCTCCATGTATAAAAAGCAGCAAAAGCTAAAATGATCAGTGCGAGTAATGTAATGCCCGTTATCTTCAGTATTTTCTTCATCGCATGTCCCTTCTTTCTCAAGTACATATTAAATATACCATCATTTGCTCCTATACCAAACGGCAAGTACGCTGATCCGTTTGTGTGATAAAGTGTTAATCCATTAGCACTGCATTTGGCTGTTATTTACATTCGTTTTAGGAGGGCTTAAAATAGGTGTGCATTCAGAAGTAACGGAGGAAGAAAGACATGAAGCAGGGACATTCACATTTATGGATCGAAGCGAAAAATTATATGCTTATTTTAATCGGATCAGCCATTGTGGCGATTGGATTTAATACGTTATTATTACCGAATCAGATTGCCGCAGGTGGTGTGAGCGGGATTAGTACGATTATGCAGTCATTCGGTTTTGAGGCGGCATATGTGCAATGGGGACTCAATATTCCGCTGTTTATTGCTGGTTTTTATTTATTAGGCGGTACATTTGGAGTGAAAACGCTCGTTGGCTCAATTTTTTTACCACTGATGGTGTTTGTCACAAGACATATTGCACCTGTGACCCATGAAGCACTACTAGCAGCCATTTTTGGCGGAGTGGTGATTGGGATCGGAATAGGGCTTGTATTCCTTGGGAATGGATCAACAGGTGGAACGGCGCTCGCTGCCAAAATCATTAATAAGTATACAGGGCTCACGCTTGGCACATGTTTAGCCATGATGGACGGACTAATTGTTCTCGCTGCGATGACCGTTTTTGGGATTGAAGAGGGGCTGTATGCTGTCATTGGCGTATTTATTTCAAGTAAAACGATTGATGTCGTACAGGCAGGTTTCAGTCATTCGAAAATGGCAATGATCATTACAGGGCACGAAGATGAAGTCAGGCAGGCAGTATTTGATCAAATTGACCGTGGTGTCACAAAGATTTCGGCAGTCGGAGGATATACCGATCATGACCGTCCCATTCTGATGTGTGTCGTTGGGCAGTCACAATTCACAAAGTTGAAACAAGTGGTGAAAGCAATCGATGCATCAGCATTTGTCATCGTCATGGATGCAAAAGAGGTGCTTGGTGAGGGTTTTAAAAGAGCGTAAACAAGGATATAATAGCGATGACCAAATGATTGTAAGGGAGGGAATAAGATGAAAAAAAGCGGATTAATGATGTTGTTTGCAGCGATGCTCCTTGTACTTGCGGCTTGTGGAGGAAATTCAAGCAGCAGTGACAAAGAAAAAGAAGGTAGCAAAAGTGCATCAACTGTGAGCAGTGGTGAAGAAATTTATCAGCAAAACTGTATTGGCTGTCATGGGAAAGACCTATCTGGCGGGGGCGGACCAAGCCTGAAAGAAGTAGGAAAGAAATATAACGAAAGCCAAATTGCAGATATTGCACAGAATGGTAAAGGCTCGATGCCAAGCGGAATGGTAGATGAGAAGCAAGCAAAAGAAGTGGCAAAATGGCTCGCGGAGAAAAAATAAAACCTTTGTCTAATCGACAAGGTTTTTTTATTTTGTATATATGTAGAAAAAGACTTTTGGATAGTATGAAAACATATAATTTTAAATTTTATTTAAAAAATAAGGGTAAAAAGACATGTTTTTAGGTTTTGATTGTTCTATTTACCTTTTATTTATAAGTTTTGAAATATAAATGTAATACCATTGCGTCGATTCATGACGTATAATTGGAGTTGTTGAAATTTAGACGATTCATTTTTTTCATCTTTTTGGATGAAAAGGACATAAATTGCTTGTATGTATCGAAGGGTATGTGCGTGACCATACATAACGTTTTTTGACGATAAATGTCAAAACATCAAGATAAGCTGTTATTCAACAATAAGAAAAGATTAGGTGATTACATGATTGAAATGAAGGAAGTCTACAAGATCTATCCTAATGGCGTAAAGGCGATCAATGGAATCAATGTCTCTATCCATCCAGGAGAGTTTGTGTATGTTGTTGGTCCCAGTGGTGCTGGCAAATCCACTTTCATCAAAATGATGTATCGTGAAGAGAAGCCAACCAAAGGGAAAATCTTAATTAATAACAAAGATTTAGGCTCAATTAAGGAAAAAGACATTCCTTACGTAAGAAGAGAAATTGGCGTAGTATTCCAAGATTTTAAACTGCTTCCAACGCTCACGGTGTTTGAGAACGTGGCATTTGCTCTTGAAGTGATTGGCGAACAGCCTAACATTATTAAGAAAAAAGTGCTTGATGTACTCGATCTCGTGCAGCTAAAGCACAAAGCGCGCCAATTTCCTGACCAGCTATCTGGTGGTGAACAGCAGCGTGTATCTATCGCTCGTTCGATTGTGAATAGTCCTGAGGTTGTCATTGCAGACGAGCCGACAGGAAACCTTGATCCAGACACATCTTGGGAAATCATGAAGACGCTCGAAGAGATAAATAACCGAGGAACAACAGTCGTCATGGCGACACACAACAAAGAAATAGTAAACAGCATGAAGAAACGCGTCATCGCAATCGAAGATGGAATGATTGTGCGTGACCAAGCAAGAGGGGAGTACGGAATTTATGATTAAAACTCTCTCGCGGCATTTACGTGAGAGCTTCCGTTCACTTGGAAGAAACACGTGGATGACATTTGCATCAATTAGTGCGGTCACTGTCACATTGATTTTAGTTGGGGTTTTTCTTGTGATTATGCTCAACTTGAATAACATGGCATCGAACGCTGAAAAAGAAGTAGAAGTAAAAGTATTAATTGAATTAACGGCGAATCAGAAGCAGCAGGATGATTTAAAAGCAGAAATTGAGAAGATTCCTGAAATCAGTGATGTCAAGTATTCATCTAAAGATGACGAACTAAAAGCGCTGATCAAAAGCTTCGGTGAAAATGGACAATCCATGGGACTTGTTGATCAAGAAAACCCATTAAACGATGCGTTTATTGTGAAAACATCAGATCCACACGATACACCAAAAGTAGCGAAGAAATTAGAAAACCTAAAGGGTACGTATAAAGTCACTTATGGAAAAGAAGAAGTCAGCCGACTCTTTAATGTGGTCGGAGTGGCGCGTAATGTAGGTATTGCGCTCATTGTTGGGCTTTTATTTACAGCCATGTTCTTGATCTCTAATACGATCAAAATTACGATTTTTGCTAGACGTAAAGAAATCGAGATTATGAAACTAGTAGGTGCAACGAACTGGTTTATTCGCTGGCCGTTCTTTATTGAAGGATTACTGCTTGGTGTATTTGGATCCATTATACCAATTGCTCTATTGCTTGGCACATATCAATATGCAGTGGGCTGGGTGGCACCGAGAGTACAAGGCTCATTTATATCTATGCTTCCGTATAACCCGTTTGTCTATCAAGTTTCACTGGTCCTTTTATTGATCGGTGCAATCATTGGTGTGTGGGGAAGCTTAACGTCTATCCGTAAATTCTTAAAAGTATAAATCTATTTTTGATGGCAGCACTCGAGAATTTGATAGAAGGTGTGACCGGTTGATCCGATTCATCCGGTCGACTCTTCATGCAGGCAGTTGTCATAGGAGGGGAATATCGTTTTGAAAAGAAAGCTGATGATGGCTGGAATGGCAGCGTTTATTGGAACAACGTGGCTATACATTCCAGGGAACGAGAATCGTGCATTCGCATACGAAGACCTAGATCAAAAACGTCAACAAATCGAAGAGAAAACATCAAAGACGGAATCAACTTTGAAGAAAAAGAAATCAGAGCTGGCTAAGCTTGAAAAGAAAGAATCCAAGCTAAAAAAAGAAATCGAAAAGATTGATCACAAGGTAAGTGCAGCAACTGAAAAAGTCGCTGAAAAAGAAAAAGAAGTCAAGAAAACAAAACAAGACATCAAGAAACTAAAAAAAGACATTCAAGTCATTAATGAGCGCATTGAAAAAAGAAAAGCTATTTTCAAAGACCGAATTCGTTCAATGCAAAAAAGCGGCGGTACGATCAACTATTTAGATGTGCTGCTGGGTGCTCGCAGCTTTAGTGATTTTGTCAGTCGTGTTGGAGCTGTTACAACCATTGTCGAAGCAGATAAAGACATGATTACAGAACATGAAAATGATTTAAAGCTGGTGGAGCAAAAAGAAGCAGAGCTAAATAATCAGCTAAGTGGACTTGAAACATCTCTGAAAGAGCTAGAAGCACTGAAAAAGGATTTGTCTAAACAGCAAAAAGAAAAAGAGAACATCTTAGGGGATGTCACGGATAAAAAGAACCATGCCCATGATGAATTAGGCAAACTTGAAAATGAACAAGAAATTCTAGCGAACCAAAAAGCGGCTGTGAAGTCTGAGGAAGCACGCCGTCAAAAGGAAGAAGCGAAAAAAGCAAAACAAGCAGCTGCTGAAAAAAGTGCACCTGCACCTCAAAGCGGCGGATCAGATCAAGTATCTGATGCACCAGCAAGCAGCTCAGGCTTTATTAAACCAGCTGCAGGCCGATTCTCATCTGGCTTTGGTGGACGTTCTGGCGGACAGCACTACGGTTTAGATATTGCAGCAAAAGGCACAGTATCTGTTGTTGCAGCAGCATCTGGAACAGTCACGAACTCAAGCTATTCATCGAGCTACGGGAATGTGATATTCATTACGCACAACATCAATGGACAGACCTATCAAACGGTTTATGCCCATTTGTCTACAAGAAGTGTGTCAACAGGGCAGAGAGTAAAGCAAGGACAATTCCTTGGTTATATGGGGAATACAGGTCAATCGCATGGTCAGCATCTCCACTTTGAAATTCATAAAGGATTATGGAATGGCGCAAAATCAAATGCAGTCGATCCAGCGCAATATATCCGCTAATCAAAAAGCCGATAACATCATGTTATCGGCTTTTTCACTCTAAATAAAATTAAAATAACAGCAGTAATCCAGCAATAATAGGGGTTAACAGTACAGCCGATTTCAATAAGAGTTTCGGTGCAAGGCGTGTGAATTTCGCACCTATAAATGCCCCAAAGACTGTTCCGATTAAGATTTGGATCAACAAGATAAAATCAACATAACCTTCTGAAATATATCCAATTCCACCGCCGATGGAGATCGGAATAATGACAAGCATCGTCGTGCCAACCGCTTGTCGAATCGACAGCTTCAGTAAAATTAAAAGTCCTACTTGAATAAATGGTGCGGACCCGATCCCAAACATACCTGACAGCATTCCGGATACAAGTCCTAAAATGATGCCCCTGATCAGCAATTGACGTGAAGAAAGCGGCTGCTGCTCAGCTTCTTCATTGAGGACAAACAATTTGATCATCATAAAAACAGCAGATAAAAAGAGCATCCCAGCTGTTAAATAGTGCAGACTTTCCTCTGGAATAAAAGGAGCAACCTTAGCTCCTGCAAAAGAAGCCACACAAGCCAAAGCTCCGACAATCAAACCAGATTTCAGCTGAATATTCCCTTCCCGGTAGTGGCTGTACGCACCTGATAACGTCGTAAATGCCATAGCGGCTAAAGACGTCCCGAGTGCAGTATGGATAGGGATATCAAAAATTAACGTTAGCAACGCGATGACAAAACCAGCCCCGCCTGCTCCTACAAATCCTAATAAAACACCTAATAAAAGCATCGTCAATATAATATACATAGCGAAGACTCCTTCTCGATCATAACAAAATAAAAATTACACCTAATGAAATGATTAGTCAAGCCTTCACGGGAGAATGTCTTTACATGAAATCCCTTCTTCTGGCATATAATAACTCAGGTCATCAGGAAGAGTTGAAGAAGGAGGCCAAATATGAAAAAACAAATCGCATCTATTATGGCAAGTGTCGTTCTATTAATCAGTGCAGGGGCGATGACGCATAAAGAAGCAACTCATGCGGAATCACAGACAGCAGCTGCTACAATGGCTGGACAAGCTCAATCAAGTGATCGGGCGAAAGAGAATGGAATGGAGAAAATCGAGAAAGCCTATGACCTGATATCGAATGAATATGTAGAGGAAGTGGATCGCCAAAAGCTGCTTGAAGGCGCTATTCAAGGAATGCTTTCAACTTTAAATGATCCGTATTCAGTATACATGGACAAGCAAACCGCCAAGCAATTTTCTGATTCGCTTGATTCTTCTTTTGAAGGAATTGGGGCGGAAGTGGGGATGGATGAAGGAAAAATCATTATCGTCTCTGCCTTTAAAAAATCCCCTGCGGCAAAAGCAGGTCTAAAGCCGAAAGATGAAATCATCAGCATTGATGGTGAGCCGATGAAAGAAAAAAGCTTAAACGATGCTGTACTGAAAATAAGAGGTAAAAAAGGAACGTCTGTCGCTCTGAAAATCAGACGAAATGGAATTGAAAAAGAGTTAACATTCAATATCAAACGGGAAGAAATCCCGCTTGAAACCGTGACTGCCTCTGTAAAAGAGGTAAACGGTCATAAAACAGGCTATATCGCGATCTCTAGCTTTTCTGAAGATACAGCGAAGGATTTCACGTCAAGCCTGAAACAGCTCGAGAAAAAGGGCATAGAAGGCCTTGTGCTGGATGTGAGAGGGAACCCTGGCGGCTATCTGCAAAGTGTAGAAGACATATTGAAGCATTTTATTACGAAGGATCAGCCTTATATTCAAATCGCAGAACGAAATGGCGACCGGAAACGATATTTTTCAAAACGGAAAGAACAGAAGCCTTACCCAGTCAATGTCTTAATTGATAAAGGAAGTGCTTCCGCTTCTGAGATACTTGCAGGGGCAATGAAAGAAGCTGGAAAATACGAAGTCGTTGGTGATGTCTCCTTTGGGAAAGGTACTGTACAGCAGGCAGTTCCAATGGGTGATGGCAGTAACATTAAATTAACGCTTTATAAATGGCTCACACCAAAAGGGAACTGGATTCACAAAAAAGGTGTCGTACCGACGATTGCAATTCATCAGCCAGATTACTTTACGGCGGGCCCGCTTCAGCTGAAAGAACCGCTTCAGCTTGATATGAACAATGAAGAAGTGAGACAAGCGCAGACACTACTAAAGGGCTTGTCATTCGATCCAGGCAGAGTAGATGGATACTTTGATGAAGAAACGAAAAAGGCCGTACTTGCCTTCCAAAGCACATACAATCTCGATAAATCAGGTGTCATTGATTTAAAGACAGCGAAAATGATGAACAAAATGGTGGATGAAGTGAAATCCTATGAAAAAAATGATCTTCAACTGCAGACTGCACTAAAAGCACTATATCTTAAAAAATAAAGAGGCGAATAAAAGCCTCTTTTTTTTGGTTCATAAGTGTCACGAACATGTAATAATTTATTCTTAAAAATAAATTATATCGAGAAATATATTCATTTATTTTACAAAAAACATAACATTCCTTCGATTTTACCCGATAACATATTTATATAAGAGACTTTCTGTTGATTTAAACATGTCATGAAAATGAAACTTTTGAAAGTTGTATGTTACATAAATAATTCTTACAATAAAAAGTAGCACTCATTTTAAATATTTTATTTTTGCGGATATTCAGCTTGAGCATTAAGCTGTACCGAGGTTTGCGCTTTTCTTAAAAGAACTAGTAAATGGGGGTACACAATTGAAAAGGGCAAGTATTGTGAGAGAGAAAAAATATTACGAGTTGGTAGAGGAGCTTAAGAGTCGTACGAAAGATGTGACGTTTTCCGCTACAAAGGCATTAAGTCTGCTCATGCTGTTAAGCAGGTACTTGGTCAATTACACAACGGTAGAATCAGTCGACGAAATCGATGAAGACTGTGCTGAGATATACTTCAATTATTTAATGGATAATCATAAGAGACTTGGTATAAACTTAACTGACATCAAGAGGTCGATGCAGCTGCTCGGCGGCATACTAGATGTAGATGTCAATCACTACTTAAAAGATTTTTCACTGTCGAATGTCACACTTTGGATGAATCAGGAGAAATAAACCTGATGTCAAGCATCGATTTATTTGATAGAATAAGAGAAAATGCTTGACTTGGGCGGTGAACGATAATGAGCTCGGAGTGGATGGGAGCTGGATTAAAAGCGGTCGGTCTGTTTTTAATCCACCCTCTTTTTTATTTCATGATATTAATCAGCCTATTACATGGCTACATCCGCGTAAAGCGGGAGAGAAAAGCGTTTCAAACAAGAATAGAAGATGTATACGATGAACTTAAATTTACATATTCAAAGGGATGGATTCTAGGAATTTGCCTATCTGTCATTTCAGTCGGCTTAGGGATTGCACTCCCGCCTGGATTCATTGTGCTGATTGCAGCGATGACGATCGTTTGCTCTTTATTCTTGAAGGCGAGTGCGCTTTCGTCTGCATACACACTCGGTTTCAGTTTTATTGCGGCACTTGGACTGATGTACTTCGAAGTGAGCCATTCTTGGCTGCCGCAGCTCTCATTGATGAATGCGTCAGCCGTTGTCATTCTGCTAGGTCTTTTATTAATGACCGAGGGGATTCTAGCCTATCGAACGGCGCATTTACGAACATCGCCTGCAATGGTGATGAGTGCGAGAGGACTTTTGATTGGCCAGCAGCGGGCAAACCGTCTGTGGCTTTTACCGCTTGTTTTGCTGATGCCGGCAGGTGAGTTTACTTCATATCTGCCATGGTGGCCGGTACTGCAAGTGCATGATCAAAGCTTTTCATTTATTGTGATTCCATACATCATCGGTTTCGGGCAGCGAATCCAAGGGTCATTGCCAATTGTTAGTATTCAAATTACGGCACGTCGTATTCTCATGCTTGGACTGGCTGTTGCCTTACTAGGTGCTGCAAGTATTTGGTTTGAGCCAATTGCATGGGGAGCTGTCATCATAGCGATTGCCGGAAGAGCCTTCCTTTCATGGAAGCAGAGGGTCAATGACAATGCGGCTCCATTTTACTTCTCAAAGCGTAATCAAGGACTGATGGTGCTAGGAATCATTCCGAATACACCTGCAGCTGATTTAAAGCTTGAGATCGGAGAAGTCATTACAAAGGTGAATGGAATTGAAGTCAAAACCGTTTCAGAATTTTACGAAGCTCTTCAAACCAATCGTGCTCTGACAAAGCTTGAGATCATTGGCTTAAATGGTCAGACAAGGTTTGAGAAACGCGCTTCTTACGAAGGGGAGCATCATCAGCTTGGCATCCTGTTTGTGAAGGATGATCCACAGCAAGAATCAACGGCGATTTCATCATAAAAAAAGCTGCTAGAGATAGCAGCTTATTTCTTTTGGGCGCACTTCTTTTCCATAGGATTCGCCCCATTCATGCATAGCGAAGATGATAGGCTTTAATGTTTCTCCTAGAGAAGTGAGTGAATATTCGACACGAGGAGGGACCTCCTCATAGACTTCTCTGTGAACAACGCCGTCTTGTTCTAGCTCGCGCAATTGCAGCGTAAGAACACGCTGAGAAATTCTTGGCAGAAGCCGACGTAATTCGTTGTATCGTTTTGGACCGCAAGTCAAATGATAAAGGATCACTCCTTTCCATTTTCCTCCTATTACACTCGTTGTAATTGAAACGGGACATCCATGATTGACAATACTGGCTGGATTGGATGGTGCACTCATCTTTACACTCCTTTCTAAGACGAAATGGGTGATAAACGAACATGATTGTGCCTAATGTTATAAAAGCTCGAAATACAATGATATAAAGGGGTTTCAAGGGTACTAATTCAAAACCTCCCCCAAAACCTCCCCCAGTTTATAAATTCATTGCATCTTCAAAGGCATCTACTGTTTCAATCTCTAATTCTTCAAACGAGTGGCTATAAACTTGGTGAATCATTTCAGGAGTATTACCAAGTCGATCCGCAATAGCTCGAGCGGGAATTTTCTTCCCTATTAGAATCGTAGCGTGAGTATGCCTCAATCCATGAACCGTTATTCGCTTTATATCATTTTCGTCAAAAATCTTATATAATGCATAATTCAAGAAATTACCCGAAACATGTTTTGCATTAGACTTATTTATGAAAACAAAGTCATTATCTTCTAGGTGAGAGCCGAATGAAAGCTTTAATTCTTTACACCATTTGCGGTATAATTTTAATTGTTTCATAAGTTCCCCGCCGCCCCTTATAGTCCGGTAACTATTTTTGGTTTTTGGGGAACGTATTCCCTTACTGTCTCTAGTTCGGCTAATAGTGATTGTGTTTTTATTAAAATCAATGTCAGACCATTTAAGCCCCAATGCTTCACCTTTTCTTGCTCCGGTAGAAGCTAGAAAAAGAATCATAGAATATTGAGTAACCTTTCCTGTTGATTTAACAAGATCCAGGAATTTTTTTAATTCAGCAGCAGTATAAAAATTTTCATTGGGTTGTACGATCTCTTGATCATCTTTTATTTTAATCTTAACAAACCGGTTTCTATCGAGTATCTCATTTTCTACAGCGGAATTAATAGCTATTTTAAAAAGTGTGTGATAGTTTTCAACGGTTCTTGATTTAAACTTTGTTAACAACTTATTTATAAACACTCTTTGATAAGTAGCTTTATCTAATTTACGCAACTTGTAACGCCCTAATAAAGGCTTTATATGTTTATTAATTGTAATGTTGCGATTGTATATGGTAGGGTCTTTCCATTGATTTTTATTGGTTTCAAACCAAATGTCAATCCACTCTGTCACTGTTAAATTAGAATTTTCTATTTGTTTGGATTCCCCGTTCAGTATTGCCGATTTAACTTTAAGCAGTTCTCTGTATGCATCATTTTCACTTTTAAATCCTTGACCGGATGCCTCTTTTCTATTACCTAAAGCATCATAATATTTATATCTGTATTTCCACCGCTTTTCTTTTTTTGCATTGTAGTAAGAAAAGAGATGATCATCTTTTTTACTTTTTTCACTCTTCATGTTATCAGCCCTTTCCACGTGGACAGACGCATTAAAAGGGGCGTTTATTTAGGCATCACCTCCTCAAAATTTTCAATGACTCCTAAAGGCTCAAAACAAATAGTATACTTTCCTATTTGTTTATATAAGCCGTATTTCTCCTTATATCTCTTTAGAGCATCTTCAAGGAATTGTTCAGTAACATTCAAGTATTCAGCTAATTCAAAACGATTTTTTATTCCTTCTTTTTGCGCTTCAATTAATCTTTCCAGCGGGAACAACAATTTATATCCCCATTCACGTGCGCGCAATTCTTGTTTTTTATTTGGCAATTTATTTTGATTTGATATATTTCCGAAGGTTGTATGATGATGTCCTAATTCTTCTGCTAAGATACAGCTTTTTTCTATCATGGACATTTTTTTGTCAATTAAGATATGACTGTCAACGTAGAGTCCTTTGGTTGTTCCTTTTGTATCTTTTTCATATACAAACACATTCCATGACTGCGCTTGCTCTAATAATTGTTCGTAATTAAACAATAGCAGTCACTCCTATTTCTTGTTTCTTTTTGATTTAACAAATTGAATAAAGTCGTATACCATTTCTTTTTCTTCTTTACTTAAATCTGAACCATCACGGTGAAAAGCTAAAGTCATATTGTCTATTTCATCTAGATTAACTAATTCTTCTTTATCCTTAGTTCGACCTAACAAATAATCAGTTGAAACGTTAAAAATTCTACTCATATCTAAAACCACTGAACCTGGAGGAACAATTCTTCCCCCCTCATAGTTAGCAATATTGGTCCGTTTCATTTTTAACATTGTTGCTAATTCTTCTTGTGATAGCCCTATTTCTAACCTACATTCTTTGATCCGCTTCCCTAGTTCTTTCTTTTCATTTTCCGTCATTATTGATCCTCCTGAAAAAAATTCATTTAAAATGACGTTTTTTTAGTTGACGTTTATATAAATGACGTGTTACGATCTAATTGTCAATTAAAAGCACAATAAAGGTGGTGATAATTATGCAAGATACACGTCGTCGAGAAGTTTTCCGTAAACTTCGCAAACAATATAAAGTGTCACAACGCCAAGTCTCTATTGATTTAAACATTAGCGAAAATCATATACGAAACATAGAAGCTGGCAGGGGAAACCCTGACGCAAAACTCCTTTTTAAAATATCGAAATACTTTAATACTTCACCTGAAAAGTTGTTTCCTGATCTATTAGATGTAGAAGTAAAAGTATTAAAGTCCCGATAGTCATTATTATAAACCGTCATTTAAAATAACGCAATAGTGTAATTACAGTTTTCTGTAATTTGCCTGAAAGGTGGAAAAGTATGCAATTTGCAGAGTTGAATATAAACCTTAATCAAGATGAATTACGGTCTTATATTAATGATCATCTAAATTCCGCAATCACAAAAACTTTGTTCACTTGGGACATAGATGAAATGTCAAAAAGAACGTGTATGAGTAAACGATTCTTAGAAAATGAATTTCTGCATGATCCAAGAATGAAGTTACTTGAAAGACGTAAAGAACGTGGGAAGCGGTTTTGGTTCTATGAAGAATCAAAAGAAGTCATGAAACAAATTATGGATGAATGGTAAAAACAGCGTGGACAGACGCATTTGAGGAAATTTTTAAAACTGCTGCAACTCGTTTTGTTAAATGCTCACTCTTTATATACAGGTCGTTTCGAGACCCTTCCCCAAGATTGGGGAATTAAAAATTGCAGGAGGTAACATGGATGGAAAAACAATTAGTATTCGTAAAAGAAAATGAAGTGGTAACGGACAGCGTGACGATCGCAGAGATGTTTGGAAAAGAACATAAAAACGTTTTGAGGGATATTAAATCTCAAATTGAATATGCAGGTGAAGAATTCGCCCAGCTCAATTTTGAGCCCGGCAATTACCGAGACAAAAATAATCAAACCAGACCAAAATACGATCTAACAGAAGAAGCATTTACATTGATCGTATTCAGCTATAACACAAAAGAAGCGGTTCAAACAAAAATTAGATTCATTCAAGAGTTTAAGCGGATGAAAGAATACATCCAGTCACGGGAACGACCAAAAGCAATGAACGACAAAGAAAGTCTACTTGCAAGCATGAAGCTAACAATTCAATTGAACGAAGATGTAGACGGAATGAAAGAAGATATAAAGCAACTTCGGCACGATATTGATAAAAGAATAACCCTAGATTACTCACAGCAGCAAGCCATGAGAAATGCAGTTAACAAACGTGTTCATAAGCTTTGGAACGAAGACATGGTTGATAAATCAATCTATGAAAATACGAGAAGAATCTACTCGGCATTATGGAAGAATTTAAAAGATGCATACAGAGTGAACGCATATCCTAACATCTTACAAAAAGACTTTGAGGAAGCTATGAGCTTTGTCGAGGGATGGAGACCGATTTTCAATGGAGGTCATCCGGCATAATTTAAACCA
This sequence comes from Bacillus pumilus, assembly GCF_003431975.1. Lineage (GTDB taxonomy): Bacteria > Bacillota > Bacilli > Bacillales > Bacillaceae > Bacillus > Bacillus pumilus_N. The sequence continues at coordinate 3,381,673 of NZ_CP027116.1, read as the reverse complement.
ACGCAAAATTGCGTTCGTTAGTTTCAGGTTTTTCTGATTAATGGATGATAGGTCATAGCGCAAAATTGCGTTCTGATTATAATACCGTAGTTTTAAACGACACTAGAAAGTAGGCTTTCTAGGTTTAACCGATAGTGGACGTCTAATCGTAGATGACCGTCATAGGTTTCCGGTCACATAGGATGTCGTTTCAACCGACACCCTCACAGCTCAATTTTGAGCCGTCAAATTATGAAGAAGCTATGAGCTGATGTCATTTAAAACGACTGGAGATCACGTAACAATTCGTGACGTCATCAATAAACCAAAAACTCACTCCTCAAAGTTGTGGAGTCAAAACAAACGGAAAGAAGGTAAAGCAAATGGAATTGTTGATTGAAAACATTTGTCCCGAGCCAGTAGATCGTGAGAGCTTTATCCGAAACACTCGATCTATTGTCGAACGTAAAGGTCTTGTTATGTTTTCCAAAGTGGAAGGCAACAACAACGGCATTATGTTTGAAGTTGTTGAACTGACAAAACATCATTGTGGCAAGGTCATCAATAGCTTTGATATGAACGGCGTTCCTTGTGTTCTACGTTTGAGAGAAGCGACAGAAGAAGAAATACTAAACGTCAAAGCAAAAGTGAAAGCACAGGGTGAAGGGGCAAGCTTACCGTCAGAAGTTTCTATATCAATGGACAAAATCGAAACACAGGAGGTAACGGCATGAGTGATAAGCAAAATAAAACAACCCCTGCGGCAACAGAGGTTGTAATGAGGTGGTTTTATGAATAATAGACAATTCCATCTTTTTGGAATTATTATCAGCGGGATATGTGTCGTCATTTCCGTAATCGCATTCTTAATATCCTTATAAATCGCTTCTAGCTGCTTTCATTTTAATGGAATACGACTTTCTAGATGTTTTTACTATTAGCCAACCATCTATTTCCGATGAATCTGTGTTTAGTTCTTTAATTGTAGTAAACGCAATTACCCCATATTCAGAAGAGTACGGACTCAAATTAACTGGTGGCTTCAAGAGTTTTGTGTCGCTAACATTAACAGACATATTCTTACCAATAGTATAGTGATCAGCAGGTCTATGATGTCCTTTCATAAATGTTGTTTGCCCGATATCTTTTGAAACGAATTCATATTCATAGATGGATATAGGCTGTTCACTCTTGTTTACAAGATTTAACTCAATGATTAGCCTGTAAGGACTCGCATATCTATCTTGATTCTCTGCTCTAAAAAGATAGGAGTTTAAAACATCAATTTTCACTTTAGGAACAGTATGTAGATATTTAAGTAAATGAATACCCAAAGTGAATAGAGAAACAGCTATAGCCACCAATGAAAGGATTGTTGCAAGATTCATAATTTCACCTCCTATCTAAAACAGATAGGAACATTATACCAGTGTAAGAGATTAGCACAAAGATAGAATTGAAATATTTTCTAAAAATTGAACAAGCCCAAAATGGATTTGTTAAACAGGAGGTCAAAACAAATGACAACTATCACGACATGGAATAAGAGACTAAAGAAGGTTTACACCGAGGTAAAGGAGATTGAACCGCTCTTAACCGCTGCTATCAAACAGTATGAAAGCATGTATTCACGTGGACTTAAAAGGATCATGCAGTCCAATTTGAAAGAGATTATGGTAGGAGTGCCAAAGGAAGAAGCTGTTGATTTATTGGGACCCAAGTTACTAGATGTGTTCGAGTGGGACGACATTTTACCAGTGGAGAAGTACAGCAAATTCAATGCTTTGATTTGGGCTAAACGTATTCAAAGAGAACTGAATCAGCAGGATGAAGTCATTAGGTATTATCGAAATCGTCTATGGAGAATCCATTCATCGCTTGAAAAATTAGAGGAAGCGTATAGAAAGAATAACGAAAAGAAAAAAGTGAGAAAAGTTGATGAGCTGTTATATCAAGTCACACGCCTCATTCTCTTGCGTCCTTACCATGTTTCGGACATTGCAAAAGTTATCGAATTGTCATTTTTCCCAATGACTAAAAATGAATTCTTGTCATTGCTGTCAATTGATCACAGCAAAGAAAGAGCGGAAGAAGTGAAAAGTCACATTGATTCTATTCCGGCAAAAGTCGATTTTAATACGTTTTGTCACTTTGTTCGTGACTGGGTGTTAGAAGATGAAAACAATGACTTGTTTTTCACAATCCTTTCACACACTAATGTTGAGGCAGCGGTTCAAAGATATGACAAATATAAGTTAGATCAAGCTAAATAAAAAAAGCTGATCACAAGCGGATCAGCCAATGTTCTTACTTGTCATCATTATAGGGTCATGCAAGTAAGGAAGGGTATCGGGAAGCTCCTACACTTCCCGATATTGAATCGACTTTAACACGATTAACAAAAAAATACAATAATCAAATTTGAGATAAAAAGGGGATTTTTCAAATGAAATTAATGGGGACACCTTCAAAAATAATCAAAGCTAAAGACAAGCTGGAGCATATCGACAACCAAGACAGGAAAGAAGCTTACATGTATGATGCGGGCATGGTTGCCGTTCTCAAGTTCGTTGCGGTCAAAGAGTTTTATGAAACAATTGAAACGTCAGAAATCGAGTGGTCTGAATCGTCTAAAGAAACGCAGAATACCGTAAACGAATTATACGAAAAATTGGAAGGGTTTTTCTCTAATTCAAATGATCTTTTAAAGCTATTAGAAGAACTGGATTCAGCACACGCAGCGAAGGCAAGTTTTGAGATTGAAGATGCTTTCGCAACTGGATTTGTAGCCGGTTTCCGTTATTTGATGGGTGAAGCAGCATACAGCAAGAACGTAAATTTTCTAAAGTAAGGTGATTGAGATGATTGGTTGGATTAAGCTTCATCGGAGCATACAAGATCATTGGATATATCAAGAAAAAAGGAAGTTTTCTAAATATGAAGCTTGGCTCGATTTACTTATGAAAGCCAGTCATAAAGATTATAAATTCGTGTCAGGTAATGACTTGCATGAATTGAAAAAGGGCGAGCTAGTGACTTCTATTCGCAAACTTGGTATTCATTGGTCTTGGTCAAATACAAAGGTTTCGCAGTTTCTCGACCTGTTAAAAAGCGATGGAATGATCGAGTATAAAAAAGACACAAAAAAGACGCTTATAACCATTGTCAATTATGGGGTTTACCACGATTCAGAAAATGAAAAAAAGACACAAATCGAACACGAAAAAGACACGAACCGAACACAAAAACATACAAACAAGAATGTAAAGAATTATAAGAATGAAAAGAAGATAAATAATTCTCGTCACAAGTACGAACCTTGTGACATGGAGAATGCCAATTTGCTTTATCAAAAAATACTTGAAAATAATCCGCAAGCTAAGAAACCAAACCTTGAAAAATGGGCGAGTGATTTTAGGTTGATTAGACAGATCGACAAGCGAACGGATGAACAAGTCAAATACCTGATCGACTGGACACAACAAGATACGTTTTGGAAAGCGAACATATTGAGTCCTGCAAGTCTTAGAAAACAGTTTGATCATTTGGTCGTGAAAATAAAATCGAGCCATGAAGCGGCAAAGAGAAAAAACGTTGTCTTGAATGAAAAGGAGTTTGATTTGACAGATGACTAAAGCAGAGACACTTGAATTGCTAAAACTAATCAAGACATATTACGAGCATTTTGAGGTTGATCAATCAAAGCTAGATGCTTGGGCTAAAATCTTAAAGCCCGAGAATTGCGAGAAGATCGAGGCGAATTTGATCGTTTATGTGAAATACAATCAGTTTCCGCCTAAAGTTGCTGATCTAATCAAAGCGAAAGAGGCAAGAAAAGACCGATCCGCTGCCATACCGAACGCCGAGGAAACTCAAAACTATCTAGCTGAAATGGACAAGGCTGAACCAACCGAGGAAGAACAAGAGCAGATCGAGCGGCATAAAGCAGAGATACGAAAGGTACTTGGGATAGGTGATCCATCATGACAGGAGCGGTATTTTATTACAACGATGAAGCGGAACAGCAATATCTAGGCGCAATCTTACAAGAGCCGGATTTGATTAAATATTCGCAGCTCAAGCCGCTGCATTTCTACCGACAACAAAATCAATCCATTTTCAAAGCCTTTCAAGAGCTTGATAAAAAGGGCGAACCTATTGACCTAGTCGCAATTATTGAACATGTTGGGCGTGAAAATATAAAAAGTATAGGCGGTAGAGAATACTTATCCGGGTTGATGAACACGGCAGCCACCACCGCAAAACAGTCCTACTTTGAAAATGTGATCATTGAATACTGGCAAAAGCGAGAGATTGCAAAAATAGCCGCTGACCTTAAAGAATCATCCAAAAGTGAGGACACAAGTCAAGTCATTCAAGAAGGTATTAGCTCTCTCATGAGTTTAGAGGATGCGACTGGCACGGATGATGATGGGTCTATCAATAATGATCTTGTTGAAATCTATCAGGAGTTAGAAACACCTAAAGGTGATGTAACTGGTATGCCTAGCGGTTTTACTGAATTGGATCGAATGACGTCGGGTTTTCAGAAGCAAGAATTTATCATCGTCGCCGCTCGTCCATCCGTAGGAAAAACCGCCTTTTGTTTGAATGTCGCAAGTAACTTCATGGAAAACCCGCTCAACTTAAATAAAGGCGGAGCGGTTGGCATCTTTTCGCTTGAAATGTCACGTAAGCAATTAATAAAACGTATGCAATCAAGCATAGGAAACATTAATGCTCAATCCATTCGCACGAGTAATTTAAACGCTGATGAGTGGGGCAGATTAAGCAAAGTGAACGGGGTTTTAGATAGTGCTGCTCTTAGAATATTTGATCAACCGGGCATGACGATTAATGACATTTGGGCAAAGGCTCGCAAGATGAGAAGGGAATTTGAAGGCAAGGACATGATGATCATTATTGACTATCTGCAATTGATCGTTGGAAATCCAGTCCACAGAGGAAATAGAACAGCAGAAATCGGAGAAATTAGCCGTATGCTCAAGCAGATGGCTAGGGAATTGGACATTGCTGTCATAGCATTGAGTCAGCTTTCACGTGGAGTTGAACAACGCCAGGATAAGCGCCCTATGATGTCAGATATTCGTGAATCAGGGCAGATCGAGCAAGACGCTGATGTGATCGCCTTCCTTTATCGTGATGATTATTACGACAAAGAAACAGAGAATAAGAACATTATTGAAATCATTATTGCTAAACAGCGTAACGGTCCAGTCGGAACTGTGTCACTAGCGTTCGTCAAAGAATATAACCAATTCGTCAATTTGGAATATAGGCAATCGTCATGACGGTCAAAGATTGGTATAACGAGGCGATGACATTCAATTATTACGCCTTGATATTGCTGATCGAATTTCTTATATACGAAAAGGCAGTAATAAAATGGACGGACCAAGAAGAAAAACTATTCTTTTACTTACAACCAAAATTTAAAGAAAAGATGAATGAGCATTTAAAGAACTATCATACAAAAATTCAATTGGAGGAATCGGGCATATGAGCAATGAGAAAGAGCGGTTAACAGAGGAGCAAAGACAATTTTATATTGGATGGCTAACCGTTGCCGGGCGAGGGTATTCACGGGAATTTTACGAGAAAATGAATGACCAGGAACTAGAAAAACAATATTTGCTTAATGTTCCTCAAGAAATTTAACTCAACGATACGATATTTTACGTTCAAGGCGAGGCGAGGAAAATGAAAAAGCGACTATTAATCTTTTATATTGTGTTCGGATCGCTGTCAGCTTTAGCGTTCATGAATGTAAATTAAGGAGGCAATGAAAGACTTGAGATTACAAGACATTCCAAGTAAAATTATAGATATTGAGACTTTTGACGCAGGAAAAGAGCCGATAGTTTTTGTTTTATCTAACGGCATATTGAAATATGCACCGCTGCCGCCACATGGTGAAACAAAAATTGTTACTCACAATAACAAAGTGACTCGATTGCTTTATAACGAAGGCGAACTATTTGAATAAAATCGACCTACCGGAAAGCCGGGGGCACTGATCATGACAGCAAAGCGCTGTTTGATTGGTGTCCCTTTTTTTATTTTCAGAAAAGGAGAAAAACCAAAATGAAAACGTTGAGAGCTGCTTTTATAAAAGCGGGCTATAAATCTATGTCAACAAAAAGAACTGACGTTCCCAAGAACAAATGTACTCGAAATCACACGCAGGAGCTTTCAGAAAAAGAAATAAGAGAGCTTATGGGTGTTTACCGCCCAACATATAAAAGAGGGCGTGGCGGGGCATTTAAAAGCAAATAAAAGGGGGTGGTATTTTGAAAGATTTAATCAAGGAATATAAAGCAGCGTTAAAAGAAACTAAAAGGAGTTTGGCAACATCTACAGACGAAGGAGAAATAAAAACGTACCGCTCAATGATTTCCGACTTAGAGTATGCGATTGAGTGGATGGAAACAGAAAGGCAACCCAGCGCAAGACGTGGCATGGATCGCCGTTCCTATTATGAACGCACAATATTCACAACAATAGAAGTCCTTGACTTCCTATATTCAACATACCACGTTCCCGAATCTGACCCGCATTCAGTAAGCGAAAATGAACTAGATTTAATCGAGTATGCCATGTCAACACTGACGCAGAAGGAGAAAGAGATTTTTATAACCGTTGTTGGTCATTGTGTATCTTTCAGTAAATGCGCCGCACTTCATGGCATAGCGAAAGGCTCGGTTCAAAAGCATATAGAGAGAGCAAGGAAAAAGATCGCTCAAAAGGTAGAGGAATTGAGAGCGGGAGAAAGGGGATTTGCTGATGTTGGGTGAACCGCCTGCAATTGATAAAAAGAAAACGAGGAAAAGAGTTGAAAGGATTCTCGACAACTATCGTTTGTATCTTCTCCAGGTCCCGGAAGACATGCTGCCGAAGATAACAGGAGGATTCAGCATAGTGCCGCCCGCTACTACCAACGCTTTCCGCTCATCCACTGAAAGCACAGCTATTAAACGGATCGAATGGGAGCAGAAACGAAATGCCTTTCTTGAGAAGGTGCAAAGAGCGGTCAATCGTCTTCCATATAATGAGAGGCAGATCATTATAAAACGTTACATGCAGCAAGAACCTGTATTCGATTATCAGGTGTATAATGAAATCGGCATGAGTGAAAGATCATATACACGCCTAAAAGGAAAGACGTTCCTAGACTTGGCGTATGCGCTCAATGAAGTTGTATTTAAAGCACCCGTTTAGAGGTGTTTTTTTGTTCGGCAAGTTCTGCAGAATATAAATTTTTATAAGTGGAGGTCGATAAAAGATGGGGGTGAAAGAATTGACTAGAAATTATAACGAAGCTAAATCTACAATAAAATATTTAGAAAAACGTTATGGTAAATTTTATAACTTAACTAATGATGGACAAAAGGAACTTCAAAAATCAATTATTTTAGATCATAACAAAGTTGATTTAAATAGAATGTTGAGAAGAATTAAAGGTGGTATCGAAGTAGCCAAAGACACACAAGCGATTAACGTCCTACCATATAATTTCTTATTGGTGATGATTGCATCCCTAGGTTCTGCCGGTGTGGCGATGTTGACTGGTCGTATGTTATTCTTGAACAGCGTTTTTAATAAGTATTTAGATTCTAAAGAAGTTAGCAAGACGGAAGCCTCAGATATCCTAAATGCAATAGACTTCGGATCAATTATTCAAATTGGGGTATTAGCCGTTAGTTTGCCTTTTTTTATAATTTTTATTGTCTGGGGATTTCATTCTAAGAGTTTGACGAAAGATGTAGATAAAAGCTATACCATAAAAATATTTTTGGAAGAATGTCTGGAGGATTACAATAAGGTAACTCAACAAGTGATACCAGCGAAACAAAATTAAAATGAAAATTTAAGCGCCCTTCGAGGGTGCTTTTTTTAATGGCGTAAAACTGGCGTGTTTTTGGCGTAATGTTGGCGCAGCATGACAGAAAAAAGGTTGTAATATTGTATTATACGATAGATTGATAAAGCGTCATCCATTGCGGAGGTCGCTTTTTTATATGGAGGTGTTAGCTATGGTAGAAGTTACTGTGAAATCTATGGAGCAGCGTGTGCAAGAAACTGAGGAAATATATCAAGGATCAGATTACTTTAAACAGGTTAAGCGTGTTCCTTATATCGTTGTGAATGCTGAAATCAAACACAAGGGATACGTGATTAAATCAGAGTATACATTCTATGATGCCGAGGATATGTCTTTCAAAGAAGCACAAGATCGCATCATGGACATGCTGGCGAATGGCCTATCCGATTGAGGTTGTGGAATAAATGTGAAGTGCCTGTCCGTGTGATAGGCGCTTTTCTATTTGTTGTAAAGCGTCCCTGTCTGTTTACAAAATCAATGGCGGCTAACAAACAGGGGCGGCTTAGATCAAATAACAAAGGAGAGATTGGCGATGTCATTTGAAAAACCAACAGGTTTGAGTCTTGGAAAGTCATCTGATGATGATGCGAAAAATAAAGAACGAGACTTTCAAAGAAACCTTCGTTTAGGGATCCTAACACTGAATGAAGTTAGGGCGCATTATGGATTGAAATCCATTGGAGAGAAAGGAAGAAGCATTTATAAGGGAGGCGAGAACAATGAAACCAATTAAAGAAACGTCAGAAGGTCAGATCATGTGGGATGAAAAGGATCAGAAGGTTGTGTTTGTCCCGAGACATCAAATGAATGGGTCAATACAAGAAGATGAAGCACCTGTGATTGAAGAAACAGAACAGCAACATGAAGACGATCCGGCGCTTGATGATCTTACGAAAGAGGAACTTATGAAGCTTGCTGGGGATCGAGGCATTGAAGTAAAGCCAGCTATGAACAAACCAACGATCATTGAATTGTTAAGCGCAGCTGATGAAGGGTGAGATATTGCATTCATGACGGATGTCGAAATCTCTTAGAGCCTGGCAGATATTATTGTGACGAGCATCGGAAGAAGAGGAAGCCGAAAGGAAAGAAACGTAATGCCTTTCAATCAGTCAACAAGTCTTTTTATAGATCGGATGCCTGGCAGTCTATGAGGCAGTTCATTTATGAGAGAGATAAAGGCAAATGTACAAAGTGTCATAAATTTGTCTTCGGAAAGTCTGCTCACATTCACCATATCGAACCAATTTCAAAAAGTCCTGAATTGAAACTTGAGGAAACAAACCTCACTCTTCTTTGCAACAAGTGCCATGCAGAGGAAGAGAACAAAATGAGCAAAGCCCCCCTTCAATCTTTGAAAAATACTTTGGCTAGGGGACAGGGTAGGGGGAGGCTTGCATGTAAAAAGACAAAATTTTCGAGGGGGGGTAAGGGCTAAAAAATGGAAATGGATGATAAAAAAGCACGGGCAGCGCAAACAAGAAAATTGAACAAAATTCGTAAAGATGAACATGAGAAAATCGTGGGTCTTTTAAAAGCAATTGGAACTTATTCGACATCCCTTACGCCTCTTATCGAAACTTACTTAGATGCTTATGTTGTTTATACAGTGATGTATGAGGAATGGCGTAATGACGGGTTTCAGGCCACAATCATGTATATAAATAAAGCTGGCCACGAAAACGAAATGAAACACCCTTTAGCTCAACAGGTTGCCGACTGGAATAGTAAGATAAGTAAGCTCTTAGAGTTGCTAGGATTGACACCGAAATTGCAAAAAATGGTCAATGGTTCTACACCAAAAAGCACTGATAAAATACAAGCATTTGCGCAGAAATGGGCTAAAAAATAGTGATTGAACCGGGCGTAAACTACGCTGATATATATGCAAAACAGGTGTTAAGCAACAAAAAAGAACATTGTAAGGCGGTTATCAAAGCCGTTGAGCGTTATTTGCGGTGGAAAAAGCGAAAAGATATTTGGCTAGATGTGGACGCTGCTAATAGAGCAATGGATTTCATTGAAACCTTCTGTAAACATTCAAAAGGTGAACTAGCTGGGAAGCCGTTAACATTGGAATTGTGGCAAAAATTTATATATACGAACATCTATGGATTTTATACGAAAGATGAAAAAGGCCGTGAAGTCAGAGCGGTTAGAACTGCATATGTTCAAGTGCCGAGGAAAAATGGGAAAACGGTTTTAGCCAGTGGGTCGGGCACTTATGCATTATATGGTGATGGTGAACTTGGTGCCGAATGTTATACAGCTGCAACGGATTCAGATCAAGCCAATATCGCTGCGCAGCAAATAGCATCTACAATCATAAATAGCCCAGACCTAGATGAGGTCACTCAAATTTATAAAGGGCAAAAAGGAAAGATAAATGCAATTTGGTACCGTTTTTCAATTGATGGTGTGGAATATGCGAACTGCCTTGTTCCCTTATCCAAAAATACTAAAGGTCTTGATGGAAAGGGACCTCATTTTGTTCTCTTAGACGAAGTACACGCCCAGGATAATGCGGACATGTATGACATTCTTAAATCAGGAATGGGCTCACGCTTGCAGCCACTAATGTTCATTATTTCTACAGCTGGAAAAGGGACAACGTCTGTAGGTTTGCAAATTTATGAGTACGCAAAAGGGTTGTTAAATTCAACAAAAGAGGATGACGAAGACACTTCTTATTTTACATTCATTACGGAGCCTGACAAGGGTGATAAATGGGATGATCGCAAGGTTTGGAAGAAAGTAAATCCGAACTGGGGAATAAGTGTCCAGCCTTCTTTCTTGGAAAGTGAATTTAAAAACGCTCAACAAAGCGCCGAGCGTAAAGATGAATTTTTGGCTAAATACTTAAACATATTTGTAAGAAGCACAGGTGCTTATTTTGATAAAGATATTGTCGGAAAAATGATACTTGATGATAACGGGGAAATCATACGTGACATAGGGGATTATTCCGGCGCCGAGGTTGTCTTGGGTCTTGACTTGTCAAAAACAACTGATTTGACTTGTGTGTCAATTAATATACCAACGCATGATGATTCAGGCCGTTCAAGACTTGTGGTCAAACAAATGTATTTTATTCCTGACCATAACATTGAAGGGCGTGAAAAGACTGAAAACATACCTTATCGGCAAATGGCCGAGAAAGGTTTTTTGACGTTTTGTCCTGGGAGGTCCATTGATTATGACATGGTCATTCGTTACATGATTGAATGTGCGCAAATGTACGATGTCATTCAAGTAAACTATGATCCGGCGCTATCTGAAAAAATCATTGAGTCGTTAGAGGCAGAGGGTTTTACATGTGTAGAAGTTAAACAATATGGAGCCGTTTTAAATAGCCCGTGGGATGATGCAGAAGTATTGATGTATGAAGAGAGAATTAAAACAGACAATCCACTATTTATCTATTGTATTGAGAACGTGGTGGCCGAAAAGAATTACCAGGGCTTAAAGCGGCCATCGAAGAAACAGAGCAAGAATAAGATTGACGGCTTTTCGGCTTTCCTTACAGCACATAAGGAAACAATGATGATGATGGAAGATTACAACAGCGATGAATATGAATCGATGCTAGATGAATTATACCGTTAGGGGGTGAATACGTGGGAATTGTTCAAAGAATTAAACAACTTTTTTCATCAAAAAGGAGTGTTGATCTATTCAACAATTCTTTTTTTAATTTTGGGACATACGTGAATGATGACAACATCCTTAGTTCCAGTGATACTTATTACCTTTTGAAATTAATAAGTGATCAAGTGGCGCTCGCTAACTTCATTGTGGAAGATGAGACAGGCAAAGACATATACACGGGCCAGGCTGCAAAAGTTTTGAAACAGCTAAACAACCCGAATGACTATTTAACTTCTTATGAATTTAAAAAGCTGCTGGTTAATGTATATCTTCTTAGAGGTGAAGTGTTTCTTTTTCAAGAAGGATCGCAGCTGCACATCTTAGACAATGTTTATGCTGAAATGACGAATTACGGATATGAAAAATATTCGCTAGGTGGTCAAGGCATTCCAAGATACATGATTAGACATGTAAAGAACATTGGTGTGAACCATTTGAAAGGTGTCGGCTTGCTTGATTTAGCCCGAGAAACGCTAGAAGGTGTGATGAATGCTGAAAAGGCATTAACCGACAAATATAAAAAAGGTGGATTAATGGCGTTTTTGCTCAAACTTGAGGCGCACTTATCACCTACGAATGGGAATCAAAATAAAACAGTCAAAAAGATTCTTGATCAACTCGAAGACATTAAGGATTCAGGAAAAACAAAGCTCATTCCATTAGGTAAAGGTTATGAAATAGAGGCTCTTGAGTCTCCTGTGGATGATGAAAAAATCCTGAAATATCTTAGTATCTACAAAAAAGATTTAGGCAAATACTTCGGCCTTGATAAAGAGCTGCTAGATAAATTGGAAGAGAAAGACATGGAGCAAGCTATGATGAAATTATTCACCAGCTGCTTGAAGCCAATTTTTAAAAACATTGAAGAGCATTTGACGGCGTTACTACTTGGAGAAGATAGCGGCTTGAAAATTAAATTCCGTCACGATTTACTGGATTTTGTAGGCATTAAAACAAAAACAGAGATCGCATACAACTTAGTCCGAACGATGATCGCCACGCCGGACGATGCCCGCAAAATGCTTGGATGGGACCCACTCAACACAGAAGAGTCCTCTAAACTTTATGTAAGTAAAGATTTGGTCGGGATTGATCGTCTTCATGAAGAAGCGGCAAACGCTTTGAAAGGTGGTGAGGATGATGGGTAAAGAAAAACGCACATTTTCAATAAAAGGGCTAGAGGTTCGAGAGTCCGTCGAAGAAGCAGCGCCGTCCAAAATTGTTGGATATGGTGCTGTTTTTGATAGTCCGGCAGATATTGCAGGATGCTTCACGGAAATTATTTCACCAGGAGCATTTAAAAAGGCGCTTGATTCAAATTCAGACGTACGGGCCTTATTTAATCATAATTGGGATTGTGTTCTAGGCCGAGTGAAGAGTGGTACCTTAAATCTCGAAGAAGATGAGCGGGGCCTGAAATTTGAAGTGACACCGCCAGATACAACCTGGGTGGAAGACCTCAAAACAAGCATGAAGCGTGGCGATATTGATCAATGCAGCTTTGGTTTTACAGTTACAAAAGACGAATGGGATTACGAAGCAGAGCCAGCAGTGAGAACAATCAAAGAAGTCGAACTTTATGAAATTAGTGTCGTGTCTCTTCCTGCTTATGAAGATACAGAAGCCGCAGTAAGATCGGGCGACATTCTAAAAAAAGCAAAAGAAGAGCGGGAACAATCAAAAAAGAAACAAGCAATTGTAAATAAAATAATGGAGGTTTTACAAAAATGAACATCAAAAAAATCCTAGAAAATCGAAAAAAACAAATTGAAAATAGAATGACGGAAATTCGTGAAACAATCGAAGGGGAAGGCGCTGCCGATACTACTATTGAGGAATTACAAACCGAGGTTGATGAACTGGCTGCGGAGCTTGCTGAAATTAAAGAAGAGCTTGAGAAGGATGAAAAAGGTGACGATTCTGACGGTAACGCCGGGACGGGTGAAGAAGGCCGCAGCGCAACACCTAAAGACAAAGAGCAGGAAAAACGTAATGCCCTTGCTGATTCTATTCTGTCTTCTCTTTCTTCAAGATCACGAACAGAAGCAAAAGAAGGAGAAGTAAGAAAGGGTTTTGCGCAATTTGTAGCGGGGCAAATTTCAGCTTCCGAAGCAAGAGCGATGGGTCTGAAAACAAACGGAAATGATATTTTTGTTCCTGATGTCCTAGCTTCCGAAATTCTAACGTATGCACAAGAAGAAAACCCATTGAGAAAACACGGTACAGTGTATAGAACAACAGGTACACAAGGTTTTCCAATCTTAATTAAAAAATCGAAAGCTAATCGACACAAGGACGAACGAGGAAAGAATGAGCCTATCCCTGAAACAGATATTTCTTTTGAAGAATATACTCTTAATCCTTCTGAAACGGATGCGCTAGTTCTTGTCACGAAAAAATTACTTGCACGCACTGATCTTCCTATTGAACAAGTTATCATCGACGACCTTAAAAAAGCCTATGTGGAGGAAGAGGCAAGTTTCTTCTTCAATGGTGCTGATAACCCAGGTTCATTGTTTGAAAAAGCGGTGAAATTCACAACTACAGAAACCGATCCTTATAATCGTTTTGTCAGATTAAAGAATACATTGCCGACAGCTATCTTAAAGCAGGCTAGATGGATGACAAACAGAGCGGGCTTAACCCTAATCGAAACATTAAAAGACAAAGAAGGCCGCCCGTTGCTGCGTGAAACAGGCATTGAAGGTAAATTTGGTGAAGCGGTTCTTAATTTCCCTGTGGAAGTTTCTGATTATGTCGATGGTGACAATCCTGAAATCCCACGTTTCTTCTTCGGTGACTTCTCAAAATTCCGTGTACAAGATGTTATCGGATCAATGGAAGTGACAAAGTTGACTGAAAGATATTCAGATACAAACCATATTGGGCTTAAAATTTGGAATCTGAATGACGGTCAATTAGTTCAGTCACCTCTTGAGCCTGCCATTTTCCACATGGAGTTGAACCCGGATGGCTCAACACCGACTGAATGATCAATTAAAAGAGCATTTACGGCTTGATGACGGGGAAGAAGATACTTCCCTGTCTTTTTATTTAACAGCTGCGACAAATTACGTCAGGAACGCTACAGGCGGCGAAGATGACTATTTGATTGTGCTTCTTGCCGGCATACTGTTTGAGTATCGTGTCGAAAAAAACATTGATCAAGCATTAAATGCATTATCACCATTTATTATTCAAGCGGATATGGCAAGGGGTGAAGAAGATGGCACATAATCCAGGAAGGCGCCGCCATAAAATTCATATTCAACATAGCGTGCCTGGTCGGAATCCCGAAACGATGAAACCGATCCAAGAATGGGTAACGCATCGGATGGCTTGGGCTGAAATTTTACAGCCAAAAGGAAACTGGATCATTCAAGCGGCAGCGCAGGGACAACAAAACACCGTCTTTTTTCGCATAAGACACAAAGAAACAACGGATAAAACGGGAACTATGCGTGTTCTTTTTGCGGGGAAAACGTACAGAATTAAATCAATCATGCCTGATCTCCAATATAAGGAGTTAATGGTGATTGAATGTGTGGGGTGGGATCATGAGGATCGCAGCACAAGCGGAGGGAATTGACGAGGCAATCCGACGGCTTCAAGAAGTTGGGGCGAATTTAAAAAAAGCACAACCAAAAGCCTTGAGAGCTGGCGCCAAAATTCTTGCAGAACAAATGAAAAAAGAGGTTAACGTTTCTGATATTGACCATGTTCATATTAGGGATGACATCAAGGTGAGACAAACACCGAAAAAAGAGCGTGTTTACGCTGATGCGGTTTCATATGATGTGGGACCTGGTAAGGAAACCGCCTGGCGTGCAAGATTCCATCATGAAGGATATGTCGCAAAGAACGGCCGTTTTGTAAAGGGGAATCCCTTTGGAACACGGGCCTATAGAATTAAAAAAGATGCGATCAATCAAGCCGTATTAAAGGAACTGCAAAAAGGAGCAACATAATCATGATTGATTTTGAGCCAATTGTGACGAAACATTTGCTAGATGATCCGGCCATTCAATCAATGACCGAAGGGAGAGTTTTCGCAGGAGACTTCCCACTTGAATTTAAAGCGGAATTCCCGCATATCCTGGTTGCTGAAATGGACAATGTAGATGTCGAATACTCAGACAACAAGGCAACACATTCAGAGATCGACATACAAGTGAATATTTGGATTCAAGCGAGCGAAAGCATATCGGCTATTCAACAAGCCGTAGATCAAAAAATGAAAGCCCTGGGATGCAAAAGAATCACGGTTTCTTCTTTCAACGAGATAGAAAGAAATGCTTTCAGAAGAGCTTTTTTATATAGAACAATTGTTAAATTAAAGGAGGAAAAAGCATGACAACAGTCATTGTGGGTTTAGAAAACCTTGTTTATGCTGATTTAACCGAAAACGGAAAGAATTTTGAATATGGAGAGGTAAAACCCTTTGCACCACTATGCGCAGCGAAAGTAGACACAAGCACAGATTCAACGACGGTTTATGCCGATAACGGGCCTGTCATTGTGCTTTCATCTACAGGTGAAACAAAAGTGACGATTGAGACAACTGAAATCCCGCCGGAAGTATTGGCGCACATTACCGGCCAAAAGATTGTAGATGGTGTTATTGCATGGAAACAGGACGCTATCCCGCCTTATATCGCACTAGGGTTCACAGGAACGAAAGAAGACGGCAATGTTCGTCATGTGTGGTTAGTCAAAGGCCGTTTCTCGATCCCATCCACTGATTGGAAAACAAAAGAGGACAAGCCGGAAGCGCAAAAAGAAAGTATCGAAGGAACTTTTGTTCAGCGGAGTGATAAAGTCTTCAAAATCACAGGAGACAGCAGCGTAAAAGGTTATGAAAAATATCGTGAAAAATTCTTTGATGAGGTATTTGATATTACGCAGCTGGAAGAAACAAGCGGCGGTACTTCTTCTAAAGTAGATACAACTAAATCTAGTGGAGGTGCTGCTTAATGTCGAAGCCGTTAGAAATCACGCTGCGTATTGATCAAAATGATCAAACATTTTATCAAGAATTTGTGTCTTTAAAATATAAACGAAAGGCCCTTGAAATCGAACTGGATGCCAAAAAAGAAGATATTGACCCGGGAGACATTGAAGCCCGGCAACTTAATCTAATTTGGGAAGTGTTCGGAAAGAAGTTCACGAAAAAGCAGCTTGATGAAGGCTTAAACGCCATTGGGTTCCGTGATGTTTTATACGATATTATCGGGGTTGGGCTTTTAGGCTATCCATCCAGGGAAGAAATTGAGGCGAGAGAGTCGGAAAACGACCTGGGAAAGCTAGTGGAAAAGCTGATGAAAGAGCAAATGGAACAAAACTGATCACGCTTGAAAAAGCGTACGAGAATATTAAAACGCAATATTTGCAGCTAATGCGTCAAGGGTGGTCCGTCCCTCAAATTGATGAGATGGATTACCCTTTTTATATTGAGCTTCTTGAACACTTGCCAAAAATGGAAAGTGAAATCAAGGAAGAAGAAAGCAAACCGAAAGTCGTGCCTATAGATAAAGTGTTTTAAGGAGGGGAGAGCATGGCAGCCAGTGAAGTGACTAATATGATTATGCGTTTAGGCTTTGATGATGGCGGGACATCTGCGGGCATTGAAAATATAGCAGAAAAAATGGCCCTTGTTAGAAGTAGCATGAAGGCTACTGCTTCCCAATTTGGACACTTTGGGGACGAGTCGGAAAAACTTAGACGCAAACAAGAAGACCTTTCACAGCTTTATGAATTACAGGGAAGCAAGATCGAGCAGTTAAAGAAAAAGTATGAAGTGTTAGCCAGGGAAAAAGGTGAAAATTCTAAAGAAGCCTTACAGCTGGCGACAGTAATCAATAGAGAAGTAACCAACCATAATCAGCTTGAGCGTGCTCTTCGATCAACTACCTTACAAATAAATACACAAAATTCAGCTTGGACAAGAGCCGGAAACAGCTTGCAAGAATATGGTGAGCGTCTTCAATCAACTGGAAACAAGATGTCAACAATCGGAAAAGTGGGATTCGCTGCAATTACGGCACCTGTTAGCGCACTTGGCGTGATGGCTGTTAAATCTGCGGCCGATGTTGAAAAGGCACAAGGGAAGATTGCTGCTTCCCTCAACTTAACCAAGAAAGAAGCAGCCGAGGTAAACAAGGTCACAAGAGAGATGTGGCTATCTGGCTTCGGTGAGTCGATGGAGGAAGTAAATCAAGGTGTCATCGATACACGTAAAAATCTTCAAAACCTCAAAGGGGATCAACTTGAACTAGCAACAAAAAGAGCTAACATTCTAAAAGATGTCTTTGAATATGAAATACCGGAAAGCACGAGAGCGGCCAAAGCACTCATGGATAATTACGGTGTGGATGTGGGGAAATCATTTGATTTAATCACAGTAGCCGCACAAAAAGGCGGGGACTATTCAAACGAGCTTCTTGATACCGTGAGTGAATATTCATCTCAGTTTAGTTCAGCTGGTATTTCCATTGAAGGCATGTTTAACATCATGCTTCAAGGTGCTAAAAATGGCGCTTGGAACATGGATAAAGTCGGTGACGCAGTAAAAGAGTTCAATATTCGTGCACAGGACGGTTCAAAGGGTACCGTTAATGCGTTCAAAGATATTGGCCTTGATGCTGAAAAGATGGGGACGGCCATTGCAGAAGGTGGAGAAAAAGGTCAAAAGGCATTCATGGCAACTGTTTCAGCGATAGCGGCCGTAAAAGACCCACTTGACAGGGATGCGGCTGGTGTCGCTCTTTTTGGTACCATGTGGGAGGATTTACGGGGGAAAGTCGTGACATCATTAGACCCAACAAAAGACATGCTCGGAGAAGTGGAAGGCGCCACAGAAAAAGCAGGAAAAGCGATAAAGGATAATTTCAATGATCGTGCTGTTATGGCCTTCCGTAAATTGATGTCAAACCTTTTGCCGATTGGTGAAATCTTGCTAGAAAAAATCGAGCCGGCACTGGATAAGGCTGGCGATGCGGTTGATCGTTTCACAAAATGGTTTCAAGGCTTAACACCTTCAATGCAAAATACCATCGTCATTGCTGGTTTATTGGCTGCTGCTTTTCCTCCTGTTATCATTGCCCTGGGTTTGGTTGTTTCCAGCATAGGGACCGTTACGGGAGCATTAGGAAGGGGGGCGGTTGCGTTTGGCCGTTATCGGGCAGAAGCAGCACTTGCACGGACATCCACAACACAACTTGCCGCCGCAAATACTGCCGCAGCTACACAAATGAATATCAGTAATGCAGCCGTGGCGAGGAACACAAGGGGGCTTCGTGGTTTACGTGGAGCGTCAGGCCTTGCCGGTACTGCAATGATGTCCTTTGGAGGTAAATGGGGCTCATTGTTAGGTGTTGCAACGATGTTCGCACCGGAGATCGCAAAAGGCGCACAATCTTTATTTAATTTCAGAGGAGGCGCCCGAGTTGCCACGACTGCTGCATCTAGTCTAGGTACTGGCACAGCTCAAACAGCTGGAAGATTTGCCGGGTTTGGTGCAAAGGCGCTAGGTGTGGTTAAAAGTCTTGGGAATGTTGCCCGAGTTGCAAGCGTTGCAAGAGTGGGTATGTCTGCATTCGGCGGCCCGGTCGGTTTAGCTGTGACGGGTGTGTCTTTATTAGCTGAAGGCGGTTATAAACTATATAAGCATTTAAAAGAAGAGCAAATACCAGCCCTTGAGGACTTCGGGGAAAAAGTTTCTGAAAGTACCACGAAATCGGTTCTTGGTTATAAGAAATTAAATGATCAAGCAACCGCACAACTAAACCAGCTGAATTGGTCAGGGCAAAAGGTAACTAAAGAAACAGCCGATAACATCGTGAAGAATTTCAATACAATGGGTGATCAGATAAAACAAAGCATTGAAACGAAAGGGAATCAAAGTTTTGAATCACTTAGCAAATTCATGTCCGGCAGCAAAAGCCTTTCTCAAAAAGAACAGGAAGCCATTTTAAACAATGTTAAAAAGAAACAGAATGAGCAAGTAAAAGCCGTGAGCGATGGCGAAGCGAAGATAAAAGCGATCTTAACCCAAGCAAGTTCAGAGAAAAGAAACCTTACTCAAAAAGAAAAAACAACGATCAATAATATTCAAAAGAGCATGATGACAACGGCCGTTAAAACAATGAGTAAAAGTGAAGTTGAACAAAAAGCAATTATGAGTAAACTACAAACAGAATCTAAAAGTATCACGGCGAGACAAGCAGCGGACACCATTAAAAACAGCATCAAAGCAAAAGACGGCGCAGTGAAAGAGGCTGATGATAAATATAATAAAACGGTTGCTGCCGTTGTCCGGGAACGTGATGAAACGGGATCGATATCTACAAAACAAGCTAACAAACTTATTAAAGAGGCGAAAAGACAGCGTGACGATTCTGTTTCAGCAGCAAAGGACATGCATAAAAAAGTAGTCAAAGAAGCGAGAAAACAAGCTGGGGATCACGCTGATGAAATCAATACCGAAACTGGAGAAGTAAAAACCGGTTGGGAAAAAATGATGGATATTGTTAATAATGCTTGGAACTGGATTCAAGGTCTCTTCGGTGGAGGAGATAAGAAAAAGAAAAAATCTAACCCGCCAAAGTTAGGCACAGACGGCAAGGGGAAGTATTTAGAAAACCGAGCTTATGCAAAAGGCACGCCAGCAACAGGGCACCCGGGCGGGCTTGCGGTTACGAGTGAAAAGGGTCGAGAATTAATTCATGAACCAGGAGTCGGAACCTATGTGTCAGGAAATTCCGGCCCAGAGCTGCGCTATTTAAGAAAAGGGTCATCCGTTCTTCCGAACAAGGAAACCGAACGTGTTTTAAAACGTCATGGGATGCCTGGATATGAAAATGGTGTAGGAGACTATTTTGATTGGATCATGAAAGGACCGAAATTCCTTTGGAATAAGGCTGCTGAAAAATTCGGTTTGAATGATGGTTTAATTCCATCATGGTTCACGAATGTGAGCGGCAGCCCGGTAGAAGCCATTGCAAAACTTGCCTTTAGTGGTGTTGATTCTCTCATAGGTTCCATTGGTTCTTTCTTTGGTGGCGGTAACGCTACTGAAAACGTGAAAAGATGGGTGGCTCAAGCCATTTCAATTGCGGGTATTTCTCCTTCTTTCGCAGGAGCTTTACAGACAATTGCGATGAAGGAATCGGGAGGAAACCCGACCGTCGTAAACAATTGGGATAGCAATGCAAAAGCGGGGCACCCGTCACAAGGGCTTATGCAGTTTATCCCTTCTACATTTGCAGCGCACGCAAAAAAGGGCTTCACAGATATAAGAAATCCTGTTCATCAAATACTAGCTGCGATAAATTATCTCAACAGTCGTTACGGGGGGATCAATAGACATCCTGGTCTTGTGAATATGAGTAAAGGCGGGAAATATATTGGCTACGCAGCGGGCGGCGTTTCCCCAGGGGCAGGAGGCACCAAACTAGCTGCACTAAATGAAAGAGGATATGACGAACATATCATTACAACAGACCCGTCATATCGTGAAAGGAGCCTAGCAATTTGGGCTCGTGCTGGCGCTGAATTAGGTGTCAATCCACAGTCTGCACCAAGCGGGATGAATTTGGAGCCGATGACATCAAGACAAGATACAACAAACGCATTATTACAAGAACAAAACGAGCTTTTACGTGAAATTGTCAGCACTGGCGGTGTCATCAAGGTTGGCGAAAAAACATTTGCAAAAGTCATGAATAAAATCGGTATGAAGCAGCTTCAAGATAAAGCGGTATTGATGGGGGGATGGTGATGGAATTTGATCTTATTATTGACGGGGAGCGTTTAAATGATGTCTTCCCCAATGTCTTTCTAACATCCTTTGAACCCGAAGCGCCGTCATTCGATAGAAAAAACTTTACAAATTCGAGCCGGCACGGTATTCAGACGCAAAGAAAGAGTCGTTTTACACGTTTGAAAGAAAGAAAAATACTTGTTGATCTTACAATAGACGCAGCAAACGCAGAACATTTTTATCTAGTAAGATCGGAAGTATATGAATATCTTGGCCGGCCCGATCCATACGAAATCATATGTACGTTTCGGCCTGAAAGAAAATGGCTTGTTGTGTGTGATGACGCATATACCATTGGTCAGGAGCAGGGGAAAACGGGTGGAACTTTTACAATCACGCTTACGGCCATTGAAGGGTGTTCACAGTCGGTGCATGATAGCCGATCACCACAGGAATTGCAAAGTGAGAGATTCATGGGAAGAAATTTTGAACGTTATAGAGAGCAGCCTTTTCGATTTAAAGAAAGGGCTTTTTCTGTTTATAACTATGGTGATGTGAGACTGTCACCTATTGATCATGAGTATACAGTCAATATGTTTTTGGCTGGAACAGACATAAAAATTGAGAACAAAACAACAGGCGAATTTATTACATTAGTAGGCACTCAATCAAAAAACAATTTGCTGAACGTGATAAAGCAGTATGTTTTTAAAGGTTCACAAGCTATTGAAAGAAAAGGTCGTTTCCCTGAACTTGTACCAGGAAAAAATGATTTTGTTATCACAGGCGCTACGTTTATTGATATTGAATTTATTACTCATTTTTACTACAAAGGAGGTTAAGCATGAACCAGCTTTTTGTCCAGGATAAAGGAACAAAACAAGAATATGAAATAGTCGGCAGCAGCCCGCGTATAACGGATGGAATTGATGGCAAAAAGACAATGGAACTACAGATTGAAGCGGGCTTTACTGATCCTATATCTTTTGAGGCATTGGTCGGGAGAAACCTTCTAATTGTAGATGAAAGGGTACACAAGCGGCAAAAATACGTTATCCGAAATTTTTCAAAATCTCAAGATGGTAATGTATTGTCTAAAAGTGTTTCGGCTACTCATATTTATGCTTTTTTGCTATCAAAAAACAGAGTAGATGAGGTTATTCAAGGTGAATTAACACTAGAAAAGGCGTTTGCTCATGCCTTGAAAGGGAGTAAATTCACGTTCAAAATTATGGATGATGCGAAAGACATCAAACCTATCAAAAATGAAGGGTTTGGCGATGCATTTTCTATTGAACTGATAGATACGATTATTTCAAGTTATAAAATTGAGCTTGATGTAAATAATTACGAGATTTATATACACAAGAAAATAGGAAAGAAAATCAATAAAACGCTTGATACTAGAGCGAATATAAACGGTCTTACTGTCACTATTTCAGAAGATAACACGGCCACAAGGGGTAGAGGCTTCGGCAAGCAAAAAGAAGAAAAAGACACGATAAGTGAAAGCGCTATGGGTTATGAGAGCAAAACCGGTACGTGGTCTTTTGACAATTCTTTGAAAGCTGATTTTACGAATAAGCCTGGTGCCACTTTTACTTTTTCTTTCACGGGGACCGGATTCCGATTTGTTACCTTAACTTCAAAACTAGGCGGTAAATGGGAATTTAAGATTGATGACGATAAGACGAAAACGATCAGCGTTTATAAAGATCAATCACCTAAAAAAGAAACGATAAAAGTCATTAGAGGTCTTGAGCATAAAAAACATAAAGTCGTGGCTACATTCAAAGGAAAAGACAGCAAAAATCCCAATACAAAAGGGAAGAAAACAGCGGCACCGACTATGTATCTATTAAGAGACAACGTGATTGAAACATATCGGGAATATAAAAATGAAAATGAAAAATATGTATTTGAGCCGGTCCTTTTCGTTCATCCAAACGAGAAGGATTTTTTAATTGACGGGCAGCCCACATGGGCCGAACCAATTAAAGATGATGCCGTTACAAAGGCAGAAGATATGAACACTCTTTTGAAAGAAAAAGTCAATCCATTCCCGGAAGTGACCGTGTCAATTGATTTTGAGGAATTTGAAATTGAAGAGCTAAAAGGGTTAGAGGATGAACTCAACAAGGGTGACACGCTGCATGTTATAGCCGATACACCTGAACATGGTATCACGTTTGAAGATGATGTAAGAGCCGTCAGCATGACTTATAACCCTTTAGACTCGACCGAGAAACCTGATGTGACTTTTACAAATGTTCAGAAGGACATGTTTGATTTGCAGCTTGAAGACAGGCGAAGAATCAGAAATCAAGAGCGTTATATCAAGGAACAAAAAAATAGTTTATTTGCTCAAATTCAAGCAGCAAAAAGCGAATTGTCCGATCTAATTGAAAAAGGAAAAACAGGCAGCCCGCAAAATGCGGGTTTTAGTTTGGTCTTTAAAGGTGGATCGTGGGGTTCTTCTGCTGGTGATGTGTATATAGACGGAAGCGATTTAATATTTGAAACACCTGAAAATTATGAAATGGTTTATGCGACTGTAGACGGCTCGTCGCTGCTTAAACAGAACGGGATCACGCCTTCAATTGACTATGAAGACAATCAAACTGATACATTCATCATTTCCTTTTTTCAGAGTGGAAAAAAAATAAAGCCGGATCAAGTGCCCGATACTTCAAAAATATCGGTTGGTATTGTCGGCTATTAAGAAGGTGATCACATGTTTAATTTGAAGAAACAGCACACGCCTAGCCCACATTCAAAATTAATACAAGAGCTGAATGACAATGCCCGCACCACTGAAAATGCTTTGAATGAATTGAATAGAGCAGATGAGAGGCACCAACAAAGCGAGACGGCACACAAAGCCGAGCATATTACGCATCGAGGGAAAAGCGTTGCACATTGGCTTAATAGTTATTGGTCACGTCTTGTTAATCTGATCGTCAATCATGATGGCGATGATGTAAAAGAGGTTGTGGACGGAAGGGTTGCGCTTGATGCGACCATTCATCCGACTTTGAATGATCGTCTTGAATATGACTTCGATCAATTTGAAAAGAAGGTCAATGACATGCTTTCGGTTGTGTCTTTGCAGCCGTTTCTAAACAAATACGGCAACTTTACTAAAGCTCTTCAAGCTGCACTTGATTTGTCAAAAAATCGTCCTATTTGGCTTTATATTCCCCCAGGAGGCTATACGCTGCGGGAACGGGTGAGGATTTATAAAAATACGCATATCACTTTACAGGCAGGGGCAACGATCAAGCGTGGCTTTGTTGGTAGCATGTTTGTAAATGGTGATTCAAATGAAAGTTTCACCGGGTACAACGGGCACGGAAACTTGATCATTGACGGACAAGGAACAATCGACAGCATGGGACACGAGATCAAGCAACAGTGTTCTATTTTTGGGTTCGCTCATGCATCCGGCATTATCATGCGAGATCTCACATTGAAAAATGTTTGCGGGGGACACGCTCTTGATTGTGCGGGCAATGAAAACGTGATGATCGACAATGTGACATTCGAAGGGTTTGCGGACTATGTAGGGGACAGATGGTTTTCGGCAGCTGTTCAAGTTGATTTAATGCGTTCAGCTAGCAATTTTGGCGCTTTTGGTGCCTATGATCATACGCCAACACGAAACATCACCATGCAAAACTGTAAGATTAGAAAATCCGCAGAGCTTGGAGGCTATCCTAGAGCGATTGATTCACATACAAGCACTGACGGTGTTCTTTATTCAGGCATTAGATTCCTCAATAACAAGGTTTACGATTGCACAGAATGGGCGGTATCGGGCAACAAATGGCAAGACGTATTTGTTGACGGTAACACTTTTGAAAACTGTTCCGGCGGCGTTAGAACGTTATTGCCAAGCGTCAGCAGCGTTTATACTCAAGACAAAAACGGAAACCCGACTGGCAGAGTAAACAAGACAAAGCGTCACACAATTACAAACAACAAATTTATCAATATGTCAGTTGACCACGCAATACAGGTGTACGGCCGTAAAGGGTATCAAACCATTGATCATGTGGCTATTAAGGGCAATCAAATTGACGGGACGACAAGGCACGGTATTCATGTTTCAGATGTGAAGCATTTTGTTATTGAAGGTAACAATATGGAGAACATTGGACACCACGGCGTACTGGTTACACGCAGCACCCGGGGAAAGGTTCACCACAACACAGGGCGTGACATTCAAGGGAATGGCGTGCGGATCGAGGAAGGAAATTGCGATTATGTTTCGGTGGATGATAACACGCTTGAAGAGATCGGTTTCTCGGGTATATCTGTCTCGGGTGATTCTGATTATGTACAGGTAGATAAAAATACAATCATGAATGCGGGCAAGCGTGGTGATGATTACGATTTTATTTTATTTATGGATGGCGTGAAAAATAGCGCCGTTCGTAATAATACAGCAATTGGGAAAACGGGAAGGTACGGTATGTATTTAACAAGCAAATGCTCATCCATTCAACACTATGGAAACCGTTTAAAAGGTGCAGGGAAAGTATCAGCATTAAACGATAAAAGCGTTGATCCTATTCGTACCGTTGAAAATATCACTTGAGGGGGGAAATCATGACGAATCAACTTTTTAAAAATGGCGTGCTGCCTTTCGTGGTTGATGCCTATGATCAAAGCGTGTACGATTCAAAAATCGTTTTTTCTACACAAGATATAGGCACAGCAAAGCTAATTTTCAAATTGCGTAAAGATGGCGTGCCTTTGCCTCTTTCAGCAGTTGACGGAAAACTCGTACTATCATTCAAGAATGGATCAAAGAACGTTCGGAATATCTCTCTTATAGACAAGGTTGATGGAATAGCTGAATACGTACTAGACAATGACGAAATAAAGCTATACGGCAAGGTTCAAGCGTCCTTGAATTTGTATTATCGGAACGGACAAGCCTTGTCCATTCACGAATTTACATTTGATATTCAGCGCAATTTAATTGACCAGGACATTGCCCCGGCAGCGGAATTTTATATTGATGATTTTCAAACTCTTAAAACCGAAATAGAACGTAAAGCAGCAGAACTTGAAGCGGATATAAAAAAGCGAACTGACGATATGCAAGGAAACATTGATAAGATCACCAAAGAGCTTCAAGAGCAGCTTGAGCATTTGAAAGAAAAACTAGGTGATCTCGAAGCGCTTGAAACAAAAGAAGGCGCAAAAGCTAAAGTAGACGCAGCACTTGCAGCAGCTAAAAAATATACAGACGATCACGCCGAGACACCCGCCGGCGCTTTCAAAATGGCAAAAGACCTTGTGGCGGGTTTTCAACAAAAGAAAATCACAACCGATATGGGCTTTCCGTTGATTTCAATTAAAGACACATCAGTTAGCATTTTGGATGCCGTGATTGATAACGGTCTAGGGATGGGCTCTTTTTACGCAATAGCAAAATCAAAAGATTTGCCTAACCACCGATCTTTCAGAGGTTTTTTCCACATGACAGATGTGTCTTCCGACGGGAAAGCTACTTTCGGATGGGTATATGCAACGGATTATATCAACAACATTTACACCAACTATTTAAACAACAATGTGTGGAGTGGATGGGCTAGACTCTCCAATCATAATTTGCTATCTGAAACAGGGCAAAGCCAATTGTTGCCGAATGGTACGGACATATTAACGCTGCCGTCCGGTTGTTACTATGCCGTTGGTACAAATGTCGTAAATATGCCGAGTAAAACCGATTCATCTTGGTTCAATATTTATGTTATTGATAACAGTAACAACCGTAAATACTTTCATATTGTTAGAAGTGGAGATAATTTACATTGGTTCGGTACGACTCATACGGACGGATCGTTCAGAGGATGGAAACGGATGCTGACGGATAATGATTCAATCAGCACATGGAATCAGGTAACGTTAGTCGCTGGAACAGTAAAACAATTTGCGGGAAACCCTCTCCAATTCTCCATACGTCAAAATGACTTACTACTTCGAGGATCGTTTGAGGGAGTCCCGGCGAATGATGCAGTCATTGCCCGTTTTACTCAAAAACCGGCTTCAAAAGCTGTGTTTCTCGGTGCAACGGTAGGGTCTTATGGCTCTGCTAGATTTACATTAGAAAAAGATGGTTCTTTGCGTTTTGATGGGATGTCTGCTCACGATAATTCTTTTGTAAGCAGATTTGAAATAAATGAATCTATTCCGTTGTGGTAGGAGGTAAGGTACATGCATATTTTTTTATATGACGAAAATTTTATGTATTTAGGCGAAGATGTGATAAGTGATTATGAAGAGATTCCGAAAAATGCTACGGATGTACGACCACAAGAGGGGTTGTATCTTCCCGAGTATGACGAGAAAAAAAGAGTGTGGTTTGAATCAGCATCCAAAGAGTATATAGAGAGCTTGCAGCCAAAGCCGCAGCCGTCAAAAATAGACCTCATGGAGAAACAAGTTGCCGAGCTTTATTACTTGTTTGCATTAGGGGGTGATCCATCGTGAGTGATTTCGATTGGTTCAGTAGAATCAAAGGTTTTTATGATAGAGAATTATGGACAAAAGAAATGGTGTATAACACCGTAGCAGCCGGGAGAATCACACCCGAACAATATGAGGAAATCACAGGTGAGCCATACGAAGTGTAGGCTTATTTTTTATGTTTATGGTGGGAGAAGGTGAGATTGATGGAAATGGATATTGCACAGTATTTAATGACACAGGGACCGTTTGCGGTTCTTTTTTGTTGGGTGTTGTTTTATGTCCTCAATACAACTAAAGAGCGTGAGAACAAGCTAAACGAACAAATTGACGCACAAAATGACGTACTAGCAAAATTCAGTGAAAAATATGACGTTGTCATTGAAAAATTAGATCGAATTGAAAGAAACCAAAAATAAAAACGAAAAGAGGAATTTTTGATATGAAAAACTTTGACAAAGGCACTGTGATCCGTACGGTGCTTCTTTTTATGGCATTAATCAACCAATTTTTAATCATGGTCGGTAAACCTGTTTTGCCGATCAGTGAGGACCAAGTCACATCATTGGCTGACACATTGTACCTTGCCTTCTCAATGATTTTTACAATTGTCACAACCTTGATGGCATGGTTCAAAAACAACTATTTGACTGACAAAGGCAAGTTACAAAAAGAAGTCCTACAACAAAAAGGATTAACAAAATAAAAAGAGCTTCCCCAGGCGGTTCTTTTTTAATACCTAAAACATTAAGGGAGACGATGAAAAATGGTAAAAATCATTCAAGACTATATTTCAAAGAGTAACCGGAACAGACCAGGTAACTATATGAAGCCTTTATATATTACGGTTCATAACACAGCTAACAAGTCAAAGGGCGCAGACGCAGCAAGTCACGCAGCGTTCGTAAAACGATCTAGCACAGTGGTAAGCTGGCACTACACTGTAGACGAAAATGTGATCTATCAGCATTTACCGTTAAACGAAAACGGATGGCACGCAGGAGACGGCAGAGGAACGGGAAATATGAAGTCGATCGGCATTGAAATTTGTGAAAATGCAGACGGCAATTTTGAGAAGGCGGTCGAGAATGCTCAATGGCTTATTAGACAGTTAATGCAGGAACAAGGGATTCCATTGGCAAACGTTGTTCCTCATAAGCATTGGAGTGGGAAAGAATGTCCCCGCCGCCTGCTTAATCGTTGGGACAGCTTCAAAGCCGGTATTGCCATTGCTCACACAAATAAAAAGCCGACTGTTAAACCAACAAAAGCAGCACCATCCAAAACAGCAGCTTCCAAGCCTGCTAAAAAGACATATGGTTTGCCAACAGGCATTTTAAAAGTTACAAAGCCTCTTACAAAGGGATCAGCAGTAAAAGCCGTACAGCAAGCCCTAGCGGCGGTTTACTACTACCCGGATAAAAAGGCAAAAAACAACGGAATTGACGGCTATTATGGACCGAAAACAGCGGATGCGGTCAAACGATTCCAGCTTATGCATGGGCTTACTTCTGATGGTATCTATGGTCCAAAGACTAAAGCTAAACTAGAGAAACTCTTAAAATAAATTAAAAAGCCCCTCAAAAGAGGGGTTTAAAATTCTATATCAAGTTTTGTTTCTAATTTTTTACTATATTGCTTTTCGTTACCCATCGTTTTTTCATAGAAATTCATATAATCCGTTGTAGCATTACTATCTCCGTAGTTTGAATCTTCTTCTATTTCATTAAAATCATGGCCATTATTATCAGCTATACTTTTAAAAAGTTCTACTTTAAGATTTGCCTCTTCGTATCGTCTGATAATTGCTTTTAAATCTTCTATCTTTTTTGAAGCTGGATATCCAATAACAAATTTCAAGAAATCCTGCTCAGGATATTTTATTTTAAGAGTGTCAATAATCTCCCAACCTTCCTCAAGATACTTATTCACCTTATCTCTAGTATCAATCTCCAATATTTCAGTATAATCTTTCAATATTTCTACCCCCTTAGTAAGTTATGTACATTATAACAAATAAATGAAGACATAGCTTAGTGTTCATAGATTAAATAATCTATTGACGGTTGTAAATAGATATGCTATAATTAAAGTATAGAAAGGAGGTGCTAAAGTGGACGATGTGAGAAATTGGGTGCTTTCTATCGCTGGTATCGTAACCATTGTCAAACATATATACGATATATGGACAAAGGAAAGCGAAAAGCATAGAAAGAAAAAGAAAAAGCGCTCCCGCCGAGCAAGCAAGAAGCGCTAAATAACTAGGAGAAAAGGGGAGAAATCCCCTTACTCTCTATATAGTATACTGCAAATTTGTGTATCAGTATACCACAAGCACACAACCCAACGTCCACAAATGATATGAAAAAATACTTTAAACACTATAGCACAGCTGATTTTGCTGTTATGCTAATATTGATTGCTGGCATCGTTGTAATTGACACAACAAGTCAGAGTATATCAGGCAAAATTGCAAATACTGTATTACTAGCAGCCGTTGTAATCACCTTGTTAAAAGGATTAATAATGATGTGGAGAGAAAAGCAATGAACGAACACGAAAAAGTTAAGTTTATTCAAGAAGAAGTCCTAACAAGTGCAGAAGTTTGTGAGGTACTCGATGTTACTCGGCAACGTCTGAGTGCCCTCATTAATTCTGGGAAGCTCAAACCTGTTAAAAAGGTTGGTACAGTTGCTTTATTTTTGTTGCAACATGTACAGGTCTTAAAAAAAGAATTAGAAGAAGGGCGAAAGAAATACCGTCCTTATGATTAAACTTAATTAGTAATCGGTTTTCCTTCCAGATTTGTTATACTACTACGGCTCCTATTAATTTAGGAGCTTTTTTTGTGGATTAAAAAAGACCTTCAAATGAAGGCCATTAATTGAATTTCTTTTTTAATCCATCCATCATATCTGCAGCATAAAAAGATTGTAAAAGTTCATCTACATTGATCTTCTTGTCCTTCTTGCTTAGAAATTGATCGATGATCTTTTCATATTCTTCTTTAGTGTTCCCTTCAATATCTGAAAGGTTTAATTCCTCACCAAAGTGATTGATAAAGGTAGTCTTTCCAATTTCACTAGCCTTGTCATTTTCAAAATCACAAAAAGCTCCACTAAGCGTAATCAAAAATAATTCATCATCAGAATCTAAATTATTTTTTTTCTGAAATTCAACGAATTTATTATCTGCCATAGTATACGTCCTTTCACAATTATAATATTAAAGCGTCACCAACAATAATGATGTATTCTACAACATGACCTATACCTTGTGCTACCCCAGAGTCCATATGTTTTTTCAATTCCGCATAAACAAGTTCATTGGCTCTTTTAGCTGCTCTCTGGGGCGTATCAACAATATGTTCTATTTGTTTGATAATCTTGTTTGTGTGTTTTACTGTGCCTTTTACTGCCTTTTTACCAAACATACTAGAAAGCATCCATTGAGCAAAGTCATTGTTTGCTAATCCTTTCAGAATTTTTATAGCTGCTTTAATTCCTGTACTCTTCGGTCCATTTGTAGTAGCAAGTGGATCATTGTTAGCATTCTCAATAGCTTTAAAAGCTTCAAGTAAGGCTTCTTGTTTATCTAGTGGTACATTTCTTAGAGCAAGCTCTTTCTGAAGTTCGGTAGGATTGATAGCTACTACCACATCTTCTTTCTGCTCAACCTTTTCTGCTGCATGTGTAACTGTAGTTGGAATAAATACTGCTGCTGATATGAGAACTAGCAACATCTTAACAAAAAACTTTTTCATTCGAATACTCCCTTTCTAATCATTTTTCAATAGTGAGGATATCACAAAATGAAATGATTTTTACATAAATTAGAAGAAATAGTATTTAAATCACAAACTTTTTGTCTTTGTTTCATTCGATGTGTTACTTATTTCTCACACCTAAAAAAGGGGATATTTACATAAAAAAACCACCTACACATTCATGTAAGTGGTCACTTGAACAATTTCCCCAATAGTCTTCCTGTTGCCTTTCCTGCGGCTCTCCTAGCTATTCTCTTGCCTACTGTACCCTTTTGAACGGCGTTAATGTCACCCAAGTATTTTGATGTCTTATAAAGGAAAGATCTTATTTTGTTTATGTTCATTTTACGCTCCTTTTACGTCTGTCCATTAAAAAAACTTCCCCCAAACTTCCCCCAAAACTCCCCCATATGAATGTTTTCATTTGCATTTGTTTGCAAACGTTTGTTCTTGTGTGATGTTTAAGAAGGTTGCTAGAACAACGTTTTTTTAAACGAGAATAAATGTTTGCATACGAAACATCTATTTGTGCCTAACGAACAAAAATGTGCGTACTTGAATCAATGGAAGCTTTTCTTTTACCATAGAGATATCACATCACACATTCGGGCTGTTTGTTTTCTTATCATAACAATTTCTATATAGGAATGGAAAGAAATTGGATTGATGAAACACACCCTAATCGTTTATTAGAAAGGATGAAGATCATGAGAGACAAAGAGCAATTAAAAAAAGACATCATTGAGGCATATGAATTCCGTCATGCGACAAAAGAGTTTGATCCAACGAAAAAGATTTCTGAAGATGATTTTGCGTTCATTTTAGAAACCGGAAGACTTTCCCCAAGCTCTGTCGGATTTGAGCCTTGGAAGTTCCTCGTCGTTCAAAATGAAGCATTTAGAGAGAAATTAAAAGAGTACACATGGGGGGCGCAAAAGCAGCTTCCAACTGCTAGCCACTTTGTGATCATTTTGGCCAGAACAGACGCTCGCTATGATTCAGCATATGCAGAATACATCAATAAGGAAATCAAAGGAATGACAGACGAAACGTTTGAAATGGTCAAAGAACGCTACAAACAATTCCAAGAGAATGATCTTCATTTGATGGAAACTGACCGTACGCTCTTCGATTGGGCTTCCAAACAAACGTATATTGCTCTTGGAAATATGATGACAGCCGCTGCACAAATTGGCATCGATTCATGCCCTGTTGAAGGATTCAGCTATGATGAGATTCATCGTATGCTTGAGGAAGAAGGATTACTTGAAGATGGTCAGTACGACATCTCTGTCATGGCTGCCTTTGGGTATCGAGTCGTTGAGCCAAAGCGCGGCAAAACGCGCCGTCCGATGGATGAAGTAGCCGTTTGGATTCGTTAAAAGAGAATGTCTGAAAAAGGCTGTTGACAATTGCGTGGTTAGTCAGTATATTTAAAAAATAAAATCTTTGATAAATAGACAAATTGACTATAAACGCTTTGACTTGAGAATAGTAAATGAATATCCGTTTTCTAAGAGAGCTGCGGGTTGGTGCAACGCAGTAAAACGAATCATTGAACTCGCTCAAAGAGCGGTAAGACTGAATGAATAATAAGTCTTTACGTGTGACCTCCGTTATCGGGTTTCAAGTTGGATTCAGCTAGTACTGAATCAATAAGAGTGGTAACGCGGTTGCAAGGTCAGTCGTCTCTTCATGGAGATGACTGGCCTTTTTATATGCTTTTATCTTATTTTTGTCTGAAGATTCAAATTTAAAAGGAGCTATAGAAAATGGAAAAGGAACATGTACAGTTAAAACGAACAATGACGTCAAGGCATATTATGATGCTTGCGCTTGGTGGGGCAATTGGTGCTGGCCTGTTTAAAGGAAGCAGTTCTGCCATTGATATTGCGGGTCCTGCTGTCATTTTGGCATATATGATTGGTGGTCTTATTTTATTATTTATTATGCAAGGACTTGCCGAAATGACAGTTGCACGACCAGGTGCTAGAACATTCCGTGATTTAATTGAACCTGTGTTAGGCAAATATCCTGCCTATTTCTTAGACTGGATCTACTGGAAAATGTGGGTGCTGAACATCGCAGCAGAAGCGATCGTGTCTGCAATCTTTATTCAGTATTGGTTCCCGCAAGTACCGATTTGGACGCTTGTGTTAATCATTTCACTTGTTGTGACATTGATCAATGTTTGTTCAGTCAAAATGTTTGCAGAGACAGAGTACTGGTTAGCCTCTATTAAAATTGCTGTCATTCTATTATTTATTATCATTGGGCTAACGATGCTGTTTTTCTCATTCGGACAACATGCAGCACCGGGGTTATCCAATTTAACTGACCATGGAGGATTTTTCCCGAATGGAACGGGCGGCTTAATTGCGGCAATGCTGGTGGTCGTGTATTCATATGGTGGAACTGAAATGATAGGGGTCACATTAGCAGAAACGAAAAGCCCTGAGAAAGTCATCCCAAAAGCCATTCAAAGTACATTTGTACGAATTATCGGTTTCTATGTACTTCCGTTCTTCATCATCGTCAGCTTGATTCCTTGGAATCAAGTAAACAATGAGCAAGTGAGTCCATTCGTCACGGTGTTTGCAACGATCGGGGTACCGTATGCAAGTGATATCATGAATGGCATTATCTTACTAGCAATTTTGTCTTCTATGAACTCTGGCTTGTATGCTTCATCACGGGTGCTTTATACACAGGCCATGGATGGCCGTGTATGGAAAGGATTCTACAAGCTGTCGAAACAACAGGTGCCTGTTCGAGCGATCCTTGTATGTACATCTACCTTGTATGCAGCTGTATTGATTTCTCTTTTTGTAGGAAGTCAAACGTTTAATTATTTGATGGGATCTTTAAGTTATACCGTTTTATTCATCTGGTTTATCATTGCGGTCGGTCATTTGAAATCTCGAAGCGTCGCACAGCCAGGTGGATATCGCGTGAAGCTGTATCCATTCACGACATGGTTTTCCGTCATTGCGATCATTGCCATTTTTGTCGGGGTTGTATCCAATACACCCATTGTCCAAACGCTGGTCACAATGGGCATTTATTTAATCATTACACTTTCTTTCTTCATTAATAGAAAACGGTTTGAAACAGCCGTCTAATTTAAAAAGCGTGCAGGACCTTTTGAAGGGTCTCGCACGCTTTTTTTAATGCTGTTTATATTGCTTGAAATGAACAGGGGATTGAACTGGATGTGGCTTTACCTGAAGGCCGTAGCTATCCCTGACGATATAAAGCGGACGGTCCTTGGCTTCATCGTAGATTCGGCCAATATACTCTCCGATCATGCCTAACATAAAGAGGATAATCCCGCTGAAGAATAGCTGAATGACTATTAATGAGCTCCACCCGGTGATGGTGCTGTTTGTAAAAAGTTTTAAATAGAGAACAAGAAACATCGAAATGAAGCCAATAGCTGAAAGGACAATGCCTGCCACGCTAGCTAACTTTAAAGGTTTGTAAGAAAAAGATGTGATCCCATCCATCGAGAGCTTGAGCATCTTTTTGAGAGGGTACTTTGTTTCTCCTGCCAGCCGTTCATCCCGAACGTATTCTACCGCAATTTGTTTAAAGCCGACCCAGCTCACTAAGCCGCGCACAAATGGATTTTTCTCACGTATTTTCCTCATTTCATGACATACTTTACGATCCATCAATCTAAAGTCACCGGTGTCAATTGGAATATCTACTTCGGTGATTTGTCGTAGAACCCTGTAGAAAAGAGAAGCGGTGTACTTTTTGAAAGCTGTTTCGCCTTTTCGTTTGGTACGGACCGCGTATACGACTTCGTAGCCTTCCTTCCATTTTTGAATCATGTCTAAAATCAATTCAGGTGGATCTTGTAAATCCGCATCAATTACCACGACGGCTTCTCCCTTTGCATAATCCATTCCTGCTGTAATTGCAATTTGATGTCCAAAGTTACGAGAAAAATCAATGAGTCTCACATTCGGATCTGTCTGACAGTACCCTTTAATTAGTTCAGCTGTTCGATCCATGCTGCCGTCATTGATGAAGAGAAGCTCATATGCTTCCCCTGTCGAATCCATGACGGTTTTAAGGCGCTGATACGATTCATGGATCACAAGTTCTTCATTATAGACTGGGACGACAATAGAATATTGTATGTTCTTTTCCATCAGTCATCGTTCCTCCTTTTTAATAGATGGATTAATCAATGGATAGTTGATAAAGGGTGCCACGCCCCATTCCTCTATTTGACTGATCTTGTTGTTCCGATGGCTGGCTGTCTGAACTGTCTGTTTGCTGCTTCGCTTTGGATGTAGAGCTGTTCTGCCATTTAGATGTAGATACTTCTTTGCCGTTTTTTTGAATCCAATTTAGAATGTCAGAGCTTCCGCCTCTCATACCAGATAAATAGAAATATTTGATCTTTCCGTCTTTGACGAGCTGTTTGAATTCACCAAGCGTGAGGATATTGTCAGATCCACTAAATCCGCCTAATGCCATAACAGCTTTGCCTGTTTTAATAATGTAAGGTGAAGCTGTGGTGGCATCTGTTGTCCCAAATAGGAATTCTTCTCCTGTATTGTTTTTCTCCAGATAGCTGATCAGCTTTTCATTGACTTGTGAACTCATGCTGCCTCTTGAAGTTGCAAGCTGAGGACCAGCCTCTGGCAGCATACTGTTTCCTCCATAAAGAAGAGGGGTGCTTGCCCAGTATAGTGGTGCGATCAGCATGCCAATGATGGCGATGAGAGACATGAATTGTTTGAGTTTTTCTTTCCCTTTTATCAAAAGCAGAGAAAGGATCGTTCCAATCCCAATGAGACCGACTGCAATGCTTAGTCCAAGACCGATCGTGCTTGTGAAAGTGGATAAGATAAAGATTTCAAATGCTGTTGTAACAAATATCGCAATTGGAAGCAGCCATTTTTTAAAGCCAGTTCCTGTTTGAAACAATTGAGTCATAGAGACCCATCCGGCTCCCGCTAATACAGCAATTGGGGGTGCCAGCATAATTAAATAATAGTGATGGAAAAATCCAGCTACACTGAAAAATGCAGCAACGGGTATAAGCCAAGCTAACCAAAATAGTGTTTCTTTTTGTTTTGTATTGAGCCGTCTTCTTTCAAAGGCTGTCGAGAAGAAAATACCAATCATGCCAAAGAGGGCAAATGGAAGCAGCCAGCTGATTTGATCGGAAAGTTCAGATTGGAACAGACGTAATGGCCCTTTTGTTCCTGTTCCAAATACACCAGAACCATTCCCCATTTTTCCGCCCCCGCCATTTGGCGGCCCATCACCATTACCGCCTGAAGGCATATCAGGTGGTGTTGTGCCATTAGCACTGCTTGGTGGTCCTTGCATTGAAGACTGTTCCTGATTAGATGATTGGTTTGTGTTGTCTGAATTGCTTTGATCTCCATTAGATGGCGGTTGTGGCATGGTGGATGAATCATTGTCATTTTGCTGATCACCCTGCTGTGAAGGTGGCTGCCCTTCACGCTGATTTGAGCCGCCGCCAGACTGTTGACCTGTCAGCCGCTGAAGACCGTTGTAACCAAAGGCTAATTCGAGTGCTGAGTTCGATTGACTTGATCCCATATAAGGACGATTATCTTTGGAGGTGAGATCAACTGCTATAGACCAAGAAGCAGATACACCTAAAAGAACAATCATTGAAATCATCAGTGATAGCAGCTTTTTCTTCCATGTCGTTCGATAGGCAATGATGTAAAACAGGATGAGAGCTGGTACAATCATATACGCTTGCAGCATTTTTGTATTAAAGCCGACACCGATCATTGCAAATGAAGCAATCGCCCAAAGCACCTTCTGCTGTTTCACAGCTTTGAACATCATGACTGTTGCGAGTAAAAGAATAAAGACGAGTAAGCTGTCAATGTTATTTGTACGTGATACAGCAACTGCGATTGGTGTACATGCCATCATGAGTGCTGATAGTCTTGCAGCAGCCTGGCCAAATGTAGGTTTGACTAGGCGGTAGATGAAATAAACAGATCCAATGCCAGCTAAAGCTTGGGGTAAGATCACACTCCAGCCATGAAGGCCGAAAATTTTGGCGCTGATCGTTTGCAGCCAGAAGGCGAGCGGCGGTTTATCCACCGTGACATAACCTGAGGAATCGAACGAAGCAAAGAAGAAATTATGCCAGCTTTGCATCATGCTTGTGACCGCCGCTGTATAATAAGCGTTTACCGTATCGTCGTTCCAAATGTTATAAATGTTTAAAATGGCAGATAAAATTAATATGAAAAATAAATAAAGATCAAATTTCTGAAAGCGTCTAGTCAACAGCTTATCACTCCTTTTTCTTAACTTGAAAAAAGTGTAACAAGCAAATATGAATAAATTGTTAATAAAAAAGGACAATTCTTTATTTTTCTGTTGAATAAAAACAGCTCTAGAAAAAAAGAGCTGTTTTGTGTTAAGGTGTCATCTTATTTTGTGGTGAGAAAGGCGGATTTTCAGTGCTCTCTACACTTGGTAATTGTATGATAGCGGTCGTACCTATTCCTTGTTCAGATTGAAGATCGAACGTACCGTGATGTTTTTTAATAATTTGATAAACAATGGCTAGTCCAAGACCAGAACCACCATCTTTTCTTGTGCGGGCTTTATTCACTCGATAAAAACGCTCAGAAACATGAGGAAGATCTTCTTTTGGAATACCGCTGCCTTCATCTGAGATTCTCAATTCAGCAGTGTTTTGGTGAACGAATAATTCAATTGAAATTGATTTTCCTGATGGCGTGTAATGGATGGCATTGTCCAATAAATTACGAACGACTTGCTGAAGACGATCGCTATCACCATATATAATACAATCCTCTTCGAGTACTCGGTTGAAAGAGATTCCCTTTTGACTAGCAATGAATGTCATTTGATCAAGAACATCATGAATGACTTGTGCAAAAACGATCGGCTCCATCGTTAGTGGGTAAGATTCCCCCTCTAACTGCGCGAGATCAAGAAGGTCATGTACGAGCCTGCTTAATCGTGTGGATTCGTCTTGAATAATCTGCATGCCTTTCTTTTGGTCAATAATGCCCTCTTCAATTCCTTCAGCATAACCTTTCATATAACTTAGCGGAGTTCTAAGTTCATGAGAGACATTCGCCAGAAATTCTCTCCGGTGCTGTTCCACTTTTTCGAGGCTGGAAGACAGTTTATTAAAGGAGCGGCTAAGCTGGTTTAACTCATCTCCATTTTTCGTCACAGCCATGCGTTTGGAAAAATCACCAGATTCCATTTCCATTGCAATTTCTTTCATTTGATTAATTGTCCGCACGACTTTATTGGAGCTCTTATAGCCGATAAGGAAAATAAGGAGCAGGATTAATAAAATGGATATGCCAAGTGTTAATCTGATTTGGACAAAAGGTTCATACACATCTGATAAGGGCATGGATAGAAAAATGGTCCCCGCAAGCTCATCTTTGTTTGAGAAAACAGGGATGGCGATGCCGAGAATATCTTGATGAAACTGTGGATGTTCTCTAATTAACACGACGGTTTCCCCTTGAAGAAGCTTTTGGCGTTCCTTGAACGTGATGAGATTATCATTTGTGTTCGTATCAAAAGGAAGTCCACTTGAAAGCTCCATTGGGTCATCTGTGAAAATAATATTCGCTTCACTTGATTCGTTTGTCCATTTTATCCTATTGGTAAAATACGTATCTTTCCCGTGTTCGTGATAGATTTCTGCCAGCTTCTTACCTTGTAAACTTAAGGAATCGATCTGTTTATCAATATATAAGTGCTGGTATAAGTAATAAGTAAGGGCAAGAGCGGAGGCCGCAACAATTCCGGTCACTACAAGGATTAAGAAGAGCACTTTCTTTTTAATCGATAATGGCTTCATTCTTCCTCCTCAAACTTATACCCAATACCCCAAACGGTTTTAATATGCCGTTCTGCTCCTTTTAATTTCAGTCTCAGTGTTTTGATATGGGTATCGACTGTTCTTAAAGAGCCGCTCGTTGAATGTGATTCCCACAATTTTTGATAGAGCTGTTCTCGTGAAAACACTTGGCCTTGATTGAGCAAAAGAAACATGAGTAAATCGAATTCTCTTCTTGTTACATTAATGGGCTCTTGCTGGATATAGACTTGTCTGCCATCTTGATCGATCTCCATATCGCCAATTTGGATTCTACTACGCTTTAGCGAAAGACCTCTAATTCGTCTTAAGGTTGTTTCAATTCTTGCCGCAAGTTCACGTAGACTGAACGGCTTCATGATATAGTCATCTGCTCCAATTTCAAGGCCTCTAATTCGATCCTCCTCATAACCTCTAGCTGTTAAGAATAAAATAGGTATTTGAGATGTTTGTCTGATACGCTGGCAGACTTCAAATCCGTCCATATCAGGCATCATGATATCTAGTACAACAAGGTCAATGGGCTCCTTTTCAAGCTGACGTAAGGCATCCATTCCATTATTTGCTGTTGTGATGTGAAAGCCTTGTCTTTTTAAAAAGGATCCGATTAACTCAAGCATATCGGACTCATCGTCTACGATTAAAATATGCATTTGTTCTTTCATTTCTTTTCCTCCAACACGATAGCATAAGGTCCAGATGGGACATTCAGTCGATTTTTCAGCATGAATGTATGTTTATCAATAATTGAAACTGAATTGTCATCTAAGTTACTCACATAAATCGATGAGGCATCAGCGGTGATATAATTCGGATTTTGACCAGTTTCAACAGAAGCAAGCTGCTTATTTGTCTCTGTATCTACTTTGTATAGCGTATGGTCTCCATGACAAAGTACATACAATGTAGAAGAATTTTTCTCTGAAAAAAACGCAACGGGCATAACGCCTAGTTTCATTTCACGCTCTTTTTTACCTGTTCTAGGATTGTAAGCAAAAATGCTTTTATTTAAGGTTCCTGGTTTACCGTGTCCACCGATCCAAATAAAATGTCCATCAAAATGAATACCAGAAGGCCGTTCAAGTACAGAGAACGTATGCACTTGCTTTTCCTTCTTAATATCTATGACGGAGACAGTATGACTTTCTGCATTTAAAACAAATAAGTTACCTGAAGAAGAAAGGGTCATAGAAGAAGGTAACTTTCCGGTCTTCACAGTCGCTTTTATTTTTTTACGCTGCGTATCAATTAAATAAACGACATTTTTCAGTGAATCCGCTGCAATTAAGGTGTGAGAAGCTGCATCATATGTGAGGGAAGTCAGCCCTTTATTCACATCCATATAATCTGTCACTGTGCCCTTTTTTAAATTAATTTCAATCAGCGATTCACCTTCTTTACTTGTTGCGATGATGACTTCTTTGTTGATTTTGATAAGATCAGTGAGCGGATGTTTTAAATCAACGGAAGAGATCATTTTGTTTTTTTGTAAATCGACTATGGAAAAGGAGGCCTTTTTTAATTGAGAAATGACAGCGATCGATTGAGAGCTGGCAGGTGGAGTAAATTGTTGGTCTTTTCCACAGCCTGACAGGAATAACAGTAGAGCTGATAGACAGATCAAAATATATTTTACACGTTCCATTCTTCCGCTCCTTTGCGTCCTCTATTTTCAAAAAGCATACCACAAAAATTGTGAAAAAAAATCGAAGTTATCATTGCTGGAAGAGAAGAAAAATAGCTTTTAGGTAGGGAAAAGGGGATAAATTCCATCTGAAAATTCTTTTTGTCTAGTCATATACCTTTTTTACATCTTCAAAAAAGGATTTTCAATATTTGATTACTGTACCCGCTATAGCTTACAGTGATACAAATGTTGAAAACTCCCCCGCTCTACATCAACATAGAGCGTAGGGAGTTATTAGGCGGAGTGCCCAGATGATGAAGCTGTGGATTTTGTTTTGACACGTTGAGATAAGAAGAAACCAAGGATTCCTGCGCCCATTAATACAATAAATAAAGATTGAAAACCACTCACGATCCCAATCAATGTTGATGAAATGATACTGCCAAAATATCGAAAGGTAGAGAAAATACCCGATGCTGAACCAGATAAGCTTTGATCAACAGATGTTAAAGAGGCCATCTGCATACTTGTCATACCAATTCCTGATGAGATTCCTCCTGCAACTAGTGTAATGATCAGCAGTGGTAGTGTTGGATACTGACTCAGTGTGATGAGCATGATACCTGATAAAGTGAGGCAGAGAAAAGAAAAGCGAATCATTTTTTTCGCGCCTTTTTTCGGATGAAGTCTTGCCCCTAGCAAACCGCTCACAGACATACAAAGCGAAAATACCGATAGAATCACACCGCTCTGAGTATGTGAAAGAGCAAGTTGTTGTTCCATAAACAGCGGCATAATGAGAAGGATGGCGTACATGACAAAATTACTTAGCATGATAGACAGGTTCGCATTTGTAAATGAACTGTTTTTAAATAGGGACAAATCGATGATTGGATTCTTTACTTTCCGTACATGTTTAAAGAATAAAGGAATCACAATTAAAGTTATACTTCCATAAATTAAATATTCATTTAATAGCTGGCTTTTTGTGCATAGAATGATTGTGGAAATTCCGATGGTTAAATACAATGAACCGATGATATCTACCTTTGCTTGTAAGCGTGTATGCTTTATTTGTGGAATGAGTAAAACACCGGTGACAAGTGTAAGGAACAAAAATGGGATATTCACTAAGAATATGGAATGCCAATCAAAGCTCTGAATAAGAATCGATCCAATAAAAGGCCCAAGTGCGGCCCCAATGCCAGCACCAAATCCAAAGTACCCCATTGTTTTAGACAGTTTTTCTGGTGATACTGTTGCACGAATCAATGCAATGCTATTCGGTGTTAAAATAGCCCCGCCAGCTGCTTGAATGGATCGAAAGGTGATGAGAAAAGCTAGATTAGGCGCGAAAGCACATCCAATCGAGCCTACTAAAAAGAGTGTCACTCCGGTTAAATACATGCGGCGGTGCCCGTATATATCTCCTAACTTACCAGCGATAGGCTGAGTGACCGCCATGACAATCAGGTAAATCGTGACAACCCAAGTAATGTTTGAAATGGATTGATTATAATAAGTTGATATGGAAGATAGAGCGACTGCGATCATCGTTGAGTTGATAGGAACTAGTATAGCTCCAAGTAACAAAGAATAAATAATCAAGCTCTCTTTTTGTAACCTCAATGTGTATACCACCTTTTGTAAAAAAGAAGAATTTCACCCTTTAAGCGGGAGAAATTCCTCTCATGAAAATGTGTGTGCATGTTTCAATAAAATCTTCTTTTTGAGTTAAAACGAGTTGGAAGTCTTGCTCTAGCTGTTGAATAAAAAAACCGAAATACGTACTAAGGAAAATGTCTGCATAAATGTCTTCTTTTTCTTTTAATACTCGATACTGGGATCCCATCTTTTTGAAATATTGTATCAGCATTTCCCTTAGCTCTTGAGGATAAATTTTTTCGTGACTGGTCAAATCCTTGTACATAGCTGGTTCTCGCATGCTGATATAAATAAATTCCTTTTTTGAAGTTAAATCTTCAAGGAAATAGGAACCGAGAAACTTTAAATCGGTGTATAAATCGCCTTTAAATTCTGCTTCTAGGGTTTTTGTCGGTGTTGATTTCATTTTCATAATGGCAGCAATGACGCCGCGTTTGTTTTTAAAGTTGCGGAAAATCGTCGCTTCGCTTACATTCGCTTTTGTTGCTATCTCTTTTGTTGTGGTTTTTTGATAGCCCTTTTCAGTTAATAAATCCATTGTTGCGCGAATGATTCGTTGATTTGTAGATTTTAACAAGCATACTCACCTCAGATTATGAATGTGTTTGCAACAAAGTAAGTATACCGATAAAACCTATGACCGCCAATATGATCAAAAAAGGTAAAGCTAGACACGTGAATGCTGTTTTAATATGTGAACGCGTCCATTGCTTCCATCTACTGTCACAAGGTCACCGGATTGAAGTGTTTCAGTCGCTATTCGGGTACCTAGGACGGCTGGCATCATATACTCTCTGGCAATAATAGCTGAATGAGACAAAATGCCGCCAGCATCAGTAATGACTGCTTTTGCATCTCTAAATAAGCTCGTCCATAAAGGTGTGGTCGTTTTGCAAACTAAAATATCATCCTTTTGAAATTGTGAGAATTCCTCAGCGCAGGTAATCACTTTTACTCTTCCAGAAACAATACCGCTAGAGGCACCAATTCCATGGATCACATCGTTTGTGTTGTTTTCATTTTCTCTTAATGAACCAAGCATTTTTTCTACTTGTTGCAATTCAGCTTCAGTTGGGGTGCCCATATAAGCTGGTGGTTGAATGGCTTCATTTTCTTTCATGTCAATTTTTCGTTGTGCGATGACTGTATCGAATGTGGCAGACGTTGTGAGTGCTTTGTGTACCTCCTCATCGTAGAGGTACCATAGATCTTCTTGATGGGGAATCGCTCCTTTTTGGACAAGAAGATCACCCATTTTCAAAAGGTATATTCTAGCTTTTGCATCTAACATGGCATCGATGTAGAAGTGATGATCATCTCGGATATGAGCGGCCTTTAGGGCAAATTGATAAAGTGTTTCAAACTTTGTTTTAAATGCTTCATCCTTTACTTGACTCATAAA
This sequence comes from Bacillus pumilus, assembly GCF_003431975.1. Lineage (GTDB taxonomy): Bacteria > Bacillota > Bacilli > Bacillales > Bacillaceae > Bacillus > Bacillus pumilus_N. Next base: position 3,337,555 of record NZ_CP027116.1, on the reverse strand, counting down.
AAGCTCATATGATTCTTGTCTTTTGATAACGGCTTGGGCAAATTCTTCATCAAAATCACATTGGTACAGAATATTGTTTCTGATGATATCTAAAATAAACTCAGGGTTTTCCACCCATGTTTCTTCTGTTAGGTCATGACTTTTAACAGATCGCCAGCCATAGACTTGGAGAAATTCCTCTAATGTCGAAATGAAGTCTCTGCCTTTTTCCGATTGATTAAGTGCATAAAGCAGCTCTCGGTTTTTTTCATGGTTCATAAATGCTTGATGAAGTTCTGGATTTTGAAGGATACTCTTTGCAATATCAGATAGCATCTTGTCTGTTTCAAGAGATTTGTTCATCACGCCTATCATCATCTCATGAAACAGAATCACTTGTGTTTGATCACCAGTATACGTGACAAGCATGTCTTCGATTATAGCCGATAGAATGACTTGAGGTATGACAATATCAAAATGATCATCGTATGCTTGTATATAAAAATTCTTTAATTCTTCAAAGCCGATGATGGCTTCTTCAATCGTCATAGGTTCCTTCATTTGGCGATCGAGTTTATCGTAGAAAGGAAAGAAATTTTTCTCTAAAATTTCATACATACGTTCACTTAAATGCGGAAATAGCTCAAATATGCTCTCATCAAAAACTGGTGCAGTTTCTGCGCTCGCTTCCGGCAGCGACGGTGCTGAGTATAGATGGCCTCTATAAAGTTTAATATCTTTTACATTCAGATCAGGTACTTGATATTTTTCGCCATTTTTCTTCATACCACTTTTTAATGCTGGGATGATCAGGCTTGAGAAGAGAGGGCTCGTTGGGCCAGGCATATGATCGTCCATTGAAATCCAGAAATCCTGCAGCTCTTCTGGCTGCATTTGAAAAGAAGCACCCGCTGTTTCTTCTGCTTCTTTTGGGAGGGCTGTGGTAATTGGTCTTGCTTGAAGTAAATAAAATGTGCCATTTGCTATTCCAAATTCAATATCGACTCCATGTCCATAAAGTGCTTCTACTTGTTTGGTGATTTGCGTGATTTCTACTAACTGTTCATCATTCAGGCAAAACTGCCCAGCCATTTCCTCTGTTACTGCTTGTTCGATAACACCCTCTTGATAGGGAACAATTTTCAGCTCTTTCGTTCCAAGTGATTTTTCAATAGAAAATGTCTCTTTGTCTACAGTAAATGTGTCTGGTGTCACCAGCCCGGAAACGATGGCCTCTCCTAGTCCGTAGCTTGCTGTCAGCATCATTTCATTTGTTTTTCCCGATACTGGATTCTCACTGAAAATGACACCGGCGACATCAGAGTGAATCAAGCCTTGAACGACAACAGCCATGAGCGGCATTTCTTCTTCGTTTTCATCCATCTCTTCCTTATATTCAGTTACTCTCGCTGCAAAATAAGAAGACCAGCATTCTTTGACAGCTTGTAAAAATTCTTCATTTGTTTTGATATTTAAATAGGTTTCGTATTGTCCGGCAAATGAGGCACCTTCGAGATCTTCGGCAACAGAAGACGATCGAACTGCAACTGAAGGATAAGTCTTCCGTAATGATTGAAAGGACGAAAGAAGTTCTGTTTCCATTTGAGAAGGAAACGATGCTTCTTTGATTTTTTGTGCAAGGTTTTGTTCTGCTGGATGCAGATGATGATATGAAAGAAAGCTTCCAAAGCTGTTGGTTTTGATAATAAATCCCTCTGGGACTGGCAGGCCGTGGTTGTTTAATTTGATTAAATTCACACCTTTTGCCCCAGCGAGTGATGCGGATTCTTCAGCCGCATGAAATAATACTGAATACATGGGAATGCCCCCTTATCCAAATAGCCAATGGTTTGTCTGTCTCTTTATTTTTAAAATGATAGTGCGCACTATCATTTTAATCATAGGATTTATTGGATGTAACTGTCAAAGACGTAAAGACCCATCTTTACAAAGGGGACATTTTCACTAATTTCTCTCTATATCTAAATCAAAAGTCTTCAAGCAACAAGAAAAATTAGTGAAATTGAAATCTGTGAATTGTTCAATATGCCAATCTTTACTATAATCAAGGAAGTAGACCAAGAAGAGGGAGGGTTTTTGTGATTACAAAAGCCATATTTGCACTTGTTTTTCCTTTCCTGCTCGTCATTTTATTTTCAAAGGTTACCTATAATCATTATGTGGGCATTGCGTTAACAGCAGCGCTTTTATTTGCCTCGTACATGAAGGGCTATACAGAAACCTACTTTATTGTGGGATTAGATATTATTTCTTTAGTGGCTGGAGCATTGTATATGGCTAAGAAAGAAATCGAAAAAAGAGAAAAGGCCGAAAAACATCATTGATGTCTTCATCATTATGAACGTGAAAGGCCAAAAGTTGATGATTTTACTATGAGCTGTGCTTACGACTTCCAGTGAGTGCAGCTTTCTTTTTGTGATCTTTTTCTGCTCATCGAATATCTCTCTCCAAAATGTTCCATACTGAAAGGAAGGTTTTCATAAGAGGGTTATTTCCCATGGGAGAGAGGGTATGACTGTATTGGAAATAAAAATCAAACCGAACACGAACTTTAGTTCGTATTTTTGTGTTCTTTTATGATAATATATTCATTAGATAGATTTCGTAACGAAACGGAGGCTTTGATGTGAGTGACCGCTTTGAATTAGTTTCTAACTATCAGCCCCAAGGAGATCAGCCGAAGGCGATTGAAAAGCTTGTTGAGGGGATCCATCAGGGGAAACAGCATCAAACGCTGTTAGGTGCTACAGGTACGGGAAAGACCTTTACTGTATCCAACCTGATCAAAGAAGTGAACAAACCGACACTTGTCATTGCGCATAACAAGACACTTGCCGGCCAGTTATACAGTGAGTTCAAGGAATTCTTTCCGAATAATGCTGTCGAATATTTTGTGAGTTACTATGATTATTACCAGCCAGAGGCATATGTGCCTCAGACTGATACATTTATTGAAAAGGATGCCAGCATCAATGATGAGATCGATAAGCTGAGACACTCGGCTACGTCTTCGTTATTTGAGCGGAGAGATGTCATTATTATTGCCAGTGTGTCCTGTATTTATGGCTTAGGTTCACCAGAGGAATATCGGGAGCTTGTGCTGTCTTTACGTACTGAAATGGAGATTGAACGCAATCAGCTTCTACGTAAGCTGGTGGACATTCAGTATTCTCGTAACGATATAGATTTTCAGCGTGGAACTTTCCGAGTACGAGGGGACGTCGTTGAAATTTTTCCTGCTTCACGTGATGAGCATTGTATCAGAGTGGAGTTTTTCGGTGATGAAATTGAACGTATTCGTGAAGTCGATGCACTGACTGGAGAAATACTCGGTGATCGTGAACATGTGGCGATTTTCCCAGCATCTCACTTCGTCACAAGAGAAGAAAAAATGGAAAAAGCAATTATTAATATTGAACAAGAGCTTGAGGAGCAGCTTGAAAAGCTTCGTGATAATGGAAAGTTGCTTGAAGCGCAACGCCTTGAGCAGCGGACAAGATATGACCTTGAAATGATGAGAGAGATGGGCTTTTGTTCAGGAATTGAGAACTACTCAAGACATCTGACTTTGCGCCCGCCTGGTTCAACACCTTATACACTGCTTGATTATTTCCCAGATGATTTTATGATTGTTGTCGATGAGTCTCATGTGACGGTCCCGCAAATCCGTGCGATGTACAACGGGGACCAGGCAAGAAAGCAAGTGCTGGTTGATCACGGATTCCGTCTTCCTTCAGCACTTGATAATAGACCGCTCACCTTTGATGAATTTGAAAAGCATATCAACCATATTGTGCATGTATCTGCAACGCCAGGTCCGTACGAGCTTGAGAAAACGCCAGAGGTTGTAGAGCAAATTATTCGTCCAACCGGTTTACTTGATCCAATCATTGAAGTGCGTCCGATTGAAGGACAAATTGATGACTTAATTGGAGAAATTCATGCGCGAATTGAGAAAAATGAGCGCGTGCTCGTGACGACGCTGACGAAGAAAATGTCTGAGGATCTGACAGATTACTTAAAAGAGATTGGAATCAAGGTCAATTATCTGCATTCAGAAATTAAAACCTTAGAGCGGATTGAGATTATTCGCGATTTACGTCTCGGAAAATATGATGTACTTGTTGGAATCAACCTTCTTCGTGAAGGACTGGATATTCCAGAGGTGTCGCTCGTGACGATTTTAGATGCAGATAAAGAAGGCTTTTTACGTTCTGAAAGATCTCTTATCCAGACGATTGGCCGAGCAGCGAGAAATTCAGAAGGCCGAGTCATTATGTATGCAGATAAAATGACAAAATCAATGGATATTGCGATCCAAGAAACGAAGCGAAGACGAGAGCAGCAAGAGGCGTATAATGAGAAATATGGAATTACTCCGCAAACCATCCATAAGAAAATCAGAGATGCCATTAAAGCAACAAAGATACATGAGGAATCGGAAGAATATGAAACAAATGTAGCACCAAAGCTGTCAAAAATGAGCAAAAAAGAACGAGAAAAAGTAATCGAAAAAATCGAGATCGAAATGAAAGATGCAGCAAAAGCGCTTGATTTTGAAAAAGCAGCAGAATTAAGAGATCTATTGCTAGAGCTAAAAGCGGAAGGATGATTGCCTGATGGCTATGGAACGAATAGAGGTGAAAGGTGCTAGAGCCCACAACCTTAAAAATATTGATGTCAATATCCCGCGTGACCAGCTAGTGGTCATCACGGGTTTATCTGGTTCAGGAAAATCGTCGCTTGCCTTTGATACCATTTATGCAGAGGGGCAGCGCAGGTACGTTGAATCTCTTTCAGCGTATGCGCGCCAATTTCTCGGTCAAATGGATAAACCGGATGTAGATGCCATTGAAGGTCTTTCTCCGGCAATCAGTATTGATCAGAAGACGACGAGCCGGAACCCTAGATCAACAGTTGGAACGGTGACTGAAATCTATGATTATTTACGTCTTTTGTATGCTCGTGTCGGGAAACCTATTTGTCCGATTCATGGGATTGAAATTACGTCCCAAACGATAGAGCAAATGACAGATCGTATTTTAGAATATCCAGAAAAAACGAAATTACAAGTGCTTGCGCCAGTCGTATCTGGCCGCAAAGGAACACATGTGAAAGTGCTTGATCAAATTCGAAAGCAAGGCTATGTTCGAGTGAGAGTTGACGGAGAGATGGAAGATCTTTCAGAAGAGATCGAGCTTGAAAAGAACAAGAAGCATTCCATTGAGGTTGTGATTGACCGAATCGTGGTGAAGGAAGGCGTGGCAGCACGGCTGTCTGATTCGCTTGAAACAGCGCTGCGGCTAGGTGAAGGCCGGGTGATGATTGACGTGATTGGACAAGAAGAGCTGTTATTCAGTGAACATCATGCCTGTCCGCACTGCGGATTCTCTATTGGTGAGCTTGAGCCGAGAATGTTCTCGTTTAATAGTCCTTTTGGTGCCTGCCCGAGCTGTGATGGGCTTGGCTCTAAACTTGAAGTTGATCCTGAGCTTGTCATTCCTAATAAGGATTTGACGTTACGACAGCATGCCATTGCCCCATGGGAGCCGCAGAGCTCACAATACTATCCTCAGCTTCTTGAGGCTGTATGCACACATTATGGCATCGACATGGACATTCCGGTAAAAGATATACCAGCGCATTTATTTGATAAAATTTTATATGGTAGCGGCTCTGAACGGATTTATTTTAAATATGAAAATGATTTTGGTCAGGTACGTGAAAATGAAATTGAATTTGAAGGCGTTCTTCGTAATATTGAACGACGCTATAAGGAAACCAGCTCTGATTATATTCGTGAGCAAATGGAAAAATATATGGCGAACCAGCCATGTCCGACATGTAAAGGCTACCGTCTGAAAAAAGAAACGCTTGCGGTTTTGATCAATGGCAAACATATCGGAGAAATCACCGATTTGTCTGTCTCCGATGCCCTTGATCTCTATGGGAAAATCGAGTTGTCTGAGAAAGATTTGCAGATTGCGCAGCTCATTTTACGTGAAATTAAAGAGCGCTTGTCCTTCTTGAATAATGTGGGATTAGATTATCTGACATTAAGCCGGTCAGCTGGCACACTATCAGGCGGAGAAGCGCAGCGGATTCGTTTGGCGACTCAAATCGGATCAAGGCTGACAGGTGTTCTTTATATATTAGATGAACCATCCATTGGTCTGCATCAGCGCGATAATGACCGATTGATCGGGACATTAAAAAACATGCGTGACATTGGGAACACACTCATTGTCGTGGAGCATGACGAAGATACGATGTTAGCCGCTGATTATTTGATTGATATTGGGCCTGGAGCAGGAGTTCATGGAGGAGAAGTGATTTCAGCTGGGACGCCGGAAGAGGTCATGAAGGATAAGAAATCTTTGACAGGACAATATTTATCCGGAGAGAAATTTATCCCGCTTCCGATCGAAAGAAGAAAGCCTGACGGCCGTTACATTGAGATCAAAGGGGCAAAAGAAAACAACCTGAAAAACGTCAATGCGAAGTTTCCTTTAGGCGTCTTTACAGCTGTGACCGGTGTGTCTGGTTCAGGGAAAAGTACGCTCGTGAATGAAATTCTATTAAAATCACTTGCACAAAAACTGCACAGAGCGAAGGCGAAGCCGGGACAACATAAAGAAATCAAAGGTATGGATCATTTAGATAAGGTCATTGATATTGATCAATCTCCAATTGGCCGTACACCAAGATCCAATCCAGCTACGTATACAGGCGTATTTGATGATGTGCGGGATGTGTTTGCCCAAACGAATGAAGCGAAGGTACGAGGCTATAAAAAAGGTAGATTCAGCTTTAACGTCAAAGGCGGACGCTGTGAGGCGTGTCGTGGAGATGGCATCATTAAAATCGAAATGCACTTCTTACCTGATGTGTATGTACCTTGTGAAGTGTGCCACGGGAAGCGTTATAACCGTGAGACACTTGAGGTCACATATAAAGGGAAAAATATTGCTGATGTGCTTGAAATGACCGTGGAGGACGCACTCCAATTTTTCGAGAATATCCCGAAAATCAAGCGGAAGCTCCAAACGATTTTTGATGTTGGGTTAGGGTACATTACACTTGGACAGCCTGCGACGACATTGTCTGGGGGAGAGGCGCAGCGTGTGAAATTGGCATCTGAGCTTCACCGCCGTTCAAACGGAAGGTCTCTTTATATTTTAGACGAGCCGACAACAGGTCTGCATGTGGATGATATCGCCCGTTTATTAAAAGTTCTTCAGCGGCTGGTCGAAAACGGAGATACGGTACTGGTGATTGAGCATAATCTTGATATTATCAAGGCGGCTGATTATCTTGTTGATCTCGGACCAGAGGGCGGTGCAGGTGGCGGAACGATCATTGCCTCTGGAACCCCTGAGCATATTGCAAAAGAAGAAGCTTCATACACCGGCAAATACTTGAAGCCTATTTTAGAGCGGGACCGTGAACGAATGAAACAGTTGGTCAAAGAAACAGAAAGTGTGACTTCATCATAAAAAAAACCCTCGTTAAGAGGGGTACAGATGATTGACAAAGGGCTAAAATGTTGTTTATTTTAGCCCTTTGTCTTCTTTTTCATTTATTGCGCATCTTCCTTCGGCATTAAATGACTGAGTTGCGTTAAATCCTTTAAAATATGGGTGCTGCTGCTGTCGAGCAGTACTTTCAAATAACGGATATCACCATACTTTGGATGAGATGGGTGAATCGTCTCAAGCTCCTTGATCATATCGCTGTTCATGCTTTTCTGTTTCTGTATAAGGTCTAAAAGCGTTTGAGCCGTGTAGTTAGAATTATGATGATCTGTCAAAATAATTACCCCCTATAATGATAATCACCATCTTTTCAACATATTTTAAAGGGTAATCCGTGAAGAATCTACACTTAGGTGCAAAAAGATATAATTTGTGTCTAAGGTCATATGTAAATCGAATGATTTTGAAACTTTTGATACGCAATAAACGTATGAGTTAGAAAGGAATTTTCGTCACGAAGGAGCGAATATATATGAATAGAGATCAGTCGATCATTGCATCTATTTGTTATTTTAGTGTATTTTTTATGCCATTTATTGTACCGATCGTGGCATATTTTGTAGTTGACCAAAAGGAAACGAAGCGGCACTCGTTGCGGGCATTGTGGTCACATGTTTTGCCAGTCGCAGCGTGCGTGCTGCTGGTTTTTGGATCTATCCCCTTTTTATTGGCGACACACGTAAGTGACTCGCTCATTCCAGTCATCACGGTGCTCATCTTGTCCTTTTTAGTCGCTATTGGCTTTTTGATCTCTGTTATTTGGAATATCATTCAAGGTATTAAAGTACTTCAATCCATCAAATCGTAGGAGGGCTTTGTATGAATGAAAAAGAACGTATTTTAAAATTAGTAGAAGACGGGACATTATCGGCAAAAGAAGCGATTACGCTGCTTGAAAAACTAGAAGAAAGTCAGTCTGTTTCATTAGAAAAATCAACGGCTGATCACACCTTTTATGAAGAAAAAGCTGGCACAGAAGGCAAAGAAACTGGTACCGAAAATCTTGGTGCAAAGCTGTTTGGCTGGTTAGATTCTGCGGTAAAAAAGGTCAAAGACGTAGATCTTGATTTGAACTTTGGACAGTCGGTCGATGTTGAGCATATTTTTCAGTTCAAAGACGCCGCCCTCTCTCATTTAGATATTCAATTGGCGAACGGTAGTCTCAATGTGATGCCTTGGGACGATGGGGATATTCGGGCAGAGTGCCATGCGAAGATTTACCGTGCAGAGGACGGAGAGCAGGCAAGACAGCAATTTCTCAATCAGTTAGACTGTGGACTCGAAGGAGATAAATTTTTTATTCGGACCGAAAAGAAGACGATGAAAGTCAATGTCACTTTGTACGTACCGCGTATCCAATACGATAAGATCAAGGTCAAGCTGTTTAATGGTCCGATTCGCGGGGAAAAGCTAAAGACAAAAGAACTTGCTGCAAAAACAACCAATGGTGTTGTCTCATTTGCTTCGTTACAGGCAGAAAAAGTCGGAATTGAAACAGCAAACGGACAAATCAAACTGGCGGATCACGAGTGTGGTATGATTGAAGTAGAAACCATTAATGGGCTCATTGACCTGCGCGGAAAAAGTGAATCCATTGATGCCCAAAGCTTTAATGGAAACATTGCTGTCCAGCTATCGGATGAAAATTGCCGTTCTATCTATGCGAAAACGACAACAGGCAGTGTGGACGTCCAGATCCCGCATGCGTGTGCAGTGACCGCTGAGCTGAAAAGCAATCTTGGGTCTATTTCTCACGATTTGCATGATGCAGAGATGATTAAAGAGAAAAACGAAACATTACAAAAAGAAAAAATGATCAAAGCCAACCAACAGGCAGCGCACAGTATATCTATTTTTGCAGAAACAAAAACAGGGTCAATACAAGTAAAGCACCAATCAGACAAGGAGTGATTCTACATGAAGAAGCTTTATCGTTCAGCCACAGATAAAAAAATAGCGGGTGTTGTGGGTGGACTTGCTGAATATTTAAGAGTCGATGCATCCCTGCTTCGCATTTTAACAGTCATTATCGGATTTTTGACAGCATTTATGCCAATCTTTTTGATCTACTTCATTTGGTATTTTGTTGTTCCGGAAGAAGGCACTAACTAAATGCTTAGATGGATCGTCAGTATTTTCGTAAATGCATTACTTTTAATCGTCATTGCTGGATATTTTGATTCGGGTATTTTGCCAGGGCTTGGGAGTGTGTATATTGAAGGATTTGGCGCAGCGATTGTGGCAAGTATCATTTTGTCCTTGCTCAATATTTTAGTGAAGCCGTTTTTGATCATTTTGACGCTTCCAGTGACCGTCCTTTCTCTAGGATTGTTCTTATTTGTGATTAATGCCATCACACTCATGATGACATCGAGCTTTATGGGCGATAGTTTTAACATTGATGGGTTCGGAACGGCCATTTGGATGGCTGTCATTTTATCCATTTTCCATCTGTTGATCCAAAAAGGAATCGTCGAGCCGTTAGCGAAAAAAAGCTAACGGTTTTTTTGTGTCTTTTTGTATCGTTTCTCCGTCCCACCTGACATAAAATCCTTCCTCGCGAGACACAATATCCGAAGGGAGGCGGTGCACGATGGTGAACGTGAGCAGACAAATGATGCTTTTATGTTTTTTTATCATTCTTTTTTGTTTCAGTCAGCCTGCTTCAGCAGGATCTTTTGTTCAAACACAAGTCAATATACCGGACAAGCCTTTTTCTCCTTTTATTTTTGATCCATTTCATGTGGATATCCGTCCAGTTCTAGGAGGGGAAAGCCGTGATCTCCAGTTTCGTGCGTCTATTACGGATCCAGAACAAATTTTGTCTGCGAATTTGTACTATAAGCAAAGTGATGAACTGGGGTACCGATTGGTGCCAATGGAAAGGTTACCAGGAATGAAGCCAGAATTTACAGCGAAAATTCCGCCAGAACAATTATGGAATTCAACCGTTGATTACTATGCAGAGTTCCTTACGCAAAAATCTGTCATCAAAACGGCAGAAAAATCTGTTCACTTAAATGGATTTGAAGAGGACCTTTCTCGCATTCCAGATTTAGTTATCACAGAAATTGTCGTCAATTCAAAAAATCGAAAAGGCAAAGATGCATTTGAATTTATCGAAGTATATAACACGACACACGAGCCTATCTCTCTTAAACATTATCAGCTCCGCTACCGCGATCCTGCACAAGGCACCGATATGGATGATGTGTATTCCTTTCACACAAATCCAGTCAGTGTGTCACCAGGAAAACCGTATGTTTTCTGGCTAAGGAAAAAAGGACAGGAGCATTTAACTGTAGCGGACTTTAATGCCATGTACAAAAGTCAATTAAAAGAGGGAGAACACCTATCTGTTATCGAGAGCAAAGGGCTGTCCAACTCTAAATCTCGTCTTGTTTCCATCGCTACAAACATAGGGGAGGAGATTTCTTCAGCCGCGTTTCGTTTGAAGCCGTCATGGTTTAGTGAGCATAAATCCTTGCTGTTCAAATATCCAATGGATGGCACTCAGCAAATGAAGCTGATCTCGAAAATTGAGGAAGAGCCCACACCTGGAAGGGTGCTAAAAGCACAAATTCCATCTGAGAAAAAAGAAATTTCTCAAGATATTCATAAACCTGTGATTGAAGATATGACAGTAAGGAAACCAGTCAAACCAACTGAAAGCATAGAAATTAAAGCAAATGTACAGGATGATCAGGTCGTCAAAACAGTCAAGCTGCGCTATCGAACAAATCGGAAAGATGATTTCAAGGAGATCCTGCTTCAAAAAGATCATAATGACCGATTATTTCATCATATTATTTATTCACCTGAGCTGATTGGCAAAGAACAATTGGAATATCAGCTTGAAGCGTCAGACGGTGAAAATACTGCAATGACGATGAAAAAAACAATCGATGTGGAACAGGTTAGCAAAGCCCACGGGCTTCGGTTCAATGTGGAAGAAGGAGAGACGGTTTCAGGATTATTCCCATTAAAGGCAACGTCCGATCAGAAAAAAAGCATGAAATTGTGGATAGATGGAAAGCGAAACCAGCAAGTGTCTTTTGCCCTTGAAGCAGATCCATATATCGCTTTTGAAGTCAAAGGGACGAATTTATATTTTAAAAATGGTGTGTCCGTAGGTAACCGCTTACTTTCTGTTTTTGATGATTCGACAAAAGTGTATCGTACCTATACAATGCCAATACCAGAAGCAGAGATGAAAGAGACAGGTCCCCAAACGGTCTCTTTCCATGCTGGAACAAAGTCTTCTCCTGTTGACCGGATGCCTGGAGAGAATCACGATGATTTTGAATTAAAAAACGTCCGGATGATCCTGTCGAATGGGACTCAAATTCCTCCAATTCATGCAGATCCGCAAAAAGAATGGAAAATGGGGGACAGTGGTAATGCCAAAAAGGTAAGAACATTTCAATTTAATATCCCAAAAGAAGCTTATGTTTCAACCTATTTGAAATGGGACACAAGAAGATTGAAGGAAGGGTCGCATCTGATTGAGGCCAAAACTTCAGATGAGCAGGCATCTGTCCGAGTGAACGTCGATAACACGGGTCCAAACATTAAGACCAATGTCCAAACTAAGGATCCATATAAAGGGGCATTTACGTTAAAAGCAAAGGTAACGGATCGGTGGAGTGACATAGAAGAGATGAAGGCATATGTAGATGGAAAGCTAATTTCCTTGCCATATCAGACGTCCTCTAGTGAATTAGACCCAGGGGAGCACACGTTGATCATCAAAGCAAAAGATGCAGCAGGAAACATGTCGACGGTGAAAAAAAAATTCAAGACAGTGCATGAACACCCTGAGACACCAGAACGAGTAGCAGATAAGACGAAAATGAAGTCGTCGAAGCAAACTGTACTCACGAAGGATCCAACAAATGATAAGCTGGATTACTCCTTTTACCGTGCTTATCAATATACATCACTGCATCCATCAATGAAAATTATGAAATATGCAGCGGAGACAGAACCGCCAAAGAGCTTTAATGAAAAAGGGGAAGTGATCTTTTCTAATCAAGAAAGGAATCGCATTGCATTTGCAGATGGTAAATCAGTTGAAACGAAAGATTTAAATCGTTTTCCCTATCATCGCTTTCAAATCAAGGTACATCAAGATGTACGTGAAAAAGATGTTGTGGAAGCAATGTGGAAAGGGAGTTCATTGTCAGGGAGAAAGGTGACCATGTATGCATGGAATCATCTTCAGGAAAAGTGGGATAAAATCACGCAACATGTTGCTAAGGACCAAAAAGAATTTCACCTAAAAGGCTTGCTGTCAGTCAGACAGTACATGAAGAATCAAACGTTTGATTTGCTTGTACAGGATGAAATCAGCAAAACGCAAAAGCCTTATAAAATGGTTTGGATGTCTGACACACAATATTATGCAAAGAGTTACCCTCATATCTTTAAACACATGGTCGAGTGGATTAGAGATCAGCGAGAGAAATTAAACATCCAATATGTGTTCCATACAGGTGATATTGTGGATGATTCAAAGGATAAACAATGGCATCGTGCTGATACTTTTATGCGTGTGTTAGATGATCATCAAATTCCTTACGGTGTTTTAGCAGGAAATCATGATGTTCGACATAAGGATGGCATTTATGCGGAATATGGGAAATATTTCGGAGAGAAACGCTTTGCAAATAAACCTTACTATGGGGAATCCTATCAAAATAATCGAGGTCATTATGATCTCATTTCTGCCGGTGGCAATGATTATATGATGGTTTACATGGGCTGGGGCATTAAGCAAGATGAAATTGATTGGTTAAACCGAGTTATTTCTGAGCACCCAGACCGCATCGTTATTTTAAATTTCCATGAGTATTTGTTGGTCAGTGGCAACCGCAGCCCAATTGGCGACCTCATCTTCCATCAGGTAGTGAAACGCCATCCTAATATTGTGGCAGTATTTAGCGGCCACTATCATGGAGCAAGCAGGAAAGTAGATGAACTTGACGATGATAGGGATGGTAAAGTAGACAGGAAAGTATATCAAATACTCGCTGATTATCAGTCAGGGCCTGAAGGTGGACAAGGATTTATGAGGGTAATAACAGCCGACCAAGAAAAAAACCAGCTCCATTTTACGACATACTCCCCCTATATGAATCAAGAGCATTTCTATGATCCTAAAACGTATGGAGATCAAGATGAATTTTCAATCGATGTGGATTTGACGCCGAAGATGAAATCTGTCAAAACCAATTATTTTGAACTCAATGTGTACACAAATGTTCTAATAGGAGAGGCGCGCGGCGTAAAAAGCGGTAAAAAAGCAAGCTTTGAATGGAAAGGGTTAAAGCCGAATGAAGACTATTATTGGTACACTGTAGCAAAGGATCGTTTTCAAGGAAAAGCCATGTCACCTATATGGAAAATTCATACAAAAAATGATCATGAAGCAACATTTCTTAGGAAATAAATACAGTGCTCCTTTTATAGGGGCACTGTTTATCTTTCCATTGTATGAATGAGTTTGTAACGATCCCCTCTATAAACGGAAAGCACATGTTCAAATGGAATGTCATTCTGAAAATAAGTCGTTCTTGCAATTGAGAGAACGGGATCGCCTGTTGAAATAGACAGCACCTGTGCTTCTTCATTTGAAGCTACATTCGCTTCAAGCTCTTGTTTTGCATGAGCAATTACAAGGCCTGTGTAAGTCTCTATATATTCATATAAAGAGCCAGTTAAATGTTCCTGTGTTAAATCTCCTGCAAATGCTTCAGGGATATAGCTCGTTTCAATTGCCATTGGTTCATCATTTGCAAGGCGTATCCGTTTGAGTTCAAATACATCTTCGCTATTTGATAGTTGTAAGACTGGCAGCAAGTACTCAGGACATGCGGTTTTCTTGAAGTCAATCAGTTGACTTGAAGCTTGAAGCCCACGCTGGCGCATATCCTCTGTAAAGCTTGTTAAGCCTTGAAGCGCCTGTTCAAACTTTTTTCGACTCACAAAGGTGCCTTTTCCTTTTTGTCGATACAAATATCCTTCGTTCACAAGATTCGATAAGGCCTGTCTGACAGTCATTCGACTTATACCAAAGCGTTCGGCATATTCTCTTTCAGAAGGAATGAGTGTATCAGGTGCTAATGTTCCATCCTCAATCTGTTTTTTCAAATTCTCCATAATCTGATGGTACATCGGAATAGGTGACTGCTTATCAATAAACATGTGAAAATCCTCTCGTGTTTAGCGTAGTGAACCAGCTTCTCGATCAATCAAAATCGTCACATCATCATGAAGTTTCAGAGCAGATGCTGGGAAGTCTGGATGTATCTCTGTCTGTTCTAAATATTGTATCACTTTCGCTTTTAATTTTCCTGATGCGAGAAGGAGAATTTTTTTACTTGAAAGAATACTCGCAATACCCATGGTGATGGCGTGTGTAGGCACCTCATCAATAGAAGAAAAGTATCTTGCATTGGCCTGCCGTGTGTTTTCATCTAGTTCCACGACATGGGTCTTAGAGTTGAATGGGGTACCGGGCTCGTTAAACCCGATATGTCCATTTTGACCGATTCCAAGCAGTTGAAGATCAATGCCGCCTATATCTTGAATGAGCTGATCATATCTTAAACATTCTTTTTCTAATTCAGGTGCAGCGCCATTTGGGAGGAAATACTGATCCTGAGGGAGATCAATATGATCAAATAAATGACGTTTCATGTAGGTCATATAACTATTTTCATGATCTCGTTCAAGTCCTGCATATTCATCTAAATTGACTGTTTTTGTTTGTTTGAAAGACAATTGCTGTGCTTGATGAAGGTGAATTAACTCTTGATACGTATCAAGAGGTGTGCCGCCCGTTGCAAGGCCGAGTACGGCATCTGGTTTAGAAGCAATCGTGCGAGCAATGAGAGCTGCTGCTTCTTTTCCTAATTGAGCTTTATCTTCAAATTCAATGATGTTCATTAGTGATTGGCCTCCTTTTTCTCAAAGACGATTTGTCCACGGCAAATCGTCATCATTAATTCGCCAGATTCATCCCAAATCACAAGGTCTGCTTGTTTCCCGACTTCGATTGAGCCAAGCTTCTGATCAAGTCCTAGCTGAATGGCTGCATTAGTTGAGGTCATCTTTGCAATCTCTGTCCATTCACAATGTGTGATTTGTTTCATCCGTTTGACGCCATCTTTCATACGCAAAATTGAACCTGCAAGTGTACCATCTGCGAGTAAAGCTTTTTCGCCGCTGACTGTGACGGTTTGGCCGCCAAATTCGTACGTTCCATTCCCGAGTCCTTTTGCACGCATCGAGTCTGTGATCATCATCAAACGATCACTTCCTTTTGCCAAATACGCAAGCTTGATGGCAAGTGGATGCGAGTGAATTCCATCTGTAATCAGCTCAGTATAAAGATTCTCGTTTGTAAGAGCAGCCCCGACAGCGTTTGGTTCACGATGCTGAAACGAACTTATCGCATTATAAAGATGCGTGATATGGCGAGCACCATGCTTAGCTGCTAATTCAATCATGTCATGATGGGCATTCGTATGTCCAATAGAAGGGATGATGTTCTTTTCTTGTAACAGGGAAAGAAAAGCAAAATCATGGTCCTCCTCAGGTGCAAATGTGACAATTCGAATTAGCTGTGCAGATGCATCTAGCCATCTTTCAAAAAGAGAGAGATCAGGCTGCTGAATCCAATTAGCAGGCTGTGCCCCTGCCATATCTTTAGAAATAAAAGGACCTTCAAGATGGATACCTAAACATTGGGCCTGACTTCCAGCCTGTTCATTAGATTGTTTCCACTGAGCCACATTGCTCAATGCTTGTTCAATCTCTTGATGGTTTTGAGTGATAGTGGTTGCTAAAAAACTTGTCGTTCCTTCTGAGGGTAAGTTGTCTGCAAGTGTATTCATGGCTTCTGATGTCGCATCCATCACATCTGCACCATACCCGCCATGGATGTGAATATCAATCATTCCCGGAAGTAAATAAAAGTTTTCCCGGGAAATATATACTTTTTCATAATTTCCTGTCGGTGGTGATGTTGAAATATAGTCAATCTTGCCATCGCGTAAACCGACAAAACCGTTTGCAATGATCTTATTCTTTGTCACAATGTGAATATTGGAGAGCAATAAAGAGCTGCTCATGGTTGTGCCTCCTTATTCGTTGTCTATGAATGTAGTTTACCCTTTTTAAGTATAGTTGTCTATACCAGTAAAGGACTGAAACTGGATCAGGATAAAATACTGTTTTGGGTTCATCATTGAAAGTGATAAAATAGAGCTGTATTTCTGAATCGCCTGTGATAAAAGGAGGAAGAAGCGTGCCGAAAGTTCGTACGAAGGACATAATGGAACAATTTCATCTTGAACTGGTAAGTGGGGAAGAAGGGATTAATCGTCCCATTACAATCAGTGATCTTTCCAGACCAGGTATTGAAATGGCTGGATATTTTACATATTACCCAAAAGAAAGAGTTCAACTTTTAGGGAAAACAGAGCTTTCCTTTTTTGAACAACTCCCAGAACGCGAACGAAAGCAGAGAATGATGTCTCTTTGTACAGATATTACCCCTGCGATTATTTTGTCACGAGATCGTGAAGTGCCGAAAGAATTAATTGAAGCTTCAAATGAAAATGGCGTGCCTGTTTTACGATCAAGTTTAAAAACGACAAGACTTTCGAGTCGGTTGACCAACTTTTTAGAAAGCAAGCTTGCACCAACGACCGCCATTCATGGTGTGCTAGTTGATGTTTATGGTGTAGGTGTATTGTTAATTGGAAAAAGCGGAGTAGGAAAAAGTGAAACAGCCTTAGAACTAGTGAAGAGGGGACACAGGCTGGTCGCAGACGATTGCGTAGAGATCCGTCAAGAGGATCAGGATACGTTAGTTGGAAGTGCACCAGAGCTGATTGAACACCTTTTAGAAATCCGTGGTTTAGGCATCATTAATGTGATGACGTTATTTGGAGCGGGGGCTGTCAGAAGCTATAAAAGAATTACAATTGTGATGAACCTTGAGCTTTGGGAACAAGGTAAACAGTATGATCGTTTAGGACTTGAAGAAGAGAAAATGCGAATCATCGATACAGATGTACCGAAGCTGACCATCCCTGTACGACCAGGACGAAACTTAGCGGTCATCATTGAAGTGGCTGCGATGAACTTCAGGTTAAAACGCATGGGACATAATGCAGCGGAACAATTTACAAGTAAACTTGCCGATGTCATTGAAGACAATGGCCAGGATGAATAGGAGTTGTCTATATGAACGATGCGATTCAGCCGATTGATCCGATTGCTTTTCAGCTCGGACCTCTTTCGGTTCATTGGTATGGTGTGATCATTGGGGTCGGTGCCTTGATTGGACTCTGGCTCGCACTGAGAGAATGTGAAAAAAGGGGAATCAATAAAGATACGTTTATTGACTTAATCTTATTTGCCATTCCAATAGCTATTATTTGTGCACGAATTTATTATGTATCCTTCGAATGGGATTACTATCAGCAGCATCCGAATGAAATCATGAAGATTTGGAATGGCGGAATTGCAATTCACGGCGGGTTGATAGGTGCTGTGCTGACAGCGATTGTCTTTACAAAGGTGAAAAAGGTCTCCTTCTGGAAAATTGCCGATGTAGCAGCACCTAGCATTTTACTAGCGCAGGCTATTGGGCGCTGGGGGAACTTTATTAACCAAGAAGCGCATGGTGAGGCTGTTTCAAGAGCCTTTTTAGAGAATTTGCATTTGCCGGAGTTTATTATTAATCAAATGTATATTGATGGGTCCTATTATCACCCAACGTTCTTATACGAATCTTTATGGAATCTTGCCGGTGTTGTGATCTTGCTTTTATTACGCAGAACATCGCTACGCCGAGGCGAAATTTTCTTGTCTTATTTAATCTGGTATTCCATTGGTCGTTTCTTCATAGAAGGAATGAGAACGGACAGTTTGATGCTGACAGAACATCTTCGAATCGCTCAAATGATTTCGATTGCCATTTTTGTAGTGGCTATTTTGCTGATGATTTTTAGAAGAATAAAAGGGTACGCATCGATTCCGTATAAAGAGAATAACTCATCGAATTAAAGCAGGGGGTCAGAACAGATGGGGGAGACATGGAAAAACGGCTTAAAAGCAGGGCTATCAACCACTTGGACACTTGGAAAAGTCATTTTTCCGGTTACCATTCTCGTCAGTATCTTGCAGCATACGCCTGTTATGGATTGGATCATTCAATTCATACGTCCATTTATGGGGGTGTTTGGTCTTTCAGGAGAAGCAGCTATTCCGCTTGTATTAGGAAATGTGCTGAACTTGTATGCTGGCATAGCCGCCATCCTGACACTAGATCTTCCTGTGAGAGAAGTGTTCATTTTGGCGGTCATGCTGTCCTTTTGTCATAATCTGATTATTGAATCGACAGTGGCAGCAAAGGTTGGACTCAGAGTGTCTGTGATTTTGTTGGTCAGAATCAGTCTTGCTGTTATTTCGGCTATTGTCATTCATCTCGTTTGGCAGGGAGGCCAGGAGCCTGCACAATATGGACTTTTGACAGCGGCACAGACGGCTGATGTGCCTTCAAGCTGGTACATGATCGTCCTGCTTGCTTTTCAAAAAGCCGTACTTGGTGTGCTCCAGCTCGCTTGTATCGTTATCCCCCTCATGATCATCATTCAATTCATGAGAGATTTAGGGTGGCTCCATATGCTGTCTAAGTGGCTGTCTCCATTTACGAGAATGCTTGGAATGAAAGAAAATACGTCAATGACGATGGTAGCGGGATTAACCATTGGTCTGGCATACGGAGCCGGCGTGATGATCAAGGCGGTGGAAGAGGACGGTGTGAGTAAAAAGGATTTAACCCTTGCCTTCATTTTCCTTGTTGCCTGCCATGCAGTGGTCGAAGATACGCTGATTTTTATTCCACTTGGGATTCCAGTGTGGCCGCTTCTTGTCATCCGCCTAGTATCTGCTATTTTATTAACAGCTGCCATTAGCTATATTTGGCGGAAGCGGGAACTTGCAGCTGTTAGAAAGGAAGCCATATGAACGAATCAACTATTAACACCGTGCTATTTGATTTAGATGGCACATTAATCAATACGAATGAATTAATTATTGCTTCATTTCAGCATACGCTTGATCATTATTACCCCGAGCAGTACAGCCGTGAGGATATCCTTCCTTTCATCGGTCCATCTCTGTTTGATACATTTTCTGCAATGGATCCTGATCTGACGGATGACATGATTCAGATGTACCGAACGTTTAATCATGAACAGCATGATCTGCTTGTGACTGAATATGAGACTGTTTTAGATACTTTGAAAGTATTGCAGGATCGAGGATTTAAACTTGGAATTGTCACAACAAAAATACGTGACACAGTATTAATGGGATTGAAGCTGACCGGTTTAGAGCCGTTCTTTGAGGTGATTGTGACGCTCGATGATGTCCAAAATGAGAAGCCGCATCCGGAGCCTGTTCAGCTGGCATTATCCAAGCTTGGCAGTGATCCGCACGAAGCGGTGATGGTCGGCGATAATTATCACGATATTTTGTCTGGCCAAGCGGCAGGGACAAAAACGGCAGGTGTTGCTTGGTCGATTAAGGGAGAAGAGGCTCTTTTAAAGCATCGTCCTGATTTCATGCTGAAGAAAATGAGTGATCTCCTGGCGATTGTTGGAGCTGATTGAGTTGAGAAAAACAGATCGTTATCCTGTAACAGGGGTCAATTCATTACGACAAGTCTATCGGACGGTCCCCTTTTTCAAAGTGGTGAAAAACTTCATTTTTATTCAATTGGCACGTTACACACCTTTTATGGGAATGAAAAATTGGATATACAGAACCTTTCTTCGTATGAAGGTCGGTGGGGATACGGCGTTTGCTTTAATGGTTATGGTGGATCTCATGTTTCCTGAGAAAATCACGGTCGGTCGAAATAGCGTGATTGGCTATAACACGACCATTTTGTGCCATGAGTACTTGATTAAAGAGTACAGACTTGGGGAAGTCTATATTGGTGATGAAGTCCTAATTGGAGCCAATTCAACCATTTTACCTGGTGTGACCATTGGAGATGGGGCAATTGTATCTGCTGGTACACTTGTGCATAAGGATGTTCCAGCAGGCTCATTTGTTGGTGGAAATCCAATGCGCATGATTTATACGAAAGAAGAAATGAAAGCACGTCAATCTATGTCTGCTGAGTAGCTCGGCAGACTTTTTTGTTGACATTATGTCTTGGTGTAACTATAATGATTACAACAGAGGTGAGATAACATGAAAATCAGCAGCAGATTTACTGTCGCTGTCCATATTCTGGCCTTGCTATCACTTGAAAAAGGATCATTACAAACATCGGAGGATATTGCAGGAAGTGTGAATACAAATCCAGTGGTCATTCGCCGTATTATGAGTAAATTAAAAAAAGCAGGCCTAATCTCAACAAGTCTTGGCAAAGGTGGTTCTCAGCTGAACCGCAGTGAAGACGACATTACACTGCTTCATGTGTATAAAGCGGTTGAAGTCGTGGATGAAGGAGAATTGTTTCAAATTCATGAAAGCCCAAACCCTGACTGTCCGATCGGTGCGAATATTCAGGCTGTGCTTGAGTTAATCTTGTGTCGCGCTCAAAGTGCGATGGAGCAAGTGCTTGCTGAGATCAAATTAAGTGAACTAACGCAGGTGTTAATCAAAAAAATTGGATGATCCATTCAATTTTTTTTACCTCTGTTGTAACTTAGTTGGTTACACCTTTATTTATCGAATAAAATCATTTTACAGGAGGAATTTATATGAAAATTGGTATTATTGGTGCTACAGGTAAAGCAGGACAGGAAATTGTCAAAGAGGCTCAATTAAGAGGACATGAGGTAACAGCCATCGTTCGAGATGCGAAAAAAGTGACAGATTCAACGGTAACTGTTATCGAAAAGGATGTGTTTCATTTACAAGCAGAAGACATTAAAGGCTTTGATATCATCGTCAATGCATTTGGTGCACCTGCTGGACAAGAACACCTTCACGTAGAGGCTGGGAAAAAGCTGATTGATATTTTGAAAGAAGTACCCGATACGCGTTTAATCGTTGTGGGCGGAGCGGGCAGTCTTTTTGTTGATGAAGCCAAAACAACAAGACTTGTTGATACACCAGAATTTCCAAAGGAGTATGTGCCTACTGCTTCACAGCAAGGTGAAAACCTCAAAGACCTTCAACAGACAGAAGGATTGAAATGGACATTCCTCAGCCCTGCTGCATTCTTTGATCCAGCAGGCAAACGCACAGGCTCTTATGTGAAAGGGAAAGACCAACTGATTGTTAATTCTAAAGGTGACAGCTATGTGAGCTATGCCGACTACGCCATTGCGCTTGTCGATGAAATAGAGCAGGCTGCCCATGTTGGAGAACGTTTTACCATTGTATCTGAAGCAGAATAAGTCAATTCGTTGCCGTTAAAAAACGAGGAGTGAGGAGTTTTAACGTATGAATGATCAAGAATTGTCTCTCATTTATGTATGGGATGCGTATTGTGGCTGGTGTTATGGATTTTCCAACAGTATCCGTACTTTGTATGAGAATCATCCTGAAATGTCACTGACGTTAGTATCTGGCGGCTTATTTGTAGGAGAAAGAAGTCTTCCAATAAAGGAATATCCACATATATCAGAAGCGAATCAGCGGATCAGTCAGCTAACTGGCGTTGAGTTTGGTGAACGTTATCAGAAGCTGCTAGCAAACGGGACATTTGTCTTAGACTCTGAGGCTGCAGCCATTGGGTTTTCAGCATTAAGATCGGTTGCTCCAGATCGTGCATTGTACTTGGCTGCATCGATGCAAAAGGCTTTTTATCAAGACGGAAAAAGCCTGAGCGATGATGAGACGTATCAGGAAATCGCTCTGGCACATCATCTTGATCCTAATATCGTCATTGAACGAATGAAAACAAAAGAAGTCATCAATGATGCGTATGTCGACTTTGCAAAGGTTCAGCAACTACAGGTGAATGGTTACCCTTCACTTTTATTAAAAAACGAGGATGCATACTTCAGCCTGGGCGGAGGTGCGATGACAGCTGAAAAGCTTGAAGACCGTCTGAAAGACATAATGAAAAAATAAACCATTAAAAAACAACCTCTATCCGTATTGAGGTTGTTTTTTTACGCTTGAATGATAATCGCTTGACGACCCATTTGTTCCCAAGAGTCCTCAAACTGATCGCGATCGACTTTTTGATTCTTTTCTCCGTATGGGTTATTCAAGTAGACATGCTCCTTGTCATAGCCTGTGATGACCACGCTATGCACATTAAAGGTTACATCTATTTTGCCATTTGGTGTATTCCATGTTTCGATGTTATCTGTTTTGTCAAAGGTGGATGTGGTAATGACCCAGACAGGATACCCTTTTTCAAGTGATTGATAGATGGCTTTTTTGACAGGCTTTCCAGTTAAGTCAACAACTTGATCGCCCGCATATTTTTTCGCAAGCTGATAAATAGGTTCATGGTATACACCAAGACCTGGTCCATTCTCCATATCGCCTACAAATCCGTCATGTGGGTCTCCTTTTAGGCCATTTTCATAATTGAGCGGAACACGTTTTATTTCATTCGCCAATGCGTTTTTCGTTACTTGCTCATAGCCGCTGTAATGAAGGAGCATCGCTAAGCTTGTGACTTCGCAACCATTATAAAGCTTTGGGGCATCCATTTGATTGTAGAGGATGACGTCCATGGCTTTTTTGCTTCCTTTTAAAGAAGAAAGTGTGGTGTCTGTTTTTTTCGTTGATCGTGTTTCTTCAGCGGCGAGCGCCGTATCGTTTTCTTTTTCTTTGGCTGCTTCGTTGGGTGCAGCTGTTTTCTTGACTTGGTCGATTTGTGTTACGTATATAAAGCCGAAATAAACGAGGCAAGCGCACAACAAAGTTAAGATGAATGTCTGGATGAACTTCACTGTAATCTCCTGTTTGATTCAATATTTTTAAGTATTATAGCACGTTCTTTCATCGAATATGTAGAAAAGAGGCAGGTGTCACTTGAATGTAATAATTCCACAAATTTTTCATGAAAATAGAGAGAAAATAAAAAGATTGATTTAATTACTTTATTTTGTTAGCATATTATCAAATTAGCGAACTAAAGGATTCGGAATATTTCGGTTTAATGTGTTGGAGGTGCGGAAGAACATGTTTATGTTTGAGAAACCATATGGTATGCGGGATTCATTACCAGGATTGTATGAGACGAAGAAAAAAGTGAGGCATTCATTAACAGAGGTCATGAATGGCTGGGGTTACCGTTTGATGGAGACGCCAACACTTGAATTTTACGATACAGTCGGTGTTCAATCGGCGATTACAGATACACAGCTCTTTAAGCTACTTGATCAGAACGGGCAAACCCTTGTACTGAGACCTGATATGACGGGGCCGATTGCGAGGGTGGCGGCTTCAAAGCTTCATGAACAGGCGTATCCGCTTCGCGTTGGGTATGCGGCCAATGTGTTCCGGGCGCAGGAAAGAGAAGGCGGAAGGCCATCAGAATTTGAGCAGGTTGGAATTGAGTTGATTGGTGACGGTTCGATTAGTGCAGATGCTGAAGTGATCGCTCTTGTCGTATTTGCATTAAAAAATGCCGGGCTAAAGTCCTTCAAAATTGCGATTGGGCATGTTGCTTTAGCAGAAACGTTATTTGTAGATGTATTGGGAAATACAGATCGTGCAAACGTTCTTCGCCGCTTCTTATATGAAAAAAATTATGTGGGATACCGTCAACATGTGAAGCAATTGCCACTTTCCTCCATCGACAAAACGAGACTGTTACAGCTTTTAGAGTTAAGAGGCGGTCAGGAAGTCACAGAGCGGGCAGAGGAAATCGTCGTTTCACAAGAGGGAAAAGAAGTGCTCGCGCAGTTAAAGTCGCTTTGGGAGACACTCGAAGATTACGGCTGTACAGAATATATCCGTTTGGATGTCAGCATGGTGAGTCATATGAGCTACTACACAGGCATTTTGTTTGAAGTATTTGCAGATCATGTTGGGTCTGTCATCGGAAGTGGCGGCAGATATGACCAATTACTGGCTCATTTTGATGCACCTGCACCAGCTACAGGATTCGGACTTCGTTTAGATCGTCTGCTTGAAGCGCTCGATGTAAAAGAAATCAATGAGCCGCAGGAGGCTGTGATTTTTAGTAAAGAACAACGGCTGGAGGCCTTTGCTTTTGCAGAAAAGGAAAGGTCAAAAGGGAAAAAAATCGTCCTGCAAGACTTAGCGGGAATTGAAAATATTGATGCAATGACCAAGGCATTTGAGCAGGTGACGTATTTTATCGGCGCGAGAAAGGGAGAGCAAAATGGGTAAAGTGTTGACGATGGCGATGCCAAAGGGCCGAATATTTGAAGAAGCGGCAGGGCTGTTAAGACAGGCGGGATATCAGTTGCCAGAGGAATTCGAGGATTCAAGAAAGCTAATCATTGATGTACCAGAAGAAAACCTCCGCTTTATTCTAGCGAAGCCAATGGATGTGACGACGTATGTTGAGCATGGTGTAGCGGATGTTGGCATTGCGGGGAAGGATGTCATGCTCGAAGAAGCTCGTGATGTGTACGAGGTGCTCGATTTAAACATCAGTAAATGCCATTTAGCTGTTGCCGGATTGCCGGGAGCCAGCTGGGGCGGTGTCGCACCGCGTGTGGCAACAAAATACCCAAATGTCGCATCATCTTATTTTAGAGAACAAGGGGAGCAGGTGGAGATCATTAAGCTGAATGGCTCCATTGAATTAGCACCGCTCATCGGACTCGCCGATCGCATTGTGGACATTGTCTCTACAGGCCAAACACTTAAGGAAAATGGGCTTGTTGAAACGGAGCATATTTGTGACATTACGTCACGGTTTATTGTGAACCCTGTGAGCTACCGTATGAAGGATATGGTGATCGATGAAATGGCGCAGCGCCTTGCAAGAATCATTGAAGGGGAGGAAACATCATGAACATCACCTGCATACGAGAAGGTGAGACAGAGACGCTCTCACTCAAGCGAACTTTAGATACAGGAACGGAAGCGCAGCGTCAGGCTGTTCAGGGCATTATACAAGAAGTGAGAAAAAATGGTGATGCAGCTGTGCAGTCTTTTACAAAGCAATTTGATGGGGTGCTGATTGAAGATCCGCTTGTGACAGAGGAGGAAATGACAAATGCTTCCGAACGCTTGGACCCGGCTATGATTCAGGTGATCCAAACGGCTATCCGTCATATTCGCACATACCATGAGCGTCAACTGACATCCTCTTGGTTTTATCACCAGCGGGATGGCTCGATGCTTGGACAAAAGGTGACACCGCTCGATGCCGTTGGTGTGTATGTACCCGGCGGAACAGCTGCTTATCCATCCTCCGTTCTAATGAATGTAATTCCGGCGCTTGTCGCTGGGGTTGAACGAATTGTCCTTGTGACACCCCCAGGGAAAGACGGCCGTCTCTCTGACGCTGTACTCGTTGCTGCGAAGGAGCTTGGTATTTCTGAGATGTATAAAATGGGCGGTGCGCAGGCGATTGGAGCGCTTGCCTATGGAACTGAAAGTATCCAATCTGTTGATAAAATCACAGGCCCAGGCAACATCTATGTCGCACTTGCAAAGCGAGAGGTATTTGGTCAGGTAGACATTGATATGATTGCCGGTCCGAGTGAAATTACCGTTTTAGCAGACGACACGGCCATAGCTCATGAGGTGGCGGCTGATTTACTTTCGCAGGCAGAGCATGATGCACGGGCATCTAGTATTTTGGTGACCCCGTCTAAGACACTTGCGGAAAACGTGCAGGCTGAGGTGCAAGCGCAGCTAGATACCTTGCCAAGAAAATCAATTGCAGCACAATCCATACAAGATTATGGCCGTATATACGTAACAGAATCTATGGATCGTGCAGTAGACGTCGTCAACCAGTTAGCGCCAGAGCATTTAGAAGTGCTGACAGCATATCCAGAATCAATTCTTGGTCAAATCAAGCATGCAGGGGCGATTTTTTTAGGACGTTATAGCCCTGAGCCGGTGGGCGATTATTTTGCAGGACCAAATCACGTGCTGCCAACCAACGGAACAGCTAGATTTTCCAGCCCGCTTGGTGTGACTGATTTTCAAAAGAAAACGAGCATTATTTCATATAGTCAAGAAGCCTTTGAGACACATAGGGAAAGCATTGCGGCTTTTGCAAGATTAGAAGGGCTCGAAGCGCATGCTAGGTCGATTGAAGCGAGAAAGCGGGAGGAATCTTAATGAGACAGGCGGAAACAGCGAGACAAACAAATGAAACGAATATTTCGTTAGCATTAGAGATTGATGGAGAAGGAAAAGCGGATATTCAAACAGACGTCCCTTTTATGACACACATGCTTGATTTATTTACGAAGCATGGACACTTTAATTTGACCGTTGATGCCAAAGGGGATACGGATGTTGATGATCACCACACAACTGAAGATATCGGCATCGTGCTTGGGCAAATGTTTAAGGAAGCGTTAGGTGATAAAAAGGGGATTAAGCGGTATGGCTCAAGCTTTGTTCCGATGGATGAAACGCTTGCTCAGGTCGTGGTCGATTTAAGTAATCGTCCTCATTTAGAAATGAGAGCGGTCTTTCCAAGTCAAAAGGTCGGTACTTTTGATACAGAGCTCGTGCATGAGTTTCTTTGGAAATTTGCACTAGAAGCTCGTATTAATCTTCATGTGATTGTTCACTACGGAACCAATACGCACCATATGATTGAAGCTATTTTTAAAGCGGTGGCACGTGCTTTAGATGAAGCAACAACCATTGATCCACGTGTGAAAGGGATTCCTTCGACAAAGGGGATGCTCTAATGATCGGAGTCATTGATTACGGAATGGGAAATTTGTTCAGCGTATCAAAAGCACTGGAACGAGCAGGTGCCCGTTATATTGTCTCCGCTGATGTGGAGGAGCTCAAAAAGGCAGATGCTTATATTTTGCCTGGGGTCGGTTCGTTTCGTGATGCGATGCAGCTGTTAAAACAGACAGGACTTGAGGCGTTTATCCACCAGGTTGTACAGGAAGGCAAGCTGCTATTTGGCATTTGCCTTGGCATGCAGCTCTTATTTGAAGAAAGTGAAGAGGCAGGACGTACGAAAGGATTGGGGCTGCTAAAAGGGCGTGTCGTTCTTTTAAAGGATCGTGATCAGGACGGGCAAAGACTGAAGGTCCCTCATATGGGGTGGAATGAGCTCACATTTCATCAGCCCTCCCCATTGTTTGACGGTGTACCAGAAGGATTTGCATACTTTGTTCACTCTTATTATGTGAGCGATATGAATCAAGAGGAGCAATTAGCAAGTGCGGATTATGGCGTTCAAGTACCTGCAGTTGTCGGCAAGGGGAATGTGCTTGGTGCACAATTTCATCCTGAAAAAAGCAGTACAACGGGCATGGCGCTGCTCAAACAATTTATTCAATTAGCAAACGAACAGAGGGTGAACAAATGAGTGAATTTACATTGTATCCAGCGATCGATATGAGAAATGGCAAATGTGTAAGACTTGTACAAGGAGATTATGATCAAGAAACCATTTATGGAGATTCGCCTCTCGATATGGCGATGAGGTTTGCAAATGAAGGAGCAAAGTGGATTCATCTCGTTGACCTAGATGGTGCAAAAGCAGGGAAACGCGTCAATCATGAGCATGTGCTTGCGATTGCTTCTTCATTAGATGTGAATGTACAAATTGGCGGAGGCATTCGGTCAGAAGAAGACGTGGCCTTTTATTTAAACAATGGCGTAGCTAGGGTGATCCTTGGCAGCTCGGCTGTTTCTAATCCTGATTTTGTGAAAAAAATGCTCGCACAATATGGGGAGAAAATAGCGATTGGCATTGATGCGCGAAATGGTTTTGTATCGACTGAGGGGTGGCTTGAAACGTCAAAAGTGAAGGCAGAGGAACTCGGCAAGGAATTGGCAAAGGAAGGTGCAGAGGTCTTTATTTTCACGGATATTCAAATGGATGGCATGCTGTCTGGTCCCAATGTAGAAAGTACGGTTCGCTTAGCAGAAGCCACCGGCAAACAAGTCATTGCTTCAGGTGGTGTCAGTACGGTAGCTGATCTTCAAAAGCTGTCAGCACAAAAACAGACAGGGGTTTCTGGCGCGATCATTGGAAAGGCACTTTACACGAAGCAGTTCACGTTATCGGAAGCATTTGAAGGACTTGACCGCCTATGATGACAAAACGAATCATCCCATGTCTCGATGTGAAGGAAGGGCGCGTTGTCAAAGGGGTGCAATTCCTTGGTTTAAAGGATGCTGGTGACCCGGTAGAATTAGCGCAGATGTATGATGAGGAAGGGGCGGATGAACTCGTCTTCCTTGATATTTCTGCCTCACATGAAGGCCGGAAAACGATGGTGGATGTGGTCAAGCAAGTCGCGTCCACTCTTGCCATCCCTTTTACAGTAGGGGGCGGTATTCACCACCTTGATGATATGAAGCGCATATTAAGAGCAGGTGCAGACAAAGTGTCTGTGAATACAGCGGCTGTTTTAAGACCGGAACTCATAACAGAAGGCGCCGATTTTTTCGGTTCCCAGTGCATGGTCGTTGCAATAGATGCAAAGTACGATGAAGAGAAAAAAGCATACATGGTTTACACACACGGAGGACGCCGTCAAACAGATATAGAGGTCAGCGATTGGGCGAAAGAAGCGGTGAGGAGAGGAGCAGGCGAGATTTTGCTGACAAGCATGGATGCCGATGGTGAAAAAACAGGCTTTGACCATCGATTGACAAAGCTTGTATCAGAAGCAGTCACTGTACCAGTTATCGCCTCTGGAGGCGCTGGCAACGCCCAGCATATGCTGGAAGCATTTACAAAAGGAGAAGCGGATGCCGCATTAGCAGCCTCCATTTTTCATTATAAAGAGACGTCCATTCAAGAGGTAAAGACATATTTGAGAGAACACGGGGTGAAGGTCAGATGAAACAGGCGGATGAATTAACTTTTAATGAAGCAGGTCTCATACCTGCGATCGTACAGGACGCTCAAAGTAAGGAAGTATTGACACTAGCGTATATGAATCAAGAATCCTATCAAAAAACGCTGGAGACAGGTGAAACATGGTTTTATAGCCGGTCGAGAAATGAGCTTTGGCACAAAGGCGCCACGTCTGGACATATCCAGCGGGTCACTTCCATTCGATATGATTGTGACAAGGATGCTCTCCTTGTCCTTGTCGCGCCAAGCGGCCCAGCCTGCCATACTGGCACCTATAGCTGCTTTTCGGAAGAAGACGTGAAGGGTCAAAATGAAGGGCAGGATCGTTTTGCGATTTTAAATGAACTGGAACAGGTCATTGCAAAGCGTCAGGCAGAAATGCCAGAAGGCGCTTATACAACCTATCTATTTGAAAAAGGGGTTGATAAAATCCTTAAAAAAGTAGGGGAAGAAGCGTCAGAGGTTATTATTGCAGCGAAAAACCGAGATCAAGAAGAATTGAAATGGGAAACAGCTGACCTCTTGTATCATCTTCTTGTGTTATTACGTGAGCAGCAATTGCCGTTTGATGATGTATTGAAGGTATTAAAAAAACGTCATCAAGGTGAATGAAAAGCCGGGGACACCTCTGGCTTTTTGTTTTTAAGTGAAAAACAAATCCTTCCTTTTCATTTGTTCTATGTGACGACTCGTGAAGTATGTTATACTACACACGGTACACTGTTCGAAATGGAGGGTATCGGTGAGTAAATACACTTCTCAAAATAATCACACACAAGTCGTCCAGCTATTCCAAGATGGGCATTACTTTTTTCATAAAGGTCTAAAAGCATATAGAGAAAGAAATTTATCTAGAGCAAGTAAGCTGATACAGCGGGCCATCGTACTAGAGCCTGAAAATGTAGAAATGCTGTCACAGCTTGCCATTATTTATACTGAAATGGGTCATTACCAACAATCAAATGAACTGCTTGATTTTATCCTTGAACACATCGATGAAAACATGTCTGAGTGTCACTATTTTAAAGCCAATAACTATGCCAATCTCGGACTGTTTCAAGAGGCATATAAATCAGCTACTGCTTATGCCTCGTTAGAAGAGGATGGGGAATTTTCAGATGAAAATGATGATCTTCTCGACCTGCTCGATATGAGCGAAGAAGGAGACGAAGATTTTCCTTATGATCAGGATGATCTGATTGTGAAGCAGGATCAAGCGAATCATTTGCTGGAAAGCGGCAGGCTTGATGAAGCCATTGAGATGTTAGAACAGATGATTGTGGAGTATCCAGAATTTTGGTCAGCGTATAACAATCTCGCTTTGGCCTATTTTTATTCTGGGCAAATCCATCAGGCAAAAGAGATGTTGAACCGGGTTCTTCATGAAAATCCGGGTAATCTGCATGCCCTTTGCAACCAGCTTGTCTTCTATCATTATGAAAAAGAAGAAGAGAAGGTCAATGTGTTAGCGAAGCAATTAACGCACGTGTATCCAATATTAAGTGAACAGCGTTATAAGCTTGGCGCAACATTTGCCCTCGTTGGAGAATTTGAATGGGCCTTTAAATGGCTTTATTCCTTGTACAAAACAGGTTTTCAGGGAGATAGTACATTTTTATACTGGCTCGCAAGCGCAGCTTATCATACAGGGCATAAAACGCTTGCACAGACGGTTTGGGATAAGATGGTCGAAGAAGATATCGATGCAGATGAAATAAAGCCGTGGCAGGATAAACCTGAGGAGACGGAGCCAATGGTCTCCATTGAAGAGCGGCTGACTGCGTACTATGTCAGCAAACAAAAAGGAGAACGTGACGTTCTTCAATCTGTTCTTGATGCACGCGCAGCGAAAACAGCCTTTGAGCAGCAATTCATTGAACTACTCTTATATGAAGACGAAATGGAAGAACACTCGTTTTCAGAAGATGCGGTTTTCGCAAAACAGGCGGCATCCAGTTTGGAAGAAGCTGTTCAGCCTGACAGTCATATGCCTTATTTTTGGTTATTCCATATCATTCAGCAGGCACGTGCTTCTGGCGTAGAGAAGAAAAATGCACCTGCATGGGCAGCAGCCTCTTATTATTTATGGGTGAATGAACAAGAAGAAACAGCTGTCAGTAAAAAAGAGATCGCAGCCTCTTTTCAGATCAGCGCTCAAACACTGTCTAAATATGAACAAATCATTTGTACGTTAATTGATTAAATAGGTAAATAGATTCAGAGCATTGCAGCATGGCCTTACAGGTCATGCTTTTTTCTTGGATAAAAAGGTGAGATTTGCAAGGATTTGGCGAAGTATGACAATCACGACATGTTTTTGAAACATAAATGTAATAAAAATATTAGCTCATTTTGTCGATGTCTCATGTATAATGAAACTCGTGGATTAAAACAAAGACATATATTTAGATATTTTACTATACATAATGAAACACCTAGTGATAGAAACAATCTGGTCAACATCTGACTGATTAATCAGGAAGAAAGACATAGATAGCACAGATTGATCGCAGAGAATTTGCTGCTTTGTATGTCGCTTGGAAATTGTCAAAGGAGGAACTATACGTGAAAAAGTTTATTACTTTCGGTTTAGCTTCGGTCATCGGAGCGAGCGGTTTATTTATCCCATTTACGCATGAAGCAAACGCACAGAACTTTGAACAAAAGAAACAAGAGCTGGACAGCAAACAATCTGAGGTCAACAAAAACCTTGAAAAGAAAAAAGACGAGCTTTCAAAGCTTGAAGCAAAGCAAGAGGCACTTGCACTAAAGCTAAAAGAAATTGACGAAAAAGCTTTAAAAACAAGTGATCAAATCGAAGAAAAACAAAAAGAAAATGAAAAAACAAAAAAAGAAATCAAAGCACTGAAAAAAGAAATTGCTGATACTGAAAAACGTATTGAAGATCGAAACAAATTCTTGAAAAAGCGTGTACGTGCGCTTCAAGAAAGCGGCGGTTCTACAAAATACATAGATGTATTACTAGGAGCGAAAAGCTTTAGCGATTTCATCAGCCGTGCAGGTGCAGTATCTACACTCATCAATGCAGACAGCGAAATCATTAAAGAGCAAGAAAAAGACAAAGCAGAGCTTCAAAAGTCTGAAAACGAATTAAACACAAAGCTTGAAGATGTTCAAAAGACACTGACAAAGCTTGAAACGCTTCAAACAGACTTGAATCAACAGCTTGATGAAAAAGACAAGCTATTCAAGCAAGTGAAAAAGCAAAAGGGAAGTGCATCTTCTGAAATCAGCGAGTTAAACAGTGAAGCTAACAGCATTGCATCTGAAAAAGACGCAACAATTGCTGCACAAAAACAAGCTGAAAAAGACGCAAGAGAAGCAGCTCAAAAAGCACAAGAAGAAAAGGCGCAAAGACAACAGCAGCGTCAAGCAAGTGTTCAAGCGGAAGACAACAGCTCAAATAACGATAGCAGCCCGTCTTCTTCAACTAACAGTGGATCATCTAATAACAACAACAGCAGTACACCAAGCAAGAAGCCATCTTCTGGCGGTGGATCACCTGTCAGCAGTAACGTAGGCGGAATCGAAGGTGCAATCAGCACAGGTTCTTCCATTGTTGGACAATCTCCATATAAATGGGGTGGCGGCAGATCACAAGCTGATATTGACGCACGTCGTTTTGACTGTTCTTCATTCGTTCGCTGGGCATTTGCATCAGCAGGCATCAACCTTGGACCAGTTGGCGGTACATCAACAAGCACGCTTGTAGGTAAAGGAAGAGCTGTAAGTGCATCTGATATGAAACGCGGAGACCTTGTGTTCTTCGATACGTATAAAGTAAATGGACACGTTGGTATTTACTTAGGAAATGGTACATTCTTGAACGATAACAGCTCTCGCGGTGTTTCAGTTGACTCTATGAGCAATGTTTACTGGAAAAGAACATTCAAGGGCGTTGTAAGAAGAGTCGTTGAATAAATCATTACTTACTATATAACCGTAAACAGGCTTCCTTAAACAGCAGTTTAAGGGAGCTTTTTCTTTTTTTGAAGATATGAGCAAATGATTCGCTTATTATCCGCAGATTTAATAGGATATGGGTAAGGAATAAAAGCTAAGATTGGAAATGATGCTCTCTGTCATGAATGGAGGCATCACCCAAGGGCATTCTAATAAGAAATGCTAGCAGCAATTGAAGAGGGAGTGACAGTTGTGTCAGAAGAAAAAATCTACGATACGATCATCATTGGAGCGGGACCTGCCGGAATGACAGCCGCTGTTTATACATCACGAGGAAATCTTTCAACATTGATGATTGAAAGAGGAATTCCAGGCGGACAAATGGCAAATACTGAAGATGTCGAGAACTATCCTGGCTTTGAAAGCATTTTAGGGCCAGAGCTTTCAAATAAAATGTTTGAGCATGCGAAGAAATTCGGTGCTGAGTATGCATATGGCGATATTAAAGAAATCGTAGACGGCGAAGAATACAAGATCGTCAAAGCAGGTTCAAAAGAATACAAAGGACGCTCTGTCATTATTGCAGCAGGAGCTGAATATAAAAAAATTGGTGCACCAGGCGAAAAAGAACTTGGTGGCCGAGGTGTTTCTTACTGTGCAGTGTGTGACGGTGCTTTCTTTAAGAACAAAGAGCTCGTGGTCATTGGCGGCGGAGACTCTGCGGTAGAAGAGGGTGTGTACCTCACTCGCTTTGCTTCAAAAGTAACAATCGTTCACAGACGTGATAAACTTCGTGCACAAAGCATTTTACAAGCACGTGCTTTTGATAATGAAAAAATCGACTTTATGTGGAACAAAACCGTTAAACAAATTAATGAAGAAAACGGAAAAGTCGGCAGTGTGACATTGATTGATACGGTGACTGGTGAAGAAGAAGACTTTAAAACAGACGGCGCCTTCATCTATATCGGAATGCTCCCACTATCTAAACCATTCGAAAATCTCGGCATTACAAATGAAGAAGGATACATCGAGACAAACGAAAGAATGGAAACGAGAGTGGAAGGCATTTTCGCTGCTGGCGACATTCGGGAAAAAACACTACGTCAAATTGTGACAGCAACAGGCGACGGAAGTATTGCAGCACAGAGTGCACAGCATTATGTAGAAGAGCTTGAAGAAAAGCTAAAAGCAATGAAATAAACAGCTGTCGTAAATCCTTAATATTGCGTCACGGGCTTTTAACTGGAATGTAACACGGGTGAAACAATTTTTCGTTATGATAAAACTAGTAATTGACCCCCTTTTATAAGGAATACATGTTTGGCACGGATGAGAATCCGTGTCCTTTTTTTTGCTTAAAATCGGAAATTCACGAGATGTTCACAAATGACGCATGGGGAACCGTTGGATGCTGTAAAATAAAGAGTAGAGAAATTGCCTGTCACAGCTTTCAGACGAAAACCTGTCTGTTTTCGGTGAAGAAGGGGCATGTTCATTGTGGGAGTCAGGATGAACCTGTATAATAGGTTAAAGACATAAAAGAGAAGGTGACAGCTGATGCAACGAGTAACCAATTGTGTGCTGCATCACGAAGACCAAGTTCTCTTGCTGCAAAAGCCGAGACGGGGCTGGTGGGTAGCGCCGGGCGGTAAAATGGAAAGCGGAGAATCGGTCAAGGATTCAGTCGTTCGAGAGTTTAGAGAAGAAACAGGTATTTATATTTTAAATCCTCAGTTAAAAGGTGTTTTTACTTTTACAATAAAAGAAGGCGATCAAATCGTTCAAGAGTGGATGATGTTCACCTTTATGTCAGATTCATTTACTGGAAAAAACGTGACAGAGTCGGAGGAAGGTATTTTAAAGTGGCACGATGTCAAGGATGTGCCTCATTTACCGATGGCTCCAGGAGATTCCCATATTCTTGATTTCATGCTGAAGGGAAAAGGACTGCTGCACGGTACTTTTACGTATACACCTGATTTTGAATTGATTGCTTATCGGTTAGATCCTCAAGGAGACTAATATATGAACCGTTTTCATAAAGAAGGAGAGGAAGCAGGCATGAATACGCACAAACAAGAAGATATTCAGCTTGTGATTATTACAGGAATGTCAGGTGCGGGGAAAACCGTTGCCATTCAAAGCTTTGAAGACTTAGGTTATTTCTGTGTAGATAACTTGCCGCCGTCACTTTTACCGAAGTTTCTAGAGCTCATGAAGGAATCGAATTCTAAGATGAGCAAGGTAGCGCTTGTGATGGATTTGCGCGGACGTGAATTTTTTGACAGCTTAATTGCAGCCTTAGATGAAATGAGTGATCTTGACTGGATCATACCAAGAATTTTATTTTTAGATGCAAACGACAAGGTGCTTGTCTCAAGATACAAAGAAACGAGACGTTCACACCCTCTTGCGACAACAGGATTGCCGCTCGAAGGAATCGCGATGGAACGCGATCTGTTAGAAGAGTTAAAAGGCCGGGCTCAAATGATTTTTGACACATCGGACTTAAAACCAAAACAGCTGCGAGAAAAAATTGTGACGCACTTTGCGACCAATCAAGGACAGGTGTTTACAGTAAACGTGATGTCCTTTGGCTTTAAGTACGGTCTCCCGATTGATGCTGATCTTGTATTTGACGTGAGATTCCTGCCGAATCCTTACTATATCGAGAGCATGCGTCCACAGACTGGAAACGACGAAGAAGTGCGTTCCTATGTAATGAAGTGGAGCGAGACACAGAAATTCACAGAGAAATTAATCGACCTGCTCAGCTTTATGCTTCCATCCTACAAACGAGAAGGAAAGAGCCAGCTTGTGATCGCCATTGGCTGTACAGGCGGACAGCATCGATCGGTGACGCTTGCCAATTACTTATCGGAGTATTTTAAAAATGATTACTATACACATGTCACTCACCGGGACATTGAAAAGAGAAGTCGAAAATAGATGACGACACTTCCAAAGGTAGTCATTCTTGGCGGGGGCACTGGCTTATCTGTATTGCTCAGAGGGTTGAAAACAAAGCCAGTGGACATTACCGCTATTGTAACGGTTGCTGATGACGGAGGCAGCTCAGGCAGACTGAGGCATGATTTGAATATTCCGCCTCCTGGTGATATTCGAAACGTCCTTGCGGCTCTCTCTGATGTTGAACCGCTTGTAGAAGACTTATTTCAGCACCGTTTTAACAAAGGGAATGACTTAACAGGTCACTCTCTTGGCAACCTCATTCTTGCGGCCATGACAAATATAACCGGTGATTTTTTTCATGCCGTCACAGAAATGAGCAAGGTGTTAAATGTGAGAGGAAAAGTGTTGCCAGCAGCGAATTCAAGTGTTGTACTTCATGCTGAATTAGAGAATGGGCAAGTGGTAACAGGAGAATCAAAAATCCCAACCTACGGTGAACGAATTAAACGAGTGTTCCTCACACCCGATACCATTGAACCGCTCCCAGAATCGATTCAAGTCATTCGTGAAGCTGA
Source organism: Bacillus pumilus (assembly GCF_003431975.1). Taxonomy (GTDB): domain Bacteria; phylum Bacillota; class Bacilli; order Bacillales; family Bacillaceae; genus Bacillus; species Bacillus pumilus_N. Next base: position 3,300,602 of record NZ_CP027116.1, on the reverse strand, counting down.
TTTAATCGTTATTGGCCCAGGCAGCTTGTATACAAGTATTTTACCAAACTTACTTGTACCGCATATTGGTGAAGAAGTGATTCGCTCAAAGGCGAAGAAAGTGTATATCTGCAATGTCATGACGCAGCCGGGGGAAACGCTTTCCTATAGTGCAGCCGATCATGTGCAAGCATTAAACGATCATATGGTTCGTCCATTTATCAATACTATATTTGTGAACAATAAAGAAATTCCAGAAGAAATTAAAGCAAAATATGCCGAAGAACAGGCTCAGCCTGTACAGTTCGACACAGATGTACTTAAAGCAATGGGACTGGAAGTCATCCCTGGGGAAATCATTACATATGACCAGCATGTGATTCGTCACGACACGCTGAAAGTAGCCTCGCTGCTTGTCGATCTGTTACATCAGAAAAAATAGGAATGGGGGTGGCAAGGATGTCATTTGCATCCGAAACAAAAAAAGAGCTGACTAATCTGGACGTGAAGGACTGCTGCACTAAAGCAGAGCTTTCTGCCCTCATCCGTATGAACGGTTCATTATCTTTTTCTAATCGAAAATTGATTTTAGATATACAGACAGAGAACGCAGCCATCGCAAGACGTATTTATACACTGCTCAAAAAGAAATACGATGTGACAGTCGAGCTACTCGTTCGTAAAAAAATGAGATTAAAAAAGAATAATGTGTATATTGTCAGACTGGTAGAACGAGCAAAAACCATTTTAGAGGATTTGAAAATATTAGGTGAGCAATTTGTATTTGAGCGCAATATTTCTGAAGAGCTCGTCAAAAAAAGATGCTGCAAGCGCTCCTATATGAGAGGTGCTTTTTTAGCAGGCGGTTCTGTAAATAATCCAGAAACATCTTCCTATCACCTTGAGATTTTTTCACTCTATAAAGAACATAATGATGCTCTTTGTGAGCTGATGAATCAATTTCATCTCAACAGTAAAACACTTGAGCGTAAAAAAGGATACATCACGTATATGAAAGAAGCTGAAAAAATTACGGAATTCTTAAGTGTTGTAGGTGCACATAACTCACTTCTTCGCTTTGAAGACGTTCGGATCGTCCGTGATATGCGGAATTCCGTGAACCGGCTTGTTAATTGTGAAACAGCAAACTTGAATAAAACGATTGGTGCATCACTGCGTCAGGTCGAGAATATTCAATTTATTGATGAAAAAATTGGACTTGATGCCCTGCCCGACAAGCTGCGTGAAATTGCAAAACTGCGAGTCGATTATCAAGAGGTCACGCTGAAGGAACTGGGAGAAATGGTGGAGAGCGGCAAGATCAGCAAATCAGGGATTAATCACCGTTTAAGAAAACTAGATCAAATTGCAGAGCAATTACGAAACGGACAAGCTGTTACACTCAAATAGGAGAATGAAAAAGGGAGGCAGATCATATGGTGGAAAAAACAGTCACCATCCAGTTGAAAACAGGCTTGCAGGCACGACCGGCTGCTTTGTTCGTACAAGAAGCCAATCGCTTTGGAGCTGAAATTTTTCTAGAGAAGGACGGGAAAAAGGTCAATGCAAAGAGCATTATGGGTCTCATGAGTCTTGCAATCAGCTCTGGGGTCACTGTTACACTAATAGCTGATGGTGCAGATGAACAAGAAGCCATTGATGCGTTAACGGATTTTATCAATCAAGAAAACTGAGTCTTTTCACAGGCTCAGTTTTTTTAGGAGGGAATGTGCATGATGCAATCAGCTTTTTTACAGAAGATCGGATACGAAGGCCAGTCCATCACCTTCCATGACTTGCCTGTATTATTAAAAAAGATGGCCTATACCTTTCCATTTGAAAATAGATCTGTGCTGAACAAACAATCCTATGGCTTGAATCAAGAAGGATTGAAGCAGCATCTTCTTGAAAGCAGCAGAGGAGGGCTTTGCTATGACCTCAATCCGCTCTTATATTATGTGTTAAAAGAGGCAGGGCTCGCTGTGCAGCTCGTTCAAGGGACTGTGTATAACAAGGAAGCGGAGATGTGGGCACTTGATGGGACGCATGTAGCCATCGTCCTAAAACATCACAACGAGCGATTCCTCCTTGATGCAGGGTTTGGTGTGAATTTACCTCTTCAGCCCGTCCCTTTTACAGGTGAATGGGTGGAAGCGCCGTCCATTCGTTTTCGCGTGAAGGCGGAGGAAACAGAAAAAGGGACCCACTTACTCCAATTGGACAGGGGAGCGGGTGCTGAAACAGGCTATGCTTTCACATTAAAAGAAGTGGGTGAGGATACATTGACGCAATTACGGCAGGAGATTTATGAAAATGAAGCCTCACCTTTTAACAAAAGGCCGCTTGCTTCCAAGCTGACACCAACAGGACGTGTAGTCGTCACAGAGGATCATGTCACCACACATGAACATGAAGAAGTGTCGAAAAAACCGCTGCCTCTGCCTTTTAACGAATATGTGAAAAATCTTTTACCATAAGCAGCATCAAAAAACAGCCCTACGTCCAATGGGGCTGTTTTTTGATTGATTATCGAATACGAGTGAATGTCGCGTAATGGTCTGTTGTTTTGTAAATGAGCCAGTCGCTTGAATACACGAGGCGGTCAGCATTGCGGAAGCCTGAAACGTAATTGATGTCTGCTTCACGCCATGTTCGGCCGCTTGCTGAAGGAAGACGACCTTCCCGGTTAGAGAAAACATCTCCACCGATGCTTTTGCCTGGGGCAACCTCTGCTAGATTTCCCTTTGACGCTACCCATCCAAGGGCACTTGCTTGTGATTTTGTAATGTAGTTATCAGGCAGGCGTTTGTGTTGAATTAAATAATCTGCTACCCCATCAAACGTATTAATGACCGCAAGGGTTCGCACATCTGATGCAAGTTGAATAGAAGCTATTTCATTCGTGGCTGTCGGTGTAAGAGGTGTTTCTGCATGGGCTTGCTGCGGAATAAATCCAGAAAACAGAATAGCAGCGATCAGAGCAAACATAGTAAAAACCGAACTGATTTTTTTCATCTTCATCCTCCTATTAAGGAAATTGGATGCTGTCCTCTTGATGCTTGTCTACTTCATATTATAGCACCCGAACATAAAGGAAATGTAAAGAATGAGACTCTTTGCTAAAATGAGGCTTTTCTCCTGATATTTTTCAGATGAAATAAATAAAAAGACGCAGTCCCGTTTCCTGCGTCTTTTCCGATTAAGATGAGGCGAGCTCTTTCACCACATCAACAGGGGCTTTGCCATCAATGCCGTGAATCACATTATGAATGGCTCGTTTCAGCATAAGATCCCGTGTTGTTTCAGTAGCGGAACCGATGTGAGGAGCAAGGGTGACATTGTTCATCTCTTTGAAAGGGTGATGCTCCTCGAGCGGTTCCTGCTCAAACACATCAAGACCTGCGCCTTTGATCCAGCCCTTCTGAAGCGCTTGAATGAGGCTTTTTTCATCCACTGTTTTCCCGCGGGAGATGTTTACAAATAAAGCGGTTTGCTTCATTAACCTCAATTCGCGTTCTCCAATCATATGATACGTTTCATCGGTCAGCGGTGTAATCAATACAATAATATCAGCCTGCTTTAGCAGGTCATCCAGAGTGCAATATAAAGCGCCGTACGCCGATTCAGCCTTTTCATTCCGGCTTCGATTATGATACAGCACGTTCATATCAAAGCCGTGTGCGGCACGTTTGGCTACTTGCTCTCCGATACGTCCCATCCCAATGATGCCGAGCGTTTGATGATGGACATCGATGCCAAAGATATCTTCTTCCTGTACAAATTTAGTCCATTTCCCTTCGCGGATAAAACGATCAAGCTCAGCGATTCGTCGTGCCGAAGATAGAATAAGTGAAAATGCAAGGTCAGCCACAGTATGATCGAGTGTATGAGGCGTGTGCGTACCAATGACGCCTCTTTGCCTCATCGCTTCTATATCGAAGTTGTCATAGCCAACAGAGTTATTGCTTACTACCTTGAGTTTTGGTGCGTGATCTAATAGCTCTTGATCGATTTTCGTTCCAGACGTTAAAAGTCCGTCAGCATGCTGTAGTTTTTGAAACAAAATATCTTTTGGAATGGGGTCTTTGGATTGCCACACCTCGTATGTACAATGTTCCTTTAGCATTTCCTCAAAAGAGGCAGGTAAAGGTTTGGCGACAAAAATGTGTGGTGTCACAGTCAATTCGCTCCTTTCACATGATCATCTTGCTCCTTTTATTATAAAGCAACTATTTCGGCGAAACACGTTTGAATGTTGGTTACTCAATATTTAATATACTGAAATAACGGTGATAGGGAGACATTTTCTTAGTGAAAAAGTAAATTCATATGCCATCTGATGCATGTTTTACATAGATGAAAATCCGCTAATAGTAGATGTGTCATGTGAAATTGCCGATTTTTACGAGAGATTATCTGACAAACTGGAAAATAGATCGAGAATTTTTGATAGAAAAATGATTATATTTGAAACATATTAAACGGGATTAGCATATTCTACTAAACCATTTCATCGTTTTTTGGCGATCAAAGAACAGTAGATTAAAAGCAAGACCGCGTCTCCCTTGCGATGAAGCAGAAAATAGAGAAAACGGTGACATTTTTTCTCATCGTTTTCTCATTTTTTTCTTTTTTTTCTATCATTTTTCTTCTCTATGCTTGAGAACACACGAAAGAAAAGGGGGATAGGCTGGGGCTTACGTGACTGACAAAAGGATAGGAGATGGCAAAATGGGATCAAAATTAGAACAGATACTTCAGCACAATTCAGAGTTTGTACAAGAGAGACATTATGAGCCTTATAAAGCGGGAAAATTTCCTGAAAAGAAATTGGTCATATTAACTTGTATGGATACACGTCTTTTGGAACTACTGCCGCAATCCATGGGGCTGCGCAACGGGGATGCGAAGATCATTAAAAATGCGGGCGCCATTGTCACACATCCGTTCGGCAGTGTGATGCGGAGTATTCTATTAGCCATTTATGAGCTGAAAGCAGAAGAGGTATGCATTGTAGGACATCATGAATGCGGAATGGCAGGTCTTGCGGCAGATCCTTTACTGGAAAAGGCGAAGGCACGCGGCATTGAAGAGAAATGTTTGTCTATTGTGAAAAACTCAGGAGTTGATTTAAAGGGGTGGCTGACAGGCTTTGATTCAGTGGAAGAGAGCGTATCCCAAAGTGTGAAATTGGTCAAAGAGCATCCGTTAATGCCTAGTGATGTGGCTGTTCACGGACTAGTCATTCATCCGGCAACAGGAAAGCTGGATGTCGTTGTAAAAGATAAACAGATCGACCCGCAGTATACCTAAATCATCTACACATACTTGAAGGAGGCCAACACATACCATGCGTTTTTATGGAAGATTTGAAGGATATGATTCATCAAAATTTAGACGCGATTTAATCGCTGGGCTTGTCGTGGGCGTTGTGGCAATTCCTTTAGGCATGGCATTTGCCATTGCATCTGGTGTCGGACCAGAATATGGATTATACACAGTCATCGTTGCCGGCATTTTGATTTCATTGTTTGGTGGTTCAAAGTATCAGATTGGCGGGCCGACTGGGGCGTTTGTTCCGATTTTATTTGGTATCGTCAGCCAGTATGGTATTGAAAACTTACTCATTGCTGGTTTTATGGCAGGCTGTATGCTTGTATTATTCGGAATATTCAAACTAGGAAAGCTCATGAAATTTATTCCTCGTCCGGTTATCATCGGCTTTACTGCTGGCATTGCTGTCATTATTTTTTCAGGGCAGATTGCCAACTTCCTCGGGTTAAAGGGTGTTGAAAAGCATGAAAGTTTTTTCCTCAATATGAGAGAAATCGTGGTCCATCTCGGTACCGCAAACAGTCTCGCCATTCTCACAGCTATCGTTGGGCTCATCGTGATTTTGGCGGCACAAAAATACATTCCCAAAATACCTGGTGCTCTATTAGGCCTATTGGCTTCAACATTTCTAGCTGTTCTCTTTTTCCAAGGACAAGTTGAAACGATCGGCTCGGCATATGGCGAGATCCCTCGCCAGCTGCCAAGCTTCGCTTTTCCTGAATTAACGATTGAAAAAATGATATACCTCCTGCCTCCAGCGATTGTCATTGCGCTTTTAGGCGGAGTGGAATCAATTTTATCCGCAATGGTCGCAGACAATATGAAGGGCTCAAAGCATGACAGCAATAAAGAGCTTGTCGGGCAAGGAATTGCCAATATGGCGGCACCGCTGTTCGGAGGAATTCCGGCGACTGGGGCGATTGCCCGTACGGCAACAAATATCAAAAATGGAGGAGCAAGCCCGATTTCTGGTGTGGTGCATGGCGTTGTGGTGCTGCTCATCTTAATGCTCTTTGCACCATATGCGTCCATGATTCCACTTGCTGCGATGGCACCGATTTTAATGTTTGTGGCTTGGAATATGAGTGAGAAAAAAGAATTTATCAATATTGTCAAAGTGAAAAATGCGGATTCACTTGTACTTGTTGTGACATTCCTGTTGACGGTCATCGGTGATTTGATTATTGGCGTCACCGCAGGTCTCATTTTAGCCTTTATCGCTTTTATCAAAAAAATGAGCCAGACGACGAGCATTCATCCAAACATTGCGGTCCCCCAAATGGAAACAGCAGCTGCTTTAGAAAAACAGACAGACCAGCAAGGCATTAGTATGTACGCCATTGAAGGGCCATTGTTTTTCGGAACAACAGATTCACTGGAAAACTCGATTCTGGACCATGTTCAGACAAAGCCGAAAACGCTCATTCTACTCATGAATAAAGTTAATTATATGGACACATCAGCAGAAGCGGTGCTGATGAATATCTCCAATCGGTTAAAGCACCATAATGGTAAGCTGATGATTGTCGGACTTCAATCACAGCCGAAAGAGCTTTTGCGTCGGACAGGTCTTTTCCATCATATTGGAAAACAGCATTTCTTTGAACGAACAGATGATATTTCACCACAGCATCTATAAAAGTGGAAAAAAGCACGTGACGATGTGGTCACGTGCTTTTCAGTTCTGAAAAGCGCTTTGTAAGCTTCTGTTGATGAGAGGAGAAAATCTCTTCGACTGTGACATCATAGAGATCGGCTAAAATAAGTAGATTCCCTAATACATCTCCCATTTCTTCAACGAGTTCTTTCTTTAACTCAGATGATTTTTGTTTTTGCTCGTCAGGCCGGTCACGTCCGATTTCGATGGCTCTAACAGCGCGAGCGAGTTCGCCTGTTTCTTCCATCAGGAACCCTAATCGGATAAACGGTCCGTATTCTGTCCAATTTCTCTTTTTGTAAAAACCTTTGATCCATTTCTCCATCTCATTTGTTTGCATTCTCTTTATACAGCTCCTTATATGGTGTGCACCTTTTGATTTTACACTATATATAGATGAAGCGGCTGTTTTTTAAAAAACAATTATAGTAGAATGAGTAGGTGAAGAAATCATAGAGAGAGATGGAGCTGTTTTGATGAAAACGATTTGTGTGTTTGCTGGTTCGAATCCAGGCGTGAAAGATGTCTACAAACAAAAGGCTGTCGAGCTGGGTGCATATATGGCAGAGCAAGACATTCGTCTTGTATATGGCGGTTCACGAATTGGCTTAATGGGTGCTATTGCAGACGAAGTTTTAAGAAAAGGCGGGCAAGTCATTGGGGTCATGCCTAAAGGGCTTTTTAGAGGAGAAGTTGTGCATCAGGAGCTGACAGAGTTAATTGAGGTAACAGGAATGCATGAACGAAAAGCGAAAATGAGCGAGCTGGCCGATGGGTTTATTGCGATGCCGGGCGGCTTTGGTACATATGAAGAATTATTTGAGGTGCTATGCTGGGCACAAATTGGCATCCATCAAAAGCCAATCGGATTGTATCAAGTGAATGACTATTTCAATCCGCTTATGGATATGGTGAAGTTTAGTGTACAGGAAGGTTTTTCGAATGAATCCCACCTTCAATTGTTACATGGTTCCAGCGAACCGGAGGAATTAATCAAGCAGATGGCTTCTTATCGAACACCAACTCTTCAGCAGAAATGGACGGAGCTGTCGTAAAGCGTGTTTTCAACACAAAAAACCGTCTGTTCAAAGAGCAGACGGTTTGTTTTGTCATATTATTTTTGTTCTTCTGAATTACGGGTCAAGACTTTGTCAATGAGTCCGTATTCAAGAGCTTCTTCCGCTGTTTTGAAGTTGTCGCGATCTGTATCGCGCTCAATGACTTCAATTGGCTGACCAGTACGTTCAGCAAGTACTTGGTTCAATTTGTCGCGTAAAGAAAGGATTCGTTTTGCCGCAATTTCAATTTCTGTTGCTTGACCTTGGGCTCCACCTAGTGGTTGGTGAATCATGACTTCACTGTTTGGAAGGGCATAACGCTTACCTTTTTCACCAGCAGCAAGCAGGAACGCACCCATTGATGCAGCCATACCAATACAAATGGTTGAAACCTTTGGTTTAATAAATTGCATCGTATCGTAAATGGCCATACCAGCTGTAATTGAACCGCCAGGGCTGTTAATGTAGATAGAAATATCTTTTTCTGGATCTTCAGCTTCTAAGAAAAGCAGCTGTGACACGATGGAGTTGGCAACATTGTCATCGATCGCAGAACCAAGCATGATAATACGGTCTTTTAAAAGACGAGAATAAATGTCGTAAGCTCTTTCCCCACGATTTGTTTGTTCAATGACTGTAGGTATTAAATTCATAATGTTCCTCCTTCACCTTTTAGGTAAGTATGTAATTCAATGATACATTTTTGGTCAATAAAGGTCAAACAAAACGCTGACCTAAATTCAAATACCCTTACCCATTTTCCCCAAAATCATTCCCCTTCAAACCATCATATTAGTCTATGGTTTCAAAAGAAGAAAATACATCATTACGACGAATGATTAATCATTGCTTTCTTGCAGCATTTCCCTTATAATTTGATATGCTGACGTTCAAAAAACATATCGTGCGCTCGTAGCTCAGTTGGATAGAGCGGTGGTTTCCGGTACCACGTCTGCCGGGGGTTCGAATCCCTCCGAGCGCGTCTATAGTATCCGATAGGATTCGATTTATAATTTGTGAAAAAGCAGAAAACCCTTTGAAATAAAGGGTTTTTTGTTTTTTATGAGTGGTATTGTGTGAGTAAATTGAAAGGAGCTTCACTATTTATTATCGTTTAAGTGAAGTAGTTCATTTTGTATCAAAAAGCACAGATTAAAATTGTTAAAAAGACAAATTTTTCTATGATAGCGATTAAGTGAAGTTAATCTATAATTGGAGTATAAAATCATTTGAATCAACGATATTTTCAAAGCTTGTTCAACTAAAAGGGCAGAATCCTTTAATAAGGAGGCACTAATGAATTGTGAAAGTGTTTTACATCAAATTGAAGTAGCTGTTAAAACATTAATAAAAATAGTCAGTCAATTAGAAGAAGATGATTTACAAAAAAGACCAACACCTCATAAGCAGTCTATCGGAGAGTTGCTGGAACACATTGCGATCATTTGTGAAGCTGACTGGCGTATTGCTAATGAGGCTACCCAAGAAGAGATGGAAAAGTTTTATGCTAATGTATCATATAAAACTTTAAAGTTGATAGAAAATGGTTTAATGACTAATTTTCATTCCTTAAAAAATCATTATATGAAATTATCGGACACAGAACTACTGTCTCGTACCACTTCTTATTGGGGTGTGACATATACAAGGTATGAGTGGTTGTTAGAAATATTAGCACATGTATATCATCATAGGGGACAATTACATGCTATGCTTGTTCACTGTTACAATAAAGACCCCAAAATTTTAATGTTTGAATAATGTTCTTCAACTTCAATCAATGAATTTATCTGCTGATCCGATCCAAATTGAAAAACAGTCTGCTACGTTTAAACAAATGTTGCTCAAAAAATAATAGAAAAAAGACAAAGAACTTAACTTGGGGCTTTGTCTTTTTTTGATATTTTCTTAAAATTTACTAGCCATAAGACTCATTTCTGCCCTTTACAGGCGTATTTGTTGAGCCTGCTTGCTGTATATGATTAACATGGAAGAGAATTGACAATGAGGAGGGCTTTTTGTGGCGAAGATTTTATTGATTACATTTCCCGCTGAGGGACATGTGAATCCTATGTTAGGGATCATCAAAGCATGGGCAGACCGAGGAGATGAAGTACATGCGGTCACAACTGTACATTATGAGGAACGAATTAAACGCTTAGGCGCTCACGTACATAAACATCCAGACTATATTCGCACATTACATGTGGACGAAGGAAATCTTGATTCCATGCAGCCGTTCTTTCATGCCATGCTGCAAACATCATTTGATATTTTAGAGGTGGTGGAAACACTTTCTCAGCAGCATTCATTTGATTTTGTCTATTTTGATATGTTTGGGGCAGGGGAGCTTGTTCGAGATTACTTACAAATTCCGGGAATCGGTTCAAACCCATCTTTTGTGCTGCAAGAGGCGCATTTTGATACACCTCTATACAGAAAGGATGAGAAAGCCGATCATCTGTTAGAAAGCATACAAGAGCGTTTTGGCGTTCAGCCAACGCGTTTGATGCAATTCATGAAAAATCGCGGAGAACTGAATATCGTGTATACGAGTGAATATTTCCAGCCGTCTGTTGATGCAGTGAACGACTCGTTTGTTTTCATTGGACCGAGCTTTCTAAAAAGGGCAGATCAGCATGATTTCCCGCTAGAATCACTTGAACAAGAAAAAGTCATCTTTATTTCAATGGGCACTGTTCTTGGCGATACAGAAGCATTTTTTAATATGTGTATCGATGCCTTTGCCGATTTTGACGGAAAAGTGGTAATCGCAACAGGTGAAAAAGTGGATCGCTCTCTCTTGAAAGAAGCGCCTTCTCATTTTCTGATCGAGCCTTATGTGCCGCAGCTTGAAGTGCTCGAGCTGACAGATGTGTTTGTGACCCACGGGGGAATGAACAGTGTCAATGAAGGCATTCATTATCACGTTCCGATGGTCGTCATTCCGGTCGACAAAGATCAGCCGATGGTTGCCAAAAGACTGACGGAATTATTTGCTGCCCGTGCACTTGATAAAGATCAGCTGACAGCAAAGCAGCTACGAGAAACCGTGGATGCTGTTTTGGGAAGCGACACGTATCGTGCTGGGATTGAAAAAATTGAAGAAAGCTTCCAAACAGCAGGTGGAACAGAAAAAGCATTGCGGGTAATCGATCAATGGATGCTTGCGAAACAGACTCAATCATGAGTCTGTTCAGCGTGTAGACAAACCCTCGCATTCGGTGTCAGGTCTGCGCTCCGGTGCTCACGAATGTCAAATTCGCTCCGCTCCGGTACTCGTCCTTCCTAGACTTCAAAGGTTTTCTATCACGCTGAAAAGAAGACAAAGGGCTAAAATAAAAATCATTTTAGCCCTTTGTCAATAATCTGAACAGACTCAATCATGAGTCTGTTTTTTTGATGAAAAAAGAGATTGTATTTGCCATTTCTGTATGCTATTATTCAATTCGTAATCATTTCGATTAATTAAACGTAATGATTACGATAATATAGATTTGGGGGAAGTAAATATGAGTGATCAGCCTGTTTACATAAAGAAAAAGCATCCATATGTGACATACACCTTGATGTTGTTTTCAGTCATGGCTTGTTTTTTATTGGCATCATGCTCTGATAACAAAGCATCTTCTAATATGAATGACAGAGAAGAAGATGAGCTAGTGTATGCAAGTACAAAAGATATAAGGGATATCAATCCCCATTTATATGCTGGAGAAATGGCCGCTCAAAATATGGTGTTTGAATCGCTTGTTGTTAATACTGAGAAAGGCGTTCAGCCTGCCTTAGCGAAAAGCTGGGACATTTCAGAGGATGGCAGAACCTACACCTTTCACCTGCGAAAAGGTGTGACTTTTTCAGATGGTGAGCCTTTTAATGCAAAGGCTGTGAAAATGAACATGGACGCCGTTGTTAAAAACATCGAAAAGAACGCTTGGCTGAATCTCGTATCCGAAATCAAATCCACGAAGGCTGTGGATGACGATACATTTGTTCTTACGTTAAAAGAGCCTTATTACCCTACGTTAGAAGAACTGGGCTTAACACGTCCCTTCCGTTTTATTTCTCCAAAAAGCTTCATTGATGGAACGACTGCAAAAGGAGTTCAAAGCTATGCAGGCACAGGTCCTTACGTGCTAAAAGAACATAAAAAAAATCAATATGCCGTTTTTGAAGTGAATGACCACTACTGGGGGGAAAAGCCAAAAATCTCAACAGTGAAGTGGAAAGTCATGCCGGATCACCAAACGATTTTACTTGCCCTGCAAAAAGGAGAAATTGATCTCTTATTCGGTGCAGATGGTGACATGATTGACGGAGACTCATTCCATGCTTTAAAGGAAGCGGGTCAATATGGTGTGACCGTGAGTCCTCCGGTTGGTTCAAGATCGATCGTCATCAATTCAAACCAGCCGATGACAAAAGATCCGAAAGTCAGAGAAGCGTTTCAATATGCCATTCAAAAAGAGATGATCACAAAGGGCATTTTAAATGGAACGGAACAGGTCGCACATACGCTGCTTGCCCCGTCAGTTCCTTACGCAGATATCCCGCTGAAAAAGAAAACCTATCAAAAAGAGAAAGCAGAGGCATTACTGGATGAGGCAGGCTGGAAGCTGAAAGAAGACGGCTACCGCTATCAAAATGGCAAAAGGCTGAGTGTCGCCATTTACTATAATTCCGATAATGCAGGCGAAAGAACGATAAGTGAATCGATCCAACAAGATTTCAAGCAAGTTGGGATCAAACTGGATATTAGAGGAGAAGAAAAACAGGCATTTTTAGACCGCCAGAAAACAGGGAAATTCGATCTGATGTACTCGCTATCGTGGGGACTTCCTTATGATCCACAAACCTATGTTTCTTCGTTCCGCGTCGCATCACATGCTGATTATCAAGCTCAACTAGGGTTGAAGAAGAAAAAGTGGCTGGACGAGACGATTACGAAAGTATTGGTAGAACGAGATGAGCAAAAGCGGAAACAAATGTATCGAGACATCTTGACGTATATTCATGATGAAAATATCTATATCCCAATCTCTTATTCTGTGACAAAGGCCGTCTATAATAAGCGCCTGAAAGGTATTGGTTTTCATGTGTCACAGTATGAAATTCCCTTTGACCGTATGTATTTTTCGTCATAAAGAGGGGGCGGAGACATGACACGCTATCTCTTAAAACGAATATTGCTGCTTTTTCCGCTCATGATGTTCATTACTTTCTTTGCCTTTGTCCTGCTGACGATGCGGGCAAATGATCCAGCTGAGGTTGCTTTGCGGGTGAATCAAGTGACGCCAACAGAAGCCATGATTGAATCGATGCGGCAGGAGCTAGGCTTAGATCAGCCATTTCTTATACGATATGTCACATGGCTCAAAGATGGACTAACAGGGGATTTTGGTAGGAGTTATGTTACACAGGAGCCAGTTTTTGATCTTATCATGGAGGCGCTGCCTGCCACATTGCAGCTTGCAGGAGCAGCGCTCTTTTTCATCATTGTACTGAGTTTGTTACTCGGAGTGATCTGTGCATATGCTGCGCATACATGGGTGGATCGAGTACTGCGCGCTTTTGTATTTATCGCTGCTTCAATGCCTAGTTTTTGGTTAGGGATTTTGTTTATTTGGCTTTTTTCTGTCAAATTCAATTGGGTCAATACGAGTGGAATGGAAGGGTTCAAATCCATTATTCTCCCAGCTGTCACACTATCGCTGGGCTACTTATCGACCTATGTGAGACTCATTCGCAATCAAATTCTGAAATTTCAGCATGAGCCATTTGTTTTTTATGCAAGAGCTCGCGGATTAAAGGAACGGGCTGTTCAATTGAAAGTGATGAGACATGCGCTTCAATTAGCGGTGACAGCACTTGGTATGTCTATCCCGAAACTCATTGCTGGCACGGTTATTATTGAAAATCTTTTTGCTTGGCCAGGGGTTGGCCGGTTGTGTGTAACAGCTATTTTCCATGCCGATTTCCCTATTATTCAAGCCTATTTATTTGTGATGGGGTTCCTTTTTGTTGTGTGTAACCTCATGGCTGATGTTGTGCAAATGACCATGAATCCGCAGCTGCGAAAGGAGGCCTGAGAACGATGATAGGGTGGAGTCAATTAAAAAAAGACCGCATGGCGGTTCTTTCTATCTGGCTGTTAGTACTTGTCGCTTTAGCAGGACTGTTTGCACCAGTATTAGCACCACATGATCCAACAGAAACAAACATTCTTCAAAAATATGCCGGCATCAGCCTTACTTATCCGCTCGGAACGGATCAGCTCGGAAGATGCGTATTATCACGGCTTTTATATGGGATTCGGACCACAATGCTTGCGGCCATGCTGACAATGTGTCTGACGATGCTCATTGGCACCTCACTTGGACTCATGGCGGGCTTTTTCCGAGGAAAGGTGGACGGAATGTTGATGAGGCTGTGTGATGTCATGCTCTCCTTCCCAGCAGAAGTGATGATTCTAGCTGTTGTGGGGATACTTGGGCCTGGACTGTTCAATATTATTTTGGCAAATGTTCTAGCGAAATGGGCCTGGTATACAAGGATGATTCGTTCGTCTGTTTTACAATATGCGAATGAACCATCTGTTCAGTTTGTAAAAGTGTCTGGCGGCTCCTCCTTTTATATACTAAGGAAGCATCTATTCCCTCGCATATCTGGAGAAATTGCTGTCTTTGCCACGCTTGATGCGGGCTGGGTCATCTTAAATATATCTGCTCTGTCTTTTCTCGGGTTAGGTGTGAGCGCACCTACACCGGAATGGGGCATGATGCTAAACGAAGCGAAGAATGTGATGGTGACCCATCCAGCCCATATGCTTGCGCCTGGACTCGCGATCTTATTTGTGGTCATGGCGCTGAACTTTTTAGGAGACAGCCTGCAGCAGGCCACGACCCCTGCCATGTATCATTTCAATAAGAAGGGAGCGAGACCATTTGCCTTTTATCGACGTAAAAAATCTGTCCGTACATGATCCAGTGCAGCAAAAGGATATCGTGGCGAACATGACGTTCTCCTTACAACAACAAAGCTGTTTAGCGGTAATTGGAGAAAGTGGAAGCGGAAAATCCACCGTCGCAAAAGCGTTAATTGGCTTGGTTCCACCTTCGTTAGAAGTGGAGGGAGCGATCATGTTGGATGGCGAGTTATTGACAACTCAGACAGCTGAGCAGTGGAGAGGCAAGCGGATTGGCTTCATCTCACAGGATGCGATGAATGCGTTCAATCCTATCGAAACCATTGGTCATCAAATGATGGAAACGTTCCAGCGGCATTTGGGCTTACGTGGAAATGAGGGAAAAGCACATGCCATCGCTGGACTGGAGCGTGTTCATTTGAAAAATCCAAATGAATTGCTGAAACAATATCCTTACGAATTATCTGGCGGTATGCTTCAACGAGTGATGATTGCGATCACGATGATGCTTTCTCCTCATGTGATCATTGCCGATGAACCAACTGCGTCGCTCGATGCATATAATCGGCGTGAAGTCATCATGCAATTACAGAGGCTGAAAGAAGAAACAGGTGCCGCCTTGATCATCATTTCGCATGATTTAGGCGTTGTTCAGGCGATCGCTGACGAGGTGATGGTGATGCATCAAGGCGAGAGGCTTGAGCATCGCCCAGCTGAAAAGCTATTCACATCGCCTGAGCATCCTCAAACAAAGCATTTAATTGAGACGAGACATCGATTATCTGCGCCTCTTGACGCATTGCGGCAGCAGAGAGTGAGGGCTTTCCCATGTTGATCACAGCCGATGGGCTCATCAAACATGGAGAGAAGAAAGGTTTTTTTTCCAGGCAAATGCGGTCAAAACCACGCATATCAAACGTCTCATTTCAAATCGAAAAAGGACAATGTGCTGGGTTAGTCGGTGAGAGCGGCAGCGGCAAAAGTACATTGGCACGTATCCTGCTCGGTTTAGAAAAAATAGACAGCGGCGAAGTAAAGATTGATGGGAAGCCAGTTGACGCGTGGCGGAAGATGAACCGAGGAAAAATGAGTGTAGTCTTTCAGGATTATCGATCTTCTGTTCATCCTTCCTTTACGGTGAAAGAGATCATTGCTGAGCCTCTGCGCTTGTTAAAGCAGGAAAAGAATGTGGATCAGAAGGTTTTATCGTTGCTTGAACAAGTCAGACTGCCCTCTTCTTTACTAAACCAGTATGCTCATCAGCTAAGCGGCGGTCAGCTCCAGCGAGTGTGCATCGCCCGAGCCATATCAACGCATCCAGCCATTCTTATACTAGATGAAATTCTCAGCTCACTGGATGTCTCTGTTCAGGTGCAAATTTTGGAGTTGCTTGAGACATTAAAACAAGAGCTAGACATGACCATCCTTCTCATTACCCATGATGTAGAAGCAGCGGTGTATCTATGTGACCGTCTCCTATTTTTACATGAAGGAAATGTAGTGGAAGAATGCAAAAAGGACGATCTATTTGATGTGTCTCATCCATTTACACTGAAATTAATGGATTCACTCATGCCATTTCAGCTTGACAAAAAATAACCAATCTTTTATCGTATACGTAACAAACGACGGAAGGGTGACCCAATGCAATGAAGTACTAATCCTATGACCTGTAAGCAAAATGAAAAAACGAAGGCATTGAGCAAACCATTGGTTTGCCATGTTTGCTACGTTTTCATTTTTTAGCTTCGGAATAGGATGGTACAGCTTGGGAATCAAAGAATGAGATGATTGAGTCGGGGGATGTGTATGTTCAAATTTGAACGGCACGTCACCTTGGATTGATCCGCTTATTTTTGTACACCATTTTGCCTCCTATTCTGAGAATAGGAGGCTTTTTCATGTCTCCTGATACGAAAGGAGAGGGTTGGATGTTAGTCAAAGCCAATCAGTTAAAGGTGTTTCGAAAAGATCGCTTGTTATTTAATATTGAGGAGCTTGCCATCCATCAAGGAGACCGCATCGGCCTTGTCGGGATAAATGGCAGCGGGAAAACGACTTTATTGCATGTGCTGGCAGGGCAAGAGAAACCAGACAGTGGCACATTTGCTGCCACAACGACTTGTACACTCCTTCCTCAGCTGAAGCAAGCGGAGGGCACACAGAGTGGTGGTGAGATGACCCAGACTTATATTGAAAGTGCGTTAAACCGCCCGTCTGCGCTTTTATTAGCAGATGAACCGACGACTCATTTGGATACAGAGCACATTGAGTGGCTGGAAGAGAAGCTACATCATTACCAAGGGGCACTCATTGTCGTTTCACATGATCGTGCTTTTTTAGATGCCGTATGTACGGAGATTTGGGAGCTGGATGATGGACGGCTCAATCAATACAAAGGCAACTACACGTATTTTGCACAGCAAAAAGAGCTGGCCCATCGTCAGCAGAAGGAAGCATTCGAAGCTTACACACAAAAGAAAAAACAGTTAGAGCATGCGCTGGAAAAAAAGAAGAAAAAAGCTGACAAAGCAACAAAGCCATCTCAAAAACTAAAATCTTCAGGGCCAAAAATGGCAAAACCCTACTATGCAAATAAGCAAAAAAAGCTGCAAAAAACAGCCAAATCCATTGAAACAAGGATGGAGAAATTAGAAAAGGTTGAGAGAGTAAAGGACATTCAGCCCATTCAAATGACTCAGCATACAATGAAGGAAGTAGCGAGTCGTACCGTTTTGCGGGTAGAACATGTAGATGGCAAAGCGGGCGATCGATTGCTTTGGAAGCAGGCAAATGTGGAAGTGAGAGGCGGGGACAAAGTCGCCATTATCGGAAAAAATGGGAGCGGCAAAACGACATTTCTCCGAATGCTTGTGAATGGACATCGTGGAGTTTTTCGTTCAGAAGCCGTCAAGCTTGGCTATTTTCGTCAGGATCTTTCTGGACTGAAGGTAGATGAATCGATTTTACAAAATGCACTGAAAGAGGCTGTTCAAGATGAGACAGTGGTTCGAACAGTTTTGGCGCGTCTTGGGTTTCGAGGGGATGATGTATATAAACCTGTAGGGGTGTTAAGCGGGGGGGAACGGGTGAAGACCATGCTTGCATCCTTACTTGTCAGCGATGCCAATGTCCTCATGCTGGATGAACCGACGAATTTTCTAGATCTGGCGGCAGTCGAAGCGCTTGAAGGGCTATTGAAGGATTACCCAGGAACTGTTGTGTTTGTTTCCCATGATCGCAGACTGATCGAAGAGGTGGCCACTCGCATTTTCCATGTACACGAAAAACGCATTGAAGCATTTGACGGCACATATGAAGCGTATAAACAAAAGGAAGACAAACCAGCTGCTACACAAAGAGAAGAAGAGCTTCTGATAATTGATATGCAGCTGTCAGAGGTGCTCAGCCGTTTAAGTATTGAGCCGACTCAGGAGCTGGAAGAGACGTTCCAAGCATTATTGAAACAAAAGAAGTCTTTGGAGTCATAAAAGAAAACCCCCTGTAATTACTGCACAGGGGGTTGTTCATGGCGTTCTTTTTTTAATTGGTCAAGTTCACTGACTGTGACGAGCTGGTAGCCTTGTTTGGTGAGCTCATGGATGATCTTTACAGCTGCTTGAGCTGAGCTGTCATAAATATCATGCATTAACACCGTTCTGCCATCTGCTGCATGTGAGAGAACATGATTTGTAATCAGCTGGCTGTTACGAATTTTCCAATCCTCTGGATCAACATCCCATAAAGAGACTTTCATCCCAACCGCTTGATTGATGTCTTGATTTGTTCCACCATATGGCGGTCTGAAGTGCGTTGGCGTATATCCGCTCGCTTTCTCAATCAGCTGCTGTGTGTCCTTCACTTGTTTCACTGCTTGCTTTAGAGGCAGTCTTGTTAATAAAGGATGACTGTAAGAATGATTTCCGATTTCATTCCCGCCTTTTAGAATGTCTGCAAGCATACTAGGATAATACTGCACTCTGCTGCCTAACACGAAAAAGGTCGCGTGTCCTTTATTTGCCTTCAGTGCATCTAAAATTTTTGAGGTGGTCGCTGGGTTTGGACCATCATCAAATGTAAGGGCAATGGCTTTTTTATTTGGATCAAGCTTTGATTTTTGCGGCAGCTTGACGGCTTTTCTTTTCGGATTCGGTTCTTTCATTTCATTTTGATTTTTGGTTTTATTCATATATTCTGGCTTTAATATATCTTTCAGCAGCGTCTTTTTAATCGCAAGTGTTTGCGGACCAAGATCCTCTGCGGCTACTTGAGATGCTGGGAAATAAAATTCTACATATTTCTCTTTCAACGCAAATTGACTGAAGTTTTGAGCAGTAGGGGCTGTTCCTTTCTGAAGGAGAGGCTGATCCTTAGATAAGGTTTTGTCCTTCAAAAGCTCTGAATATGTAATATAGGATAATTTCTTCAAAAAGTTGGTTTTAGGCAGAAATAAATCATGTGTGTCAAGAAAGGTTTTTTTCTGA